>NZ_JBIDBB010000010.1:0-251937 GCF_043202775.1 Glycomyces sp. NPDC048151 | reverse complement strand
GACATTCCTGCACTGGTATAACCATCACCGCGCGCACACCGCACTCGGAGGCCAAACCCCAGCAGACCGCGTCCACAACCTCCCCGGACAGAACAGCTAGGGACGGCCTGGCGACGACTCGGCCTTGCCGCTTGCCCCGGCGAGCGCGGAGTGTCCCGCTTCCCGCGGCATTCGCCGAAAACGCGTCCGCCGTCCCCGACTCCGGTTCATCCTGGTGCAGACGGGCCGCTCGGCGGCCCGCGAGCTTCGCGGGGAGGGCCGTGCACGGCCCGCCGCCCGCGTCATGGGGAGGGTGAGGAGCATGGCGGAACGCCGTGTCAGAGTGACCACGGAGGTCGGCATCCAAGCGCGGCCCGCGACGGTCTTCGTCGGGACCGCCGCGGAGTCCCGCACCGACGTGGCGATCGCGAAATCGGGCGGGGACCCGCACGACGCGAAGTCGATCCTGCAGGTGCTGACCCTCGACGTCCGCTCCGGCGACGAGATCGTCCTGACCGGCGACGACGAGGAGATCCTCGACCGGCTCGTCGCCCTGGTCAGCGAAGAGGGCGACACCGTAGGCGCGGCCGGCGGCTCGGACATCGCCGACATCGACGAGAACTGAACGCCCCGGACCGGACCGGTCCCACGATGCGGTCCGGTCCGGCGCCCGCGGTGATGTCGGCGACGACGCCTCCGCTCACGTACCTCCTAGCCGCGCGACCGGCTACGGTCGAAGCTGTGAACATCGCACGGCGCCCCAGGGTCGGCCATATCGCGTTCCTCAACTGCCTGCCCATCTACTGGGGACTGGCGCGGACAGGCGCGCTCCTCGACGTCGACCTCCACCGCGCCCCGCCGGACGAGCTCAGCCGCCGCCTCGTCGCGGGCGACCTCGACATCGGACCGATCACCCTCGTCGAGTACCTGCGCCACGCCGACGACCTCCTCCTCATCCCCGACCCGGCGGTGGCGGCCGACGGCCCGGTCCTGAGCGTCAACCTCGTCTCCAAGGCCCCGCTCGACGCGATCCCGGCCGAGCCGCGCGTCGCGCTCGCCTCGACCTCCCGCACCGGCGTCCTCCTCGGCCGCATGCTCCTGGAGGACCGCTACGGCCGCAAGCCCGCGTACACGGTCACCGCGCCCGACCTGGACTCCGCCCTGCGAGACGCCGACGCGGCCGTGCTCATCGGCGACGAGGCCCTCCAGGTCTTCCACGACCCCGCCGGGCACCACGTGCTCGACCTCGCCGCCGAGTGGAAGGACTGGACGGGCCTGCCGATGGTCTTCGCCGTGTGGGCCGTCCGCCGCGACTACGCCGAGGCCCACCCGGGCCTGGTCAAGGACGTCCACCTCGCCTTCCGCGACTCCGTGCAGCGCAGCCGCGAGGAGATCGACGAGGTCGTCGCCTCCGCGGCCCGCTGGGAACCGTTCCCGCCCGCCGCGCTCGCCGAGTACTTCGAGCGCCTCCAGTTCGGCCTCAGTGAGCGACACCTCGCCGGACTGCGGGAATTCGCGTCCCGTGCGTCCCGTTATGCGGATATAGACCCCCTCCGAGCGGACGGCCCGGAGTTCTTCGCGGCTCTCGGCGAAGCCCGCGAGCCGTAGATGTGCGCAGAGCCCGAAGCCCGGCTCTGAACGACCGAAGGGACCCTGCCGTGGCAGTCGAGCTGAAGAAGCCCCGCAAGAACCGCCCCGCCTGGCACAAGCTCACCGTGAGCCGGGTCAGGCCGCTCACCGAGGACGCCGTCGAGGTCACCCTCGCCGTGCCCGAGGAGCTGCGCGCGGCCTTCGACTTCAAGCCCGGCCAGCACCTCACCTTCCAACGCGTCGAACCCGACGGCGCCGAGGTGCGCCGCTCCTACTCCCTCGCCTCCACTCCGCGCGAGCTCGCCGAGCACGGCACGCTGCGCCTGGGCATCCGCTCGATCCCCAAGGGCACCTTCTCCGGGTACGCGAACCGGCAGCTCACCCCCGGCGACGTCCTCGAAGTCCTGCCGCCCCTCGGCCACTTCTGGACCGAGATCCACGCCGACCGCCACTACGGCTCGGTCGTCGCGGGCTCCGGGATCACCCCGATCATCGCGATCGCGACGGCCGCGCTCGACGCGGGCGCGACGGTGACCCTCCTGTACTCCAACCGCACCGAGGAGTCCACGATGTTCGCCGCCGAGCTGCGCGACCTCCAGCGCGAGCACGGCGAGCGGCTGCGCCTGCACCACGTGCGCACGCGCTCCGAGGGCGACTCCCCGCTGCTCACCGGGCGGCTCACGCCTGAACGCCTCCGGGAGCTCGTGGACGCCGGGACCGTGAACATTCACGACGTCGACGAGTGGTTCCTGTGCGGCCCCTACGACATGGTCCTCGGCGTCAAGGACGTCCTCGAGGACGCCGGGGCGCAGCGCGTCCACACCGAGCTGTACACGGTCTGACACGGGACCGACGACCGCGCCGCCCGCCCGCTGCGGCGAGACCCACGAGTCACCGCGACCGGGCGCGCTGTCCCGGGCGGCGTTCCGGCGATACGCTTCGTGCATGGCCGAGATAGACGATGTCCTCGCCCGCGCCGCCGACGGCGGCGCCATCAGCGCCGAGGAAGCCCTGCTGCTCTACACCGAAGCGCCCTTCCACCCCCTCGCCGAGGCCGCGGACGCGGCCCGCCGGCGCGTCATCGGCGACAACATCGTCACCTACATCATCGACCGCAACATCAACTACACGAACGTGTGCGTCACCGCGTGCAAGTTCTGCGCCTTCTACCGCGCCCCGAAGCACGAAGAGGGCTGGGCGCATCCGATGGAGGAGGTCCTGCGCCGCTGCGGCGAGGCCGTCTCGCTCGGCGCGACGCAGGTGATGCTGCAGGGCGGGCACCACCCCGACTTCGGCGTCGAGTACTACGAGGAGCTGTTCTCCTCGGTCAAGCGCGAATACCCGGACCTGGCGATCCACTCGATCGGGCCGTCGGAGATCGCGCACATGTCGAAGGTCTCGGGCGTGGAGATCGACGAGTCGATCCGCCGCATCAAGGCCGCCGGGCTCGACTCGATCGCGGGGGCCGGGGCCGAGATGCTCCCGGCGCGTCCGCGCACGGCGCTCGCGCCGCTGAAGGAGTCGGGGGAGCGCTGGCTGGAGATCATGGAGGCCGCGCACCGGCAGGGCCTGGAGTCGACGGCGACCATGATGATGGGCACGGGCGAGACCGCGGCCGAGCGGATCGAGCACCTGCGGATGATCCGCGACGTGCAGGACCGCACGGGCGGGTTCCGGTCGTTCATCCCGTGGACGTACCAGCCGGAGAACAACCACCTCAAGGGCCGGACGCAGGCGACGACCCTGGAGTACCTGCGGCTCTTGGCGACCGCGCGGCTGTTCTTCCACAACGTGACGCACCTGCAGTCGTCGTGGCTGACGACCGGCAAGGCCTCGGGGCAGCTGAGCATGCACCTGGGCGTCGACGACCTCGGCTCGATCATGCTGGAGGAGAACGTGATCTCCTCGGCGGGCGCCCGGCACCAGTCGCGGCTCTCGGAGCTCATCGGCCTGATCCGTTCCGCGGACCGGATCCCGGCGCAGCGGAACACGCTCTACGAGCGGATGTCGGTCCACTGGACCCCGGAGGACGACCCGACTGACGACCGGATCCGCTCGCACTTCTCGACGATCGTCGCTGAGCTGCAAGCGAAGTAAACGTGAACGGAGGGTCCCGGGCAAATCGGACACCGGAGGACCCCCCATTTCCACACTACGTTGCGGGACCGACACCGGGGATCTTCCCGGCGTCAGCCTTCAAATCGGGCGTTCGCAAGCGCCCCCGATTCGATGGTCCCACTGACGTGCGACACGGCGAAGGGGGCGGGGAGCCGTACGGCTCCCCGCCCCCTTCGCCGTGTCGGATCAGGTGTCCGGTCGCTTTCGCGATGCGCGTCGCGTCAGATCAGGTGCCCGATCTCTTTCTCGATGAGGCGCGCGTTGACTCCCGAGTTGGGGCAGCCGCCGAAGTGGTGCAGGGCGATCACCTCGTGCGTGTCGCGGGAGAGCACCGGGGAGCCGGAGGACCCGAACTCGGTGTCGCAGTAGTACGAGATGTCGCTGTCGGCGACGTACCCGTCGTACTGCTCGTGCTTGACCACGCAGTTGCCGCCGTCCACCGAGGACTCGATGGCGATCTCGGTGGGCCGCCCGGCCGGGTGCTGCGGGATGTAGATCTCCTCGCCGCTGCGGGCGGCGCGGTCGGAGAGCTCCAGGTAGCCGAAGTCCTCGATGCGCGCGAAGTCGTCCACTGTGAACAGTGTGTAGTCGAGGGACTTCGAGGTCGCCAGCACTTCCGCGCCGTTCACCTTCACCGGCGCGTTCGCGATGTCGGCGCCGCAGACCGCGCAGTCGTAGCCGAACCACACCTCGGTGCCCTGCGCCTCCTGCGTCTCCGTGAAGCAGTGGTGGTTCGTCAGCAGCCGGTTGCCCTCGCCCACCCGGAACGCCGTGCACAGCACCGTCCCGTCGATGAGCAGGCGCGCCACCGGTTCCGCGCGGTCGACCACGTCCGGGTGGGTCGAGCGGTAGCAGACCGAGGGCCGCTTCTCGTCGCCCTCGCAGACCGACTCCTCGGGCCGGGCGTTGTCGGCCCGCTCCTGCGCGAGGCCGTCCACCTCCTCTGTGGTGAACCCGTACGCGGCCTTGTCGATGAGCACGCCGAGCGCGGACGACCCGCCCTCGGACTCCCGGTGCAGCTCGACGATCGCGGTGTCGCCGGTGATCGAGGTCGCCCACTGGTCGATCAGCGACTCCTCGTACCGGTAGGACTCGGCGCCGTCGGGGCTGGAGACCGTCACGAAGTCGCCCGTGTTCAGCAGCAGCCGTTCGAAGTGGACCTTGACGTACCCGGCGTCGGGGCCGGAGACCTTGAGGACGTCGGCGTCGTCGGCGTACGTCAGCGACTCCGCCAGCTCCGACACCTCGCCGACGTCGACGAGGCCGAGCAGGTCGTCGTCGACCGGCATGAGCTCGGCCGTGCCGTCCAGGAGCGCGTCGTCCAGGAGCGTCGTCGCGGGCTCGTCCTCGGCGAACGCGCTCGGCACCACCGCGGCCGCCCCGCCCAACGCGATCGACCCGGCCGCCGCCACCAGGATCAGCTTGCGCCGCTTGCGTTCGGCCCCGCTATGCCCGGTTCGTGGTTTCCGCACGCTTGCCGCCACGGTCGGCCCCTTTCGTGAGAGATGTGTCGACCGTTCAACGAGCGAGGCGCGCAGAGGTTGCGCCACCTGAGGGTGGGAAGGCGTGGGTCACAAAGAATCCCGGCCGCGCGCCCGCACGGCCGACACGAACCGGACCGCACGGCCGGCCTGCGTTGGCCCGCACTCGACCCCGTCGAGAGCCCCGCTGCGCCCCTCCCGCCCCTTCGGGGTCTACCGGTCCGCACCACCGGGGCGGCAGCGCTCCAGGATCTCGCCCAGGCCCCTGCGAGTCGCCACCACCAGGAGCGTGTCGCCCCGCCCGACCCTGAACGCCGCGTCCGGGTTCCAGCTGATGGTCCCGCCCGCGCGCTTGACCGCGAGCAGCCGGTGGAACCCGACCCGCGTCGCCAGGCCCGCCGCCGCGTCGTCCATCGCCGAACCCGCCCCGACCTCGAACGCCTCGATGTACGCGATGTGCCCGCGCACCGGGATCGTCACCAGCACCTTGTCGTCCGTGAGCGCCTGCGCGAAACTCGCCGAAGCCACCTCCGGCGCGCTGTACGACGCGTGCGGCGGCGCGCCCTGCGGCGGCGTCGACCGGTTCAGGTTCTGGCGGATCAGCGCCGCGAACTCCGGGTTGTAGATCCGCATCACCGTGCGCAGCTTCGGGTTGCACTCCAGCCCCGACAGCGCCGTCTCCAGGTTCGACTCGTCCTGCTTCGCCATGAGCACCAGCGACCGGCAGTGCCTGATGTTCGCCTCCGCCAGCAGCTCCTGGTTCGACCCGTCGCCGAACAGCACCTGCGCGCCCTTCGCCCGCGCCGCCCGCACGCCCATCGCCTCGCGGTTCTTCTCGATCGCGACGACCGGGATCTTCGCCTCCCGCAGCCGCTCCACCACCCGGGTCCCCATGTTGCCCAGCCCGACCACGATCACGTGCTCGCGCACCTGCCGGGTCCGGCGGCCCTCCGACAGCGCGTACCGCCGGTCCACGACCGCCTGCACGATCGCACCGGTCGCGAACGGGATCAGCAGCGAACCGGTCAGCACCACCACCGCCTGCGTCACCTTCAGCAGGCGGCTCGCCGTCATGTCCGGGTCGATGCCCCCGCCCGCCATGAGCGCCAGCAGGTAGAACACCTCGCCCTCGCCGTCCGGCGTGTTCGCGCCGCTCGGCCAGAACTGCAGCACCGTGAACCCGAACGCGAACACCGCGAACAGCACGAGCGCCAGCACCACGAGGCTCTTCGTGAGCATGCCCCGCAACGTGCTCAGTGCCTCCTTCACCGCGAGCGACGCGTTCTGCAGCCGCGGCCGCAGCTGCCCGCGCCTGCGGTCCGGCGACAGCCACAGGTACCGCAGCGCCTCGTTCTCGTCCTCGGGGACCAGCTCGATCCCCGCCTGGTTCCCGCCCGCGACCACCCACTGCGCCTCGGCCCGCTCCTCGCGCTGCCGCGACAGGTAGAGCCGACGCCCCCACACGTTGATCTCGCCCGGCGGCAGCTGCTGGAGCGCCGCGAGCGCGTACGTGTCGGCGACCATGTCGGCGTCCGACTGCACGTACACGCCGTCCTCGTCGTCGCCCAGGAGCTTCTGGATGTTCGCGCGCAGTCCGCTGTTGTACATGCGGATGACCAGCCGCGGCAGCGTCTCGTCGCCCAGGTAGTGCGACATCTCGCGGATCTTCAGCGCCAGGTGCAGGTTCCCGACGTCGTTCTGGTCCATGAGGGCGACCGCGTACGCCGCGGTGAGCCCGGCGAGGCGCACCGTCTCGGCGGTGACCTCGGCCTGCGTGAACACCTGCAGGCTGCGGTTGACCTCGGCCTCGCGGCGGATCTCCTCGCGCTGGCCGCCGGGGCCCTCGGGAAAGACGGCGGTGACGTGGAAGGCGTAGCGCTCGATGAGGTGCTTGATGAACCGGAGCGTCAGTCCGTTGTCGCCCACCACGATGACGCGGCGCTCGGTGCGGGCGCCGTCGTGCTCGGTGTGCCGGGGGTGCATGGATGAAGTCTACGGACTGTCCGCAAACGATTGCGCCCCAAAGGTGTCGGGATTTTCAGCCGCGGCGGGCGAGCCGGGCGAGGAGCTTGTCCACGTCGGCCTCGTAGTCGTACCAGTCGACGTCGTGGACGAACCCGAGCTCGCCGTTGATCCAGCGGACGTCGTCGGCGGTCTCCAGGGTCCACGTCTGGACGTCCACGAGCTGCGGTTCGGCGCGGCGCAGCTCGGTGAGGAGGCGGGCCTTCATGGTCATCGCGAGCCCGTACGAGCGGTGCTGGGGCGCGACGACGGTGTCGTACTGGTCGGCGCGGGTGGGCCGCTGCGCGGAGACGACGAGCTCGGTGAGGCCGACGACCTGCCCGAACGGCTCGCTGATGGCGACGGCGATGTGTGAGCGCATGCCGCGCCGCGCGAGGGTCTGGAACGAGTCGCGCAGGGCCGGGGCGTACGCCGAACCGCGCCATTCGGGCACGAACGCGACGTTCCCGGGGCTGGAGCGCAGGTTGGCCTTGACCTCCGCGTAGGAGTCCATGAGCCGGTCGGGGACGCCCCCGGCGTGGTATTCGAGGCGGTACCCGGCGGCGAGCCGCCCGGCGGCCTGCTCGATCTTCTCCCAGTCGATGTCGGCCCAGCGCAGCAGGTGCCGCTGCTCGACGACGGCGCGCGCGAAGCCGTGCCGGTCGTAGAACCCCACGGCCGGGGTGGTGGCGATGACCTCGACGGACAGGGTCCGGCAGCCGTTCGCCTTCGCGCATTCGGCGACGGCCCGCAGCAGCCGGGAGCCGACGCCCTTGCCGCGCGCGGACGGCCGGGTCGACATCTCGACGACCCCGGTCCCGGCCTGCTCGCCGCCGAAGAGGATGAGGCTCGCGTGCCCCACGAGGTCGCCGTCGGCGTCGCGGTCCATGAACAGGAACCGGCGGTCGCCGGGGATCGACCCGGTGAGGTAGTCGCTGAGGCGGTCGGTGCGCCAGCGCGGCTCGCCCGGCATGTCCGCTGCGGTCATGTCGTTGAGGACCGAGCACCAGTCGTGGAGGTCGTCGGCCGTCATCTCGCCGGGAGCGAGCTGCTTCAGGGGCATCTCTTATCCTTACCCGAAATCGTCACCGAACGGAACCCCCTCCTCACAGCATGCAGCGGTTCGGGGGATCTGTCAGGCGGTGCTCTTCCTGCCGTACTCGTCGGCGCGGTCGAAGACCTTCTTGACGTAGTCGTCGCGGGGGTTGTAGCTCCACAGGGCGGCGTACCAGCCGTCCGGCCTGCTCATGTCCCTGTTGTCGTGGCAGAGGTAGTTGGCGGCGGCGGTGACGGCGTCGTCGATGTCGTGCGGGTCGGACTTACCGTCCCCGTCGCCGTCGGCCTTCCAGTGCTCCCATGTGCTGGGGAGGAACTGCATGGGCCCCCATTCGCCGTGGATGGGCCCGATGATCTGGGTCAGCGTGGTGCCGTCGGCCTGGATCTGGTTGCCGTCGATGGTCCCGTGGGTGGTCTCGGTGGCGCCGATGCCCGCGAGGGTGGTCCAGGAGAGGTTGCAGCCGGGGTTCTGGGCGGCGGAGACGAGTTCGCCGCGTCCGTACGCGACGAGGGCGCGCTGGGGGATGCCGAGGTCGCTGAGGTTCGCGGCCCACGTCTCGAGGCCGCCGGGGGTGGCGGCGGCGCTGGTGGGGGACTCGGTGGGGGTCTGGGTGGGCGCGAGGATGTCGCCGATGGTGCCGGTCTCGGCGGGCAGGCCCGCGGCGGGGGCCTCCGCGATGGCGCCTTCGGGGGAGAGCGCGAGGGGGGTCTCGGCGGCTTCGGGGGTCGGCTCGGTGCCGAAGGACCAGGCCGGTCCGGCACTGGGGACGACGAGCCAGCCCGCGGTGAGGGCTCCGGCGAGGGCGAGCACGGTGAAGGCGACCTGGACGCTGAGGCGTCCGGCCGGGGCGCGCAGTCCGCGCCAGGCGGCGCGCAGGCCCCTGCCGGTGCCCTTGACGCCGAGCCACAGGACGCGCGGGGTGCGTCTGACGCCCAGCCACAGTGCGCGCGGCGTGCGCTTGAGGGCCCGCCACAGCAGTCCCGGGGCGCGGCGAAGCGCCCGCAGGACGAGCTTCGGCAGGGCGGTGGCTGCAGTCGTGAACGACACGGGAGGGGGCGTCCTTTCTGGTCGAGCGCTGCTCGGTCGGGGCGTTCGGGGCCGCGGTGCGGATCGGCGGGGCCGCCGGGCCGGGGCGGTGCAGGGTCGGCGCGGCGGTGCGGCACCGGTGCCGCGGTGCCGGAGTGCGCCCGGGTCCCGGCGGACCGTCGTGGTGACGGCGCGGCGGGGCGCGTTCGCGAGGGACCGGACTGAAAGCGAGTATTCCCTAATTTCGTCCCCTCGGGCAACGCCTGAGCGCCAATAATTCCGAAATCGGCCGCGACCGAGCGGCGCGCGACTCGTTCTCCCAACGGACGGTGGTTGCCACGAGCAAACCCGCGGCGAGAACGCCTCATGTCCGCGTCTGCGCTGGAAGCGGCGTGCAGACCGGGTGCCAGTTCCCATCACGGCAGGTAACCGACTGAGATGGGGGTGACACTGTGAGGCCGCTGGGCATTGTGCCCGCGCACCAGCGCGCCACAGCCCGGCATACGGGGGCTGAACGAAAGTTGATCGACACGTGGATACGACAACGGCATCGCACGCCGCACTGACAGCCTTTGCCCTTCCTCTCGGGGACAACGGACCTGGATACAGAAGAGCGTCCGATGTGGAATACCGCTGCGCGGATGCGGCCATTGCCGACGGCAATGCAGAATGCGCGTCCGACAGCGCCTCCGGCAATGGCGGCGCGGCGGAAGAAGCGGACCGCGGCAGCGCCGCCCGGCCCGCCCCGCTGCCCTCCGGCGACGTCACGTTCATGTTCACCGACATCGAAGGCTCGACCCGCCTCGCCACCGGGCTCGGCGCCGAGCGCTACCGCGTCGTCCTCCACCGCCACCGCGCGCTCGTCAGAGAAGTCCTGCGCGCCAACGGCGGCACCGAGATCGACACCGAGGGCGACTCGTTCTTCGTCGCCTTCCACCACGCCGCCGACGCCTGCGCCGCCGCCATCGGCATACAGACCGCCCTGCGCGGCGCCCACTGGCCCGACCACGACGGCCGCCCCCTCCGCCCCAAAGTCCGCATAGGACTCCACACGGGCGAGGCCTGGCCCTCCGCGGGCGGCTACGCCACACCCGAGGTCCACCGCACCGCCCGCATCTGCTCCGCCGCACACGGCGACCAGGTCCTCGCCTCCGCCGCGTGCGCCGCCGCCGCCGGGCTCCCGCCCGCCGCGGTCCACCGCCTCGGCGACTTCGAACTCCGCGGCCTGCCCGAAGCCACCGAACTCGTCCAGCTCGCCGCGCCCGGACTCCCGACCGCGTTCCCGCCGCCGCCCGTCCGGCCCCTCACCCACCACCTGCCCGCCGACCTCAAACCACCCGTCGAACGGCCGGGGGAGTACCGCGAACTCGACCGCGCCTTCGCCGTCCACCGCCTCGTCACCCTCACCGGACTCGGCGGCTGCGGCAAGACCACCGTCGCCAAGGCCTGGGCCCGCCGCCGCCTCGCGTTCTACGAGCACGGCGTCTGGTACTGCCGCGCCGGGGACGACCTCGGCGCGGCCCTCCTCGACGCCCTCGGCCGCCGCCCCGAGCTGTTCCGGCCCGCCGTCGAGACCGCCGCCGACCGGCTCCGCGAGGCCACCGCGCTCCTCGTCCTCGACGACGTCGACCGCACGCACGCCCCCGACGTCGAACGGCTCCTCCACGACTGCCCCGGCGTCAGCGTCCTCGCCGTCGGCGCCCGCCCCCTCGAGCTCCCCGGCGAGGCCAAACGCGCCCTCGGGCCCGCGCCCGCGGACGTGAGCGCCGCGATCCTCGCCGGGTACTGCGAGGAGCGCGCCGCCCCGTGGACCGCCGCGGACTGCCGCGACCTCGCCGCCGCCGTCGACGGATTCGTGCCCGCCCTCACCGCGCTCGCCGAGGTCACCGCCCTCGGCTCTCCCGGTGTGGCCCTGCGCTACCTCAGCGACGACCCCGTCGGCGCGCTCGACGGCGGCGGCCGCTTCCGCGCCGCCATCGACGACGCCGTCGCCGCGATCTCCGGCCCGGCCCGCGCCGTCCTGCTGGAACTCGCGGCCCGCCCGGCCGGGGCCACCGTGGACGCCGTGCTCGACCTGTGCCGCCAGCGGGACGGGAGCCTTGAAGCGCTCGTCGAGCTCGTCGACGTGGCGCTGGTCGTCATCGAGCGGCCCGCGATGGACCAGGCCGTGTACCGGGTCCCCGCGCCGCTGCGCTGGCTGCTGACCGGCTCGGCCCCGGAGGCGTCGCGGCCGGAACCGGAGGCCGCGCTCGGCACTGCCCGCGAAGCGCGGACGGAGGCCGCGCCGCTGGCCGACCGGCTGCGCCCGCGCCCGGCGGTCGCGGCCGGTTTCGCCGACCGGCTCGTCCACCCGGTGAACCTGGAGAGCGCCCGCCTCAGGGCGGTCGCCTAGCGCGCAACAGGGTCGGGGCGGCGGGCCGTTCGCCCGCCGCCCCGTGTGCGATGCTGACCCCGTGACTGACAGGCAACCGCAGGCCGCCCGCACCCGTTCCGCCTCCGCGGCCGCCATCGCGCGCGCCGCCCGCGTCATCCCCGGCGGCGTCAACTCGCCGGTGCGGGCCTTCCGCGGCGTCGGCGGCGACCCGGTGTTCATCCGCGAGGCCTCCGGGGCGCGCATGACCGACGTCGACGGCAACACCTACATCGACCTGGTCGGCTCCTGGGGCCCGCTCATCCTCGGCCACGCCCACCCCGACGTCGTCGCGGCCCTCGCCGAGGCCGCCGCGCGCGGCACCTCCTACGGCGCGCCCACCGTCGCCGAGATCGAGCTCGCGGAGCTCATCGTCGAGCGCACCCCGTGCGAGATGGTCCGCCTCGTCTCCTCCGGCACCGAGGCGACCATGAGCGCCGTCCGCCTCGCGCGCGCCGCGACCGGCCGCGACAAGATCGTCAAGTTCGCTGGCTGCTACCACGGCCACGCCGACTACTTCCTCGCCGAAGCCGGCTCGGGCGTCGCGACCCTCGGCCACCCGGACTCGCCGGGCGTCCCGGCTGCCGCCGCGGCCGACACGATCGTCGTCCCCTACAACGACATCGAAGCCGTCGAGGCCGCGTTCGCCGCCCACCCCGGGCAGATCGCCGCGGTCATCACCGAGGCCGTCCCCGGCAACATGGGCGCGATCGAGCCGCTCGACGGCTTCAACGAAAAGCTCCACGCCGTCACCCGCGCCCGCGGCGCGCTCCTGATCTCCGACGAGGTCATGACCGGCTTCCGCGTCGGCCCCGGCGGCCTCGCCGCCCCCGCCGACCTCTACACGTACGGCAAGGTCATGGGCGGCGGCCTGCCCGCCGCCGCGTTCGGCGGCCGCGCCGACCTCATGTCCCGCATCAGCCCCGCCGGACCCGTCTACCAGGCCGGGACGCTCTCGGGGAACCCGCTCGCGGTCGCCGCCGGGCTCGCGACCCTCCGCGCCTGCGACGCCGACGTCTACCGCACCCTCGACGCGACCGCCGCCGAACTCCAGCGCATGGCGGCCGAGGCGCTCACCAAGGCCGGCGTCCCGCACTACGTCTCGGCCCCGTCGAACCTGTTCAGCGTGTTCTTCGCAGAGGGGCCCGTCACGAACTTCACCGAGGCGAAAGCCCAGGACACCGAGGCGTACGGCGCGTTCTTCCACGCCATGCTCGAAGGCGGCGTCTACCTGCCCCCGAGCGCCTTCGAATGCTGGTTCACCTCGGCCGCGATCGACGAGGAAGCCCTGTCACACATCGAACAGGCCATGCACACCGCGGCCGAAGCCGCGGCTAAGGTGCGCTCATGAGCGGCTCCACCACCATCGTCCACCTGCTGCGCCACGGCGAGGTCCACAACCCGGACGGCATCCTCTACGGGCGCATCCCCGGCTTCGGCCTCTCGGCGCTGGGACGCGAGATGGCGGTGGCCGCCGCCGAGCGCCTCGCCGGACGCGACGTCGTCCACGTCGGGGCCTCCCCGCTCCAGCGCGCGCAGGAGACCGCCGAACCGGTGGCCGCCTCCTACCGCATGGACGTCACCACCTACGACGGCCTCATCGAGGCCGGGAACTCCTTCGAGGGCCTGCGCGTCGGCGTCGGCGACGGCGCCCTGCGCCAGCCCCGCTACTGGTGGCGCCTGCGCGACCCCTTCCGCCCCTCCTGGGGCGAGGCGTACCTGGACATCGCGCGCCGCATGATGGAGGCCGTCGAGCAGGCCCGCACGACCGCCGAAGGCGCCGAAGCGGTCCTCGTCAGCCACCAGCTGCCGATCTGGACGGCCCGCCGCTTCGCCGAGCGCAAGCGCCTGTGGCACGACCCGCGCCAGCGCGAGTGCGCGCTCGCCTCGATCACGAGCTTCGTCTACGAAGGCGCGAAGCTCGCCCGCATCGAGTACTCCGAGCCCGCCGCGCACCTCGTCCTCAAGTCCGAGTCCGCTCGGAAGGCCAAGGGCGCCTGAGGATGGCCCTGCGGCGGAGGACGATGCTGGCGGCTGTGCCGCTGCTGGCCCTCGCCGCCTGCTCCGAGACAGGCGGCGAGAACGCGAACCGCGTCAACGAGATCAACCGCGACAGGTTCGTCTCCGGCGACGGCTCGAACTACCGCTGGGAGGAGCCCGGCGACCGCTTCGACGCGCCCCGCCTCACCGGCGAGGACCTCGACGGCAACCCGATCGACACCGACGACTGGGCCGGGCAGGTCATCGTCGTCAACTTCTGGGGCTCCTGGTGCCCGCCGTGCGTCGCCGAAGCGCCTTACCTCGTCGAGGCCTGGAACACCTTCATGGAGCGGGCCGTCAGCTCCGGGGAGGACCAGCGGGTCCAGTTCCTCGGCGTCAACATCCGCGACACCCCCGACGCCGCGCGCGCCTTCGAGCAGCGCTGGGGCGTCGAGTACCCGTCCCTGTCCGACGAGGCCGGGCGCGTCGCCGACCAGTTCGTCGACTACGGGCTCTCCCCGAACGACATCCCCGCGACCATCGTGATCGACGCCGAGCACCGGGTCTTCTCCATCTGGCGTGGCGCGATCGACGACGCCGAAACCATCATCGCCGACATCGACAAGGCCTTGGAGTCCTGATGAGCGAGTCCCGACACCCCAAGCTCCGCAAGGCCGCCAAGGGCGCCGTCATGGCCGGGACCGCCGCGCTCGCCGCCGTCGCGGTCGGCGCGCTGGTGAAGAAGCGCCTCGACGGCACCGCCGAGCCCGTGCCGCGCGGGGAGTCCGAGTGAACCCCGCCGAGACCGCCGCCTCCGGGCCGCTGCTGCTCGCCTTCGGCGTGGCCGCGCTCGCCGGGCTCGTCTCGTTCGCGTCCCCGTGCACGCTCCCGCTCATGCCCGGATACGTGTCCTATGTGACCGGGATGAGCGGCCAGGAGCTCACGAAGGACCGCCGCACCGGACGCGTCCTGACAGGCGCGCTCCTGTTCGTCGCCGGGTTCACCGCCGTCTACACGACGGTGGTCTTCGCGCTCCAGAGCGCCGGACGCGCGCTCCTCACCAACTCCTCGACGCTGGAGACCGTCGCCGGGATCGTCATGATCGCCATGGGCCTCATGTTCATCGGCCTCATCCCCACCCGCGGCGGCTTCGCCCCCAGGTGGCGTCCGGCCGTGGGCCTCGCCGGGGCCCCACTGTTCGGCGCGGTCTTCGCGCTCTCCTGGATCCCCTGCACCTCGCCGGTGCTCGCGGCGATCACGAGCCTCGCGGTCATCCAGGACGGCTCCGCCCGCGGCGTCGGCCTCATGGTCGCCTACTGCGCCGGGCTCGGCGCGCCGTTCGTGCTCTTCGCGGTCGGCATGCACCGCCTCGCCGGGGCCCTCGACTTCCTCAAGCGCCACGGCCGCGCGATCTCCATCGCCGGGGGCGTCATGCTCACCCTCGTCGGCGTCGCCCTCGTCACCGGCGCGTGGACGGAGTTCACGAACTGGCTGCGCGCCACCGTCGGCGCCGGGGTGAGCGTCCTGTGACCGCCGTGAACCGGTCCGCGCCCGGAGCCGAGGTGCGCCTCCCGTGACGACCACCCTGACCCCGCCGCCCCGCTCCAAACCCGGTGCCGCCAAGCGCCTCAAGGGCTTCGCGCGCCGCTGGTGGCACCAGCTGACCGCGATGCGCACCGCGCTCCTGCTGCTGCTGGCGCTCGCGCTCGCCGCGATCCCCGGCTCGACGTTCCCGCAGCGCTCCATCAGCGCCGTCGACGTCGCCGACTACTACGCACAGCATCCCGACCTCGCGCCGTGGCTCGACCGGCTGTGGGCGTTCGACGTCTACACCTCGCCGTGGTTCTCCGCGATCTACCTGCTGCTCATGATCAGCCTCGTCGGCTGCATCCTGCCGCGCCTGGGCGTCCACTGGAAGGCCTTGCGCGCCAAGGTCCCCGACGCGCCCAAGCGCATGTCGATCCTCCCCTACCACCGGACGCTCGCGGTCGACGCGAACCAGTCGATGGCGCGCGCCGTCCTCAAGCAGCGCCGCTGGCGCACGACCGTGCGCGAGGCCGAGGACGGCACCGTCACGATCAGCGCCGAGAAGGGCCACCTGCGCGAGACCGGGAACCTCCTGTTCCACACCAGCATCATCTTCATGCTCGTCGGCGTCGCCGTCGGCAGCCTCATGAGCTGGTACGGCAACCGGATCCTCTCCGAGGACAAGTCCTACTGCAACAACCTGCAGCAGTACGACGAGTACGGCCTCGGCGCGTGGGTCGAGGAGACCGACCTCCCGCGCTTCTGCCTGACCCTCGATCAGTTCGACGCCGAGTTCACCGACGGCGGCCCGACCGCCTTCGAAGCCGACGTCGACTACGAGACCGCCAGCGGGACCGGGAACTACGACCTCGAGGTCAACTACCCGCTCAACATCGACGGCACCAACGTCTTCCTCATCGGCCACGGCTACACCGCCGTCGCCACCTTCACCGACCGCTACGGGCAGACCCAGACCGTCCACCAGGAGTTCCTGTCCATGGACGCGGCCCTGAACTCCGAGGGCGCGTTCAAGTTCCCGGACGCGAACGTCGATCCCGAGACCGGGCTGGTCGACGAGGACGCCGAGGTCGGCTTCGACGCGATCCTCGTGCCCACCTACGACGACACCGGGATGCTCCTGGGCACCGACCCCGAGCTGAACAACCCCGTCCTCGCGCTCACCGCCTACACCGGCGACCTCGGCCTCGCCGACGGCCAGCCCGAGTCGGTGTACGCGATCAACGAGGCCCAGATCGCCTCCGGGAACCTCGAGCAGGTCAACGACCAGGTCGAGGTCATCGGCGTCGGCGACACGATGACCCTCCCGGACGGCTCCAGCCTCACGTTCGACGGCGTCGAGCAGTACGCCGTCCTCCAGGTCCGCCACGACCCGGGCGGCCCCGTCGTCCTGGCCGGTGCGATCCTGCTCCTGGGCGGCCTGCTGCCCGCGCTCGCGGTGCGCCGCAGGCGCTTCTGGATCCGGTGGAACCCCGACGGCACCGTCGAGACCGCCGGGCTCAACCGCAACGACTACGACGGCCTCGACGAGGAGTGCGACGAGCTCACCGCCCTGATCGCGCCCGGCCACGAGCCGCCGCAAGCATCCGAATCCGACGACTCGATCGGGAGCCGACCATGACCGGGGCCGAAGCCGCGAACGCGCTGTTCGTCGCCACCATCCTCATCTACGCGGGCGCGATGTTCGCGTACGCCGTGGAGTACGCCTTCGACAAGCGCGTCCCGGGGCGCGCCAAGCGGCTCGCGGCCGTCGGCGCGGCCGACGGCGCCGACGCCGTGGACGCGCCCCCGGGCGACTCGCCGATCAGCCCGGCCGCCGCGCGCGGCGCGGGCCGCCTCGGCCTGATCCTCACGTTCCTCGGCACCGCCGCGCTCGCCGCGAGCATCGTCACCCGCGTCGTCTACACCGGACGGTGGCCGTGGGGCAACATGTTCGAGTACACCGTCGGCGTCGCGCTCGCGTCGATGTGCACGTGGCTGATCCTCGTCTCCAGAGGGAGCGTCCCGCGCCGCCTCGGGCTCTTCGCCACGTTCGCGGTCACGATGGTCCTCGGCACGTCGGTGCGGGTCTACACCGAGGCCGGGCCGCTCGTCCCGGCCCTGGACTCGTACTGGATCGTCATCCACGTGACGGCCGCGATCGCGGCCTCCGGGATCCTCCTCATCGGCTGCGTCTTCGCGATCCTGCACCTGCTCAAGCGCCGCTACGACCGCCAGGTCTCCGACGGCAAGCCGGTCCGCTTCCCGCTCAACATCGCCGAGCGCCTGCCCGACGCGACCGCGCTGGAGCGCTTGACGTTCAAGATCCACGTGTTCGCGTTCCCGCTCCTGACCTTCGGGATCTTCGCGGGCGCGGTGTGGGCCCACTTCGCCTGGGGCCGTTACTGGAACTGGGACCCGAAGGAAGTGTGGGCGTTCATCGCCTGGGTCGTCTACGCCGCGTACCTGCACGCCCGCGTCTCGGGTCGCAGCGCCAAGGCCAACGCCCCGTGGATCGCGATCCTCGGCTACGCCGTGATGCTGTTCAACCTGACCGCCGTCAACCTGGTCTTCGGCGGCCTCCACTCCTACGCGGGCGTGTAGCGGCCCGGCAGTCCCTCGCCGACGCCCTCGCCCGCCAGCCGCTCCAGTGCCGCCTGCGGAGGAGGCGCGGCCCGGCGATCCCCGATAGGCTGGAGCGCACCGGGCCCGCCCCGCCGGGCGGCCGCGCCGCGACCCGATCCGGTTGCGGCGCTTGGTGGAACCCCGACTCCGCACAGGAAGGCCGCGCCCCATGGCGAGCATCGACGAAGCGCTCAGCTTGATCAACGCGAACATCGAAGCGGTGAGCGAACTCCAGGGCCAGGTCGAGGCCACGAAGGCCCAGACCGAAGAGCTCCTCGGCCAGGTCCAGTCCCTCGGCATCGAGGCCGCCTCCGCCGCGCTCAACGTCGGCAAGGACCAGCTCGAGGAGGGCAGCGCCATGGCTGCCGCGCTCCGCGCCAAGCTCGAAGAGGCCCGCAGCGCCGTCGAAGTGGCCAAGCACTCCTAGCGGTCCCGGACGGCGGTCACGGAGCACCCGCGGATCCCGCTGCGCCCCAACGCGACCGGGCCCGGAGCGGCTCCCGCTACGGCGTCCGCGCACCGCCCGGGACTGCGCTGCGTGACGACCCCTATATATAAGGTGTGGAACGGGAACGGGCGCCCTCCGGAGAGGGCGCCCGTTCCCGCTGCTTGACGTGTGCGGGAGAAGCTAACGGCGCGGCGTCTGGCGCGGCGCGATGTCGAAGTGCTCGGCGGTGCGTTCCAGGTCTGCCTGCTGGAACGAGCGCTGCCCGCGGGCACCGGGGCGGTCGGGGACGATGAGCGGCCCGTCGTGGCGGCCCTGCGGGGCCTGGATCGGCGCCGTCCGCTGGTCCGGGACGTGCCCCTGCGCCCGCTCGCTCTTGTTGCGCACCCGCCCGGCCCGGCTGCCGCCCTGGCGGTTCGCGCCCGGCTGCGGGCCGCGGAGCTTGTCCACCGGGATCGCGCCCGTCGCGGTCGGCAGCACCTCCTCGTCGGCGACCTCGATGCCGAGCTGGTCGCGCTTGGTGACCATCTTCGGCTGGGTCCCCATGAGCGCGAACAGGAGCACGATGATGCCGATGGTCGCCACCCCGAGGATCGGCAGGATCAGCATGATCGGGTCGATGCCCGACACGCTGTTCCGGCCCTGGTCGGCCAACTGCACCCGGACCCCGGCCATACCGGTGAAGTGCATCGAGCAGATCGCGATCGCCATGATGACCGCCGCGCCCGACTGCCAGCGCCAGCCGTCGAGGTACATGCCGCAGAACAGGGCCGCCGTCGCGGCGACGACCGCGATCACCACGGAGGCGATGAAGTAGCTCTGCTCGTGCCAGATCCGCCCCGAGACGTTGATCGCCGCCATGCCCGAGTAGTGCATGATGACGACGCCGATGCCGGTGATCGGCCCGGCCATGAGGATCTTCGCGACCGTGTTGCGCCGCCCCGTCCCCGCCACGAGCAGGCCGAAGAACACGGCGCCGATCGAGGCCACCAGGCTCAGGAACGTCTTCAGCGGGTCGTAGCCGATGTCGGAGTCGACGACCTTGAACCCGATCATCGCGGTGAAGTGCATCATCCAGATCGCGGTGCCCCCCAAGGCGAAGGCCGCCAAGGCGATCCACCGGATGCGCTTGCGCGCCGACTTCACCGTGCCGTCCTGGCGGCGGGCCTGCGTCATGCACATGAGCGCCAGGATCGAACCCGCGAAAGCGAATCCGAAGGCCATGATGGGATTGATCCAGCCGTACGTGAAGTGACTGACGTGTTCCATCCGTGGTCTTCCTCCCCGGGCTCGGCCCGTATCCGGAATGTTGCGCTTGAGGTGCGAGCGCGATACGAAACTTATACGACTACTGTCCGGCTGCGTCCGCAAGACGGACAGTTGCACTAGGACGGTCATTTCGGTCAGCGTTACCGTCTTGTGAGGTCGAGTCGTCCCGCGCGACCGAGTCCAGCGCAGGCGAAGCCAGGACCCCGAACACCATGCCGACGATCGCGATCATCGCCAGGATCAGGATCGGCAGGAGCAGCACGAGCGGGCTGATGCCCGACACGTCCTCCCGCGGCGGCCCCTGGACCTCCACGGCCGCCATCCCCGTGTAGTGCATGCCGACCACCGCGACGCTCATGACCGCGGCGGCCAGCGCCATCGAGCCGCGCCGGTCCACGACAGCCGTGAACCGCAGCGCCACCGTCGAGGCGACCACCGCGACCGCGGCCGAGGCCGCGACCAGCACCGGGTCGTACACGACCCGCCCGCCGGTCGCGACCGCCGCCATGCCCGTGTAGTGCATCCCGACCACGCCCGCGCCGCACACCAGTCCGCCGAGGATCAAGCGCGGCCAGCCAGCGCGCTTGCCGCCGGACACGAACAGTCCGATGCCGACCGCCGCGACCGCCAGCCCGAACGAGGCGGCGGTCAGCGCGGGGTCGTACGCGATGTCGGCTCCGGTCACGGTGAAGCCGACCATCGCGATGAAGTGCATCATCCAGATGCCGACCCCGCCGATGGCCAGCGCGGCCAGCAGGGTCCAGCGGAGGCGCCCGCCGGCGGAGGCGGCGGCGCGGGCGTAGCGGGAGGCCGACAGGCCGAGGAAGGAGCCGGCCGCGGCGAAGGCCAGGCCCATCACGGGGTTGAGCCAGCCGTAAGTGAAGTGGTGGTGCTCGAGCGTCGAGGCGAGCACGTCGTTGAGCGGCATTGTCATGGGGTTGCCTCCTGAGGAAGGTCGTGGGTCAACCGTGCCTAATGGAGGGCGAAGTGTGTCGCACAGCCTGTGCGAGTCGCGTGGCGACCTGCGGGCGCTATGCGAGATCTGTCCCCCGTTCGTGTCCGCGGGGTCGCGCTCGGTGAGTGGACTAAGGTGGCGAAACGGTCAACACGAACCGTGCTCGCGCCATCGCGGCCCGTAGAGGACCCGCCGGTAACGTCCACAGGACGGGACTCGGCCGACCGGTACAGGGGTTGTCGGCCGAACGGGCCGTCTTCACGACCGAACGGCCGAATACCGCATACGCATGTGTCCGAAAGATCAGTGTATCTTGGGATTCGCCCAGCAACCCGGTGGCAAACGCGGGCCTCTTCAGTACTCCAGTACGCCCCTGGATTTCGCCGCCCTCATTCGTCATGATGGAATCTGCTGGGCTTCACATGCCGCCCCCGCCACCCCGGCGGCGCGGCGGCAGCCGACTCGACACGTCGGCCCGAGACCGATCCCGCCCGGCCCGGGCCCTTCGGTCTGACACAGAGGACCACCCCAGGAGGCTAGACAAGGTGAGCAAGCGCAGCTCGAACCGTGCGGGTTCAGCGGCTCGACGAGGACCGCTCGGCCTGCCCCGCATCGCCGACATGCGAATCCGGTCCAAGCTGGGACTGATCCTCCTGGTGCCCCTCGTAGTCCTGGTGGCCGTCGCCGGCCTCCGCCTCTACGACCTCTCCGACCGCGTGTTCGAGTCCAACGACATGGTGGACCTCGTCGAGTTCAACACCTACGTGGCCGACCTCAGATACCAGCTCCAGAAGGAGCGGTCCCTCCTCGTCACCCACCTCCGCCTCGACGGCGAGCACGTGGCGGGCATCGACAAGACCCTCTACGACGAGTCGAACGTCGCCCGCCAGCAGGGCGACACCGACGCCGCGTACGACGACTTCAACGAGAAGGCCGGGCAGCTCCCGAACCTCTCCGAGGACATCACCAACCGCATCGACGCCGTCCAGACCCAGTACGAGACCCTCCTCCAGATCCGGGCCCACGCCGCCGAAGACGCCGCAGGCTCCTCGATCGACCAGACCTCCCGCGTCTACCAGCGGCTCGTCGCCGAACTCGTCACCATCACCGACATCTCCTCGCGCATCGTCAACGACCCCGACATCGCCCGGAACCTCCAGGCCATCGCCGCCGCCACCACCATCCTCGAGACCCTCGAGGAAGAGCGCGCGATCGCCATCAACGTCGGCAACGGCCGCGAGTTCATCAACAACACGCGCTGGCAGAACTTCATCGCCTACGCCTCGATGCGCGAGACCGCCGAGGCCGAGTTCAAGACCGTCGCCGACCGCGACGAGCAGCTCGCGTTCTTCTTCAGCGTCGGCGGCCTGAACACCAAGGAGGCCCAGCCGGCCCTGGAGTTCGAGAACGACGCCGTCGCCGCGAGCACCACGAACAAGCTGAAGGTCGACTCCGAGGTCATCGCCTCCTACGACGCGATCCTCGACAACGGCCTCGCCTACATCAAGGACCAGTCGAAGGAAGTCCTCGACCAGGCCTCCTCGGACCGCGACGCGCAGATCTTCCAGCTGCTGCTCGAAGCCGTGCTCATCCTCGCGGCGTTCGTCGTCGCGACCGTGATCGCCCTGCTCATCGCCCGCAACATGGCGACCGGCCTGCGGCGCCTGCGCGAAGGCGCGCTCGACGTCGCCCACGTGTCGCTGCCCCAGGCGGTGGCCCAGATGCGCGACGCCGAGACCATCGGCAACCGCACCCCCGACGAGGTCGCGGCCGAGACCGGCGCGGTCATCGACATCGACCAGCGCGACGAGATCGGCAACGTGGCGCACTCGTTCAACATCGTCCACACCGAGGCGATCCGCATCGCGGCCGAGCAGGCCGCCCTGCGCGCCAACGTCTCCCAGATGTTCATCAACCTCGCCCGCCGCTCCCAGAACCTCGTCGACCGGCTCATCGGCCACCTCGACCACCTGGAGCGCGGCGAGGAGAACCCGGACCGCCTGGCCGAGCTGTTCCAGCTCGACCACCTCGCGACCCGCATGCGCCGCAACGACGAGAACCTCCTGGTGCTCGCCGGCGCGGACTCCACCCGCCAGGAGCGCTACCCCGCCCCGATCGGCGACATCCTGCAGGCCGCCCAGTCCGAGGTCGAGCAGTACACCCGCATCGAGTTCGGCAACCTCGAGGCCGAGCGGGAGATCCGCCCGGCCGCGGTCAACGACCTCGTGCACCTCATCGCCGAGCTCATGGACAACGCGACCGCGTTCTCCCCGCCGGAGTCCCCGGTCCTCGTCGAGGCCGAGCAGATGCGCACCGCCGAGTCCCCCCAGGGCGCGATCCGCGTGCGCATCAACGACATCGGCATCGGCATGCCCCCCGGGCAGATCGACGACATCAACCGCCAGCTCTCGGAGTCGGCCGACGCCATCGACCTCGCGTCCTCGCGCATGATGGGCCTGGTCGTGGTCGCCCGCCTCGCCAAGCGGCACGACGTCCGCGTCGAGCTGCGCCCCGGCGAGCAGCGCGGCACCGTCGCCGAGGTCATCCTCGGCGAGGCCGTCCTCACCGACCCGAAGCTCCCCGAGCGCGGCCTGCGCTCCGGGGTGCCGCTGGACGGCATCGACACCGGGGACACGTTCTCCCTCGAAGGCCGCGACAACACCCCGCGCGGCGCGCTCGGCATGAACTCCGGCGCGCTCCCGCAGGTCCCCGAGAGCCCCGCCGGCCTGTTCGACACCGTCGCCCAGCCCGGCCCGCAGTCGCCGCCCCCGGCGCAGCCGCAGCCGATGTGGCAGCCCAGCGCCCCGCAGGCGCCCTCGCGCCCGCCGGTGCCCCCGCAGCCCGCCGAGCCGCTCACCGGCGAGCACTCGCTGCACCGCAACCAGACCGGCGCGATCCCCACGCACTTCGCGCCCGCCGCGGAGGAGGAGCCGGGCTTCATGTTCCGGCCCGGCGGCCTCGCCGAAGAGCGCCGCTCCAGCGGCAAGGTCATGGAAGTGACCGGCGAGATCGTCTCCTCCGAGCACGTCGCGCTCCCGAAGATCCAGCTCGAGGCGTTCACCCCCGAGCCGGAGCCGGTCCCGCCGTCGTGGCCTGACGCGGCCGCCGCGCCCGCCGGCACGGAGGCGCCCCGCGCCGCCAAGAAGGACCGCGTGTCCGCTCTGGACGCCACCACCGAGCTCCCGATCTTCCGCGAGGTCGAGTCGGCCTGGTTCAAGGCGGTCACCCCCGCCCCGAAGAAGGTCGAGGACGAGGCGCCCGCGCACGGCGCGGCCGAGCAGTCCCCGTTCGACGGGTCGCCCGTCCATGCGACGGATGCGCCCGCGGAGGTGGCGCACGCAACCGCGCCGCGCTACGCTGACCAGTCAGAAGCGGTCGAGTCCCCCGCCCCGGCTTGGGAGGCGGCGCCGCCCACCCCTCCGCAGCCCACGGAAGGCTCGACGCCCATGCAGAGCAAGCCCGCCGACGAGCACTCGTCCGCTCCGGGCCCCGAACGTCGCCGCCTCACCTCCCCCGAAACCGAGTCGGGCTCCTACGCCTGGCGCACGGCCGCCGACGACGGCTGGTCGCGGGTGGACAACGCCTTCGCCGAGACCGTCTCCGAGACGACCTCGGTGGGACTTCCCAAGCGCCGCCCCATGGAACGCCTGGTTCCCGGGGCCGTGGAGGAATCACAGGAGACCGTCAGCGCGCAGAAGCGCAACCCCGAGGGCATTCGGGGCCTGCTGTCGGCCTATCACCGTGGGGTGCAGCGAGGACGTGGCAATGACGGTAACTGAGTCGCTGAACCGCAACACGGAAGACGCTACTAAGGAGCGCAAACGATGAGCACTGGTGGAACCTCGGTCCAGGACCTGGGCTGGCTGCTGGCCGGCTTCGCCGAACGCGTGCCGGGCGTGGCCCACGCCGTCGCGGTCAGCGCCGACGGTCTGCTGCTGGCCTCCTCGCGGGACCTGCCGCGGGACCGGGCCGACCAGCTGTCGGCCGTGACCTCTGGCATGGTGAGCCTCACCCAGGGCGCGTCCCGCGTCTTCGAGGGCGGCGCCGTCCTCCAGACGGTGGTCGAGATGGACCGCGGCTTCCTCTTCGTCATGTCCATCAGCGACGGCTCGTCGTTCGCGGTACTGGCCTCGAAGAACTGCGACGTCGGCCAGGTCGGCTACGAGATGGCACTCCTGGTCGACCGCGTCGGCCAGGCCCTGACCCCTTCGGCCCGCAGCTGACCGGGCCGCTCGCACAGCCGCGTTTGGCGGTTGCGCGAACGGCACGGTAGGCTCCTTTCGAGCGGGACAGCCACGGCCCAGAGCCGTGAATGTGCATTGCACGAGTGGGACGAACTGAACACCAAACCCCTCCGTCGCATCCCCAGGCGACGGGCCGGTGCCTCCCCTGGCATCCGGTACACGGATAACTGACATGACTGCGGCACAAGGATTGTGGGATCTGCGGGTCGCGGTTGGAGGTAAGTAATGGTCCTCGGTGGTGATGAGCCGACCGGCTCACTCGTCAGACCGTACGCGGTCACTCGCGGCCGCACGCGGCCCCAATTGGAGATCGCCCTGGAAGCGCTGGTGGAGACCACCGCCCGCGGCCGGTCCGGGCAGTTCCTCGGCGGCCGGGAGCAGAAGGTGATCGTCGACCTGTGCGGCGGGCGCCTCCAGTCCCTCGCCGAGATCGCCGCGCGCATGGAGGTGCCCCTGGGCGTCGCGCGCGTGCTGGTCGCCGACATGGCGGCCGATGGATTGCTGGCAGTGCACGAACCCACCGGATTCGACGCGGACGGCGGCGACGAATCGGTCGGAACCGAGCTCCTTGAGCGTGTCCTCAGTGGACTCAGGAGGCTATAGACCCACATGAACTCACCCGCAGACACCTCTCGTGTGACCTCTGCCAAGATCGTCATCGCCGGCGGCTTCGGCGTCGGCAAGACGACCTTGGTCGGATCGGTCTCCGAGATCACTCCGTTGACGACCGAGGCGATCATGACCTCCGCCTCGGAGGGCGTCGACGACAACAACCTGGTGCCCGACAAGGCGACCACCACGGTGGCGATGGACTTCGGCCGTATCACCATCGACCAGGACCTCATCCTGTACCTGTTCGGCACGCCCGGCCAGACCCGCTTCTGGTTCATGTGGGACGAGCTCGTGCGCGGCGCGATCGGCGCGATCGTCCTCGTGGACACCCGCCGCCTGGCCGACTGCTTCTCGGTGATCGACTTCTTCGAGCACCGCAAGCTGCCCTACCTGGTGGCCGTGAACTGCTTCGACGGCAAGCAGCTCCACGACCTCAACGACATCCGCGACGCCCTGCAGATCTCGCACGACGTCCCCGTGATGTACACGGACGCCCGCAACCGGGAGTCCACCAAGCAGGTGCTCATCAAGCTCGTCGAGTACGTGCTCTCGATGCGCCGCACCCGCACCGTCGGCGTCCACTAGCTGCCCACAAGCGGACGCACGACCGTCTAGGCTGACCCATCTCCCTGGACCATACGTCGAAGGGGCCCAAAGCTTTCCAGCTTTGGGCCCCTTCCGCGTCCCCCGGACCCGGGCACGGCGAGTCGGGCGAAGCGCCGGGCGGTGTCGGACCCGGAGGCCATACTCAGGGCCCGGCCCCATTCCGGAGCCGCGGCATCGAGACGGAGGAGTCCGGCATGACGAAGTACTTGATCTCGTTCCCCAGCGAGGCCATGGTGTTCCCCGAGGAGGACTTCCAGGCGGTGGTGGACGACTCCCACGCCGTCATCGAGGAGGCCAAGGCCGCGGGCGTGTACGTCTTCGGCGGCGGGCTCAACGAGGAGGTCGCGCCGGTGCTCGTGGCGGCCGACGGCAGCGTCACCGAGGGGACGTACCCGGGCCGCGCGGTGCCCTGGGGCGGCTACTGCGTCCTCGAGCTGCCCTCCCGCGAGGCAGCGTACGAGTGGGCGGCGAAGATCGCCGCCGGGTGCCGCTGCGCGCAGGAGGTCCGGGAGTTCGGGTACGACCCGGCGAGCTGAGCCAGGCCCCAGGGGCTACCAGCGGTAGTCGAGGAACTTGCCGTCGAAGGTGACCACGACGCGGTCGCCGTCGGGGTCGGGGCGGCGCTTGATGTCGATGTTGAAGTTGATGGCGCTCATGATGCCGTCCCCGAACTCCTCGTGGATGAGCTCCTTGAGGGCCGGGCCGTACACGGTCACGGCCTCGACGAAGCGGTACACCGTGGGGTCGGACATCAGGGCCGGGTCGGTGCCGCGCGAGGGCTGCAGCCGCAGGCTCTCCTCGACCGCCTCCTCGAGTTCGAGCAGTTCGCAGACCGCCTTGGCCTGCAACGCGGTCAGGGGGTGCTGGCCCAGGAGTGCGGCGGTCGTCCACACCAGGGGCGCCTCCAGGTGCTCGGCGACCTGCGCCCAGGTCATACCGCGCCTGATCCTGGCGGCGTTGACGAGGGCTCCGGCGTCGGTCTTGGAGAGGATGGGCGTCATGGAGGGCTCCTTAGGACGGGAGCTTTCAACGTAACGGCATACCAGTAGCGCCGCCAAGCGCGAACGCGAATGGAAACCCGATCTTCACGCCGGTGTCACGCACTCCAGAACGCCTGCGGTGCAGCGTTTGTGACACGGCCATCTTCTGTCGTTCACGGGAGCGAAACGAGGGTTGGGGAGACTCCACCCGGTTCAACCGGTAGGGCCGAGGTCGTCCCCCCGGCGTACCCCCATCCCCGAGGAGACGCCCATGTCCTATGTGAAACCCGCGGAGTTCACCGCGAGAATGATCGACGCCGGCGAGGCGAAGGTCTTCATGTCGACCCGCGACACCGTCCTGCGCGCCTTCATGGCCGGCGCGATCCTCGCGCTCGCGGCGGCGTTCGCGGTCACGATCTCGGTGAACACCGGGCAGCCCCTGCTGGGAGCGCTGCTGTTCCCGGTCGGCTTCTGCATGCTGTACCTGCTCGGCTTCGACCTGCTCACCGGCGTGTTCACGCTGGTCCCGCTGGCGCTCATCGACAAGCGCCCCGGCGTGCGGCTGCGCGGCGTGCTCCGCAACTGGGGCCTGGTGTTCGTCGGGAACTTCGCGGGGGCCTTCACCGTGGCGCTCATGATGGCGATCATCGTGACGTACGGGTTCTCCGTGGAACCCAACGAGATCGGTCAGCAGCTCGGCGTCATCGGCGAGAGCCGCACCGTGGGCTACGCCGAGCACGGCGCGGCCGGGATGCTCACGCTGTTCATCCGCGGCGTCCTGTGCAACTGGATGGTCTCGACGGGCGTGGTCGCCGCGATGATGTCGACCTCGGTGCCCGGCAAGGTCATCGGCATGTGGATGCCGGTGATGGTGTTCTTCTACATGGGCTTCGAGCACTCGATCGTCAACATGTTCCTGTTCCCCGCGGGGCTGCTGCTCGGCGGCGACTTCTCGGTGGGGGACTACCTGGTCTGGAACGAGATCCCCACCGTGGTGGGCAACCTCGTCGGCGGCCTGACGTTCGTGGGCCTCACGCTGTACGCGACGCACGCGCGCACCGGCACCACGCGGACCCGCCCGGTCACGGTCGCCGCGCCGAAGTAGCGCAAAGCGAAAGGGCCCCGATCCGATCGGGGCCCTTTTCCGTTGTCTCAGATGACCTTCGGGATGGACCCGGTGTTCGTCAGCGCCTCGTTGAGGAGCGGCCCGACCTGCATCGTGAACTGGCCGAGCTCGTACCCGAGCTGCTCGCGGTCGCACTGGGAGACGGCCAGGAGCGTGAGGCAGATCTGCGGTCCGACCGGGGCGGCCAGGAGGACGCCTTCGGCCATCTCGACGATGACCTGCTGGGTGGGGCCGTGGTCCATGGACCGGCCGGCGCCCTCGCCCATCGACAGGAGGCCGGAGCCGATGCCCGCCAGCTGGTCCGCGCGCTCCTTGGGGAGCCCGGCGGAGACGGCGAGGGGGAGGCCGTCGACGGAGACGAGGACGGCGTGCGAGAGTCCGGGGGTGCGGGCCACGAGCGAGCCGAGCAGCATGCTCAGCGACCGCTCGTAGACGCCGAGGTTGGCGCTCATCGGGTGGCCATCCGCTCGTTGCGGGCGGGCGCGCCGGGGCGGCCGCCGCGGGCGCGGCCCCAGCCCTTGAAGTAGCCGGCCGTGTTCTGGGCGAGCAGTTCGGGGTCGCGGTCGATCGGCTCGTCGAAGCGCGGGTGCTCGTCGGCGACGACCGCGCCGGGGACCAGGTTCGCCTGCGGCTTGCGGCGCGGCAGCCCGGTGGGCGTGGTCGGCTCCTCGGTCTCGGGCGCCTCGGTGACGTGGCGGGCCATGCGCCAGCCCTCGTCGCCGGGGAGGTTCCACGACTCCGGTTCGGGCTCTTCGCCTTCGGGCCGCTTGAACCAGGCGCTGCGGGCCTGGCCGAGGATCATGAGGCCGTCGTCGTCGGCCATGAGGCTGGCGACGTCGACGATGTGGACGTCCTCCCGGGGCTGCCACGGGTGGCGGCGCGGCTCGGGGTCCGGCTGGCGCATGCCCTCGGACTGGAACGCGTCGTTCAAGGCCGTGCGCGAGGGCCGCTCGGCCGGTTCCGCCTGCGGCAGTTCGGCCGGTTCGGCCCGGCGGCGCCTGCGGATGGAGCGGGTGTGGCTCTCGCCGTCGACGGGCATCTGCGACTCGGGGATGACCTGGGTCGCTTCGAGGTCGACGACCGAGTGCAGCTGGGACGCGGGGTCGAGCGCGCGCAGGCTCTGGCGGTCGGGGAGGTCGCCGGGGAGGCGCACGGTGGTGTGCGTGTCGTGGCCGCGGCGGATCGGCCCGCGGTCCTCGTCGTCGTCGTACTCGGGGCGCGGCGCGTCGAGCCGGGGGCGCTTGGCCTGGAGGAGGCCGATGAGGCCTTCGAGCGACCGGTCCCAGGCGGAGATCGCCGCGGCGGTCGCGGAGACGGAAGGGGCGACGGACGGGTCGTCGCCGCCGCCGAGTTCGCGGATGGCCTCGGTGAGGGCGCCTGCCATCGCCGCGACCTGGCCGGGGTCGGCCACGGTGGCGAGGTCGGCGGCGAGCTCCTCGGTCGAGATCGACTGGAGCGCACCGGGCTGGGGGAGGCGGGTGAGGATGGCGACGGCGTTGGCCTCGCTCGGGTCGTCCCACGCGGCCAGCGCCGCCGGGAACACGGCCCGCAGGAGGCACGTGAGGGCCTCTGCCGCGTCGTGGCGTGCCCTGGCGGCCGATGCCACCGTGTCGAGGATGGGCCGCAGAGCGTTCATCTCAGGGCGCGCGGCGTAGGGCTGGCCGGAGACTTCGCCGGTGGCGAGGCCGCGGGCCATGGCGATGGCGTCGTCGAGGGCGTCCTTGGAGCGCGAGGCGGGGCTGGTGGAGCGGATGACGAGCTGTCCGGCGGCGGCGGCGAACTCGGCGAGCTGGACGACGTCGCCGTCGACGGCGACCGAGACCGACTGGCCGGGCGCGGATCGCGCGAGAAGGCTGTTGAGGCGGACCCAGCCGCGGGGGTCGTCGCCGAAGGTGTCGGTGGCGATGAGGCTGCCGCCGGCCGCGACGAGCGCGACGGCGCAGGCGGTGTCGCCTTGTCCGGCTCCTGCTACCTGCTGGTCGATGGTGATGCCGCAGAACACTTGCACCCGCGGGGCTCCTCTCGTCGGGCGCACCCGGACGGGCGCCGGCCCCTGTCGGCGGGCCGCAGCCCAGCCTGTATTTACCAGTCCGTTATCAGTTTTCCGCAGAATACTCGGTTCTGCAAGCGGACGGTCAGTGCGGGTTCATGAAGGGATGGAAGGTCATAGCACGCATTTCCGTCAATTCCTTGACGCTGCCCACCAGGGGATTCCCTTGTGGAATAACGCTGTGACACGTCGAGGCGCCGCCGCGTGGGGACGCGGCGGCGCCTCTGCAGGGCTTTGGAAACGGACTCCGAGTATGAGTCCGGATCGGCTGTTCGGCCGATTGCGGGCGGCGTTAATCGCGCCATTCGACGTGGTCGTTGATCTTGGCGATGACGCCGCGCCAGGCGATGGCGGCCTGCTGCGAGTCGTTCTTCTTCAAGCGGCGCTTGGCGAGTTTGCCGCGCAGGCCTCCGTCGACGACGACGCGGAAGGTCTCGTCGAGGTCGTCGAGCGGCGAGCCGGGCGCGAGCGAGGCGATGACGGAGTCGTTCTTGAGCGCGTAGCCGAGGTCGCGGCCGACTTCGGCGGCCTTGATGAGCAGCTCGGGCTCCCAGGACTCCTGGCCGCCGCGGAGGTTGGCCACGACCAGGTCGAGCTCGTAGATGTCGTCTTCGTCACACACGATGTCGTCGGCGCTGAGGCGCTCCTGGAGTTCGGCGTACTCCTCGATCGCGGCGAGGTCGTGGTCGTCGTTCGCCTTGACGTAGGCGACGAGCGCGTCGGCTTCGCGGAAGACGAGCAGCTTCCCCTTGCGGGTCAGGAAGACCGGGACCTCTTCGGGTTCGGCGTCGAGGGCGTCCTCTTCTTCCTCGGCGTCCTCGTCCTCGAAGTCGGCGGCGTCGGGCTCGGGGGCGTCCTCGTCCTCGGCGTCGGTGTCGTCGTCTTCGGCGGCGGCGTGCCTGCCGACCGGGACGTCCTCTTCTTCTTCCTCTGCCGCTTCGGGTTCCTCGGCTTTGGCCTTGGCGCCGGGGAGGGTGTCCGACATCCGGTACGCGCGCAGGGTGAAACCGGAGTCCTTGCCCAGGTGGAGCTCCACCGGGTCGACGCTCGTCTCATTCCAGAGCTTGTCGGTCTCGGCGCTGCGCACCGCGTCAGATTCGGCCGCCATGTCGCGTCCCTCCCGTAGTGATCTAGCTGGGGAACAGCCTACGACGGGGCGACACGCCCGGTCGTACCCGGTAGACCCTGAAAGAAAAAGGCCCCGCTCGATGCGAGCGGGGCCTTCTTGCAAGCGACTAGTACGCGCCTCCGGCGGCGGCGGCCATCCCGGCCGGGTGCCACACGGTCTTGTACTCGGTCCACTGCCGCAGCAGGTCGAGCGAGTCGCCGGACTTCCCGGGGCGGCGCACCACCTTGAGCGTCTCGGCCGCGGCGGCCTCCAGGGAGGCGGCCAGGCCGGCGTCGGCGACACCGGAGAGGTCGATCCCGTTGACGTCGGCGTGCGCGGCCAGGTGCGGCGCGACCTCGGCGGCCTTGCCGCTGAGGATGTTGACGACCCCGCCGGGCAGGTCGGAGGTGGCGAGCACTTCGCCGAAGCTCAACGCGGGCAGCGGCTTCGACTCGCTGGCGAGGACGACGACGGTGTTGCCGGTGGCGATCGCGGGGGCGACGGCCTCGACGAGCCCGAGGAAGGGGTCGTCCTGGGGCGCGACCACGGCGACGACGCCGAGCGGTTCGGGCGTCGTGTGGTTGAAGTAGGGGCCCGCGACGGGGTTGGCCCCGCCGAGCACCGACGTGTACTTGTCGGTCCAGCCCGCGTAGTGCACGAGCCGGTCGACCGCGGCCTCCACGGTCGCCAGGGCCGCCTGCGGCTCGACGCCCGTCGCGTCGGCGACCTCCTCGGCGAACTGCCCGGCGCGGCCTTCGAGCATCTCGGCGGCGCGGTAGAGGATCTGCCCGCGCAGGTACGCGGTCTGGCCCGCCCACGGCCGCTGCGCCTTGCGGGCGGCGGCGACGGCGTCGCGGCCGTCCTTGCGGCTGGCGAGCGCGGCGTTGGCCAGCTCGGTCCCGTCCGGACTGCTCACGGGGTAGCTCCTTCCGGACTCCGAGCGCGGGAACTTCCCGCCCACGTACAGCTTGTAGGTCTTCTTGACCCGCAGACGATCAGACATCGAGGTACGCCTCCAAGCCCTGGCGGCCGCCTTCGCGGCCGTAACCGGACTCCTTCAGGCCGCCGAAGGGGCTGGCGGCGTCGAACTGGTTGAACGTGTTGGCCCACACCACGCCCGCGCGCAGCCGCTCGGCGGCCCACAGGATCTTGGAGCCCTTCTCGGTCCACACCCCGGCGGACAGGCCGTACGGTGTGTTGTTGGCCTTGGCGATCGCCTCGTCGGGGGTGCGGAACGTGAGGACGCTGAGCACCGGGCCGAAGATCTCCTCCTTGGCGATCCGCATCGACTGCTGGACGCCGGTGAACACGGTGGGGCGGAACCAGAACCCGCGTTCGGGCAGGTCGCAGGCGGGCTGCCACACGTCGGCGCCCTCGCCCGTCCCGGTCTCGGCGAGGGCCCGGATGCGTTCGAGCTGCTCGGCGGAGTTGATCGCGCCGATGTCGGTGTTCTTGTCGAGCGGGTCGCCCACGCGCAGCGTCTCGACGCGGGCCTTCAAGCGCTCGAGGACCTCGTCGGCCACGGACTCCTGCACGAGGAGGCGCGAACCGGCGCAGCACACGTGCCCCTGGTTGAAGAAGATGCCGTTGACGATGCCCTCGACGGCCTGGTCGACGGGGGCGTCGTCGAACACGATGTTCGCGGCCTTGCCGCCGAGCTCCAGGGTGAGCTTCTTCTTCGACCCGGCGATGGACTTGGCGATCGCGCGGCCCACGGCGGTGGAGCCGGTGAACGCGATCTTGTCCACGGCGCTGTCGACGAGCGCCGCGCCCGTTGCGCCCGCGCCGGGGAGGATGTTGACGACGCCCGCGGGCAGGTCGGCCTCCTGGCACAGCTCTGCGAACATGAGCGCGGTCAGCGGCGTGGTCTCGGCGGGCTTGAGCACCACCGTGTTCCCGCACGCGAGGGCGGGCGCGATCTTCCACGCGAGCATGAGCAGCGGGAAGTTCCACGGGATGACCTGGCCGATGACGCCGAGCGGCCTCGGGTCGGCGCCGAGGCCCGCGTAGGCGAGCTTGTCGGCCCATCCGGCGTGGTAGAAGAAGTGCTGCGCGGCGGTGGGGATGTCGAAGTCGCGGGTCTCCTTGATGGGCTTGCCGTTGTCGAGGGACTCGGCGACGGCGAACTCGCGGGCCCGCTCCTGCAGGAGCCGGGCGATGCGGAACAGGTACTTGCCTCTTTCGCTGCCGCTCATGGGGCCCCACACGGACTCCTGCGCGCGGCGGGCGGCGGCGACGGCCTTCGCGACGTCGGCCGCGCCGGCCTCGGCCACCGTGAACAGGGCCTCCTCGGTGGACGGATTGACCGACTTGAAGACGGCGCCGTCGGCGGCGTCGGTGAACTCGCCGTCGATGAAGAGCCCGTAGTGCTCTTTGATCTGGGGCCGCACCGACTCGGGTGCGGGCGCGTACTCGAACATCGCTTAGTCCACCGTCACGTAGTCGGGGCCGGAGTAGTGGCCGGTTGTGAGCTTCTGGCGCTGCATGAGCAGGTCGTTGAGGAGGCTGGAGGCGCCGAAGCGGAACCACTCGTTGGAGAGCCACGGGTCGCCGAGGACCTCGTTGACGCACACCAGGTACTTGATGGCGTCCTTGGTGTTGCGGATGCCGCCCGCGGGCTTGACGCCGACCTGGACGCCGGTGAGTGCCTTGTAGTCGCGCACGGCCTGCATCATCAGCAGGGTCACGGGCAGGGTGGCGTTGACGCCGACCTTGCCGGTGGAGGTCTTGATGAAGTCGGCCCCGGCGTACATGGCGAGCCAGGACGCGCGGCGCACGTCGTCGTAGGTGACCAGTTCGCCGGTCTCGAGGATGACCTTGAGGCGGGCGTCGCCCGCGGCGGCCTTCACGGCCTTGATCTCGTGGAACACCCGCTCCAGATCGCCCGACAGGTAGGCGCCGCGGCTGATGACCATGTCGATCTCGTCGGCTCCGGCGCGCACGGCGGCCTCGGTGTCGGCGAGCCGCACGTCGAGGGGCACCTGCCCGGCCGGGAAGCCCGTGGCCACGGAGGCGACCTTCACGTCCGAGCCCTGGAGGGCCTCGGCGGCGACGGCGACCATCGACGGGTAGACGCAGACCGCGGCGGTGGAGGGCGCGTCGCCGTCGGGCCGCATGGCCTTCGCGGCGAGCGACCGGACCTTCCCGGGGGTGTCGGCGCCTTCCAGCGTGGTGAGGTCGATCATGCTGATGGCGAGGTCGATGGCCTTCGCCTTCGCGTCCGCTTTGACCGAGCGGGTGGCGAGCCCCGCCGCGCGCGCTTCGAGGCCGACCGCGTCGACGCCGGGGAGGGCGCGGACGAGGGACGCGGCCTCGACGCCGCTCAAAATTGATCCCATGACCCGATAATATCCGTTCGGTGTGACGTGGCGTTCGGAGTGTGGCGACAGGCTCACATTAGCGCGGCTGCCTGGGCGTTAAGGTTGGGAACCGTGGATGTCAAGATCGTCGAACACCCGCTCGCCGCAGAACGGCTTACCGCCATGCGGGACGAGCGCTCGGACTCGCCTAGGTTCCGGGCTGCCCTGCACGAGCTCACCATGATGCTCGTCTACGAGGCCACGCGCGACGTGGCCGTGACCGAATACGAGATCCGGACGCCGGTGGCTCCGGCCAAGGGCTTCCGCCTCGGGAACCCGCCGGTGCTCGTGCCGGTGCTGCGCGCCGGGCTCGGCATGGCCGACGCGGCGCAGGCGATGATCCCTGACGCGTCGATGGGGTTCGTGGGCCTGGCCCGCGACGAGGAGACGCACGAGCCGTACGCGTACATGGAGTCCCTGCCGGACGACCTGACGGGGCGGCACGTGATCGTGCTGGACCCGATGGTCGCCACCGGAGGGTCGCTGCTGCGCTGCTGCGAGATGATCGCCGCCCGCGGCTGCACCGACATCGACCTGATCAGTGTCCTGTGCGCGCCGGACGGCATCGAGAAGCTCGCCGCGTCGGGCATCGCGATGAAGATGACGACCGCGGCCGTGGACCCGGTCCTCAACGACAAGGCCTACATCGTCCCCGGCCTGGGGGACGCGGGCGACCGCCAGTTCGGCGCGTACCGCCGTTTCTAGCAGTCGACAGAAAAAGGGGCCCGGGATCATGCCGGGCCCCTTTTCCTGTTCACAGCTCGATGACGTTCACTCCGGGGAGGCCGCCGAAGTCGGCCTTGCGGTCGAGGGTGACAAGGGCCCGCTGGGTCTCCAGTGCGGTTGCGGCGATGATGAGATCGAGCTCGCCCCGAGGCGATCCGGTCCTCGTGCAATGGGCCTTGAGTTCGGCATGGAACTCCGCCGTATCCGCCGTGTAGTCCTCAATGGTGCAAAGCCGAAGCACGCGTTCGATCGCGCCGGTCCGGCGCGCTCGCTTTTCAGGCGGGGAGAGCTTCACGCCGACCTTCAACTCGGTCAGCGTCACGGTCGCGACGGCGGCGTCGTCGTCGAAGTCCAGAACCGATGTCGGGTCGAGCTTGCGCCGCTCGAAGGCGATGAGCACACCGGTGTCGAGGATCAGTCTTCGGCCCACGGGTCCTCGATCTCGGACGGCTTGTTCATGTCGCGGTGGACTTCTTCGAGCAGGTCCGCGAATTCCTCGTCGGGCTCGATCGAGGAGTACGCCTCGATGATGGCCGCGCCGTTGGCGCGGTGCGGGGGCGTGATCGTCGCGACGTGTTTGCCTCCGCGCATGACCTCGAAGGTCTCGCCGCGGCTCGACGCGTCCAGGATCGCCGAGAACCGGCGCGCGGCCTCGGTGGCGGTTATGGCAGTCATACCTATCATATTATCTGATTTACCAGACTCCAGCGGTCATTCGTGGGAGTGACACGCGCTCACGAAAAAGGGAGGCCGGGCTCACATCGCCCGGCCTCCCTTGACGTCCGCTTCCTAGTGGGGCACGCCCAGGACGGCCGCGATCTCGGCCTTCAGGGCCTCGACGGAGGCGCGGGCGCGCTCGCGGGCCGCGCCGAGGTCGCCGCCGACGTCCTCGCGGACCTCGAGGTAGGCCTTGAGCTTCGGCTCGGTGCCGGAGGGGCGGCAGACGACCCGGGCGTTCGCGGTGGTGACGGTGACGACGTCGGCGTCGGGGAGCCGGTCGAGGTACTCGGTGACGGGCTCGTCGAGCAGCGACGTGGGCGGGTGGGCGCGCAGGCGCTTCATGCACGCGGCGATCTCGCTGAGGTCCTCGACGCGGACGGACAGCTGCCCGGTCTCGTAGACGCCGAACTCCTCGGCGAGCTCGTCGAGCCGGTCCTGGAGCGTCGCCATGCGGGCGGCCTGCCCGGCGGCGATCTCGGCGACGACGAGGGACGCGGAGATGCCGTCCTTGTCGCGCAGGAACTCGGGGGCGACGCAGTAGCCGAGGGCCTCCTCGAACGCGAACGCGAGGTCGGCGTTGGTGCGGGCGAGCCACTTGAAGCCGGTGAGGGTCTCCATGTAGCCGAGGCCGCGCTTCTCGCACATCGCCTTGAGCTGCGTGGTGGAGACGATCGTGGTCGCGTAGGTGCCCTTGCGGCCCTTGCGCATCCAGTGGTCGGCCAGGAGCACGCCCACTTCGTTGCCCGAGAGCTGGCGCCAGGTGCCGTCGCCGGCGGGGACGGCCACGGAGCAGCGGTCGGCGTCGGGGTCGAGGGCGAGCGCGACGTCGGCGCCCTCTTCGACCGCGAGGGCCTTGAGCCGGTCGATCGCGCCGGGCTCTTCGGGGTTGGGGAACGCGACGGTGGGGAAGTCGGCGTCGGGCTCGGCCTGGTCGGCGACGAGGATCGGGGCGGGGAACCCGGCCTTCTCCATGGCGCGCACCAAGGTCGCGCCGCCGACGCCGTGCATCGGGGTGGCGACGGAGGCGAGGCGCTTGGGGTCGTCGGGGTCGACGACGGAGGCGATCGCCGCCAGGTACTGGTCCACGATGGACTCGTCGAGGGTCTCGCCCTCGTCGCCGAGGGGGATCTCCGAGAGCGGGCCGAGCGCCTCGATCGCGGCCTCGATCTCGGTGTCGGCGGGCGGCACGATCTGGGCGCCCGCGCCGAGGTCGCCGCCGAGCTCGCGGCCGAGGTAGACCTTGTAGCCGTTGTCCTGCGGCGGGTTGTGGCTGGCGGTGACCTGGACGGCCGCCGCGGCGTTCAGCTTCGTGACGGCGTAGGCGGTCACGGGCGTGGGGAGCGTCCCGGGCATGACGAGGGCGCGGCGGCCCGAGCCGGTGACGACGCGCGCGGTCTCGGCCGCGAACTCGCGGCTGCCGTGGCGGGCGTCGTAGCCGATGACGACGGGCCCTTCGGCGCCCTTGGCGTCGAGCCAGTTCGCGAGCCCCGCGGCGGCGGCGCGCACGACGGCGAGGTTCATGCCGTTCGGTCCGGCCCGCAGGGGCCCGCGCAGGCCCGCGGTGCCGAACTTCAGCCGCCCGGCGAAGCGGTCGGCGAGCTCCGGAGCCGTCGCGGGGAAGCCGTCGAGCAGCCGGTACAGCTCGTCCCGGGAGGTCTTGTCAGGGTCGTCGGTGATCCACTGCAGCACGTCGGCGCGCAGCGCATCCAGGTTGGTCGTCTCCTCGGTCATGCGGAAATCGTCGCATACCCGCATGACGGGAGGCACCTGTTGTGGACGGTGTGGCCTCAGCCGGTCTGGAACGACGCCACAGCCTCGTCGTACACCTGCTGTGATAGGTCCCATGAATCGGCGTCGCCGGAGACGAACACGCCGTACGAGGCCGCTTCGCCGTCGTAGACGAGCGACCAGATCGAGTGCCGCTCGGCCCCGCCGTCGGTGTTCGTGCCCGTGTACTCCAGGACCGCGCCGTCCATCCCCGCGACCGAGGCGTCCGCGAGCTGGACCTGCTCGAGGTCCTCCATGCTCTCCGGCAGGCTCTCCCAGTAGTCCTCGAGGTACTCCCGGTCGGTGTCGAAGTCGTGGCTGAACCCGGAGTAGAACCGCACCCACTGGGTGTCGTCCTCAGGGTTGTAGAACACGACGTACGACTCGCCCGCTTCGCCCTCGGCCCAGCCGGCCGGATAGTTCGCGGTGAACCCGTCCCCCTCGTAGGTCGCCGTCTCGAACGCGGGGGCCTCCCCGCCCTCGCTCCCCTCCGACTCGCCGCCCTCGCCGGACGGCTCCTCGGCGGCGCTCTCGGACGCACCCGGCTCCCCGCCCCCGCCGCCGCTCGTGTCGCCGAGCAGGAACTTGTAGGCGCCCCAGCCCAGCACGAGCGCCAGCAGCACGCAGATTACGATGACCGAAGTGGACTTCCAGACGTTCCCGGCCGGCTCCTCCGGCTCCACGTCCCGCACCTGCGGCCGCCCGCCGGTGCGCGGCGGCGACACATCCTGGTACGGCGCGGCCTGCCGCTGGTACGGCGGCGACTGCTGCGGGATGCCGCCCGTCCCCAGCGGCCCGGCCAGCAGCACCTGCAGCTCCTGGCGGACCTGCGGCAGCGGCGCCCGCTGCTGCGGGTCCTTCGCGAGCATCCCCCCGATGAGCGGCGTCAGCGGCCCCGCATGGCGCGGGCTCTCCGGCGGCTCCTGCACGACCGCGCGCATCGTCGACACCGCGTCCCCGCGGTCGAACGGCGGACGCCCCTCGACCGCCGCGTACAACGTCACACCCAGACTGAACACATCGCTCGCGGGCTCGGCCGGATGGCCCACCGCCCGCTCCGGCGCGATGTAGTGCGCCGACCCCAGCACCTTCCCCGGCGTCGTCCCACCCGACACCTGATGCTGCTGCGCCGCACCGAAATCCGACAGGACGCACCGCCCGTCCGTCGAGATCAGCACGTTCCCCGGTTTGATGTCACGGTGGATGATCCCCGCATCGTGCGCCGCCTGCAACGCCCCCACCAGCGCCAGACCGATCTTCGCCGCCACCCGCGGCGCCAACGGCCCGTCCTGCGTCAGGATCTCCGCCAGACTCCGCGCCTGCAAGAGCTCCATCACGATCCACGGCAGCCCGCCGTGCTCCACCACGTCGAAGATCCGGATGATCGACGGATGCGACAGCGCCGCAGCGATCTGCGCCTCCCGCCGCGACCGGTCGATCAACTGCGCCCGCTCCGGCGCCGGCAGGTCCGGCGGCAGGAACACCTCCTTGAGCGCCACCTCCCGACGCAGCACCATGTCCTGCGCACGCCACACCGACCCGTTGCCGCCCTTGCCGACCAGATCCACCAGCCGGTACCGCTCGGCCACCAGGTCACCGGGCCCCGCCCGGTTCCCCGTGCCCGCCGGACCGCCCGGACCGCGCCCGTCCTGCCCGCCGACCGCGAAACTCTGCCCCAGGTTCCCGTAGTTCCCGTACGACGACGAATGCCGGTACGAGGAGTCCCCGTACGAGTCCCCGCCGTACGCGTCCCGGTTGAAACCCGGATTCGACCGCGGGTCCGGACGGGACCCCGAACGGTACGGGTCCGACCCGGTGAACCGCGCCCCGAACGAAGGATGCGGATCGGCACCGCCGAGCTCCGCACCCCAGTTCGACTGAGGCTCTTGCGGTTCCTGGGAGTACCGAGGGGTCGGCACCGCACCGGGGCGGGGGTCCTCGTATGCGCCGGGACCACCGCGACCGTAGTCAGATGAGTACGTCATTCGGCCACTCCTCGCGAGGGATCCCCACTAGTCTGCCGTGTCCGGGCCAACCGGTCGGTACCGGGTTTCCGTAACCGGTCGCGGACGGCATCGTAAACGGCGGGCGGCCGGGGGCACGACGACCCCGCCGGGAACCGGTCGGACCTTCCCGAAGACGAGGTACGACCCCTAGGATGGCAGCCATGCAGTCGTCACCGCAAGGCCGCGACGGGATCGAGATCCGACCCGTCTACCGACCCGAAGACACCCCCGCCGACCTCACCGAACGACTCGGCGAACCCGGGTCCTTCCCCTACACCCGCGGCGTCCACCCCACCATGTACACCTCCAAGCCCTGGACCATGCGCCAATACGCCGGCTTCGCCACCGCCGCCGAATCCAACCGCCGCTACCGGGACCTCCTCGCAGCCGGCACCACCGGCCTCTCCGTCGCCTTCGACCTCCCCACCCAGATGGGCTACGACTCCGACGCCCCCGAAGCCGCAGGCGAAGTCGGCAAAGTCGGCGTCGCCATCGACTCCCTCGCCGACATGCGCACCCTCTTCGCCGACATCCCCCTCGACGAGGTCTCCACCTCCATGACCATCAACGCCCCCGCCGCCGTCCTCCTCCTGCTCTACCAGCTCGTCGCCGAAGAACAAGGCGCCGACCCCGCACGCCTGCGCGGCACCGTCCAGAACGACATCCTCAAGGAGTACATCGCCCGCGGCACCTACATCTTCCCGCCCGCCCCCTCGCTCCGCCTCGTCGCCGACACCTTCGCCTACTGCGCCGCCGAACTCCCGCAATGGAACACCATCTCCATCTCCGGCTACCACATGGCCGAAGCCGGAGCCACCCCCGCGCAGGAACTCGCCTTCACCCTCGCCGACGGCATCGAATACGTCGACTGCGCCGTCAAAGCCGGACTCCACGTCGACGCCGTCGCACCCCGCCTCTCCTTCTTCTTCGTCGCCCGCTCCCGCATCCTCACCGAAGTCGCCAAATTCCGCGCCGCCCGCCGCATCTGGGCCCACATCATGCGCGACCGCTTCGGCGCCAGGGACCCCCGCAGCATGAAACTCCGCTTCCACACCCAGACCGCAGGCGTCGAACTCACCGCCCAGCAACCCGAAGTCAACCTCGCCCGCGTCACCGTCCAAGCCCTCGCCGCCGTCCTCGGCGGCACACAATCCCTCCACACCAACGCCTACGACGAAGCCATCGCCCTCCCCACCGACAACTCCGCCCGCCTGGCGCTGCGCACCCAGCAGGTCATCGCCAACGAGACCGACCTCACCGACACCGTCGACCCCTTCGCCGGCTCCTACGCCGTCGAAGCCCTCACCGACGACATCGAAACCGAGACCCTCCGCCTCATCGACGCCGTCTTCGCCCACGGCTCCGCCGTCGCCGCCATCGAAGCCGGATTCCAGAAGAGCGAGATCGAACGCAGCGCCTACGAGACCGCCAAACGCATCGACTCCGGCGAACAGACCGTCGTCGGCGTCAACGCCTACACCCTCGACAACGCCGAAACCCCCTACCAGCCCCTCAAAGTCGACCCCGCCGTCGAAGCCGCCCAAATCCAACGCCTCGCCGCCCACCGCGCCGCCCGCGACCCCCAGGCACTCGCCACCGCCCTCACCGCCGTCACCGCCGCCGCCGCAGGCACCGCCAACGTCCTCTACCCCCTCAAGGACGCCCTCGCCGCAGGCGCCACCGTCGGCGAAGTCTGCACCGCCCTCGCCGCCGAATGGGGACGGTACACACCCACCGACAACTGGTGACCGCACCATCACCCACAGCCGAAGCGCACAACGCGTCTGTCGCCGAAAACACGACCCCGGGAAACACTGGTCCGCGGACGCGTCATGCCCGACATGCGCGTCCGTGTTCTGTATGAAAAAAGGATCTCGGCCGTAACTTATCGGCTCGGCAAGCGTTATGCCTCATGACGGCGGGTACGGCTCCAACATCGTGACCGCACGTCGCAGCACCGTCACCACTGGCGCGGGGACCAGGGCGACGGGACCCGGGCGTCGCAAATCACGGCGCTGGCCGCAACGGAGCGCGATCGGATTAAGCTTGCCGGATCGCCTCCTTTCGGCTTTGATCCTCGAACGCGAATAGCGAGGCGCGAAGGAATGTTTACGCTCACTGCGGAGAAAGTCGTCGAGATGGGTACCGCCACAAAGTCCAATGAGCCGCTGCCGAGCGCGATCGCGCCCGAACCGTGTCTCGTGGTACCCGGCGCCCTTCCCTCGTTCGACCATTCCGGCGATCCCGCTGAGGAGCAGCCCATGTCCACGTCGCTGCCCGAGTTCCTGGACGGCTGGCTCGCCGCCCACGCGGGCGAGGTCGTCGCGGCCCGCCGCCACATCCACGCGAACCCGCGCCTCTCCCGCCAGGAGCACGACACCGCGGACTTCGTCGCCGCCCGTCTCGCCGAAGCCGGACTCGACCCGCAGCTCATCCCCGACGGCACCGGGCTCACCTGCGACATCGGCACCGGCGACCGCGTCATCGCCATCCGCGCCGACATGGACGCCCTGCCCATACACGACCCCAAGCAGGTCCCGTACCGCTCCACCGTCGACGGCGTCACCCACGCGTGCGGGCACGACGCCCACACCGCGATGCTCGTCGGCCTGGGCCGCGTCCTCGCCGAACTCGAACGCCGCGAAGGACTCCCCGGCCGCTTCCGGCTGATCTTCCAGCCCTCCGAGGAGCAGTTCCCGTCCGGCGCGCCCACCATGATCAAGTACGGCGCGCTCACCGACGTCGCCGCGATCTTCGCGTTCCACTGCGACCCGCAGTTCCTCGCCGGGCAGATCGGCGTCCGCAACGGCCCCCTGACCGCGGCCTGCGACGTCATGGAGGTCCGCATGAAGGGCCGCGGCGGCCACACCTCCCGCCCGCACCTCACCTCCGACCTCGTCAACGCCATCGGCCGCGTCGTCGTCGACGTCCCCGCGCTCGTCAACCGCCGCCTCGACCCGCGCCAGTCCGTCGCGATCGTCTTCGGCGCCGTCCAGGCCGGCGAGGCCGCGAACGCCATCCCGCAGGAGGCCCTCGCGCGCGCCACCGTCCGCGTCCACGGCCGCGAGACCTGGGACATGATCCCCGACCTCGTCCAGGAGGTCACCCGCTCCGTCGCCCGCGCCTCCGGCGTCGAATGCGAGATCGACTACCGCCGCGGCGTCCCGCCCGTCGTCAACGACCGGCTCGCCTCCGCCATGTTCGCCGGAGCCGCCGCCGCCGCGCTCGGCGACGAAGCCGTCGTCGAAGCCCCCATGTCCATGGGCGGCGAGGACTTCGCGTACTACCTCGAGCAGGTCCCGGGCGCCATGGCCCGCCTCGGCGTCGGCCGCCCCGGCGAGCGCCTCGACATCCACCAGGGCAACTTCGACATCGACGAGACCGCCCTCGGCCACGGCATCCGCGTCATGACCCACACGGTCCTCGCCGCCGCCAACAGCCCGGCCTTCTGACCGACAAGGCACGAAGAGGGGGGAGCCGCCCGGCGGTCCCCCCTCCTTTTCGTCTACTGAGGACTCACTCCGCGGTGGGACGCTTGCGCAGCGCCTCCACGTAGTCCTGCGGCGCCCCCGCGGCCTCGGCCGCGCGCATGATCTCGTCCAGGTACCACTGGCTCGGCAGACCGCCCTCGAAGCCCTCGAACACGTACAGCCACACCGGCCGGTTCGCCTCGAGCGTCGCCGCCTGCGTGTGCATCTTCCGGTACAGGCCCGAGTTCAACCCCTCGAGCTCGTCCAGCACCTGCCGGTCGGCCGGATCCAGGTCGTAGAGCGCCACGAACACCCGCTCGCCCGGCGACTCCACCACCGTGGCCACCGCCGACTCCGAGCCCAGGTCGGCGTTGCCGAACGTCAGACGCCAGCCTTCCAGCCAACCCGTCCCCACCAAGGGCGACCGCGGGCACGTGGCGCGCATTCGGGCAGGGTCGAGATTCGAGCCATACGCGGCATAGAGATGCACGACTCGAAGATACCCTTAAACCAGCCCGCACTGAAGCATCCCGAACACCGAAAGGCGCACCGTGGCACGAGTAGCGATCATCGGCGGAGGCCCCGCCGGGTACGAAGCCGCCCTCGTAGCGGCCCAACTCGGCGCCGACGTCACCCTCGTCGAGGCCACCGGCGCGGGCGGCGCCTGCGTCCTCTCCGACTGCGTCCCCTCCAAGACCTTCATCGCCGCCTCCGCCGTCCTCACCGAGATCCACGAGTCCTCCGAGCTCGGCGTCGGCACCAAAGAGGCCACCGCCGACCCCGCCGCCGTCAACGGCCGCGTCCGCCGCCTCGCCACCCAGCAGTCCGCCGACATCGCCCAGAAGCTCGTCAACGCCGGCGTCGACATCGTCTACGGCCGCGCCGCACTCCGCGTCGACAAGGGCTACAACTACGTCCACGAACTCCACGTCGTCCCCCTCGAAGGCGACCCGTTCGACACCGACGCCGACATCGTCCTCATCGCCACCGGCGCCACCCCCCGCACCCTCACCTCCGCCCCCGTCGACGGCGAACGCATCCTCACCTGGCGCCAGCTCTACGACCTCAAAGAGCTCCCCGAGCACCTCATCGTCGTCGGCTCCGGCGTCACCGGCGCCGAATTCGCCTCCGCCTACCTCGCCATGGGCTCCCGCGTCACCCTCATCTCCTCCCGCGACCGCGTCATGCCCCACGAGGACGCCGAAGCCGCCGAGACCGTCGGCCGCGTCTTCGTCCGCCGCGGCATGGACGTCCGCAACCACTCCCGCGCCGCCGCCGCCCGCCGCACCGACACCGGCGTCGAAGTCGAACTCGACGACGGCACCGTCATCGAAGGCACCCACGCCCTCATCTGCGTCGGATCCATCCCCAACTCCGACAACCTCGGCCTCCACGCCTACGGCGTCAACATCAGCGAGCAGGGCTTCATCCCCGTCGACAAGGTCTCCCGCACCAACGTCCCCGGCGTCTACGCCGCGGGCGACGTCACCGGCGTCCACGCCCTCGCCTCCGTCGCCGCCATGCAGGGCCGCATCGCCATCTGGCACGCCCTCGGCGAAGCCGTCCGCCCCATCAAGCTCGCCCACGTCGCCGCGAACGTCTTCACCGACCCCGAACTCGCCTCCGTCGGCGTCACCCAGGCCGACGTCGACTCCGGCAAAGTGGACTGCCGCGGCGTCCTCCTCCCGTTCGCCTCCAACCCCCGCGCCAAGATGGTCGACCGCACCGAGGGCTTCGTGAAGCTCTTCGCGTGGAACTCCTCCGGCATCGTCGCCGGCGGCGTCGTCGTCGGCTCCCGCGCCTCCGAGCTCATCACGCCGATCGCGCTCGCGGTGGAGCAGCGCCTCACCGTGGAGCAGGTCGCGCGGACGTTCACGATCTACCCGTCCCTGTCGGGCTCGGTCGCCGAGGCCGCCCGCCAGCTCATGGAGTTCTGACACGCGCGAAAGAGGGCCCGCGGCTTCCGCCGCGGGCCCTCTTTCGCTGCTCGCTCCATCCCTAGTCGACGAAGGTCTCCACACGCAGGTGCCGGATGAGGTGCACGTCCGTCTTCCCGCCGGTCGAGGAAGCGAACCCGATCTTGAACGTCTCGGGCGCCGCGAACGGGACCGAGGTCTCCAGGACCCGCTGCCAGCCGCCGCCGTCCAGGAAGTCGAGGTCGACGGTGACCTTCGGCTGGTCGCCGCCGGTGACCTTGAGCTTGACGAGGCGCTTGGCGTCGTCGATCGACTCGCTGCGCAGGCTCTCGGGGAAGGTCGTCCCGTACAGGTCGCCGTTGCTCACGGTGCCGATCTTCTCGTCGGTCGCGGTGGTCGCCAGCAGGCAGTAGCCCTCGAGCCCCTGGCCGGGCCCGCGCAGGGCCACGTTGTCGGGCGCGCGGTTGAACGCGGTCCGCAGGTACTCGGGGGCCTGGTAGTCCTCGGGGCAGCCGGTGCCGCGCCCCTCGGTGTCGGCCGAGAAGTTCCCCCACGCGTCGAGGCCGAGGCCGAGGTAGCCGCCGTCGACGCCGGGGATGTCGCCGAGCTGGGCGTAGCCGAGGCTGCCGCCGAACGCGCCCGACTCGGTCAGGTCGGTCTCGCCGTCCACGAGGAAGAACGAGATGCCGTCCGCGCCGGTCCCGCCGTACTGGTACTGCGCGAAGGTGACCTCGATGCCGCCCTTGTTCGGCAGGGCCTTGTTGAGGATCGCCGCGCCGGTGTTGTGGTTGCTGGCGTCGGTGAGCTGCAGGTAGCCGGGCGTCTTGCCGGCTTCGGGGACCGGGCCGGTCAGGTCGTTGCAGGCGGGCCACCCTGAAGGGCCGACCGGGATGGTCTGGCCGGTGAGGCACGCGTCGAGCGAGAGCACCGTGTCCGGAAGGTTCTCGCCGTCCCCTGTCATCGGGGCCGAGACCAGGACCTGCTTCTTCTCTTCGGCGTCCTCGGCCCCGGCGGAGGCGGGGACGGCGGCGAGCGCGGCGGCGAGGAGCATCGAGCCCGCCCCGGCCATGGCAATGCGTTTCACTGGTGCTCCTTCTGCGACAGGACGCCGGCGGCGCCCGGGAAGTCCGCGACCCGGCGAATCCAGGCCGATTACAGAATGAAGCTATATGAACACATAGAGCGATGAACTCTGTTCGGGTAAGTGTGCACTGTCTACAAGCAACTGACAATGGGCCGCCGCGGCGTGTCGCCGCGGCGGCCCTTCCTGGCATCCTGTCCCGGGCGTCCCGGTTCAGGCGTCTCTGCGCCGCATGGCGAACCATCCGCCGGCGAGCGCCGCCGCCGTCCACAGCACCAGGATCGCGATGCCCTCCCATGGTCCGTAGTCCCGTCCGAACTGCGGGTGGCCCGGCTGCGTCAAGTGCATGATCACCATGCCCACCTGGTCGGGGAAGTACTGGACGACCGGCTTGATCGCCTCCAGGTTCCCCAGGCCCTGGCCCGACAGGAACAGCACCGGCAGCAGGATCGACAGCGTCACCACCGTGCTGCGCAGCATCACCGCGACCGCCGCGGTGAACACGCTCAGCAGCGTCAGATGGATCCAGCCGCCCAGCAGCGACTCCAAGGTCCACCATTCGTCGAGCGGCGCCGCCGCCTCCCCGAGCATGAGCCGCACGAGCCCGAACACCGCGAGCTCCACGACCAGCGCGGCGACGGCCACGGTCGCCCCGAGCAAGGTCATCTTCGCCGCGAACAGCCGCCCGCGCGAGGGCACCGCCGCCAGCGACGCCCGGATCGTGCCCGTCGAGAACTCCGACCCCACGGTCGCCACCGCGAACGTCACCAGCACCAGCTGCGCCGTCAGCAGCCCGAAGAACACCGGCAGCAGCGCGTCCGTCGCCGGACCGCCCGCGCTGAACCCGTTCGCGACCACCCAGCCCAGTCCGAGCGCGACGAACGCGAACAAACCCAGGGTCACCACTGTGGACCTGACAGAGCGGATCTTCACCCACTCCGCCGAGACCGCCTGCCCGAACGCCTTCACCGCAGACCTCCCGACCGGAACTCGACCGACGCGCCCGTCAACCGCATGAACGCCTCCTCCAGGCTCGCGCCGCCCGGGGCGTGCGCCGTAATGAACTCCTCAGTGGACGTATCGGCGAGGAGCCGGCCGCGCCCGATGACGACCAGGTGCTCCGCCGTCAACGCCATCTCCGACATCAGATGGCTCGACACGAGCACGGTGCGGCCCTCGGCCGCGAGCCCCTTCATCAGGTTCCGGATCCACACCACCCCTTCGGGGTCGAGCCCGTTCACCGGTTCGTCCAGGATGAGCACCTCCGGGTCGCCGAGCAGCGCCGCGGCCACGCCGAGGCGCTGCTTCATGCCGAGCGAGAGGGTCTTCGCGCGCTTCCGCGCCGCCCCCGCCATCCCGGTCGCCTCCAGGACTTCGCCGATCCGGGCCTCGCCGATGCCGTTCGTCCGCGCGATCCAGCGCAGGTGCTCCCGGACGCTGCGCGTCGGATGCAGGTCCCCGGCGTCCAGCAGCGCCCCGACGGCCGTGAGCGGCCGCTCGATGGACCGGTACGGCTTTCCCCGCACTGTGGCGATGCCGCTCGTCGGCCGGTCGAGGCCGAGGATGAGCCGGATCGTGGTGGACTTGCCCGCGCCGTTGGGGCCGAGGAAGCCGGTCACGCGACCGGGCTCCACGGTGAATGAGAGGTCGTCGACGGCCGTGCCGCCGCGGTACCGCTTGGTCAAATTCCTGACGTCGATCACGGATCCAACGTAGAAACCGAGACTCGTCCCCGACAGTCGCCGGAAGTAGCGGAAGAAATCGACGAAAGTGAACCCGCCGCCAGCCCGGCCTCCGCGGCGGGCTGCGTAGGGTTGCCGTATGAAAGGTCTGCTCGCGACCGTGGCGATCGTGCTGGCCGAGTTCGCCGTCCTCGCGTTCCTTCCCGCGGGGCCGATCCCTGCCGGGATCCTCGGGCTGCTCGCCGCGGCCGTCGTCGTCGCGCTCTGGCAGCGGTACCGCCGGTCCATACGCGAGCAGGAGGTGGCCGTCGAACGCGAGCGGCTCCGCCTCGCCCGCGACATGCACGACCGCATCGGCCGCCGCCTGGGCCTCGCCGCAGTCCAGGTCGCGGCCCTCGAGGTCCGCGAGACCGATCCGGCCCGCCGCGCTGAGACGAGGCAGGTCGGCGACACCGTGCGCGCCGCCGTCGAGGATCTCCACGGCCTCGTCTCCCTGCTGCGCACCGGATCCGAGACCGAAACCGGGTTCGACCAGGCCGAGGCCGCGACGCTCGCCGCGGCATTCGTCGAGTCAGGCGTGGCGGTCGAACTGCGCCACGAAGGCGAACCCGCACCGCTCCCCGCCGTGACCGCCCGCGCCGCCTACGCCGTGCTCGAGGAGGGCCTCGCGAACGCGGCGAAGCACGCCCCGGGCGAACCCGTGCGGGCGACGGTCACCTGGGAGGACGACGCGCTCCTGGTGTCCGTCGAGAACCCGCTCTCCGCGGCCGCTCCGGCGGACCTCCCAGGGGGCCACGGCATCGCGGGCCTGCGGGAGCGTGTCGACGCCGCGGGCGGCCTGCTCGACCGACGCGCCGACGCCGACCGGTTCCGGCTGAGCGCGATGCTGCCCCTGCCGTCGACCCGCCCGTCCCTCCCGCGCGCCGCCCGCGCGGCGGCGATCGGCACGGTCGTCCTGCTCCTGGTGCTGCTCCCGCTCACCTCGATCGCGGGAGTCCAGGCCGGATGACCAGGGTCGTGATCGCCGACGACGAGCCGCTCGTGGTCGAAGGAGTCCGCATTGTCCTGGAGACGGCAGGAATATCAGTCGTCGCAACAGCCAACAACGGAAACGAAGCCCTCGCCGCCGTCACCGAACACCACCCGGAAGTAGCCCTGCTCGACCTGCACATGCCGGGAACCGGCGGCCTGGAGGTCCTCAACGGCCTCGCTGCGGCATCGCCGGGCACCCGGGCGCTGATCCTGACCTCCTTCGGCGACCAGGAGAACGTGCTCGCCGCAGTAGCGCAAGGCGCTGCCGGTTTCGTACTGAAGACCTGCACTCCAGAAGAACTGGTGACCGCCGTACGCGCAGTCGCGGCAGGCGAGGCCTACCTCTCACCAGTAGTGACCCGGATGGTGCTCGGCCTCGTGGCCCCTGAATCCGCTCCTCGCCGCCGCGACGCAGTCGAACGCGTCGCCCGGCTCGCCGCCCGCGAACGCGAAGTACTCGAAGCGATAGCCGAGGGCCTCTCGAACGCGGAGATCGCAAGCACTGTCCACATGAGCGAAGCGACCGTGAAGACCTACGTGAGCCGGATCCTGGCGAAACTCGGCTGCACCAACAGAGTCCAGGCCGCGATGCTCGCAAGAGACGCCAAAAACTAAGCGCCCCACCACCCTGTGGATAACTTCACCGCACCCCATCAGGCAAAATAACAAACACTCGCATAGTTATCCACAGGCAGGAAAATAGTTCTTGGCAGGTGTTGCCGGGCATGTGATTGTTGATAGATAAAAAACGGTCGTTCCGCCGGTGGTGGTGGAAGTGCGGAGCGGAGACCTGGTCCTGGCAGGACTGGCGGCGATGTGGGAACCCCGGGGGCCGCCCCCGAAGACCGCGCGGGAGTGCACTCCCGCGCGGCTCCTGCCAGGACACCTCGCGAGGAAGAACGCGGGCGCATCGGCACCCAGCCGATGCGCCCGCACCAAACACACGACAAAGACCACCACGGGCCCAGGCGCCAAAGAAACGACGAGGACCAGCACAAACCCGCACGGCACCAAATGCACCACGAGGACCGACACGAGCCCGTACAGCACCGAAGAACACCCAAGAACACCGAAGGCGCCCGCCTACCGGCGGACGCCCACGGATTCGCTTGCGGCGCTTACCAGCTGCTCGGGACCGGCGCCCCCTCGGTGTAGCCCGCCGCGGACTGCACACCGACGGCGGCCCGCTCGTGGAACTCTTCCAGGGTCGTCGCCCCCGCGTAGGTCGCCGCGGAGCGCACGCCCGCGACGATCGAGTCGAGCAGGTCCTCCACGCCGGGGCGCTTCTGGTCCAGGTACATCCGGCCGGTCGAGATGCCTTCCTCGAACAGGGCCTTGCGGGCCTGGTCGAACGATGAGTCGCTCGCGCTGCGGGCCTTGACGGCCCGCGCCGAGGCCATGCCGAACGACTCCTTGAAGGGCCGGCCGTCGGCGTCGTAGTGCATGTCGCCGGGGGACTCGTGGGTCCCGGCGAACCAGGAGCCGATCATGACGTTCGAGGCGCCCGCGGCGAGCGCGAGGGCCACGTCGCGCGGGTGGCGCACGCCGCCGTCGGCCCACACGTGCTTGCCGTGGCGGCGGGCGGTCGCGGAGCATTCGAGGACCGCGGAGAACTGGGGCCGGCCGACGCCGGTCATCATGCGGGTGGTGCACATGGCGCCGGGGCCGACGCCGACCTTGATGATGTCGGCGCCCGCGTTGATGAGGTCGGTGGCGCCTTCGGCGGTGACGACGTTGCCCGCGGCGATCGGCAGGTTCGGGGCGGCGTCGCGCACGAGCTTGAGCGCGTCGAGCATCTTCTCCTGGTGGCCGTGGGCGGTGTCGACGACGATCACGTCGGCTCCGGCCTCGACGAGCGCCGCGGCCTTGCCGGTGACGTCGCCGTTGATGCCGATGGCGACCGCGACGCGGAGCTTCCCGTCGGCGTCGGTGTTGGGCCGGTAGATCGTGTTGCGCAGGGCGCCGGCCCGGGTGAGGACGCCGTGGAGGCGGCCTTCGGCGTCGAGGACAGGCGCGAGCTTGATGTTCGCGTCCTCGAGGATCTTGAACGCCTCGGCGTTCGAGATGCCCATGGGGAGCGTGACGAGCCGGTCGGACGCGACCTGTTCGAGCTGCGTGAAGCGGTCGACGCCGCGGCAGTCGGCCTCGGTGACGACGCCGAGCGGGCGGCGCTCGGAGTCGGTGACGATGACCGCGCCGTGGGCGCGCTTGGGGAACAGGGCGATCGCCTCGGCCACCGTGGCGGTCGGCGGCAGGGTCAGGGCCGCGTCGCAGTCGAGCGGGCGGGACTTGACGCGGGCGATGACGTCGGCGACGACGTCGACGGGGATGTCCTGGGGGATGACCGCGAGGGCGCCGCGTCGGGCGAGGGTCTCGGCCATGCGCCGACCCGAGACCGCGGTCATGTTGGCCGCGATGATCGGGATGGAGTTCCCGGTGCCGTCGGCGGTCGACAGGTCGACGTCGAGGCGGGAGGCCACGCTCGACCGGTTCGGGACCATGAACACGTCCGAGTAGGTGAGGTCGTGGCCGGGTTGTCCGTCGATGAAGCGCATGGCTGTCCCCCTGTAGGGAGTGGTCGGGTTCCGGACGGAGGATTTTCCGCCGCCGGGAACCCTAACCCGTTTTCGGTCGATGAGAGCAGTGCTTGTGGTGCTACGCACAGCACTGACTATTGTCCCTCTACAAACGGCCGGTTGTAAGTCTGCGATCTGACAGATCGGTTACGCGGCTCACTCCGAGATCTGGCAGATCGGGGCCCCGGCGGCCACGACGTCGCCGATGCCGACTTCGAGCCCCGAGACCGTGCCGGACTTGTGCGCCTCGATGGGCTGCTCCATCTTCATGGCCTCGAGGACCACGATCGTGTCGCCCTTGACGACGGACTGCCCGTCGGCCACGGCGACCTTGACGATGGTGCCCTGCATGGGGGACGGGAGGCCGTCGCCGCCGATCGCCGGGCCCGCGTCGGCCTGCTTCTTCGGGCCGCGCTTCTTCGGCTTGTTCGACGCGACCGGGTTGAGGAGCCCGGCCGGGATCGACACTTCGAGGCGCTTGCCGCCGACCTCGACCACGAGGCTGGTGCGCTCCTCGCTGTCGCCGCCGCCGGCGGTGCCCGCGCCGTACGGCTCGAGCGTGTTGTCCCACTCGGTCTCGATCCAGCGGGTGTGGACGGTGAAGTCCTCCGCGAACGCCGGGTCGTCGATGACCGCCCGGTGGAACGGAAGCACCGTCGCGAGCCCCTCGACCTCCATCTCGGCCAGGGCCCGGCGGGAGCGGCGCAGCGCCTCCTCGCGCGTGGAGGCGGTGACGATGACCTTCGCGAGCAGCGAGTCGAAGTTCCCGTCGATGACGGTGCCCTCTTCGATGCCGGTGTCGACGCGGACGCCCGGCCCGGCGGGGAGCCGCAGCTTCGTGACGGCGCCGGGCGCGGGCAGGAACCCGCGGCCGGGGTCCTCGCCGTTGATGCGGAACTCGATGGAGTGGCCGCGCGGCGCGGGGTCCTCGGTGAGCGGGACGGCCTCGCCGGAGGCGATGCGGAACTGCTCGCGCACGAGGTCGAGGCCGCTGGTCTCCTCGGAGACCGGGTGCTCGACCTGGAGGCGCGTGTTCACCTCGAGGAACGAGATGGTGCCGTCGACGGCGACGAGGAACTCGACCGTGCCGGCGCCGTGGTAGTCGGCTTCCTTGCAGATCGCCTTGGCGGCGTTGTGGATGACGGCGCGCTGCTCGTCGGTGAGGAACGGCGCGGGGGCCTCCTCGACGAGCTTCTGGTGGCGGCGCTGCAGGGAGCAGTCGCGGGTGCCGACGACGATGACGTTGCCGTGCGTGTCGGCGAGGACCTGCGCCTCGACGTGGCGGGGCCGGTCGAGGTAGCGCTCGACGAAGCACTCGCCGCGCCCGAACGCGGCCTCGGCCTCGCGGACGGCGGACTCGAACATCGCGGGGATCTCGTCGCGCTCGCGGGCGACCTTGAGGCCGCGCCCGCCGCCGCCGAAGGCGGCCTTGATCGCGACGGGCAGGCCGTGCTCGTCGGCGAACGCGAGGATCTCGCTCGCGTCCTTCACCGGGTCCTTGGTGCCGGGCACCAGCGGCACGTTCGCCTTCATGGCGAGGTGGCGCGCGGTGACCTTGTCGCCGAGGTCGCGGATGGACTGCGGGGTCGGGCCGATCCAGGTGAGCCCGGCGTCGATCACGGCCTGCGCGAACTCGGCGTTCTCGGAGAGGAACCCGTACCCGGGGTGGACGGCGTCGGCTTCGGACCGCTCGGCGATCCGCAGCAGCTTGTCGATCCGCAGGTAGGTGTCGGCGGCGGTGAGGCCGTCGAGGGCGAAGGCCTCGTCGGCCAGGAGGGTGTGGGGTGCGTCGCGGTCGCCGTCGGCGTAGACGGCGACGGACTCGTACCCGGCGTCCCGGCAGGCCCGGATGACTCTCACTGCGATCTCGCCGCGGTTGGCGATCAAAACCTTGCGCACGTTCCGCAGTGTAATGGCCGTGTATCGGAGGTTGGGGGGTCGCCATCACCTAGGGCCCGGACGAACTGACATATACCGCCCACACTTTGGAGGGTCTCCATAAGGAGGGTTGTCGATTTTTTCGGATGATCTCCTAAACGGCCGTTCAGGTCCTCGTGGGAGGACGCGACGTCGTCGATCATCGCCTGCCGCTCCTTCGCGTTGTCGAGGAACCGGTCGCCCTTGATCGCCTCGCGCCAGTACGCGGCGTGCTCGGCGTCGAGGTCGGGGCCGAGCACGAGGTCGCCGCTCTCGATCCGTGCGGCCGTGGCCTCGCACCATTCGGCGTCGGTGATCCACAGGTCGATCTGGCGCTTCATCATCGCGCGCGCGTGCGCCGGTACGAAGGCGCCCTCCTCGCCGGGGGTGAACTCGGGGGTGGTGGCCGCGAGCAGCACCGTCACCTGCTCGACGCGGGAGAAGAGCACCTCGGCGCGCTGGCGCAGCAGCGCGATGTTCTCGGCGGGGGTGAGGACCAGCGCGAAGGACCACGCGGTGGCGAACGGGTCCTCGCCGCCCTCGACCTCCCACAGCTTCTCCCGCAGGGTCCGCTGGAACTCCGCCTCGCCCTGCGCGGTGATCTGGTACGTGGTCCGGGCCGGGCGCGCGTCGACCGACTCGGTGGCGACGACCTCGATGCGGCCGTCGGCGGTGAGCCGCTTGAGCGCGTGGTAGATCGAGCCCGCGCCGATCTCGGGCTTGCCGGGCATCCGCCACGTGTCCAGCTCCCGCCTGACGAGGTAGCCGTGGACGGGACCGAGCCACCGGACGAGGCCGAGGACGAGAAGACGCGTACTCCACATGCCGCAATATTATCGCTTTGACTAATCTCACGGTTGCTCGTATACCTGGTTGTGCCCTCGGATACGCCATGGTTATAGTCAACGTTGAACAAGGAAATAGGAATATCGTTCAACCACCCGTGAGGTACCCATGCTCATCGAGACCAAGGGGCTGAAGAAGACCTTCAAGTCCCGCGGCAAGGAGGTCGAGGCCGTCCGCGGCGTCGACCTGGCCGTGAAGGAGGGCGAGGTCTTCGGCCTCCTCGGCCCCAACGGCGCCGGCAAGACCACCACGATGCGGATGCTCAGCACCCTCATCGAGCCCACCGACGGCCACGCCGTCGTCTGCGGCCACGACCTGGCCCGCGAGTCCGCGAAGGTCCGCCGCGACATCGGCTACGTCGGCCAGGCCGGCGGCACCTGGGGCGAGGTCACCGCCCGCGAGGAACTGGTCATGCAGGGCCGCCTGTACGGCATGTCGAAGAAGGCGGCGCAGGCCCGCGCCGTCGAGGTCCTCGAGTCGTTCCAGCTCGGCGAGTACGCCGACCGCAACGTCAAGACCTACTCCGGCGGCCAGAAGCGCCGCCTCGACATCGCGCTCGGCATCATGCACGAGCCGAAGCTGCTCTTCCTCGACGAGCCCACGACCGGCCTCGACCCGCAGTCGCGCGCCCACATGTGGGACGAGGTGCGGGCCCTGCGCGACCGCGGCACCGCGATCTTCCTGACCACGCACTACCTCGACGAGGCCGACGCCTTGTGCGACCGGCTCGCGATCATCGACCACGGCGAGATCGTCGCCGAGGGCACTCCGCTCGAGCTCAAGAAGGAGGTCGCGGGGGACGTCGTCGCCGTCGGCGTCGCCGACCGCGCCGACGAGGCCCGGGACCTGTTCGCCGCCAAGGACTTCGTGCGCGAGGTCGAGGCGGGCGCACCCGACCCGGCGACCGGCGTCGCCGTCCTGCGCCTCTACGTCGAGGACGGCGCGGCCGCCCTCCCCGAGCTCCTGCGCGGCCTCGACGCCGCCGCGATCTCCCCGGCCTCCATCGAGCTGCACCGGCCCAGCCTCGACGACGTCTTCCTGAAGCAGACCGGCCGGTCGCTGCGAGAGGAGAAATAACGGTGAAGACCGTCCGCGACACCTGGCTCGTCTACTCCCGGGCCATGAAGCTCAACCTGAAGCAGCCGGTGTGGCTCATCGTCATGCTGGTGCAGCCGATCTACTTCCTGTTCCTGTTCGCGCCGCTGCTCGAGCCGATGGACGGGATGCCCGGCTTCGAGAACGGCGCGATGGAGACGTTCGTGCCCGGCCTCATCATCATGATGGCGCTGTTCGGCTCGGCGTTCGTCGGCTTCGGCCTCATCGCGGAGCTGCGGCAGGGCGTGATCGAGCGGATGCGCGTGACCCCCGTGAGCCGGGTCGCGCTCATGCTCGGGCGCACGCTGTCGACGGTGACGACCACGCTGTTCCAGTCGCTCGCGCTGGTGCTGCTCGCGTCGCTGACCGGGAAGCTCGACATCTACTGGCCCGGCGTCGGGCTCATGCTCCTCATCGTGATGCTGACGGCGTTCATGCTCGCGGCCGTGTCGCTGGGCCTGGCGATCATCCTCAAGAGCGAGGACGCGATGGCGCCGACGATCAACACGCTCGTGCAGCCGATCATGCTCATCTCGGGCATCATGCTGCCGATGGTGATGGCGCCGCAGTGGCTGCAGAACGTGGCCGACTTCAACCCGTTCTACTACGCGGTGCAGGCATCGCGCGACCTGTTCGCCGGCGAGCTGTCGACCGCGGTCGTGTGGCAGGCCCCGGTGATCCTCGGGGCGCTCACGCTCGTGCTGGTGTGGTGGGCGACGAGGAAGTTCGCCCGCGCGGTCGCTTAGGCGCCGCAGCGAACGCGGAACCGCCGCGAGCCGTGAGGCTCGCGGCGGTTTGCTCACTCTTCCGGGTGACATTTTCGTTTACGACGGTAAGAACCGGGGTTTTCTGTCGGACCCGCGCGAAACACTTGAATCGGGGTCGCCCCCCCAGGGAGGGCGGGGGGCTGCCCGGGGGCGGGTTCGGCCCTAGAGGGCCTCCACGCCCGCGACTCCGCGCAGCGCCCCGCGCGTGTCCAGCACCGGCACCCCCGCCGGGAGCGCGGCGGCCTCGTACTCGGCGTGGTTGGTGAGCAGCACGATCAGGTCGGCCTTCGCGGTCGCGAGGTCGACGACGCGCTCGACCTGCTGCGTCCCCACGGACCAGGCCGGCACGTGCGGGTCGTGGTAGGCGAGTTCCGCGCCCGCGGCGATGAGCTTGCGCGCCACCGGCGTCGAGGGCGACTCGCGCTGGTCGGCGATGTCGGGCTTGTAGGTGACGCCGAGCAGGAGCACGCGGGCGCGCGAGAGCGCGAGCCCGTCGGCGTTCAGCTTCGCCATCGCGCGCTGTACGACGTACTCGGGCATGCGGTTGTTGATCTCCTGCGCCAGCTCCACGAACCGGAACGGGTAGCCGAGGGTCCGCACCTTGTACGACAGGTAGTTCGGGTCGATCGGGATGCAGTGCCCGCCGACGCCGGGCCCGGGGTAGAACGCCTGGTACCCGAACGGCTTCGTCTTCGCGAGGTTGATCGCGTCCCACAGGTCCACGCCGAGCTCCTGGCAGAACACGGCCATCTCGTTGACGAGCGCGATGTTCACGTGCCGGTACGTGTTCTCCAGCAGCTTCGCCATCTCGGCCTCGCGCGGGCCCTTTGCCAGCACCACGCGGTCGATGAACTTCGAGTACAGGGCCTCCGCGGCCGCCGTGCACGCCGGGGTGAGGCCGCCGACGACCTTGGGGGTGTTGACGATCCCGTAGACGGGGTTGCCCGGGTCGACCCGCTCGGGCGAGAACGCGAGGTGGAAGTCGACGCCCGGCTCGAGCCCGGACTCCTCGCGGAGGATCGGCGCGACGACCTCTTCGGTCGTGCCCGGGTACGTGGTCGACTCCAGGACGACGAGCGCGCCGCGCTGGACGTGCCGCCCGGCGGCGTGGGACGCGCCGATGACGGCGGCGAGGTCGGGTCCGCCTGCTTCGCCGAGCGGGGTCGGCACGCAGATGACGATCGCCTTCGCGCGGGCCTGCACTGCGGCGTCGGTCGAGGCGGTGTAGCCGCCGCTGAGCATGGCGTCGAGTTCGGCGTTCGAGATGTCGTCGATGTGGCTGGAGCCGGCGTTGAGAGCGTCCACGACCGACTGCGAGCGGTCGAGGCCCACCACGGTGAGGCCCTTGGCGATCGCCGCCTGCGCGAGCGGCAGGCCGACGTATCCTTGGCCGACCACGACCAGGTCGATCGGGCGCGCTGCTCCGTCAACAGTTGCCACAGTGGAGTCCTTTGCGATTCAGAGACGTCTCGGGGTGCTCTGATCAACATTAGCAATGGCGAGTACCACCACCCTGACCAGGTGAGACACAGATATTTGTAGGTCGTGAGTTCATTTCGGCGACATCTTTGGTACAGCCTTTCGTTGCATTGCCGGACTGTTCATCTCTCGCTCGAAAAGAGTTCACCATTCTTTTGGGTCGTGACGGCCAGCGCGAATCGGTTTCTCAATGGCAGCGGAAATCCGCCGTTTACATGCGCGGACGCCCTATCTGCGGCGTGACACGGGTCCTATTCTCCGGCCAATGCGGGTGTGCCGGTGGGGCTACTATCGACCCATGCCCGCTCTGAGCATTGTCATCCCCGTATTCGAGGCCGAGAAGTACCTTCCCGGTTGCCTCGACACCGTCGTCGACGGCGGCGGGGACGAGCTCGAGGTCGTCGTCGTCGACGACTGCTCGCCCGACGGCTCCCGCGCCGTCGCCGAGCGCTACGCCGCCCGCGACGCGCGCGTGCGGGTCATCAGCACCCCGGTGAACGCCGGGTCGGGTCCGGCCCGCAACTTCGGTCTGGCGCAGGCGAAGGGCGACTACGTGTGGTTCGTCGACGCCGACGACGAGCTCAAGCCCGGTGCGGTCGAGCGCGTGCTCGCCGCCGTCTCGGTGCCCCGCCCGCCGGACGTCGTGCTCGTGCAGCACGAGAAGCGCCGCGACACCGGCTTCATCGAGTCGGGCGAGCTGCCCGAGCTCGCCGAGCAGTGCCCGGCCGACCCGTCCGGTTTCACGCTCGCCGAGTGGCCGCGCATCGTCGACTACACGCACACCCCGTGGACGAAGGTCTCGCGCCGGGCGTTCCTGGACGGCACCGGGCTCGGCTTCCCCACCGGCTGGTACACCGACATCCCGTGGACGTACGCGCTGCTGCGCCGCGCCGAGCGGATCGCGGTCGTCGTCGAATGCTGCTACCAGTGGCGCCAGCGCGCCGGGTCGTCGATCACCCGTACCAGGGACGACCGTCATTTCGACGTGTTCACGCAGTGGCAGCGCACGTGGGACGATTTCGAGGACGTCGACGACGCGGGTGTCCGGGTCGCCCTGTTCAACCACATGGTGTGGCATCTGCTGCTGGTCATCGGCAACACCGAGCGGGTCGAGCCGAAGAAGCGCCGCGAGTTCTTCCGCCGCACGTCGGAGCTGTACCGCCGCTACCACCCGGGGCCGGACGCGTGGCGGCCCGCGCAGGGTGTCACGGGTCTGAAGCAGCGGCTGCTGGCGGCCCGCGCCTATGTCGGGTACGAGGCGTTCCGGCAGGTGTACCGGATCGCGAAGCGCGTCAACCGGAACGGGGGGCCGCGGGTGCCGGCGCCGTCGCCGGAGCCGACGGCCTCTGAGGTCGAGGCGTCGTCGGCGAACAGTTCGGTGGGCGCCTCAGTGGCCCAGCATGCGTCGGAGGACGCGTCGGGCCTTGCCGCGCAGCCCACGCTGCCCGCTCCGCGCGTCTCCGGTTCCTGATCCCGCGGTTCCTGAGCCCGCGAACGCTTCGGTGAGCGGCCCGGCGAGTCGGGCGCTGCCCCATACTTTCTCGATGCTGACGTCGAGGTGTGCGGCGCGTGCGGCGGCGGCGGTGCGTTCGAGGGTGACGAGGCCTTCGGGGGTGGCGGCTTCGACGAGGCCGAGCCGGTGCCGGTTGGCGTAGGCGATGACGGCGGTGACGGTGTCGGGTCCGGGCCTGGCTGCGGCGGGCATGCGCATCGTGTAGGGCACTTCGGGGTCGGGCTGGAATGCGTCGGTGAAGCGCACGCGGGGTTCGCCGCTGTACGTCTCGAGGAGGAGCCGGGCGGGGAGGTCGGGGTCGTCGAGCATGGGGTGGCGGCCGGTGTGTGGTGCGGGCCAGTCGCCGGTGAGGGTGACGCGGATGTCGGGTGCGGTGCCGGTCAGGAGTGTGTCCACAGTGGACTCGAGATCGGGGTCCGGTGTGGTTCCGGCGTCGATGACGACGTCGGCGAGGGGGGTGGGCCAGAGCCGGGCGGCCCTGGGCCGCTTCAGGTCGAGTTCGGGGACGCGTCCGGCGATGCGGGGGCGCCGGTAGGCCTTGGCGAGGGCGCCGCGTTCGGCGATCTGGCGCGGGCCGAGGTGCCACGCGGAGGAGCGGTCGTCGGGGACGAACACGGCCCCGGCTTGGTGGAGCCGGTACCCGAAGATGGTGTCGGAGCCGAGGAGGACGTCGGCGTCCATGCCGCCGGAGGCGTCGAAGAGGCTGCGGTGCAGGGAGAACGAGGCGCCGACGAGGACGCGGAAGGCGCGGTGGTCGGCTTGGCGGAGCCCGGCCGCGGCGTCGATGATCTGCTCGGTCCACTGCGGTTCGGAGCGTTCGGTGTCGTACAGGTCGGCCGCTTTCCCCGCCTTGACGGCGTCGTACACGGCGGCCGGGTCGAGGTCGCCCTCGTGGTAGTCGACGAACCGCTTGTGGCCCATGACGGCGAGGTAGTCGGCGGTGTGGTGCCAGCGCAGCTGGGAGGCGACGTGGTCGTCGAAGGCGAGCATGTCGGCGTCGAGGCGGAGGATGACGTCGCCGTCGCTTTGGGCCGCACCGGAGTTGGTGGCGTGCGCGGACGCCCAGCCGCCGGGCAGGGGCGCGACGATGCGGGTGTTGTCGGGCCGGAGGTCGGGGAGGCGCAGGGCGGGGTCGGAGCCGTCGTCGACGACGACGGTCTCGAAGAGCGCGGCCGGGTAGGTCTGGGCGGCGAGGGCGGCGAGGGTGACGTCGAGTTTGTGCTGGTGGCCGTGGGCGGGGATGACGACGCTGACGGTGAGGCGCGGGGTCCAGTCGTCGCCGGGGCGCTGGAGGGGCCCGTAGTCGTTGCCGCGCAGGGCGGGGTTGTCCATGGTCACCGCCGCAGGAGGGCGCGCAGGCGGGCGCGTTGGCGGGCGTCGAAGAGGCGGCGGGCGAGGCGCCGGGCGGCGTCGGGCGGGCCGGGTTCGTACACCGTGGGGCCGGGTTCGCGGGCGGCGAGGCCGCTGTACTGGGCGGCGCCCCAGATGCCGGCGACGGTGGCGTCGAGTGCGGTGCCGCCGGTGATGTGGCGGGCGCGGGCGAACGCGGCGGTGCGTTCGAGGCGGGCGGGGGGCGCGTCGGGGAGTGCGGCGAGGACGAGTCCGGCGTCGGCGCGTTCCATGCTGGCGAGGAGTTTCCCGACGCTGTTCGGGCGCAGGGGGACGGGTTTGGGGAGGAGGAGCCGGTAGGGGGCGGCGGGGTCGGGTGCGGGGGTCTCGGCGGTGACGCGGACGCGCGCTTCGGCGTCGTAGGCCTCTTCGATGAGGCGCTGCTGGGCGCCGTCGCCGGCGAGGATGGATTCGCGGTCCTGGGGGGCGGGGCCATTGCCGTGGACGAGGGTGATGCGGATGTCGCCGTCGGGTCCGGAGAGGACGGGGGCGACGCAGGCGTCGACGTCGGCGGCGGTGGCGTCCTTGATGTCGACGACCATGTCGACGAGGGGGACGCGCCAGGCGCGGGGCGGGGCGGTGCGGCGCATGCCGTGGAGGGGGACGCGCTGGGCGATGTAGGGGACGCGCTGGTGGCGGCCCTCGTCCCATTTCTGGACCATCTGGGGCATGCCGAGGTGCCAGGCGGAGGAGGTGGTCTCGGGGACGAACACGGCGCCGGCCTGGGCGAGGCGGTAGGCGAACTCGGTGTCGGAACCGAGGCGCAGGTCGGTGTCGAGGCCGCCGACGGTCTTGAAGAGGTCGCGGTGGAGGGAGTTGGTGGCGCCGACGAAGACGCGGAAGATCCCGGGGTGGTGCTGGACGAGGCCGCCGGTGTCGGCGATGACGTTCTCGATCCAGTGCGGCTGCGCGTCCTCGACCGCGAAGAGCGCTTCGGCTTCGCCCGCGAGGACCTTCTCGTGGACCTGCTCGGGGGTGAAGCGGCCGGGTTCCCATGCGGTGAAACGCTTGTGGCCGAGGACGGCGAGGTAGTCGGCGGTGTGGTGCCAGCGCATCTGGGCTTCGACGTGGTCGCGGTAGGCGAGCATGTCGGCGTCGAGGCGCAGCAGGACCTGCCCGTCGGCGTGGCCCGCGCCGGTGTTGACGGCGTGCGCGGATCCCCATGACTCGCTTGTGGTGACGACGAGGCGGGTGTGTTCGGGGCGCAAGTCGGGGAGGCGCAGCGGGGGCGTGGAATTGTCGTCGACGACGACGACTTCCATGAGGTCCGCCGGATAGGTCTGGGCGGCGAGGGCCGCCAATGCGAGGTCGAGTGCGGCTTGGCCCCCATACGCCGGTACGACGACGCTTACCGCGAGACTCGGCCGCCAATCACCCGAGGTGGGCGGGTGCAGGGCCCTATAGTCGTTGCGGACGATGCGCGGGCGTTTCGGTGAGTCGCTCATTTCGCGCCCACGATATCCCGGGGCCATTCATGAGGATTGACCGGCTTCCCAGTTCAGCATCTGTTTACGCGACTGAGGACAATTGTTCGCGTTCAATTCAGCATTATTGCCATTGGACACGCGAAGATCTGGGCGGAATGCAACCTGGAGATGAACGGACGAGATGCACAGAGCTGAGGAGACCGCGCGATATCCGGGCCGGCTGACCGACGACCTCCTGGTCCGGGCGGGGGAGCGGGCGCCGGGGACGATGGCGGCGACGGCGCTGCGGACCCGTTCTCCCGGTGCGCGTCACCTGCTGGCGCGGGCCGCGTCGCGCGGGACGGACCTGCCGGGCCTCATCGCTGCAGCGCATCGCGGCGGGCGGGGCGCGGCGCGGGAACTCGGGGTGAACGCGGAGGCGCTGGCGTCGCTGGCGTCTGTCGTCGGTCTGCAGTTCGGGGGTGAACAGGACCGGCGGGACGCGTTGGCGCTGTTCGACTTCGCGCTGGAGGCGGGCGGTCCGCGGCGTGTCGGCCCGCGAGAGGCGATGGTGCACGCCCAGTTGGCGTACGTGCTCGGGGACGCCGGGCGGGCGCGGTCGCTGTTGCGCCGCTACGGGAGGCGCCTGCCCGCGCTGGAGCGGCACGCGCTGGCGGCGGACCTGGCGCACCCGGATGCCGGTGGCGGCGAAGGCGCTTGGCTGCGGCGGTTCCGTGCGTTGACGGGCCGCCCGGACCTGCGGCTCGACCCGGTCGACGGCGGTCCGTGGTTCGACCGGCTGCGCGCGGCGTCGGCCGACACGGTGCCGGGGCCGCGGATCTCGGTGGTGATGACGGCGTTCCGGCCGGGCCGGGCCCTGCTGACGGCGGTCAGGTCGCTCGTCGAGGGCGTCTGGTCGAATGTGGAGGTCGTCGTCGTCGACGACGCCTCCGGGCCGGGGTTCGACGCCGTGTTCGACGCGGTCGCGGCCCTCGACGACCGGGTGCGCGTGGTCCGCAGAGAGGTCAACGGCGGGACGTTCGCGGCCCGCAACACCGCGTTCGACGTGCTCACCGGGGATTTCGTGACGGGCCTGGACTCGGACGACTGGGCCGCGCCGGGGCGGCTGGCGCGTTCGGTCGCGCCGCTCCTGGCCGACCCGGACCTGCAGATGACCGTCGGCCGGGCGTTCCTGTGCAACGAGGACCTGACGGTGACGCGCCCCGGGCGGGTCCTCACCACGGTGTCGACCGCGTCGATGATGTTCCGCCGCAGCGTGCTCGACCGGGTCGGCTACTACGACGAGATCCGCAAGGGCGCCGACACGGAGTTCCTGCACCGCGTCGGGGCGGCGTTCGGCGACGATTCGGTGCGCCGCCTCCCCGTGTGCGACACGGTGATGCGGCAGGCCCCCGGGTCGCTGTCGCGTGAGGAGTTCGGGCCCGGCTGGAAGCACCCGGCGCGGCGCGCCTACCAGTCCTCGTACCCGCTGTGGCACGACGAGATCCGCGCGGGCGCCGACCCGTACCTGCCGCGCTCCCCGGCGCGGCGGCCGTTCTGGGCGCCCTACCACGCGGCCGTCGCCCGCGACGCGCAGCGCCCGCGGCACTTCGACGTCGTGTTCTGCCTCGACTGGCGGCCCTTCGGCGGCCCCCAGAAGTCGACGATCGAAGAGGTCAAGGCCCTCAAGGCCGCCGGGCTGCGCATCGCGGTCATGCACCTGGAGTCGTGGCGGCACATGACCGTGGAGGACCGGCCGATGTGCGAGCCGTTCCAGCGGCTCGTCAACGACGGCGCCGTGGAGCAGGTCCTCGTCACCGACGACGTCACGTGCGGCCTGCTCGTGCTGCGCTACCCGCCGATCCTCCAGTTCCGGTCCAGGGAGGTGTCGAACGTGCGGCCCGAGCGGATGGTCGTGCTCGCCAACCAGGCCCCGCACGAACGCGACGGCTCCGACACCCGGTACGTGCCGGACGCGTGCCACGCCAACGCCGCCGACATGTTCGGCGTCGAACCGCTGTGGGTCCCGCAGGGCCCGCAGGTCCGCGAGGCCCTCGCAGGGCTCACCGCGGCCGCCCTCGCGGACTTCGACATGCCCGGGATCCTCGACGCCGCCGACGTCGCCCCGGCCCGCACCGGGTTCCGGTCCTCGCTGCCCGTCGTCGGCCGCCACTCCCGCGACGACTGGACGAAGTGGCCGACCAGAGCCGACCTCCCGCTGGTCTACCCCGGCGACGGCCGCTGGGACGTCCGCGTCATGGGCGGCGCGGCCTCGGTCGCCCGCATCACCGGCCAGGAGCCCCCGTCGGCGTGGACCTGCTACGGCTTCGACGAGACCGACGTCGACTCGTTCCTGTACCAGCTCGACTTCTGGATCTACTTCCCGCACCCGCAGCAGTACGAGGCCTTCGGCAGAGCCGTCCTCGAAGCCCTCGCCGCCGGGTGCGTCACGGTGCTCCCGCCCCGGTTCGAGCCCACGTTCGGCGACGCCGCCCTCTACTGCGAACCGTCCGAAGTGGCCGGTCTGGTGGACGGCCTGTACGCCGACCCCGAGCGGTTCCTCGACCAGAGCGCCCTCGCCCAGCAGCGCGTGCGCGAGCGGTTCAGCCACGACACCTACCGGGCCCTCGTCAAGGACCTCCTCGACCGCCCCGCCCCCGCCGCCCCCGCAACCGCGGAGGCGCCCGCCCAGGCCGAGCCCGCGGCCCTCCGCAGTCCCGCCGCCAGATGAGAGCGCACCGATGAAGCAGAAGCTCAAAGCCGTCTACATCCGGTTCGGCCGGCCCTCCCCGCTGCAGGTCGCGGGCGTCGCCGGCGCCCTCTGGGCCCTCGCGCTGCTCGCCGTCGCCCTCTTCGGCGGCCAGCGCCTGGTGTGGGTCGTCTCATCGCTGATGAGCCTGGTCACGTTGGGCGCGCTGGGGCTGGTGTGGAACGAGAGCCGCCAGACGCGCCTGGAGGCGCGTGCGTCGGCCGAGCGCGCGGAGGTCACGCTGCGCCGCATCCTCGCCGCGTTCGAGGTCGAACGCCTGGCAGCGGAGCGGCGGCGGGCCGCCGAGGGCGACCGCGCGGCCTGACCGGAGGCCTCGGGCCGGACATGAGGAAGCTCTCGGATCTGCCGCGAGCTGCCGAAAACCACCGGGCGGTACTATTGGCGCGCTGTGTCAACCACCTGTCCGGGAGGGCCGCCCCCATGGAAGAGCCGATCATTCAGGCTCGTGACCTCGGGATCTGCTTCGCGAAAGGCAAGCAGAAGAAAGGCCGGGTCAAAGACCTGTTCGTCAGGCGCTCGGCCAACCAGAAGGGCGCCGCGGCGCAGGACTTCTGGCCCCTGCGCCACGTCAACTTCGACATCTTCCCCGGCGACGCCGTCGGCATCATCGGCCGCAACGGCACCGGCAAGTCCACGCTGCTGCGCCTGATCACCGGCGTGCTCATCCCCGACGAGGGGTACGTGCGCCGCGAGGGCCGCGTGGCCCCGCTCATCGCGCTCTCCGCGGGCTTCTCGGGCGACCTCACCGGCCGCGAGAACGTGAACCTCGTGGGTGCGCTGCACGGCATGAGCAACAAGGAGATCAAGGCCAAGTACGACGAGATCGTGGACTTCTCCGAGCTGGAGGACTTCATGGACACGCCGTTGAAGCACTACTCCTCGGGTATGAAGGTGCGTCTGGGCTTCGGCGTGATCACGCAGCTGCCGCACCCGATCCTCCTCGTCGACGAGGCGCTGGCCGTCGGCGACGCCGCGTTCAAGCGCAAGTGCCAGGCGGTCATCGCGAACCTGCTGGACCAGGGCCGCACCCTCGTGTTCGTGTCGCACTCCGAGGGCGACCTGAAGAAGTACTGCAAGCGCGGGATCTTCCTGGACGCGGGCACGCTGGAGACCGACGGCACCGTCCAGGAGGCCCTGGACGCGTACAAGGCTGCCGAGAAGCGCGACGCGGACGCGAAGGCCGAGAAAAAGAAGCGCGAGGCGGCCGCCAAGGCCGCCGCGGAGCAGGCCGCCGCTCCGGCCCTCGTCCCGGGAGCGGTCGAGGCGGCCACGTGAGCCGAGCCGTCATCCTGCCGGCTCCGGGCGGCCACGCCGACATAACCGAAGACCAATCCGTGCTCGACCGGCTCATCGCCGAGATCCGCGAGGCCGGCTGCGACGACGTCACCGTCCTCACCAGGCCCGGCACGGACCGGCCGGTGAAGGCCGCGCAGATCGAGTCGGCCGACGCCGACGCCGACCTGCGCCACCTCGCCGATCTGGCGTTCGCCGGTCAGGGCGCGCTGTTCGTGGCGTGCGCCGACCTGGTCGCGTCCCCCACGACCGTGGCGGCGGTCCTGTCGGACTCGTCGCGGCGTTCGGGCGTGCTCGTCGGCGGGGACGACCCGGCGGCGGCGCCCGTGCACTGCGAGCGCGGCCTGGTCACCGGGCCCGGCCCGGGGCCGGTGCGCCTGGGCGGGCTCCTGAAGGTCTCGGCCGCGCACCTGGCGCGGCTCAAGCGGCACTGGCCGCGCCGCGCCGAAGGGGACGCGTTCGCGTCGATGCTCGCCGCGCTCCACGCCCGCGCGATCCCCGTGAACGCGTACCGCACGGACGGGCTCGAGCACCGGCAGGTCGCCACGGCCGAGGAGGCCCTGGCGACCATCGCGGCGTTCGAGGCCGTCGACATGGACGCGTGGCGGCTCAGGAACGCCGTCAAGCACGACGACGACTTCTTCGCGACGTACGCCGTCTCGACGTGGACGCCGAAGCTGGTGAAGCTCTCGGCGCGCCTGGGCTGGACGCCGACGCCGATCACGTGGGTGTCGATCGCGCTCGCGGTGGCCGCGGCGGGGATCTTCGCGACGGGCTGGTCCTGGTGGTACGCGGCCGCCGCGGCGCTCATGTACTTCAGCTTCGTGTTCGACTGCGTCGACGGGCAGCTCGCGCGCTACACCCAGAACTTCTCGTCCTTCGGCGGCTGGCTCGACATGATGGCCGACCGCTCGAAGGAGTTCCTGATCTACGCCGGGCTCGCCGCCGGGGCCGTCGCGGGCGGCGCGTCCGCGCCCGCCGCGTGGGGCCTGGCGATCGCCGCCATGGCGACGCAGACGGTCCGGCACACCGCCGACACGTGGTACGCGGTCCTGCTCGACACGGCCGTGGTCCGCCAGGCGCGCAAGCGCGAGTCCGCGCCGCCCGTGGGGCGCGCCGCCCACCTCGGGCAGCGGCTCGGCTCCGCGTCCGAGCAGGTCATGGGCGCGCACCGGACGCCGCTGTACTGGATCAAGCGGACGATCGTGGCGCCCGTCGGCGAACGCTGGCTGCTGCTGGCCGTCGCCGCCGTCGCGTTCGGGCCGCAGATCGCGCTCACCGCGCTGCTCGTGTGGCAGCTCCTGGCGCTCGGGTACACGACGGCGGGGCGCACGCTCCGTTCGCTCGCGGCCCGCACCGCCGCGCTCCGCCGCCCCGACCGGGCCGCGCACCGCGACGACGGGCCGCTCGGGAAGCTCGTGCCGCGCAGCCCCGTCGGCGGCGACATGACGCCGTTCGCGGCCACCGCGGCCGCCGTCCTCGCCGCCGCCGCCGCTGTGCTGGCGGCCGCGCTCGGGACGCCGCCGTGGGTGCCGTTCGGGCTCGCCGCGCTCGCCCTGGTACTGGCCGCCTCGGTGGCGCGCACCGACCACGAGGGCCTGCTCGACTGGTTCATCCCGGCCGGACTGCGCGCGGTCGAACTCGGCGTCATCAGCGCCGCCGGGATCACCGCGGGCGTGTCCTGGCCGGTCCTGTACACGCTCCTCACCGTGATCGCCCTGTACTTCTACGACCTCGCCGCGGGTCTGGACAAGGCCGCCTCCCCGGTGGCCCGCCGCGACCTCGGCCTCGGCTGGCCCGCGCGGTCGCTCATCGCGATCGCCGCCGCCGCCGTCAGCGTGGCGACCGTTCCCGCAGTGGCCACTGTGGTCTACGGGGTGCTCGCGGTGTACGTCGCCGCCGTGTTCGTCGGCGCGGTCGTCGCGGGCACTGTCCGCGCCTCCCGCGCGGCCGCCGCCTGACCCGCCCCCCGCCGCCGAAACCCCCGCCGCCGCACCGCGAACGGGCTCGATCGGACCGTCATGCTTGACCGCCAAGCGAACTCGTTCGGGTTACATGCCCCGACAGGCGAGCGCCGCTGGTGTCCCACGACTAAGGTGTACCTGTGCGCAAGTTCCGGCTCTCGCGTCTGGTGCTCGCCTCCACGGCGATTGGGGTGGCGGGCCTCTTCTCCCTGCCCGCGGTCCTGGACGCCACGGCCGCGGACGGAGCCGCCGAAAGCCATTCCGCCATTTCCCATGTGGACTGGACGAACGCCGACGAGACCTACCCGGTCCCGCCCGGCTCGCCCACGCCCAGCCCCAGCTACGACGGCGACGGCACCTCCGACCCCCACTCCACGGACTCCGGCGGCGACGGACAGGGCCCCGACCCGTCGAACGGCGGCGCGTCCCCCGAGTCAGGGCCGCGCGACCCCGGCGGGGACGACAGCGGCGGCGGCCTCCTCGACCTCGCGTTCCCCGCGCAGGCGGGCATGAGCGTCGGCCTCCTCGCCCTCGCGTTCCTCGCACTCCTGCCGGGCCGCAAGATGCCCGCCGACCTGCGTTAGGCCCGCTCAGAGCGCCGTGTATGTGTAGCCGCGCCGCGAGAACTCCGCGAAGATCGACTCGAGCGCCCCGCACATGTCCTTCTGGTTCGACGCGCCGTCGTGCAGCAGCACGATCGCGCCCGGGCCGCTGCGGTCGAGGACGTGGTCGCGGATCTCTGCCTCAGTCGTCCGGTTGTCCCAGTCCGACGGGTCAACGGTCCAGTGCAGCGACTCCATGCCCATGTCGGCGGCGACCGCGATCGCCCGGTCGGTCCACTGCCCGCCCGCGTGCCGGAAGTACTTCACCTCGGCGCCGGGCGCGGCCTTCGTGATCGCGTCGTTCGTGCGCTGCAGGTTCGAGCGGATCTCCTCCTCGCTCTGCTTGCCGAGGTCGAACTCGTGGAACCACGAGTGGTTGCACAGGGTGTGGCCCTCGCGGGCGATGTCGGCGACCAGCTCCGGGTAGGCCTCCGCGTACGCCCCGATGAGGCAGAACGTCGCCTTGACGCCCTGCTCGCGGAGCATGTCGAGGACTTTCGGGGTCCACTCGGGGGACGGCCCGTCGTCGAAGGTCAGCGCCACCCGGTCGTCCCCGGTGTGGTTGCGGGTCCCCAGCGGCCCGTCGTAGGTGTTCGCGGCCGGCTCCGCCACGGGCGGCGGCGGATCCGAGGGCGCGGGGGACGGAGTGGACGACGTCGCCGGATCCGATGCCGGCGCGTCCGACTCGGCAGCCGAGGAGGCGGGCGCTTCGGGCTCCGCCGTGTCCCCTGCCTCCCCGTCGCCCTCGCTCGCGGGCGCGGGGGACGCCGAGGCAGTAGGCTCGGTCGCGGTCGTCGCGCTCGCCGGGGGCCGCTCGCCTTCGGGCCAGACCCAGGCGAGCGCCAGCAGCAGGGCGGCAGCAGCTGCGATGCCCAGTTTGTGACGACTCATACCGAGATTGTAAGTGTGCTGGGCCACATTTCGCGGAAAGCTGGAGGGGACATGCGACTCGTCGTCGGCATCACCGGAGCGACCGGCGCGATCTTCGGCGTCCGCCTCCTCGAAGCCCTCCGCGACACCGGCGGCGTCGAGACCCACCTGGTCATGAGCCGCTGGGCCCGCACCACGCTCCGCCTCGAGACCCCTTACACGCCAGCGGAGGTCACCGAGCTCGCCGACCACTCGTGGGGGCCGGGGGAGCAGGCCGCGCCGATCTCCTCGGGGTCGTTCCGCACCGACGGGATGGTCATCGCGCCGTGCTCGATGAAGACCGTCGCGGCCGTGCGCACCGGCTACACCGAGGGCCTGATCGGGCGGGCCGCCGACGTGACGCTGAAGGAGCGCCGCCGCCTCGTCCTCCTGGCCCGCGAGAGCCCGCTCTCGGAGATCCACCTGGAGAACCTGCTCGCGCTCTCGCGCATGGGCGCGGTCGTGCTGCCGCCGGTGCCCGCGTTCTACAACCGGCCTGAGACGATCGAGGACGTCGTGGACCATGTCGTCGCCAGGACGCTCGACCAGTTCGGACTCGAGCACCCGCGCGCGCGGCGCTGGGACGGCCTGAAAGGCACTGAGCCGGAAGAGGAGTAGCGGTGGACACGCTGATGTGGGAGGCCAAGGCCGCCGGAGGGCGCGGGGCCGAGCTGCTCCGCTGGGTGCTCGACGAGGGCGTGCACGCCGTCGCCGACCCCGGGGTGCGCACCGAGGTCTTCATCGCGGGGGAGCGCGTCGTCGTCATCGCCGTCGGCCAGGGCACGCCCCGCCGCCTCCCCGACCCGCCCGCCGAACTCGTCGAACGCCCCCCGCACGCCTGGCCCTTCACGCGAGTGAACGTCACGCCCTGATCGAACCGGGCCCTGTCGGACCCGCAAGGGAGCATTGACATCGGGGGGTCCCCAGGATGTCCGTTTTGCGGGCAAGCGCCGTGAACCGCCCAAACGCCACGGGCGTTGTCGGACCCTTCCGGGAGTATGGAAAACGGGGGTCCCCAGGGCGCCCGGTTTGTGCGCAAGCGCCGCGAACCGCCGGAAACAGCGAACCGCCCGGCGCGTCAGGCGCGCCGGGCGGTTCGGGGATTCGCGGCCTTCAGTCTAGCGGCCGATGCCCTGATAGGACCAGCCGTGCCCGCGCCACCGCACCGGGTCGAACGCGTTCATGCCGTCCAGAATCCGCCGCTCGGCGACCTGCTGGCCCAGCGCCTCCGGGTCGAGCGTGCGGAACTCCTCCCACGGCACCATCGCGCACACCACGTCGGCGCCCGCGACCGCCTCGGCGAGGGTCTTCACGAACGACAGCTCCGGCGCGTACGCCTTCGCGTTGTCGATGCCCTCCGGGTCGTACACGACCACGTCGGCGCGGGCGGCCCGCAGCCGCCGCGCGATGTCCAGCGCGGGCGAGTCGCGGATGTCGTCGGTGTCGGGCTTGAACGTCGCGCCGAGGTAGGCGATCCGCACCCCCGACAGGTCCGGGCCGTTCGGGCCCGAAGGCCGCCCGGCGAGGTTCGCGACGGCCCGCACGGTGTGCGCGCGGCGGCGCGTGTTCACCGAGTCGACCTCGTCGAGGAACCGGAACGACTCGCCGACGCCGAGCTCGCCGGCGCGCGCCGACAGCGCCCGGATGTCCTTGGGCAGGCACCCGCCGCCGAAGCCGATGCCCGCGCGCAGGAACCTGTTGCCGATGCGCTGGTCGTAGCCGATCGCGCGGGCCAGGTCGACGACGTCGGCCCCGGCGGCCTCGCTCAGGTCGGCCATGGCGTTGATGAAGGAGATCTTGGTGGCCAGGAACGCGTTCGCGGCGACCTTCACGAGCTCGGCGGTCGCCAGGTCGGTCTCGACGACGGGCACTTCGCGGTCTTCGACGGCGGCGAGTTCGAGGATGCCGCGGTGCACGTCCTTGAGCAGCTGCGAGGCCCACTCGGACTGGGCGGCGTAGACGATCCGGTTGGGGCGCAGGACGTCGTGCATCGCGTTCGACTCCTGCAGGAACTCCGGGCTCCAGCCGACCTCGACGCCGAGCCCCTCGGGCGCGTGGCGGTCGACGAGCTCCTGGACCCACTGCGCGGTGCCCACGGGCACCGTGGACTTGCCGACGATGAGGACCTTGCGGCTCAGGTGCTGCGAGAGGTCGACGACCGCTTCCTCGATGTAGGAGAGGTCCGCGCCGTGCTCGCCCTTGCGCTGGGGGGTGCCGACGCAGATGAAGTGGACGTCGGCGAAGTCGGCGACGGCCTTGACGTCGGTGGTGAACCGCAGGCGCCCGGACTCGAGGTTCTTCTTGAGCAGCTCGGGCAGGCCCGGCTCGTGGATGGGGAGGACCCCGGTGTTGAACGACTCGATCTTGGCGGTGTCGACGTCGTACCCGATCACCTCGTAGCCCAGCTCTGCGAAGCAGATCGCGTAGGTCGCCCCGAGGTACCCGCAGCCGATGAAGGCGATGCGGGGCCGGGTGGTGGTGTTCTGCGAGGGAGTCGGGTTCGCGTTGACCATCTGGTGCCCTGTCTGTTCGTTCGGCGGGCTCGCCCCGCGGGGGCGGCGCCCGTGCGTCCGTGCGGTGGATCCGTGCGCGGCGACCTCGAATTGTACGTGAATGCGACTATGGCCTGCGCAGTCGTATATTCGACTTCACGCATGAACTTAGTCCTAAGTTGCGGCGAAGCAGTAGAAAATTCGCGGTGGCGGCCATCACCGGTCGCGTCCTCCGTGGGTTACACTCGATCGGTATTACTCACGAGTAACAAAACGCGGGAGCCACTGATGTCCACCGGGTTCAGCCCCTACCAGCTGCCAGTAGAGTACGCCGACATCCGGGCGGCGGCCCGGGAAGTCTGCGACACGGGGGTCGCCCCGCACGCCGCCGAGGCCGACGCGACCGCGTCCTTCCCCAAGCGCTCCTACGACGCGCTGAAGTCCGCCGACCTCCACGCCCCGCACATCCCCGCCGAGTACGGCGGCGCGGGCATCGACGCGCTGGGCACCGCGATCGTCATCGAAGAGGTCGCCCGCGCGTGCGCGTCCTCCTCGCTCATCCCGGCGGTCAACAAGCTCGGCTCGCTCCCGCTCATCCTCGACGGCTCCGAGGAGCTCAAGCGCCGCTACCTGCCGCCCGTGGCCTCCGGCGACGCGATGTTCTCGTACTGCCTCTCCGAGCCCGAGGCCGGTTCGGACGCCGCTTCGATGACCACCCGTGCCGTACGCGACGGCGACGAGTGGGTCCTCGACGGCGTCAAGCGCTGGATCACCAACGCGGGCGTCAGCGAGTTCTACACCGTCTTCGCCGTCACCGAGCCCGGCGCGGGCGCCAAGGGCATCTCCGCGTTCCTCGTCGAGAAGGGGGACGCGGGCGTCTCCTTCGGCAAGCCGGAGAAGAAGCTCGGCATCAAGGGCTCGCCGACCGCCGAGGTCTACCTCGACTCGGTGCGCCTGTCCGCCGACCGGCTCATCGGCGAAGCGGGCCAAGGGTTCTCGCTCGCCATGCGCACCCTCGACCACACGCGCGTCACCATCGCCGCGCAGGCCCTCGGCATCGCCCAGGGCGCGCTCGACGCCGCCACGAGCTATGCCGCCGAGCGCGAGCAGTTCGGCAAGCCGATCGCCGCGTTCCAGGGCGTCCAGTTCCTCCTCGCCGACGCGGCCATGAAGATCAGCGCCGCGCGGGAGCTCACGTACGCCGCCGCCGCCCGCTCCGAGCGCGGGGACGGCGACCTCACCTACTTCGGTGCGGCCGCCAAGTGCTTCGCCTCGGACGCGGCCATGCAGATCACCACCGACATGGTGCAGGTCCTCGGCGGCTACGGCTACACGCAGGACTTCCCGCTCGAACGCATGATGCGCGACGCCAAGATCACCCAGATCTACGAGGGCACCAACCAGGTGCAGCGCATCGTCATCGCCCGCGAGCTGCAGCGCGGCAAGGCCTTCTGAGCGACCATCTGGTGGAGGGCCCGGACCGTTCACCGGTTCGGGCCTTTCCTGTCACCTTGCGGGGCTTCCGCATTCGAAGTCCTTTCGCATAGGCTTTCGGACATGAGTGAACCTCTGCACCACGCCCCCCGCCGCCGCAAGCTGACCTCGCTGGCGCTCGCCCTGCTCACCGCTACCGGGCTCCTCGCGTTCGCGCCCGGCGCTGCGCAGGCCGCCGCCGCGCCCGCCGACCACTGCGTCGTCAACCTCTCCACGGGCGAGACCACCTGCGCTGCAACCCAGGCCGGGGCCCTCGCCGCCGACGCGGCCGCCGCCGAGGACGTCGGCATCATGTCCGTCACCCTCATCACCCTCTACGACCGCACCAACTACGACCCGGCCGGCGGCACCCGCTCGTTCGTGGCCGACGGCAGCTACACGTGCTCCGCCGCGTACTCGCCCGTCGAGTTCAGCGTGGACTACCTCGACGCCGCGAACTGGAACAACCGCGCCAGCTCCGTCCACACGTACCGCTCGTGCGACATCAAGCTGTGGGACACCGTGACCCTGTCCGGCGCGTCCTCGACGTGGATCGACAACCTCGCGAACCTCGACACCATCGGCTGGGCCAACCGCGCCGGGTCGTACCAGATCAGCTAGTCCGAAGACGTGGGAAGGCCCGGGCCACAGGTCCGGGCCTTCCGTCTACGCTTCGGCCTCCACCGGGGCCGCTTCCTGCCCGGCCTCTTTGGCCGCCTTGCGTTTCGGGGCCGCCAGGACGAGGGCCCACACGGCCGCGAGCAGCAGGTACAGGCCCGTCACGACCGGCCACGGGACCGCGAAGTTCCCCAGGAGCGTGCGCAGGTTGAGCGCGATCACGAGCATGCCGATCGTCGAACCGAGCTTCGCGGTGGGGATCTTGCGGGTCAGCCAGGCCGCCAGCGGGGCCGCGGCCATGCCGCCGACCGCCATGCCGACGACGATCGGCCACAGCACCGTGAGCGTGTCGGGCACGGCCAGCCAGAAGCCGATCACGGCCGCCGCCGACGCGAAGACCTGCGCGGTCGAGACCGAGCCGACGACCCGGTGCGGCTCCAGCCGCGAGGTCGTGAGCGTGATCGGCATCGTCACCGGGCCCCAGCCGCCCCCGCCGACCGCGGCGAGGAACCCGCCGACCAGGCCAGTGGGGATCGCGAACCCGGACCGGACCGGGCCGTGGCCCGCGCCCCGGCCCTTCACGAAGCGCCACACGATCACCGCGCCGAGAATGATGAGGATCGTGCTCGTCACGGGCGTCGCCGCGTCCAGGCGCGTCAGCGACGCCAGCGCCCACGCCCCGGCGAAGCCGCCGACGGCTCCGGGGATGCCGAGCTTCAGGGTGGTCGGCCAGTGGACGTTCTGCAGCTTGTGGTGGGAGGCGGCGCTGACGGCGCCGGTGGCGATCGTCGCGACGTTCACGGAGGCGGACGCGACGGCCGGGGCGATGCCGAGGCCGAGGAGGAACGTCATGGTGATGGTGCCGAAGCCCATGCCGAGGCTGCCGTCGACGAGCTGGGCTACGAAGCCCGCGGCGACGGAGGAGAGGATGGTGGTCGCGAACAGCACGCGCGGCTCCCTCGGGTACGGATGGCCACTGAATAGTCCACTAGATCTGTAGGAGAAGTCAACGAGTGCCCACGCTTCGGGACGCCGGAGCGCGTCGGATGTGCGACACCCCGCCGGCACCCGTCCGTCCCCTCATCATCCCCCGCCCCGGCGGCCCCCGTCCCTCACACCCGGGCCGATCGCTTTTGGAGGCCTCCGCCACCCGGTCAGGGGCCGGATGCGCCCTTCGAGACCCGGGTCATAGCGTGGACGAACCGACCTGGTTACGCTCGCGTAACCGCCATTCACGTGGTCGCACCAACCCGAGGGCCTGCGAACCGCACAGGCAGCCTTAATGCAGAGGAGCATTCGATGGGTAAGAAAGTCACGGTCGTCGGCGCCGGATTCTACGGCTCCACCACCGCCCAGCGCCTGGCCGAGTACGACGTCTTCGACGAGGTCGTCCTGACCGACATCGTCGACGGCAAGCCCGAGGGCATCGCCCTCGACATGAACCAGTCCCGCACCATCGAGGGCTTCGAGACCAAGGTCGTCGGCGCGACCACGGACAACGACGGCAACGGGTACGAGAAGACCGCCGGGTCCGACGTCATCGTCATCACCGCGGGCCTGCCCCGCAAGCCCGGCATGAGCCGCATGGACCTCCTCGAGGTGAACGCCAAGATCGTCCGCGGCGTCACCGAGAACCTGGTCAAGCACTCCCCGAACGCCGTGATCATCGTCGTCTCCAACCCGCTCGACGAGATGACGGCGCTCGCGCAGCTCGCCTCGGGCTTCCCGAAGAACCGGGTCCTCGGCCAGGCCGGGATGCTCGACACCGCGCGCTTCACCAACTTCGTCGCCGAGGAGCTGCAGGTCCCGGTCAAGTCGGTCACGACCCTGACGCTCGGCTCGCACGGCGACACCATGGTCCCCGTCCCCTCGCAGTCCTCTGTGGACGGGAAGCCGCTCGCGGACCTCCTCCCGGCCGAGAAGGTCGACGAGCTCGTCGAGAAGACCCGCAACGGCGGCGCGGAGATCGTGGCGCTCCTCAAGACCGGCTCGGCGTACTACGCCCCGTCGGCCGCCGCCGCCCGCATGGCCAAGGCCGTCGCCGAGGACTCCGGCGCGGTCATGCCCGTGTGCGCGTGGGTCGACGGCGAGTACGGCATCTCCGGCGTCTACCTGGGCGTGAATGCCCAGATCGGCGCCGAGGGCGTCAAGAAGGTCGTCGAGACCTCCCTGACCGACGCCGAGCTCGCGAACCTCAAGGAGGCCGCCGAGGCCGTCCGCGCCAAGCAGGCCGACGTCGCCGGGCTGTAACCCGGTGTTACACCAGCGTGCAAGGGGGCGTCCGCGATCGGCGGGCGTCCCTTTCGCCGTCCCCACCCCGATATCGGATTCGCGGGCCGGGCCCCTGTCGCTAGGCTTACGCCCGTGACCGCCGCAGACCAGCGCCGAACCGACGCCCAGGCCTGGCGGCCCTTCGTGCTGAAGCGGCCGCGCTCGTGGGTGCCCGACATCGCCCTGGCCGTCGCCTTCGTGGCCCTCACCGTCCCGCTCGCGTGGCCGAGCCCGCTGGTGGACCTCGACATCTGGATCCGCGACTTCTCCGACGCGCACCGCCCCGACTGGGCCAACTTCATCGCGGTCCAGACCAACCGGCTCGGGCAGGGCGGCCTGCTCGGCGGCATCGCGCTCGGCCTCGCCGCGATCATCGCCTGGCGCGGACGGAACGTCCGCCCGCTCGTCGCGTTCCTCGTCGCCTACGGCATGGCCGGGGCGGTCCTCGTCCTCAAGTACACGCTGCCGCGCGTCTACCCGCACTGGCCCCGGCCCGAGCCCGGGCCGTACGCCGAAGCCGCGCAGGCGGTCCTGTTCACCTCGCTCGAACCCTCCGGCGCGTACCCGTCGGGGCACGTGCTCAACACGATCATCTGGTACGGGTTCATCGTCCTGCTCGTCGGCGCGCACCTGAAACCGTGGGTGCGCGGCCTCATGCGGATCGCGCCGCCGATCATCGTCATCTTCTCCACGACCTACGTCAGCTTCCACTGGTTCACCGACACGCCGGGCGGACTCGTCCTCGGCTTCCTCATCCTCCGCACCGTCCAGCGCATCCCGTGGGACACAGTGGAACTCCCGTTGCTCCTCGAACCCGAACGGCGCTATCGCTGAGCGGCTTCCCGAAACCTGCGCACGGTATCTTCGACCCATGCCCACACCGCCGCGCGAGCGGCCGACCCTCCAGCGCAGACTCGGACTCCCGTCCGCGATCGCGATCGGACTCGCCTCGATGCTCGGGGCGGGCGTGTTCGCCGTCTGGGCCCCCGCCGCGGACGCCGCCGGATCCGGGACCGGACTCCTTGCGGCCCTGGTCGTCGCCGGATTCATCGCCTACTGCAACGCCCGCTCGACCGCGCGCCTCGCCGCCCTCCACCCGCAGGCCGGAGGCGCCTACGTCTACGGCACGCGCCGCCTCCACCCCGCCGCCGGGTTCACCGCGGGCTGGGCGTTCCTCGTCGGCAAGACCGCCTCCGCCGCCGCCATGGCCCTCACCCTCGGCGCGTACCTCCTGCCCGACCACCCGCGCGCCCTCGCCGCCGCGGCCGTCGTCGCCTTCTGCGCCATCAACCTCCTCGGCGTCCAGCGCACCGCGCTCGCCTCGGCCGTGTTCGCCGCCGTCACCCTCGCCGTGCTCGCGGCCGTCGTCCTCGCCGGGACCGCCGGGCCCGTCGCCGCCCAGGAGACGGGCGACGCCCACCCGTGGGGCGTGCTCACCGCCGCCGGGTTCGTGTTCTTCGCCTTCGCCGGGTACGCCCGCATCGCGACCCTCGGCGAAGAGGTCAAACGCCCCGAGCGGACCATCCCGCTCGCCGTGCCGATCGCGCTCGCGGTCACGTTCGCCGTGTACCTGCTCGTGGCCGTCACCGTCCTCAACGTCCTCGGCGCCGACACCCTCGCCGACTCCGACGCGCCGCTCGCCGACCTCGCCGGGGCCAGCGCGCCCGCGCTGAAACCGGTCGTCGCGATCGGCGCGGGCGTCGCCGTCGCCGGGGTCCTGCTCAGCCTGCTCGCCGGGATCGGCCGCACCGCGCTGGCGATGGCGCGCGACCGGCGGCTCCCCGGCGCCCTCGCGGCGGTGTCGGAGCGGTTCGGGGTGCCGTGGGCGGCGGAGGTGGCCGCGAGCGGCCTCGTCCTCGTCCTGGTGTCCACACTGGACTTGGCGGGCGCGATCGGGTTCTCCAGCTTCTGCGTGCTGGTCTACTACGGGGTCGCGAACGCCTCGGCGGCGACGCTCGACCGGCGCGCCCCGCTGCCGTGGCTGGGGCTCGCCGGGTGCCTGCTCGTGGCAGCGAGCCTGCCGGTGGCGTCGGTGCTCGGCGGCCTGGCGGTGTTCGCGGTCGGCGCGGGCTGGTACGCGCTCACTGAAAGCCGCGCCCGCAAAGGCTGACGGGCTGGGTCCGCGTGATCGCGCCGATCCGGCACGCCCGCAAGGCATCGCGATCCGAACTGCGTGCGGCACGGCGCGACCGTGGCGGCCGGACTTCCGGGACCGCGTTCGCGGCAGCCGGTGCGGTCCGGCATGGCGGCAGCGTCGCACGGGCCGCGCCGATCGCGTGGTTCTTGTACCGTTCGGCCCGCGCCGATCGCCTGCTTCGCCTACCGCTCCGCGCGGCGTTCGTCCCGGGCGGCTCTGAGCCTCCGGACGACCGCGGGCTGCTCCGCGGCCGCCTCCGGGTGGTCGATGAGCCGCGCCAGGTGCTGGTAGTACCGTTCGGGGGTGAGCTCCAGCTCGTCGCTGATCGCCTGCGTCTTCGCGCCTGAGGCGCGCCACCAGCGCGCCTCGAACGCCAGGAGCCGCGACTCCAGCGCGCTGAGCTTCGACTCGGGGCCCGACTCCCGGTGCGGCACGGCCTGTTTCGGCGGCGCCTCCCGCCCGGACGGGGGAGCGGCCTCCCCGCGCGCGGGTCTCGGCGCGGGGACGAAGTCGTCGTCACCTCCCTGCCGCGCACGCGAGACGGGCTTGGCGGGGCGTTGCGGGGGAGGCATGGGGCGGCTCCTCGAAGGCTGCGGCTACTCGATCCAGTCGATGAGGTCCGCCACCGAGTCCTTCACGTGGTTGGGTCGGAAGGGGTAGCGCTCGACTTCCTCCATACTGTCAGTCACCCCCGACAAAACGAGGACCGTCTCCAGGCCCGCTTCGAGGCCCGACAGCACGTCGGTGTCCATGCGGTCGCCGATCATCACCGTCGTCTCCGAGTGGGCCCCGATGCGGCGCAACGCGTTCCGCATCATCAACGGGTTCGGCTTACCCGGGAAGTACGCCTCCGAACCGGTCGCCGCCGTGATCATCGCCGCAACCGCGCCCACGCCGAGCATGAGGCCCTCCGGGCTCGGGCCCGTCGTGTCCGGGTTCGTGCAGATGAGCCGCGACCCGGACTTGACCAGCCGCACCGCAGTCGTGAGCGCCCCGAAGTCGTACCGGCGCGTCTCGCCGAGCACCACGTAGTCCGGGCGGTAGTCGGTCAGCACGTACCCGATCTCGTGCAGCGCCGTCGTCAGGCCCGCCTCGCCGATCACGTACGCCGAGCCCTTGGGCCGCTGCGACTGCAGGAAGTCCGCCGTCGCCATCGCCGACGTGTAGATCGACTCGACCGGCACCTGCAGCCCGGAGTTCTTCAACCGCACGTGCAGGTCGCGGGGCGTGTAGATCGAGTTGTTCGTCAGGACGAGGAACCGCTTCCCCGCCGACTGCAGCTTCTCGATGAGCTTGTTGGCGCCGGGAACCGGCACGCCCTCGTGGACGAGCACGCCGTCCATGTCCGAGAGCCAGCTGTCGAAGGGTCCAGGTGTAGTCATGCTCAACATCTTGCCATCGCATCGGTAAAACGACGAGGACCGGACGTAAATTGACCTCCTCCCCCACCTGCTGGAGGGGGATTTCAACCAGGTTCGGTTGAGGTTCACGGACGCTCGAACGGCGAGTGGCCGCTGTCGTCCCTCCGGCACGGGCTGAACGCCCGGGGCGTGTTCGTGACACGCCCGGTCCTGCCGCGACGTTGATGGCTGCATTGGTATCAGCGTTGCAGGCGAATCCGCATGAGGAGCAGACGAACTCGGCTTGGCTCTTGCGCGAGTTCTTGTCTATCCATCCGCAGGCGCTGCAACGCAGGGAGGTATAGGCGGCAGGGACATCTTCGACTCGGCCGGGCGCCTTGTGCTCGGTTCGTCGCCGCAGGAGTCCCCACCCCTGGGCCAGCATCGCACGGTTAAGCCCGGACTTCTGCCGCACCTGTCGCCCCGGCTCCACGAAGGTGCCCTTAGCTGACCGGGTCATGTTCTTGATGATGAGTTTCTCGAACCGCACCAGGTCGTAGTTTCGGGCCAGCATGGTGCTGGTCTTCTCGCACCAGTCTTTGCGGCGATTCGCGTCACGGGCTTTCAATCTTGCGACCTTGGCGTGTTCGACAGTCTTCCTCTCGCTCCCCTTGGCTGCATTCGAGGCGCGCCGCTGGTGTTTGCGGAGCCGGGCCCGCTCTTTAACAGTGGGATGCGGACAATTCAGAATGTGGCCGTCAGACAGTGCGGCGGTGACCTTGACGCCGCGATCGATGCCGACGACCTTGCCGTTGCCGGGAGCTGCGATCGGCTCAGGAATCGCCGCGAACGCGATATGCCATAGTCCGCCCCGGAAGGACACTCGAAATGTCTTCGCCTGTGGCACTTTCGGTCGAGTGAGGCGAAAACGGACCCAGCCGCAGCCGGGCACTTTAACCTGTGCCCACCGGCGGTTGAGTTTTTCGACCACCACGCTCCGGTTCATGACCCGTTTGCCGGTCTTGGTGTTCCGCTTCGCGGTGCCGTCCGGGTTGAACGCGGGCGCGCGGCCCGTGCCGATGACCCGGAACCCTTCGTGTTTGAACTTCTTACGCCAAGTAGGTTCCCCGAACCCCGACGAGAACCTCATCGCCTTCGCTTTGGCGAAGTCCTTGAGCGCCTGCTGTTGTACATCGGCGTTGCCGGATCCGAGCCATTCGTTCTCACGCCGAGCCTCGGTGAGCTGCCTGCACTGCTCGGCGAAGCCCGGAGCGGCGTGCCGACCCCTTCTCCAGTAACTGTGCTGCTCGACAGCGAGGTTCCATACGTATCTTGCGTGCGAGCAGTGTTCGAGCATCTGCTGCTCCTGCTCCGCTGTGGGATACGCCCGAAACCTAGTCATGGCCCTATTATAGCCCTATAATGGGGCCATGAACAAACTGAATCTTCGTCTTCCCGAGGAACTACGGGCACGGTTGGACACGCAAGCGATAGCCGATCGGCGGTCGCTCAATTCTGAGATCATCTACCTGCTTGAGGCGGGCCTCGCCGCGGTCGGTGCGTGCGTCGAACCGCCTGACGGCGATTCGACGACCCATGCGCCCCTCCGTGGAGGACCGAATTCACCCCGGTCTGAGAGGAGCGGGCACTCTGGGAGAAAATGATCATGATGGAAACGGCATTGACGGCCGTGCTCGTCATCGCCGCAGGCGCCATGGCGGGCGCACTCGGCTACTGGACCATTCGAACCGCGAGGAACAAATGAGCGAGCGCGAAGTACCCGAAGAGTTCGCCTCGACCTTCGAGAAGGTCGAGCCCTACCCGTTCGAGGAGACCGACGACCTGCGCCGCGGGCCCAACCTGCACGACGACCTGCTGCCGCTGCTGCCCCTCGTCGGCCGCTGGCGCGGCCGCGGCCAGGGCGGCTACCCCGGCACCGAGGACTTCCTCTACGCCCAAGAGGTCGCCTTCCTCCACGACGGCCGCCCGTTCCTGCGCTACCAGTCCCGCTCCTGGATCATCGACGCCGACGGCAAGCCCGTCCGCCCCGCCGCCCAGGAGACCGGCTGGTGGCGCGTCGTCAAGGGCGAGGACCCCCGCCGCCCCGAGATCGAAGTGCTCCTGTCGCACCCCACCGGCATCCTCGACCTGTACTACGGGCACGTAGACGGCACCCGCATCGAGATCGCGACCGACGCCGTCGTCCGCTCCCCGCAGGCCAAGGAGGTCACCGCCGGGAAGCGCCTCTACGGCATCGTCGAGGGCGCCCTCATGTACGCCCAGGAGCTCGCCGCCGAAGGCAAGCCGCTCACCCCGCACCTGAGCGCCAGCCTCGCCCGCGTCTCCGGCTAGCCCGCCCTAGAAGTCGCCCGGCCAGAGGTCGTCCTCGGCCGCGGCGGGCTTCGGGGCGTGGACGGTGGCCTTCACCGGGCCCTCGCCCGCCTTGAGGAGCAGGTCGAGGACGGCGACCGAGCCCTTCTTGTGCAGCGGCTCGTTCCCGTTGCCGCACTTGGGGCTCTGGATGCAGCTCGGGCACCCGTAACGGCAGTCGCAGCTGTAGATCGCCTCCCGGGTCGCCCCGAGCCAGTCCGTCCACTTGCGGAACGCCTGCTCAGCGAAGCCCGCCCCGCCGGGGTGCCCGTCGTAGACGAACACCGTCGGGAGCTCCGTGTCCATGTGCGCGGGCGTCGACAGCCCGCCGATGTCCCACCGGTCGCACGTCGCGATGAGCGGCAGCAGCCCGATCGACGCGTGCTCGGCCGCGTGCAGCGACCCCGCCAGGTCCGGGATGCCTTCCAGCGCTTCGGATTCCACCGTCCACCACACCGCCACGGTGCGCAGCGTCTGCGGCGGCAGGTCCAGCGGCTGCGTGTCGATGACCTCGCCAGAGGGGAGCCTGCGCCGCTGGTAGGAGATGACGTTCGACGTCACCTCCACCTCGCCCAGGCACAGCTGCACGTCGCCCATGTCCAGGCGCTCGCGCTCCGACAGGACCTCCAGGTGCGTGATCTCCTGCGCGCTCGTCGTCCACGGCGGCTTCGCCGCGTGCACGAGCGCCAGCCCGTCCTCCAGGTCGAGGTCGTCGACGATGAACGACTCGCCCTGGTGCAGGTACAGCGCCCCCTTGTGCACCAGCCGGTGCGAGGCCGCCGCGTCGACCGTGCCGATCAGCCTGCCCGTCTTCGTCTCCGCGATGTCCACGCCCATCGGCCCCGAACCGCGCAGCGTCACCTCCGGCCGCTCCGAGCCGATCCAGTAGTACCGCCCGCCCGGGCGGCGGCGCAGCAGCTTCTGCTCGCACAGCTGCTCGGCCACGTCGCGGCTGCCGGGGATCTTCTCCAGGTCCGCGTCCTTGAGCGGCAGCTCCTCGGCCGCGAGGCACAGGTGCCCGGCCAGCACGTACGGGTTCGACGGGTCGCACACGCTCGCCTCCACCGGCCGGTCGAAGATCGCCTCCGGATGGTGCACCAGGAACGTGTCCAGCGGATCGTCCTTCGCCAGCATCACCGCCAGCGCCTCGGTGTCGCCCCGGCCCGCCCGCCCGATCTGCTGCCAGAACGACGCGAGCCGCCCCGGGTAGCCGCACAGCAGGACCGCGTCCAGACCCGTCACGTCGATGCCCAGCTCCAGGGCGTTCGTCGTCGCCACCCCCAGGAGCTTGCCGTCCCGCAGGTCCGACTCCAGCTCGCGGCGGTGCTCGCGCAGGTACCCCGCCCGGTAGGCGGCGATCCGGCCCGCCGCCGGGTCCGCGCCCAGCCGCGACTTCGCTTCCGCCGCAACGATCTCCGCGCCCCGGCGCGACGGCACGAACGCGAGCGTGCGCACGCCCCGGCGCGTCAGCTGCGCCAGCATCCGCGCCGTCTCGCTCAACGTCGACGCCTGCTGCGGCTCGCCCTCGATCTCGTACGTGACCGGCTCCCACAGCGCCACGGTCGCGCCCGGATGTGGCGAGCAGTCCCGCGTCACCGCGACGGCCGGGCGGCCCGTGAGGACCGACAGCGACGCCGCCGGGTCGGCGGCGGTCGCGCTGGCCGCGATCACCGTGGGGTTCGCGCCGTAGTGCTCGGCGAGGCGCAGCAGCCGGCGCAGGGTGAGCGCGACGTGTGCGCCGAACACGCCCCGGTAGACGTGGCACTCGTCGACCACGACGTACCTGAGGTTCTTCAGGAGCGAGCGCCACATGCGGTGGCGGGGGAGCAGCGAGTGGTGGAGCAGGTCAGGGTTCGACAGGACCAGGTTCGCGAACCGCTGCGCCCACTGCCGGTGCTCGAACGGCGTGTCGCCGTCGACGATCGCCGGGATGAGGCCCGGGACCTCGAACTCGCTGACGGCGCGGGCCTGGTCGGCGGCGAGCGCCTTCGTGGGCGCGAGGTACAGGGTCCGGCCTTCGCCGGGTCTCGGCGACGCTTGCGAGCCGTCAATCGGCGCTGCGGCCGCTTCGGTGAGCAGCGGCAGCAGATAGGCGAGGCTCTTGCCCGAGGCTGTACCGGTCGAGACGACCACGTCCCGGCCCTCGAACGCGTGCGTCGCGGCCTCCGCCTGGTGCGGCCACGGGCGCGTGATCCCGATGCCGCCCAAAGCATCCCGAACCGTATCGGGCACCCACTCGGGCCATTCGGTGCGCACGGACTCCCGAGGCGGGAGGCGGCGCACGTGGCGCAGTCCTCCCTCCTCGGACTCGAGAGCGGCTATGAGCTGGTCGACTGACACCGTCCAATGATGCCGCAGCCCACCGACACGCTCCGGTGCCGCTGAAGCCGCGCGTCCGCATTTCGGTCATACGCTCCCGGCTCCGCTCCACTGGGAACGCAGTACGCTTATGGGCCAAGACACAGTGTTCGCGAGGCACTGGCGACATGCGAAGCCGAGAGAGGGGAGCTGCGGCGTGAGGGGAACATCAGGCGACGGCGCGGCCGAGCCCGAGCTGGGGCTCAGCCTCTCCGAGGTCGGCGACTACGCGGTCATCAGCGTGACCGGCGAGATCGACATGTACACCGCGCCGCAGCTGCGCGAGGCCGTCCGCCAACTCTCCTCCGAGGGCCGCATGCGGGTCGCGATCGACCTGACGCCCACCGAGTTCTGCGACTCCACCGGCCTCGGCGTCCTCATCGGCGCCCGCCGCCGCCTCTCCGACTCCGGCGGCAGCCTCGTCGTCGTGTGCGCCAACCCGCGCATCCGCAAGCTCCTGGATCTCACCGGCCTCGACAAGGTGCTCGATGTCCGGGAAGCGGTGCCCGGCGAGTGAACGGCTCCAAGCACGACCGCACTGGGGGACGGACTGAGGCGGTCACCGTCCGGTTCGCGTTCACCCCCGCCGCCGCCTACGTCCGCGCGGCCCGGCTCGTGGCCGCCGACGTGGCCGCGCACGCCGGGGTCGCCACCGGCCTGCTCGACGAGGTGCGGCAGGCGGTCGGCGAAGCGTGCACGCGCGCGGTGCTGCGGCACAGGGACCGGGGCATCGACGACCTCGTGCGCGTGGAGTTTTCGATCGGTGATCGTTTTGTTGCGAAAATCACGGATAACGCGCAGGATCTGCGCGCGCGCTCGAACGGCCGGATCGGCGCGGGCGTCGGCGGCGGCGATGCGCGAGCGAACGATCACGACGCCATCGAAGAGGACACCCTCTCCGAGGAGATCACCCTCATCGTCCTGGGCGGACTGGTCGAAGACCTGGTCGTGACCGGTCCCGACCCCGACGGGCGGACGACCGTCAGCATGTCCTGGCCCCTCCCCGGCTCCGGCTCCGCGGCCGACCACTGAGGCATTGACCACGCCCGCAGAGGGGCGTGACCGTCCCCACTCCTAAAGCGCTCACATCGTTACACTCCGCACGTTAAGTCTGCCGGGCCGTGTAGGCCCGGCCCCCGGCCGCAGTCCTACCCGTCCCGCGGCCCTTTACGTGTTTCCGACCCGCGGTGCCCCGCGGGTCGACATCTGGAGGAATACATGCATACGTTGCTCGCCAATGGCGACGAGGGCGTAGGTGAGCTCGCGGGCTCGAACCTCAGCCTCGTCGTGGTCGCCGCAGCGCTCGCGCTGGTCGCCCTGGGCGGCGCCGCCGCGCTCGTCAAGAGCATCCTCGCGGCCGGCACCGGCACCGACAAGATGCGCGAGATCTCCGGGGCCGTCCAGGAAGGCGCCTCGGCATACCTGCGCCGCCAGTTCCGCGCCCTCGGCATCTTCGTCGTCATCGCCGTGGTCCTGCTGTTCCTGCTCCCCGCCGAAGGAGGCACGGACGTCCGCATCGGACGCAGCGTGTTCTTCATCGTCGGCGCGCTGTTCAGCTCCTTCATCGGCTGGGCCGGCATGAACATGGCCACCCGCGCCAACGTGCGCGTGGCCGCCGCGGCCCGCGACGGCGAGCCCACCACCGCGATGCACCTGGCCTTCCGCACCGGCGGCGTGGTCGGGTTCCTCACCGTGGGCCTGGGCCTGCTCGGCGCGGCCGTCGTCGTCTTCATCTACAACGGCGACGCGCCCGTGGTCCTGGAGGGCTTCGGCTTCGGCGCCGCGCTCCTGGCCATGTTCATGCGCGTCGGCGGCGGCATCTTCACCAAGGCCGCCGACGTCGGCGCCGACCTCGTCGGCAAGGTCGAGCAGGGCATCCCCGAGGACGACCCCCGCAACCCGGCGACCATCGCCGACAACGTGGGCGACAACGTCGGCGACTGCGCCGGCATGGCCGCCGACCTCTTCGAGTCCTACGCGGTCGTGCTCGTCGCGAGCCTCATCCTCGGCCGCGCCGCGTTCGGCGAGACCGGCCTGGTCCTGCCGCTGCTCGTCGCCTCCGTCGGCATCGTCTGCGCCATCCTCGGCGTCATCATCACCCGCATGCGGGCCTCCGACGCCTCCGGCCTCACGGCCATCAACAGGGCGTTCTACCTCTCCGCGGTCGTCTCCGCGCTGCTCACCGTCGTCGCCGTCCTGTGGTACGTCCCGTCCGACTGGGCCTCGCTCGGCACCGCCGTCGACACCGCGGACGTGCCCGTGAACCCGCAGGTCTTCGCCATCGTCGCCGTCGTCATCGGCATCGCGCTGGCCGCGGTCATCATGGCCCTCACCGGCTACTACACCGACACCCGCTACAAGCCGACCAAGGCCGTCTCGGCCTCGACGCGCACCGGCGCGGCCACCAACATCCTGTCGGGCTTCTCGCTCGGCCTGGAGTCGGCCGTCTACACTGCGCTGTGCATCGCCGCGGCGGTCCTCGGCGCGTACCTGCTCGGCGGCGGCGAGATCCTCGTCAGCCTCTTCGCGGTCGCGCTCGCGGGCTGCGGCCTGCTCACCACGGTCGGCGTCATCGTCGCCATGGACACCTTCGGGCCCATCAGCGACAACGCGCAGGGCGTCGCCGAGATGTCCGGCGACGTGGAGGGCGACGCCGCCCGCACGCTCACCGACCTCGACGCGGTCGGCAACACCACCAAGGCCATCACCAAGGGCATCGCGATCGCGACCGCGGTCCTGGCCGCTACCGCCCTGTTCGGCTCGTACACCGACGCCGTCGCCGGTGAAGGCCTCATGGGCGAGGCGCTCCTGTCCGCGCTGAACATCGCCGATCCGGCGAACATCGTGGGCTTCATCATCGGCGCGTCCGTGGTGTTCCTGTTCTCCGGCCTCGCCGTGAACGCCGTCGCCCGCTCCGCCGGGGCCGTCGTCAACGAGGTCCGCGACCAGTTCAAGCGGTTCCCGGGGATCATGGAGGGCACCCAGCGGCCCGAGTACGGCCGCGTCGTCGACATCTGCACCCGCGACGCCCAGCGCGAACTCGCCACGCCCGGCCTCCTCGCCATCACCGCGCCCATCGCGGTCGGCTTCGGCCTCGGCGTGGGCCCGCTCGCGGCGTACCTCGCGGGCGCGATCGCGTGCGGCGTGCTCATGGCCGTCATGCTCGCCAACTCCGGCGGCGCGTGGGACAACGCGAAGAAGGACGTCGAGGACGGCAACCACGGCGGCAAGGGCTCCGAGGCCCACGCCGCGGCCGTGATCGGCGACACCGTCGGCGACCCGTTCAAGGACACCGCGGGCCCGGCCATCAACCCGCTCCTCAAGGTCATGAACCTGGTGAGCCTCATCATCGCCCCGGCCGTGGTCGTCTACACGGTCGACGGCGTCGGCGCCGAGGCCGACGGCCCGGTCCGCTGGATCATCGCCGGGCTCGCCGTGGCCGTCCTGGTCACCGCGATCGTCGTCTCCAAGCGCCGTTCCGCGGTGGTGGAGGCGGGGGAAGCCCGCGCCCCGGAACAGCGTGAGTCGGTCGAAGTCGGCTAACTGATTCTGGGATTCGTCAGCGTGTGCCCCGGCCGATCGGACCGGGGCACACCCATACTCAGGGGACGCAATGCGGAAGCGTGAGCTACCGTAACGAATCGAGTGCATTTTCCGAGTGAACGGTGGGAGCAGTGGCGGACATCAAGCGCCTTGTCATCGTGGAGTCCCCGGCGAAGGCCAAGACGATCGCCTCCTATCTCGGCCCCGGCTACATCGTCGACTCCTCGCTCGGGCACATCCGGGACCTTCCGCGCAGCGCGAAGGAGATCCCGGCCAAGTACAAGGACAAGGCCTGGTCGCGGCTCGGCGTGGACGTCGACAACGACTTCGCGCCGCTGTACATCGTCAACCCCGACCGGTCGGCCCACGTCAAGAAGCTCAAGGGCTACCTCGCGGAAGTCGACGAGCTCTTCCTCGCCACCGATGAGGACCGCGAGGGGGAGGCCATCGCCTGGCACCTGCTCGAGACCCTGAAGCCGAAGGTCCCGGTCAAGCGCATGGTCTTCCACGAGATCACGCCGCAGGCCATCGCCGAGGCCGCCGCGAACCCGCGCGAGCTCAACCAGGACCTGGTCGACGCCCAGGAGGGGCGGCGCATCCTCGACCGGCTCTACGGCTACGAGGTCTCCCCGGTCCTGTGGAAGAAGGTCATGCCCCGGCTGTCGGCCGGGCGCGTCCAGTCCGTGGCCACGCGCCTGGTCGTCGAGCGCGAGCGGGCCCGCATGGCGTTCCGCGCCGCCGACTACTGGGACGTCAGCGTCAACCTGGCCACCGACGACGACCAGCGGTTCAAGGCCACCCTCATCGCCGTCGACGGCGACCGCGTCGCCACCGGCAAGGACTTCGACGCCGCCACCGGGCAGGTCAAGGGCAACGTCGTCCACCTCGACGAAGCCGGGGCCCGGGGCCTCGCGCACCGCCTCGAGGGCCGCGACTTCACCGTGCTCAAGGTCGAGAAGAAGCCGTACCGGCGCAAGCCGTACGCGCCCTTCATCACCTCGACGCTGCAGCAGGAGGCCGGGCGCAAGCTCCGCCTCTCCAGCGCGCAGGTCATGCGGGTCGCCCAGCGGCTCTACGAGAACGGCCACATCACCTATATGCGGACCGACTCGACGAACCTGTCGAACACCGCGATCAACGCCGCGCGCGCCCAGGCCGCCGAGCTCTACGGCGCGCAGTACGTGCCCTCGGAGCCGCGCCGGTACGCGCGCAAAGTGAAGAACGCGCAGGAGGCGCACGAGGCCATCCGGCCCTCCGGCGACCGCTTCAAGACCCCGAACCAGCTCAAGGGCCAGCTCTCGGCCGAGGAGTACCGGCTGTACGAGCTGATCTGGCGGCGCACGCTCGCGTCCCAGATGGTCGACGCGACCGGGAACTCGACCTCGGTGCGCACCCGCGCCACGACCGCCGACGGCGAGGAAGCCGACTTCGGCGCGTCCGGCAAGACCATCACGAACCCGGGCTTCCTCCTCGCCTACGTCGAGTCCATCGAGGACGGCGACGCGGACGACGCGGAGAAGCGCCTCCCGGAGCTGGCCGAGCGCCAGCACCTGTCCGAGCAGGGCCTGGAGGCCGCCGGGCACACCACGCAGCCGCCCGCGCGCTACACCGAGGCGAGCCTCGTGAAGGCCCTCGAGGAGCGCGGGATCGGGCGCCCGTCGACGTACGCGTCGATCATGCAGACCATCCAGGACCGCGAGTACGTGTTCAAGAAGGGCCAGGCGCTCGTCCCGGCCTTCCGCGCGTTCGCCGTCATCGGCCTCATGGAGCGCCACTTCCCGCGCCTGGTCGACTACGACTTCACCGCCGGGATGGAGAACGAGCTCGACGAGGTCGCCGCCGGGCAGGAGTCCCGCGAGGAGTTCCTGCGCAAGTTCTACTTCGGCGGGCAGGACAAGGAGGGGACCGTGGCCGCCTCCGGCGGGCTGCGGCACATGATCGAGGAAGAGCTGGCGAAGATCGACGCCCGCGAGGTCAACTCGATCCCGCTGTACACCGACGACAAGGGCCGCAACGTGGTCGCGCGCGTCGGCCGGTACGGCCCGTACCTGGAGCGCACGACGCCGGGGCAGGAGGAGCCCGCCGAGCCGGGCAAGCGTCCGTCCATCCCCGAGTCGATGGCCCCGGACGAGCTGACGCCCGAGAAGGGCCAGGAGCTGTTCGAGCTGGCCGAGAACGAGGGCGAGCTGGGCACGCACCCCGAGACGAACGAGCCGGTGTTCGCCAAGACCGGCCGCTACGGCCCGTACGTGACCAGCGGCGAGAAGTCCTCGTCGCTCTTGACGGGCCAGAAGCTCTCGGAGATCACCCTCGCCGACGCGGTGAAGCTCCTGACGCTGCCGCGCCTGGTCGGCAAGGACGCCGAGGGCGAGGAGATCCGCACGGGCCTGGGCCCGCACGGCCCCTACGTCAAGAAGAACCGCGACTTCCGGTCCCTCGAGAACGAGGAGCAGCTGTTCACGCTCACGCTCGACGAGGCCGAGAAGCTCTTGGCGCAGCCGAAGACGCGGGGACGCCAGCAGCGCGCCCAGACCCTCCTCAAGGAGCTCGGCCCCGACCCGGTGACGGGCAAGGAGGTCACGCTCAAGGACGGGCGCTTCGGCCCGTACGTGACCGACGGCGAGACGAACGCGTCGATCCGCAAGACCGACTCGATCGAGGACCTGACGATCGACCGCGCCGCCGAGCTGCTCGCCGAGCGCCGCGAGAAGGTGTCCTCGGGCGCCGTGCCCGCCAAGAAGGCCGCGAAGAAGACCGCCGCCAAGAAGACGGTGAAGAAGGCCGCCGCGAAGAAGACCGCGGCCAAGAAGACCGCCGCGAAGAAGACGGTGAAGAAGGCCGCCAAGAAAGCCGTGAAGAAGGCCGCTCCAGAGGAGTGAGGGGGCGGCGCGCCGAGACGGGTAGTCTCGGTGCGCCAGCCCCGCAGCTTGTCCCTCCCGGTAGAACAGAGGCCGTATGTCGACCAATATCGTGATCCTGGCGGCGGGCGTGGGTTCGCGCCTCGGGAAGCCCCACCCGAAGCCGCTGACGCCCCTGGCCTCCGGGGAGACCATCCTCGGACGCTCGCTCCGGCTCCTGACCTCTCGCTTCAGCCGCCACTCCATCCACCTCGTGGTCGGTTTCAAGAAGGAGATGATCATGGAGGAGGTGCCCGACGTCGGCTTCATCTACAACCAGGCGTACGGCGACACCAACACTTCAAAGAGCCTGCTCAAGGCCTTCACGATCCTCGGCCCCGGCGGGGTCCTGTGGCTCAACGGCGACGTGGTGTTCGACCCGCGCGTCCTCGACGCGCTGCTGCCGCACATCGCGATGGACCGGTCCTTCATCTCCGTCAACACCGCCTCGGTCGCCGAAGAGGAGATCAAGTACACCCTCGGCCCCGACGGATACATCCGGAAGCTGTCGAAAGAGGTCCGCGACGGCGCCCTGGGCGAGGCCGTGGGCGTCAACTACGTCTCCTCCGCGGACCGCCCGGTCCTCGCCAAGCGCCTCGCCGAGGTCGGCGACCAGGACTACTTCGAGCGCGGCATCGAGCTGGCCATCGAGAAGGACGGCGTCCACTTCGAGGCCATCGACATCTCCGCGCACGACGTGATCGAGGTCGACTTCGCCGAGGACCTCTCCGAGGCCAACCGCCGCTTCCGCTAGGCCGCGGGGCCGTGTCCCGGAACGCGCGCCGCGACCGAATATCATCGACGCAACCGGTCGACCGTTTGCCCGCACTGGAGCGGAGCCCAGAGCGGTCGGCCTGGAACCGTCGGCCGCACGGCCCTGATCTTGACGCGAGGTCAACCTCGATATGACGATCAAAGTATCCGTAATCGTCCCGGTCTACAACACTGGCGCGAACCTTCAGGACAACGTCGACGCGCTGCTGCGGCAGAGTCTGGCGCCGGACGAGTTCGAGGCGCTGTTCGTCGACGACGGCTCCACCGACGGCACCGGTGAGATGCTCGACCGGCTCGCCGCCGAGCACTCCCACTTCCACGTGATCCACCAGGCCAACTCCGGCTGGCCGGGCAAGCCCCGCAACACCGGTATCGAGCGCGCCCGCGGCGAGTACGTCATGTTCGTCGACGATGACGACTACCTGGGGGACGAGGCGCTCGAGCGGATGCACCGGTACGGGACCGACAACGGCGCCGACATCGTCGTCGGCAAGATGGCGGGCCGGGGCCGGGCGGTTCCCAAGGAGCTGTTCCGCCGCAGCCGACCCAAATGCACCGTCCACAATGCTCCTCTGATGGACAGCCTCACGTGCCACAAGATGATCCGGCGCGAGTTCCTCACCGAGACCGGCATCCGCTTCCCCGTCGGCAAGCACCGCCTGGAGGACCACCTCTTCGTCTCCGAGGCGTACCTCCGCGCCCGCAGCGTCGCCGTCCTCGCCGACTACACCTGCTACTACCACGTCCGCCGCGACGACGGCGTCAACATCAGCCAGCAGCGAGTCGACCCCGACGACTACTTCGCCAAGCTCGGCAAGTCCATCGACGTCGTCGAGAAGTACACCGAGCCCGGACCCGCTCGCGACAGGGTCCTGCGCCGCTGGCTGCGCGTCGAGATGGTCGAGCCCCTCCGCGGGCGCCGCTTCCTCGACCAGCCCGCCGACTACCGAGCCCAGATGTTCGCCGCCGTCCGGCGCACCGCCGCCCGCCTCGGCCCCGGCGTCGCCGCCGGCCTCCAGCCCGTCCAGCGGATCGTCGCGGGCCTCACCCTCGCCGACCGCCTCGCCGACCTCGAAGCCCTCGCCGCCTGGGAGCCCAAGCTCAGACCCGCAGCGTCCCTCGAAGGGCTCGCCTGGCACAACGGCGCACTCTGGCTCGACTTCCAGGCCTGGTACGAGGCCCACGGCAAGCCGCTGGTCTTCCGCGGCGGCCCCTCCGGGTACCGTCCGGACCTGCCACTCTCGCCCGGGGCCCGATCGGCCCTCGACGACCTCGGCCTGGTCGGCGCCGGATTCGACACCGCCAAGGTCGACCTCGTCGTCCGCGAACGATCCACCGGCGCCGACTTCTTCCAGAACGTCGAGATCCAGCGCGAAGCCGTCACCGACGGCACCGCGACACGGCTGGTACTGCGCTGCAACGCCCCAGTCGACCCTGAGACGGCCGCGGGCGGCAAACCCCTCGGCCGGGGCGTCTGGGACCTCCTCGTGCGCCTCAGCTTCTCCGGATGGACCAAGGAGGTCCGGCTCGGGTCGCTGCGGGCCACCGCCGTCGAAGGCCGCCGCGCCGCCGGCGTCGTCGCCGGACGACTGGCCGTGCCCTACTGGACCCGGCCGTACGGGAACCTCTCGCTCGACATAGCCGCCGCCACCTCGCAGCCCGCCAGGTACTTCGCGAGACTGCGGCCCGAAGCGGCCCGCATCGAAGGCGGCGCCCTCCGTATCGGCCTCCCCAGCTACGTGTCCGGGTCCGGCGAGGCCGTAGTCGCGTTCACGCACGACACCGACGGGCGCCGCGTCGAATCGCCTGCGCTCGTCGAACCGGTCAAGGGCGTCGGCGAACTGCAGGTGAAGCTCGCTGCGGACGGTCTCGGCCCGGGTCGGTGGAAGGTCGCCGTCGGCTTCACCGGCGGCCCCGAGATCCCCCTGCCGCTCGCCCTCGAGCAGCGGTCCGGCCGGGAGCCGGCCGTCGTCCACCTGAAACCGGACCTCGGCAGGGACGAGACCGCTGAACCCCGGCGTCCCTCGCTCGCGCGCCGGGCCGTTCGCAAGGCCAAGCGGATGCTCAAGCAGCGCTAGCGAACTGACGAAAAAGGAACGGCCGCGGCTGATGCCGCGGCCGTTCCGCATCGTGCGTTATCCGAGGACGCGCCGCTTCAACGCGCCCAGGGTGCGCCGCAGCGAGGGCGGGCCGTAGACACGCACCGCGAGCCGCTTCGCGCCCTCCGTGAAGTACTGCTTCGCGACCGCCGGGGCCCGCAGGCGCCCGTGCTCGCGCAGCGTATGCACCGAGCGTCCCCGAGCTTGCATCGGCTTGCCCAGCGAGGACCCGAACTTGGCGCGGCGCTCGAACTCGTCGATCGCGGCGACGATCTCGAAATCCCACACTGCGGCCTTCGGCTCGCCCAGGTCACGGGCCACGTCGATCGCGGCGGTGAACACCCCGTCCTCGTGTTCCAGCGGGAACTCGCGGACCTCCTTCGTGCCGCGCCGGCGCAACGCCAGCCGCAGTCGCAGCCGGTCGGACGGGACCCGCGAGAGCCGCCCCGTGCCGGACACCCGCAGCACCGTGCCGTCCACGTCCACGCCGTCGAGCCAGTGCTTGAGCGACACTCCGTCCGTGATGTCGACCCACGGGCCGGCGGCGACTCCCGCCGTCGCCTCGCTGCCGGGCAGGACGGCGTACACGCGGTCGCCGCGCCCTACCAGGCTGATGCTGTCCTTCTGCTTGCGCGACTGCAGCACCTCGTCGGTGGTCCCGTGCTGCACGAGGTGGTAGGACAGTCGCAGGTCCGGGCGCAGGCGCCGCGCCGTCTCCGGCGTGTACCAGCGGTCGAGCAGCGCTCGCGTCAACGCGACCTGCTCGTCGCGGACCTCCGCCGTCGGAATGCGCATCACCCGGTTGAGGACGCCTACGCCCTCGACCTCCCAGTGGCGGTGCATGAGATGGTCCTGCTTCGGGCCCGCCGGGACGTTCTTGCCGACCAGGTCCACCATCGTCGTCAGGGTCCGGGTGTCCGAGTGCTCCCAGCGCCGCGGGTCCAGCCCGGACCCGGAGGTGATGTTGCCGCCGTCCTCGCGGCGGATCACATGCACGCAGTCGTAGTCGGCCACCACCGAGATGTTCGACGCGTGGAAGTACGCCCAGAACCCGAACGGCTGGTCCTCGCCGATCCGCACCCCGGTGGGGAAGCGCAGACGGTGCTGCTCGACGAGCGAGCGCCGGTACAGCTTCCACGGAGCCAGCGTCCAGTACACGCGGGACGAGTACAGGTCCGCGCGCGGCTGGTTCGCCTTGAACATGGACATCGGCGGGACGCGCCCGCCTTCGCCCACGCCCTTGCCCAGCACCACGTCGGAGCGGTTCTCGTTCGCGGCCTTCACGAGGCGCTCCAGGGCCTCGGGCCCGAAGTAGTCGTCGGCGTCGAGGAAGAACAGGAACTCGCCGCGGGCCAGGTCCATGCCGCGGTTGCGCGGGGCGCTGGGACCGCCGGAGGCCTCCTGGTGCACGACCCGCACGGTGCCCGGCTCGGCGGCGGCGAACTCGTCGAGGGCCTCGCCGCTCCCGTCGGTCGACCCGTCGTCGACCGCGATGACTTCGAGCCGGTCCTTGCCGATCGTCTGCTCCAGGACGGAGTTGACGGTCTTGAGCAGGTAAGGCATCGCGTTGTGCACGGGAATGACGACGCTGACTGTGGGTGCAGGTGCGGACATCGGCCCTCGAGAAGTTCATGTGTCGGATATACGGAAGGTCCACTATCGTAACCCGCCCGACGGATGCCGCCGTTCCGCTCACCTGTGCATCCGGAGTCCGCCGTAAGGCACTGCCGACTCGGGTGAACGCCGGTTCAGCGGCGCAGCAGCCGCTTGATCCGGCGGAGCCGCTGGCGCGGTTTCAGGCGGGTCCCGATCGCCCGCCGCAGCCGCGAGTGCCCGCCGACCCCCTGCCGCACCCGCCGTCCGCCGACCTGCAGCGCCAGGCGGCCCTTCGCCGCCGTGAAGTACTGCGTCACGGTGATCGGGCGCCGCTCCTGGCGGGGGACCTCGAATCGGTGGACGGGCACCGGCCTGCCGCGCATAGGGGCTCCGAGGGAGCCGCCGAACGGGGCGCGCCGCTCGAAGTCGCCGACGGAGGCGACCAGTTCGACGTCCCACGCGCCCTTGGCCCGGTCGATCGGGCCGAGGGCGTGGTCGAGGTCCAGTTCGGTGGCGAACCGTCCGTTCTCGTGCTGCAGTGGGATCCGCTTGACCTCGCCGTCACGGCGGCGGCGCAGTTCCAGCCGCAGCTCCACCTGGTCGTTGGGGATCTTGCGGAACCAGCAGCTGCCTTTCAGGCGCAGCGCGGTGCCCGCGGCCTCCACGCCGTCGAGCCAGTGCTCGGGCCGCGAGATGTCGGTGACGTCGACCCAGGGGCCCGGGCCCGGGCCCGCCTCGTCCTCGCGGCCCGGCAGGACGGCGTAGAGGCGGCCGCCGCGGCCGACGAGCGGAACGCTGTCGCGGTGCTCGTGGGCGAGCAGGACCTCGTCGAGCGTTCCGGTCCGCGCCAGGTGGTAGAGCAGGTGCATATGGGCCTTGAGGTGCTTGGTGCCGCGCGGGGAGTACCACTCCTCCAGCAGGAGCCGCAGCTGCTCCAGGCGGGCCTCCTGCCGGTCCCGGGAGCGGTCGTTCGCGATGATGCGGAACTCGATCTCGCCCTCCACCTCCCAGTGGCGGAACATGAGGTGGTCGCGGCGGGCGCCCGCGGGGACCGTGGAGCCGACGAGCGGGACCATCATCTCCAGGGGGCTGTCGTTGTTGAAGCTGCGGTCCCTGGGGGTGCCCATCCCGCCGAGGGTGAGGTTGCCGCCGTCGTCGCGCTGCACCATGTAGTAGCAGTCGTACTCGGCGACCACGGAGATGTTGCGGGCGTGGAAGTACGACAGGAATACGAACGGGCGGTCCTCGCCGGTGCGGCGGTCGGTGCGGAAGCGCAGTCCGTGCTGGTCGAGCATCTCCCGGCGGTACATCTTCCACGCGCCCAGGGACCAGTACACCCGGGAGGAGTAGAGGTCGGCGCGCGGCTGGTCGCGGTCGAACATCGACCCCGCGACGCGGCGGCCGCCGACGCTGACGAGCTTGCCCAGGACGACGTCCGATCCGTGCTTCTCGGCCACGGCGACCATCCGTTCCAGGGCCTCCTCGCCGAGGTAGTCGTCGGCGTCGAGGAACTGGATGTAGCGGCCCCGGGCCATGTCCATCGCCAGGTTGCGCGGGGCGCTGGGCGTCCCGGAGGCCTCCTGGTGGACGACCCTGAGGAGGTCGGGGTGGTCGAGGGCGAACTTGTCGAGGGCCTCGCCGCTGCCGTCGGTCGACCCGTCGTCGACCGCGATGATCTCGAGGTTCTCGGCCCCGATGGACTGGTCCACGACGGACTGCAGCCCCTTGAGCAGGTAGGGCATGGCATTGTGGACGGGCATGACGACCGAGACGAGCGGCGTTGACATTCTGAATCCTGATCCTGATCGGGTACACGGCTCGATACCCTCTGGCGGGCAGGCCTACAGAAGGTACGCCGCGGCAATCAGAAAAGTTGCATTCATCCGCCGTTTCACGGGCGTTTTCTCCACCGGGCATTGAGGAGTGACAGCCCTCACGGAGTTCTTGAAGAATGTGTTTCCGTCACGTGTCGATGCGAGTCTCGGCAACGCGTCGCAGCGCGGTCAGTCGCTGTATGCCGCGCGAGTCTCCTTCAGGAACACGTCGACGCTCGCTTCGCCTGAAGCGGTGCCGAGGAAGTATTCTCGAGTCTCTTTACGTTGCGCCGCTTTGGAATCAGTGCTGAGCAGTTCGTCGAACACCGCCTCCAGGTTGGAGCCGTCCTCGTCGATCCGGTACGCGCCCTTGGCGATCCAGGCGGTCTCGGTGAATCGCTCGCCGAGCCCGCCCATGTCGGTGACCGCGAACGGTCGGTCGGTGGCGATCCAGTCGGTGGCGACGCCGCTGACGTCGCACACCGCGATGTCGGCCGCGTTGGCGCAGTCGACGATCGAGACCGACCCGGTCGCCTGCGAACCCCACAGGTGCGCCCGCCCGGTCCGCTCGGCGTCCTCGGCGAGGATCCGCTCGATCTCGTCGAGCCGCTTCGCGGCGGCCAGGTTGAAGCGCGTGTACGGATGCGCCCGCATGATGACCGCGAGGTCGCGCCGCAGCGCCTCCTCCACGATCAGTCGGCCGATCGCCAGCGACGAGTAGTCGAACTCGCTCGTCAGCCCGGTCCAGGTCGGGGCGTACAGGAGCACCGGCCTGGGGCCCGCGACGGTCCGCGGGCCGGGCGCGATCGACGCCAGCTGCGGGCGGCCGACCTTCCGGAAGTCCAGGTCCAGGCCGTGTGCCCGGTAGCGGTCGACGGCGGCCTGCCCGGCCACGAACACGGTGTCGTAGATCGCGGTGACCTTGTTGAAGCTCGATGCCTTGTCGGACTCGCCGTGGAACAGCTGGAGGTGCTTCAGATGCCCGAACCGCACCAGGTGCGTGTTCAGCGCGGACCCGTTGACGTAGAACGCGGCCTTGACGCTGGGGACGAGCAGCCGCTCCAGTTCCGACATCGACGGGGCCACCACGATCGGCGCGCCGGTGGCGTCGCGCAGGTCGTCCAGGTGGACCTTCTCGCGGGCGACGATCGCGTAGGGGTCGCCGAGCCGGTCGAGGTAGGGCAGCCACATCTCCAGCTGGTACGCCGACGCCGGCGGGCCCGAGAAGTGCACGATGAAGGCGGGTTCGAGCGCTTCCAGCGCCTCGATGACGGCCGCGTCTCCGGAGTGGGCCGAACGACGCCGTCGCAGCAGCGCCCCGAGCGCTCCGGCGCCCGCCGCGCCCGCGGTGGCGGCGGCCGCCGCCACCGCGATCCACAGCGGCACGCTCGTTTCGGCGGCCAGGGCGACCGCGCCCGCCGCGGCGAACACGCCGCCGCCGGCGCTGAGGGCCTCACCCATGACCCGAGGCGTGAACCACGCCCGTTCCCGGGCCACCGCGAGGTTCGCGGTGTCCATGTGCCCGGTGGCGACGGCGACCGCGAGCAGCGGCTCGAAGCCGACGAGCGCTATGAGTGCGCCCGCGGCGAGCGCGGCCGGGACCGGTCCCTGCTGGGCTGCGGCGGCACCGACCGCCGCGAGGGCGACGCCGCGGGCGAACCGGTCCCGTTCGGGGCCGAGGTCGCGGTGGGCTCGCCACGCCAGGAACAGTGCCGTGACGGCGAGTGCCCATGCGGCCCAGGCGGACCAGGTCCATGGGAGGATCGCGGCGGCCAGCGCGGTTGCGGCGAGCCCGGTCGTCGCGGTACGGGACAGGAGCTTGCCGAGCAGGTTCAAGGCCATCCTCAGTCGACGCTGTTCGCGGTGGCCCGGGATTCCGGAGCCGAGGTCGCGGCGGTGTCGGCCTCCGGGACGCTCGATTCCGAGGTCTCCACGGTGCCCGGGTCGGGTTCGGCGGCGGCGTCCTCGCTGCTCGCGGCGGTTTCGGCGGCCGCGCGCGGCTGCGCCGCTTCCGGGCCGGGCTGCGCCCGGTTGCGTTCCTCGGCCCGCTTGGCCAGTTCGTTCACGGCCTGGTTGAACTGCTGCTGCGCGGTGGGTTCGTCCGGCCCGAGCAGGTAGGTCTTGAGTGCTTTGCGGTCGGCCTTGAGCGGGTCGTGCTCGGGGTCGCGGACGGCGGCGAGCAGGTCGTCGAGGCCGTGGACCTCGGGGTCGAGGATGACGGCGGCGCGCACGGCGGTGTTGGCGGCCTTGAAGGCCTCCTCGCCGACGCCGGCCGAGTCGACGACCGCGTACGGCTTGCCGCTGGCGATGAAGTCGGAGACGACGCTTGAGATGTCCGAGACCAGGCCGTCGGCCTGGTTGAAGCAGTCGTAGACGTTCGGGAGGGCCCCGGTGACGACCAGGTGCCGGTTCGCGGGCTGCGCCGCCCAGAAGGCCGTGTTCCATTCGGCGGCGGTCCGTCGTTCGGCGGTGACCTCGGCGCGGGTGGTGACGGCGTTGCGGGAGGTGGCGGCGTCGCCCCATTGGAGCTTCGCGGCCTCGTCGTCTACCTGCCCGGGCGGGGGCGGGACGACCGCGGTCGGGGCAGCGCCGGAGCGCTGGTTGGCGTCCTCGATGAGGGCGCGGATGCGGCGGTCGGCGGCTTTGGCCTTGGCGGAGCGGGTCCCGGTGAACGGGTGCGGCTTGTAGACGACGCGCACGGGCGGTTCGGCGGCCAGGAGCGCCTTGACGATGCGCTCGCCCTGGACGGTCACCGACGTGGTGCCCGGGTCGTCGGTCCAGTTCTCCCAGGTGGGCGCGTACAGCACGGTGGGGATCTCGCCGCCGGCCGGCGCGGTGTCGATGACGTCGAGCTGGGGCCTGCCGACCTCGACGATGTCCTCGTCGCGGACGCCGATGTCGGCCCGGGCCCAGCGGTCGCGACCGGCCTTCCCGGCGGTCCACAGCTCGTCGTAGGCCTTGCCGAACGGGTTGATGCTGGCGACCTTGTCGCTGTCGCCGTGGCCGATGAAGGCGTGCTTCATGGTCGGCACGCGCAGCAGGTGCAGGTTCTTGCCGACGTGCGCCGGGTAGAGGGCCACGCGCACGGTGGACAGGTCCATGTTCATGATGTCGACGGCGCTCGGCACGCAAAGGACGGGGATGTCGGTGCGGGCCAGGTCGGGCATCGAGTGCATCTCGCGCAGGATCACCAGCGGCCGTTCGGCTTCCATGCGTTCGAGGGTCTCCAGCCACATGTTCACCTGGTAGGTGGCCTCTTTGGAGCCGGAGAAGGAGAGCACGACCGTGGGCTGGTGGGCGGCGAGCCACCGGTTGAGCCACGCGAGCGCCTTGCCGTTGCTCGGCACCCGGTGCCGCGGCCCGGACCACACGCCGAGGGCCAGCAGGTAGCCGACGGCGAGTGCGAAGGTGACGCTGACGCCGATGTACCCGGGCGTGTTGGTGAGCGTGAAGGAGGAGACCAGCAGCCCGGCGACGAGCGGCACGTCGGTGTGGAGGATCTTCTCGCCCGCGCGGTTCTCCAGCCATGCCGGCGGCGCGTCCGAGACGCCAAGCGGGGAGAGGTCGATGTTGCGGGAGGCGAACGGGAGGGACCGGGATTTGCGGACCATCGCGGTCAGGCCGCCGTGGAGGACCTGCACGGCCACGAGCGCGACGAAGGCGAGCGTCGCGAGCAGGACCGCCCGGTAGCTGAGGCCGTGGCTGCCGACCAGGCGCGTGACGAGCAGGATGACGAGCAGCTCGCGGACGAGGAACCGGTTCGAGATGCCGAAGCGCAGCTGGCGCAGGCGGACGATGAGGTCCTGGTAGCGCCCGTGCAGGATGATGTCGGTCGCGTAGCTGGCGACGAGCGCGACGGTGAAGGCGGCGGGGGAGGGGACGAGGGCGGCGACCAGCATCGCCGGGTAGGTGGCCAGCATGAGGCCCGTCAGCCCGAGCCCCGCGGGTCCGGCCTCCTGGATCGCCGAGCTCCGTAGCAGAGCGCGCATGGACATGACGTCGGTTTCCTATCTCGTCTGGGTTCGGCCGGACCGGTCGCGGATCGGGTCGCGCCTATGCGATGCCGGTGTCGAGGACGCGGGCGATGGCCTGCTCGAAGCCCCCGGTGGTGGGGTCGTCCCGGCGCACGTCGATCACCGCGCCGTTGAGGGCGGACAGCAGCACGTCCAGGGAGGTCCGGGCCACCGCTTCGGAGGCGAGGAGGGTCTCGGGGCTCTCCGACCCGAAGGCCTTGGTGCGCATGGGGGTGGCGGTGCGTTCAGGGTTGACGCAGTTGACCTGCACCCCTTCGTCGCTCCATTCCTCGGCGAGGGCCTGGGTGAGGTTCACCATGGCGGCCTTGGTGGAGGAGTAGAGGCTGTAGTCGCGGCGGCCCCTGGTGTAGCTGGAGGACGTGTAGAGCAGGAGCTGCCCCTGGGTCCGGGCCAGGTACGGGTAGGCGGCGCGGGCGATCTGCACCGGAGCCAGGTAGTTGACCCTGAAGGTGTTGTCGATGTCCTCTTGGGTGGTCTCGTTGAGCCTCCCGATCTGGAGGATGCCGGCGGTGTTGACGACGTAGTCGACGCGCCCGGTCTTGCCGTGGGCCTCCGCGAGCGCGGCGGCGACCTCGTCGGGGTTCTCGACGTGGGTGCCGGTGGTGGAGCGCCCGAAGCGGAAGACGTCGGCGCCGTAGGACTCGGCGAGGTCGGCGAGGTCGGCGCCGATGCCGTAGGAGCCGCCGAAGACCACCAGGGTCTTGCCGGTGAGGCGCGAGCGGTACTGCTCGTCGGTGAGCGTGGGGGCCGCGGTCGAGGCGAGCTGGAACAGCTTGTCGGCGATGTAGAGGTCGACCGGCTGGGTGACCTTCATGTTCCATTCGTCGCCTGCGACGACGTGGATCGGCACGCTCGGGAGGTACTTGAGGACGACCGAGCAGTCGTCGGTGGCCTCGAAGTGGGGGTCCTTGTCGGCTTCGGCGTAGGCGGCGCGGATGGTGCGGAGCTTGAACGCCTGGGGGGTCTGGCCGCGGCGCAGGCGGGCGCGCTCGGGCACGTCGGTGATGAACTCGCCGTCCTCGCCGTGGGTGCGGGTGACGATGACGGTGTCGGCGGAGGGGATCGCGACGTCGACGGCGTCGTAGCGTTCCAGGGCCGCGACGGTCTCGGTGATGACGCGGCGCGAGATGAGGGGGCGGACGGCGTCGTGGAAGATCAGCCGGTGCTCGTCGGAGGAGTGTTCGCGGCCTTCGATGTGGCTGATGGCGGCCTTGGTGCTGTCGGAGCGGGTGGCGCCCCCGGGGATGACATCGGTGACCTTGGTGAGACCGGCCTTGGCGACGACCGCTTTGACGTCGTCGATATAGCCTTCGGCCATGAGGACGAGGATGTCGTCGATCTCGTCGGCGGCCTCGAAGGCTTCGAGGGTGTGCTGGATCACTGGCTTGCCCGCGATCTTGATGAGCTGCTTGGGGATGCTCAGTCCGACTCGCTGGCCGGTACCGCCCGCCAGGACCACCGCGGTGATGCCCGGACGCGGTTCGGCTCCGTGGTTCGACAAGATCCGGTTCTCCTCGTTCTCGTTGCCTGTACAGGTTCAGGGGACGACCCGCCGTGCGGTCGGCGGCGGCGGGTGTGATGCGGCGGCCGGTGCGCCTGCGGCCGACGGCCGCTCGCTGGAGGGATTTTAGCATCGGGCCCGCTCTCGTCCTCCTGGCTGTTGCCGCCCGTTCATCCGTATGATCCCGGTCTCCGTCAGGCGTGCGGACCGTTGCGTCCGGTCTCGGGCCTGCACCCGTGCGTGCGCGCCCGGGCCCCCGACGACCCGCGAACCGGGGCGCCGCAGCGCCCGGGAGTATGCTGTTCACCTTCGTGTCGCACCGCTGAAACCGCGTTGTACTCGGCTCGGCTATGGCGCATTCATTTCCTTCACGTTCCCTCTTGGAGGCTGCAGTGTCCCATGGTCCGTCCGCAGACGACGCTGCGTCGGTGCCCGACGTCAGCGTCATCGTGGCCGTGTACAACACCATGCCTTACCTGGTGAAGTGCCTTGAATCGCTCCTGACGCAGAGCATCGGCGCCGACCGGATCGAGGTCGTGGCGGTCGACGACGGGTCCACCGACGGCAGCGGCGAGGAGCTCGACCGCTACGCCGAGCGGTACCCCGGCACCGTGCGCGTGCTCCACCAGGCCAATTCCGGCGGCCCCGCGGCCCCGAGCAACCTCGGCCTCGAACACGCCCGCGGCAGGTACGTGTTCTTCATCGGCGCCGACGACTGCCTCGGCCCGGAGGCCCTGGAGCGGATGGTCGCCGCCGCCGACGCCAACGAGGCCGACGTGGTCGCCGGGAAGATGGTCGGCGTCAACGGCAAGGGCGTCTCCAAGCAGGCGTTCGCGCAGACCGGCCCCGACATCGACTTCTACGACTCGAAGCTGCCCTGGGCGGTCTCCAACACCAAGCTCTTCCGCCGCGACCTCGTCGAGAAGTACTCGCTGCGCTACCCGGTCGACATGCGCTTCGGCTCCGACCAGCCGTTCACCATCGAGGCGATGATCCGGGCCCGCCGCATCACCGTCCTCGGCGACTACGACTACTACTACGCGATCCGCCGCGACGACGACAGCAACATCACCTACAGCATCGACCACCTCCAGCGGCTCGCCTGCATGGCCCGCATCATGCACTTCACCGCCGGGCTCCTCGAACCCGGACCCAAGCGCGACGCGGTCCTCATGCGCCACTTCCACGTCGAACTGTTCAACCTGCTCCAAGCCGACTTCCTCGACCTCGACGCGACCGTCCAGGCCCAGGTGTGCGAAGGGCTCGCCGAACTCGCCGACGCCTACTTCACCGACGCGATCCGCGACCGCCTCGCACTCGCCAAACGCCTCCGGGTGGTCCTCGCCAGGCCCGAGCGACTGCCGCTGCTGCGCCAGTTCATCGCGGGCCCCGACCGGCCCTCGTTCCACTTCGACGCGGGCCGCGCCTGGTGCGACTACCCCGGCTACCGCGACCGCCTCGCCGGACTCGACGACCGGAACTACGAGATCACCGAGGAGACCGTCACCGGCCGCCTCGCCGCCGCGCTCCGACCCGCCGCCGTCAAGCTCAGCCCCGAGGGGAAGCTGACCCTCTCCTTCCCGATCACCGCCACCGCCCCATTCACCGGCGCCGACTCCTTCGCCGGATTCGCCGCCGCCGCGGTCCGCCTCACCGGCCCGGTGCCGGGGCCCGCCTGCGACCCCGAAGCCCCGGCCGCAGCCCCGCAGCCCGTCGCCGTCGCGTTCGAACCGCTCGACGGCACCCGCTCGACCGCCCGCGTCACCGTCGACTACCGCGCGCTCGCCGCGGCCGCCGACGGCGCCGAGTGGTCGCTCCGTCTTCGCCTCGACCTCCGCGGCCACTTGTACGACCTCCCGCTCACCGTCCCGGCCGGCACCTGGGCCCACGGCGTGCGCAAAGGGCTGCGGGGCTGGAAGCTCCGCGTCCGCGCCGACAAGCGCGGCCGCGCGGTCCTCAGCGTCGGGCGGGTCTCCACCGCCGGACTGGTGCGAGGACGCCTCAAGCGGATGCTCGGACGCTGACCGCCCGGGAGAAGCAAGCGCAGGGCCACGTCCCGCAATTCAAGTCGTGTTCGCCGATCATTCACCGGTTGATTCCCGGCAATGCTCCGGAAAGTCAACAGAACGGGGAACGGATCCCGGGGTCGAAGGCGAACATGTGCGATTGAGACGATTCGGCACCCCCGTCGCAGGCCACCCCAGTTGATCGGCCTATATTCATCGCGTTCATGCCGAGTCGCAGCGCAAATTGGAGCTGAGGAATTGAGCAGCCAGAGTCACGAACCGATCCCCGGCGCCGCGCCGGTCATCGGCGAAGCCGAGATCGAAGCGGCCGTCGCAGTCCTTCGCAGCGGCATGGTCGTCCAAGGCCCTGAAGTGGCCGCCTTCGAGGACGAGTTCACCAAGGTCTCCGGGACCGCCCACGCCGTGGCCGTCAACTCCGGCACCTCCGCGCTCCAGCTGACGCTCCTCGCCATGGGCATCGGCCCCGGAGACGAGGTGGTCGTGCCCTCCTTCTCCTTCGCCGCCACCGCGAACGCCGTGCGCCTCGTCGGCGCCGAACCCGTCTTCGCCGACATCGAGCCCGGCTCGTTCAACCTCGACCCCGCGGCCGCCGCGGCCGCGATCGGCCCCAGGACCGCCGCGATCATGCCCGTCCACCTCTACGGGAACCCCGCCGACATGCGGGCCCTCACCGCGCTGGCCGAACGGCACGACCTCGCCATCGTCGAGGACGCCTGCCAGGCCCACGCCGCGGCCCTGGACGGCACCCCCGTCGGCTCCTTCGGCAAGGCCGGCACCTTCAGCTTCTACCCCACCAAGAACATGCACGCCCTCGAAGGCGGCATGGTCACCACCGACGACCCGCAACTGGCCCGCACGCTGCGCCTGCTGCGCAACCAGGGCATGGAGCAGCGGTACGCGAACGAGATCGTCGGCGCCAACATGCGCATGACGGACGTGTCCGCCGCGATCGGCCGGGTCCAGCTCGGCCGCCTCGACGAGTGGACCGAGGCCCGCCGCGCCAACGCCGCCCGCTTCGACGCCGCCTTCGCGGGCCTGGACGCCGTCACCTCCCCGCCGGTCGACGCCGGAGCCCGTCACGTGTACCACCAGTACACGATCCGCGTCGCGGGCGACCGCGACCGCGCCCAGGCGCTCCTCGCCGAAGCCGGCGTCGGCTCGGCCGTCTACTACCCGACGCCGATCCACCGCCTCCTGCCCTACCAGGACATCGGCGCCGACCTGCCGGAGACCGACCGGGCCGCCGCCGAGGTCCTGTCGATCCCGGTCCACCCCTCGCTCTCGGGCGAGGACCTCGACCGCATCACGGCGGCCGTGACCGGACTGGAGGGACGACTGTGACCACCGAACACCCGCTGCGCGCCGGCCTCATCGGCCTCGGCGCCATGGGCCGCAACCACGCCCGGGTCCTCAACTCCCTCGACGGCGTCGTCCTCGCCGCCGTCGCCGACCCGGTCGCCGACGCCTCCGCGGTCCCCTCCGGGGCCGCGCTCGTCGCCACCGTCGAGGAGCTGATCGCCGTCGGCGTCGACTACGCCGTCGTCGCCTGCCCCACCGCCTACCACGAGCCTGTCGGCCTGGCCCTCGCCGAAGCCGGGATCCACGCGCTCATCGAGAAGCCCCTCGCGCACACCGCCGAGGCCGCGTCCCTTCTCGCCGAGGCCTTCGGCTCCCGCGGCCTCGTCGCCGGGGTGGGCCACATCGAGCGCTACAACCCCGCGATCATGAGCCTCCGCGAGCGCCTCGAAGCGGGCGAGCTCGGCGAGGTGCTCCAGGTCGTCACCCGCCGTCAGGGCCCCTTCCCGCACCGCATCGCCGATGTCGGCGTGGTCAAGGACCTCGCCACCCACGACATCGACCTCACCTCGTGGGTCACCGGCCAGTCCTACCGGTCGATCACCGCGAACACCGTGTCCCGCTCCGGACGCGAGCACGAGGACATGCTCTCCGCCGTCGGCCGCCTCTCCGGCGGCGCGATCGTCAACCACTCCGTGAACTGGCTGAGCCCGCTCAAGGAGCGCACCGCCGTCGTCACCGGCGACCGCGGCTGCTTCATCGCCGACACCCTCACCGGGGACCTCACCTTCTACGCCAACGGCGTGCAGGACAACGAGTGGGAGGCCCTGCGGGCCTTCCGCGGGGTGTCCGAAGGCGACATGATCCGGTACGCCATCCGCAAGCGCGAGCCGCTCCTGGTCGAGCACGAGCAGTTCCGCGACGCCGTCCTCGGCAAGGGCGCGGACATCGTGGACCTGCGCCAGGGCCTCGCGACCGTGGTCGTCTCGGAGCAGATGCTGCGGTCCGCCGCGACCGGCCGCACCGTCGACCTCGACCCCGCCGCAACCGCCGACGTGCCGGCCAACGGCCGCTGAACATCCTCGGGAGAGCACCTGTGAACATCTGCGTCGTCGCCCTGGGCAAGATCGGGCTGCCGTTGGCCGTCCAGTTCGCGTCCAAGGGCCACAAGGTCATCGGGGCGGACGTCAACCGCGCCACGGTCGACCTCGTCAACGCCGGGACCGAGCCGTTCCCGGGCGAGCACCTGCTCGGCGAGAAGCTCGCGGCCGCCGTCGCGGCCGGGACCCTGGAGGCCACCACCGACACCGCCGCGGCGGTCGCGGTCTCGGACGCCGTGGTCATCGTGGTGCCGCTGTTCGTCGACGCCGACGGCACCCCCGACTTCGGGTGGATGGACTCGGCGACGAAGGCGGTCGCGAAGGGCCTCAAGCCCGGCACGCTCGTCTCCTACGAGACGACCCTGCCGGTGGGCACCACCCGCGAGCGGTGGGCGCCGATGCTGGAGGCCGGATCGGGCCTGCGCGCCGGGCACGACTTCCACCTCGTGTTCAGCCCCGAGCGGGTCCTCACCGGACGGGTCTTCGAGGACCTTCGCCGCTATCCCAAGCTCGTCGGCGGCGTCGACGAGGCTTCCGCGAAGGCCGGCGTCGCGTTCTACGAGTCGGTCCTCGACTTCGACGAGCGCGACGACCTGCCGCGCCCGAACGGGGTGTGGGACCTGGGGTCGGCCGAGGCCTCGGAGATGGCGAAACTCGCCGAGACGACCTACCGGGACGTCAACATCGGCCTCGCGAACCAGTTCGCGCGCTTCGCCGACAAGCGCGGCCTGGACGTCATGAAGGTCATCGAGGCCTGCAACTCCCAGCCCTACAGCCACATCCACCGCCCCGGCATCGCCGTCGGCGGCCACTGCATCCCGATCTACCCGCAGATGTACCTGTGGAACGACCCCGAGGCCACCGTGGTCCGCGCGGCCCGCGAGGCCAACGCCGCGATGCCCTCGTACGCGGCCGACCTGCTCGCGGCCGCCGCAGGCGACCTGGCGGGCGTGCCGGTGCTGGTCCTCGGTGCGGCCTACCGGGGCGGCGTCAAGGAGACCGCGTTCTCCGGAGTGTTCCCGCTCGTGGATTCGCTGCGCGAGAAGGGCGCGGTCCCGTACGTGAGCGACCCGATGTACACCGTCGAGGAGCTCGAGCACGAGGGCCTGCCGGCGCACCGGGGCGAGACCGTCACCGCGGCCGTCCTGCAGGCCGACCACGACGAATACCGTGCGCTGTCGACGGCGGACCTGCCGGACGTGACGGTGTTCCTGGACGGGCGTCGCACCACGGACCCGGCGCGCTGGGCGGGCGTGCGCCACATCGTGATCGGCGAATAGGCAGCCGTCCCCGCGGACCCGGCCCCCAGGGGCCGGGTCCGCGGTCGTTCATGAGTCCTGACGGCGTACAGGCAGGCCCAGCGGCACCGCGGCGGTGGCCGGGTGCGGGGCGATCATGCCGTGCTTCTCGCGATCGGTGCACAGGTCGGCGAGCTTCTCGTAGGCCAGCGGGCCGAGCAGCTCGGTCAGCTCGACCGCGTACGACAGGTACACCGGTTCGGCGGCGGTGTGCGCCAAGGGCGACCCGGTGCACCACCAGTCGAAGTCGTGCCCGCCCGGCCCCCACGAGGCCCGGTCGAACTCGGTGATGAGCGTGACCGACACGTCGGTGCCGTCGGCGCGGTGCTCGGTCTTGAAGTCGCGCTTGACCGGCAGCTGCCAGCACACCTCGGGCTTGTACGTCATCGGGTGGACGCCGTCGCGCATCGCCTGCTGGTGCAGCGCGCACCCGGCCCCGGCAGGGAAGCCCTCGCGGTTGTGGAAGACGCACGCGCCGTCGACGACCGCGGTCTTCTTCGCGGGCTCCTCCTCGCCGTCCTCGTTCTCGAGGGTGTCGTCGACGATGGTGTCCTTCCAGCGCCGGTGCAGCTGCCAGGTCTCGGGCGTCAGCTTCTTGACGATCTGCTTCGTGCGCTTGATGTCGTCCTCGTCGGTGTAGAACGCACCGTGCAGGCAGCAGCCGTCGGCGGGCTGGTCGGCCTCGATGCCCGGGCAGCCGCCCTCGCTCGGGTGCTTGCCGAAGATGCAGCCCCAGCGCGACAGCAGCCAGGTGAGATCGGCCCGGACCATCGTCTCGGGGTCGTCGGGATCGAGGAACTCCACCCATTCGCGGTCGAAGCCCGCGGTCACCTCGTCGGTCATCCGTCAACGGTACCCGCCTCCATACGGCTCACCCGTCATCGGCGGTCCGGCGTATCCTGGTGTCCGTGACCCAGTCCGTCCCGGTTCTGCTGTCGACCACCTCCGTGTACCCGGAGCCCACAGCGGTGGGCTTCGAGCTCGCCGCCGAGCTCGGGTACGACGGAGTCGAGCTGATGATCTTCACCGACCGGGTCTCCCAGGACCCGTCGGCGGCTGCCAGCCTCGCGAAGCACTACGGCGTGAAGATCGGCGCGGTCCACGCCCCCTGCCTGCTCGTGACGCAGCGGGTGTGGAGCTCCGACCCGTGGACGCGCCTGCGCCGCTCGGTGCAGGCGGCCGAGTTCCTCGACTCGCCCGTCGTGGTCATCCACCCGCCGTTCTCCTGGCAGAAGGACTACGCCTCGAAGTTCTCCACGGTGCTCGACGGCCTGCGGGCCCGCTACCCGCACGTCGAGATCGCGGTCGAGAACATGTTCCCGCTCAAGCTCGGCAAGCGCAAGCTCGTGCCCTACCGGCCCCACTGGGACCCGACCCGGCACGGGTACGAGTCCTACACGCTCGACCTCTCCCACTGCGCCGCCTCCGGCGCGGACGCGATCGCGATGGCCGAGCGGATGGGCAAGGGCCTGCGGCACATCCACCTCTGCGACGGCACCGAGCCCGGCGCGGACCAGCACCTCGTCCCGGGCCGCGGCACGCAGCCTTGTGCGGAGCTCCTCGGCTCGCTCGGCGCTTCCGACTGGGAGGGCTCGATCACCCTCGAGGTCAACACCCGCAAGAGCGGCAACAGGACTCGCCGCGCCGAGGACCTGTACGAGTCGGTGAAGTTCGCACGCGACGCGCTCAACTCCCGCTCCTCGCCGTGAGACCGCCGCGATCGGGCCGAGCCGCGCGCCGACCCGGACGACAGCGGCGCCCCCGGACACCGTCCAGGGGCGCGCCTTCCGTCTCGTCTAACCCAGGAAGAACCGGTCGTACTCGGGGCTGACCACAGACCAGTCCCAAGTAGACAGAGCGTGCTCGGAGGCGAGCTTGGCGCTGTCGCGCCAGCTCTCCTCCGAAACGTTGATCCGCAGGATCCGCTCGGCCGCCGCCTCCGGCGTGTCCGCGACCCAGCCGTCCGGGTACACCGTCCGGGCGCTGTGGGCCTTACCGGCGAAGAACGGCCAGTCCCGCACGACGGGGACGGCGCCGCTGGCGGCGCCTTCCATGAGTCCCAGGTGCGCGCTTTCGCGAACCGACGAGCTGAGCATGAAGCCGACCTCGGTGAGCTTGCCGGCGACGTCGTCGGTCGGTCCGAGGCGCAGTACCGCGCCCGCCTCGACGAGCGGTTTCAACTCCTTCTCCAGCTTGCTCCGGTACTTCGCGGTGGCGCGGCTGGACTTGGGGTCCATGTCGCCTCCGACCAGCACGAGCCGGTAGCGCTCGTCCTCCTCGCGGAGCAGCCGCAGCACCTCCACAGCCCAGAGCGGGTCCTTCACGACCTGCCCGACGCCCACGAGGCCGAGCGTGAAGCGGGCGGCATCGGTCTTCTCACGGGGGTATGCGCTGAGCTCGACCGCGTTGTAGAGCACCTGCGTCCGCGGCGCCTGCGGGCCGCGCAGCTGCGGCACCAGGGCGGCGGTCAGGTCCATGACGTGGTCGCCGACGAACACGAGGTCGTCGACGCGGGAGAAGTCGACCAGGTACGGCCAGCGGGTGAACGCCTCGTAGCTGTGGAGCCGGACGACGATTCGGGTGTCGCCGGGGTCGACCGTGGTGAGCATGGCGGCAGGGCCCACGCACCAGTCGGCGAAGACGGTGTCGGCCCAGTCGAGGTGCGGGCGAAGCAGGTCTTCGGCCAGTTCGGCGTACTCCTGGTCGCCTCCCATGCGCTCCATGATCATCCGCTTGTCGGCCCACGAGATCCGTTTGAGCGAGGGCTGCGTCGCCACGTCCAGGTAGCGGACCTCGACGCCGTGGTGGTTCCGGTAGCGGTCGATGATGTGGTGCAGGAAGTTGTCGTTCGAGCTGGTCATGACCAGCAGCCGCAGCGGCCGGTCGGTCGGTGCCGGTGCCGCGGGACGGACCCGTCCGCGCGGTGCCATGACCGTCTTCATCGCCTTCGAACCGCGGAAGCGTGCGGTGAAGCCTTCGGGGTCGTCGGTCAGCGGCGAAGCGAGCTGGTCGATGTGGACGACCCGGTGGAAGCCGAGGAAGAGGGCGCGCTGGAGTGCCTGGGCGGCTTCCTCGTATCGCTCGGCGGCCTGGAGTTCGTCCGCGTGCGCGAGGAGCGCCTGCATCGCCGGTGCCATGTGCTTCGGGCTGACACCCCGGTTGATCTCCTGCGTCACGGCCTTGTCGAGCAGTTCGGCCCTGGTCGCCGTGTCCTTGATCTTGGAGGCGGTCAGCGCGAGGGCGTAGGCGCCGCCGCTGTGGCGGCCGGCCCAGTTCATGGCCTCGTTCACCCGGAGCCCGGTCCGGACGCGGATCGAGTCGGGCACGCCCGGAGCGCGCAGCGGCAGCCGCCACAGGCGCGCGCCGACGGAGGAGCGCATGATGGGCCGGGCGGTGAGGGTGCGCGCGATGGACTCGGGCAGCCGCCGCATGGTCTTGGCGAAGTCGCGCGCGATGACGGACGGCGGGGGCGTGAAGGCGCCGCTGGGGCGGACGGGACCGCCTTCGCGCTGGTTGAGGTCGCGCACGGCGTCGATCGCGGGAGCCAGGCCGTAGACGGCCGTGGCGGTGCGGTTGCGCTGGGCGAGCTGCCAGACGGTGTAGACCGCGCCCTCGTCGAGGGCGACGAGCACGTGGGCCCGGCGGGCGTGGTCGCGAAGCCAGGGGTCCTTGCGGCTGCGCCGCCAGACCCGCTCCCCGAAGGGGAGTTCGACGTTGCGGCGCCGGTTGTAGGTGGAGAGCCGGTGCGTGTCGGCGAAGTCGATCTCGACCAGCTGGTCGGCTATCCAGGCGGCCGGAACCGAGGCGGCGTAGGAGACGCGGGCCCCTTCGGCCCCGAGCGTCCGCACCGCGTCGGCGAGGACGCTGATCGGCGCGGTCTTGCCGCTGATGAACAGGACATCGATCACTGGAGGTCGCCTTTCCTGGCGGGCAGCTCGCTGACCAGCTTCTCCACGGCCGCGGACATGATGATCTCACGCGTGAACCGGTCGGCGTGGGCCATCGCCTCCGCATGCTGCTCGGCGGTGGACTCGACGGCCAGGTGGGCGGCCTCGGCGAACGCGTCGGCCAGGGCCTCCCAGTCGATGCCGCGCGGCCCAGTCCAAAGCGGGTGTCCCTTGAGGACGTTTGATGCGTCGTGGTCGATGGCGTGTGCGGAGACGATCGGCAGGCCCGTCGCCATGTACTCGTAGACCTTGCCGGAGGTCACGTAGCGGCCGCCGATGAGGATGAGCGCCAAGGCGTCCCAGCGTGCGTAGGTGGAGGCGACGTCGGCCTTGGCGACCGGGCCGCCGTAGGTGACGCCGTCCGCCTCGGCGTCGCGCAGCAGTTCGACCTGCGGACTGGCGCCGCGGACGGAGCCGTGGCCGATGTGGCCGCGGACCTCGAATCGGGCGTTGGCCAGCAGCGGTTCGCGTTTGCGGGCCGCGCGCCAGCCGTCGAGGACGGCGCCCAGGTGCTCGGTGGAGAAGTTGACGGTGCCGAGGTAGCCGAAGACCAGGCCCGACTCGGGGTCGGGGCTGTGCGCCCGGCCGGGAGCGCTGTCCACGTCGTAGCCGTTGCGGACGACGTGCACGCGGTCGGCCAGCTCGGGATAGCGGGCGCGGTAGTGCTCGGCGATCGGGTCGTTCACGACCCAGAGGCTGACCGCGGAGCCGAGGACGCGCTCCTCCCAGCGGCCGTTCTCGGAGTCGCGGGTGAAGGCTTCGCGCCCGTCGATCACGTCGATCGACCAGCCGTCGCGGAAGTCGACCGCGTACGGCACGCGCGCCTCTCCCCACAGCCGCCAGGCCGCCGCGAGGTTGGTGTAGGGGACGCAGGTGGCGAGCAGCAGGTCGGCCGGCTTGTCCTTGTGGATGCGCAGGGCCGCTTCCTCGAGCGCGCCGCGCCAGTCGCCGAAGTTCATCTCGGGGAAGGTCTCCTGCTGGCGGTCGCGCAGCGACCTGACCCACTTGGCGGGGGTGAGGGCCCGCTCCTCGCTGTAGCGGCGGAGGTCGGTCTCCAGGTCTTCGCGTCGCAGCGGGAGCTTGACGATCGCGATGCTCGGGTCGACCTTCTCGGAGAGGGTGTGGTCGAGGCCCGATTCCAGTTTCCAGGACGCGTCCTCGACGGTGACGACCGTGACGTCCCAGCCCTGGGCCGCGAACTGGTTCGCGGTCTCGCGCATCCGGTAGGCGCAGCTCTTCGCGGCGGGAGGGAACCCGACCGCGAGGTAGATCAGATGGGGGCGATGTTCGCCGCGTCCCGGTCCGGGTGCCTTGTCGTGCCGAGCGGCGCCGGATGTTGCGAAGGCTGACATGGTACTGGACGTTAGCACGGTGCGAAAGGGCTCTGAGCTGGCTAGACGGAGAACGTTAGGTGGACCTCCCGCTTCAGTGAGCCGCTTTTGGACGACCGCGAATGCCGCTCCAATGGAGAAGGGAAGTGAATTGCGAATTTCTCTCTGCTGCATTCGCGGACAACTGCGGGACAACGAAAGGTGAATGGTCCTGTTTCGTACTATGCAACCTCGAACAGCGGCCGTTGCAGGCGGCCGGCCGGGAATCGGGAAGGACCGTCCTCGAAATGAACACAGCCTCCGCCCCCGGGCGCGTGGTCATGGTCGTCGCCAACCGCATCGACGGCGACTCCCGCGTGCAGAAGTCGGCGCAGTCGATGAGCGAGGCCGGCTGGGACGTCCACCTCGTCGGCCTCTCCGTGTCCGGCAGGCAGGAGCACTACCGGCAAGGCGACGTGGAGTACCACAAGATCCCCGTCCCCAAGATGGACCCGCCCAAGAACCTCCGCCGCCGCCTCGCCGCGCTGCGCTACCCGCTCGCTTACGGCGACACCGCCCGCGTCAAGCACGGCGACACGCGGATCAAGGCCGAGCGCATCGAACTCGAGGCGATCGACGACGAGCGCGGGCGGGGCAGCGACGGCCTGTTGCGGCCGCCCCGGCTCCTGCGCCGCCTCGGCCGGAAGGTCCAGCGGTTCTGGATCGGTCGGCGCATCGGTCAGACCCGGGCCCGCGACGACTACGCCGCCCGTGACGACGGCCGGATCGACCGCTTCGAACGCGCCTGGTGGACGCTGCTGCTCGGCGACCGGGTGTGGCGCCGCCTCGACATCGACGCCGTCCGCATCGAACTCGCCCTGCAGCCGGAGATCATCCGGCTCGAACCGGACCTGATCCACGCCCACGACATGCACCCGATCGGGATCTGCGCCCGTGCGGCGGCCCGCATCCGCCGGTCCGGGCGGACCGTCAAACTGCTGTACGACGCCCACGAGTTCGTTCCCGGGTGCGACACCCTCCCGGCCGACCGCTTCGAGTCCCTCGTCCGCTACGAGCGCCGCTACCTGCCGAGCGCTGACGCGATCGTCACGGTCTCCCAGCCGCTCGCGGAGCTGCTGCGCGATCACCACGGCCTCGACCGGACGCCCGCGGTGGTGCTCAACGCGCCGCTGACCCCTGACTACTCGCGCCCGGACCCCGGCGACGTCCGCAGCGCCTGCGGACTCGGCGCCGACACGCCGCTCGGCGTCTACTCGGGTTGGGCCGCACCGGAACGGAAGATCGAGTGGATCATCGAGGCCGCCGCCCGCATCCCCGGCCTCCATGTCGCGTTCCTGGTCAACCGGCCGAGCCATCCGTACGTGAAGTCGCTCGTCAGCCTCGGGGCGACGCTCGGCGTCGCCGACCGCCTCCACTTTCGCGGGTACGTCGACTACGCCGACCTCCCGCGGTTCCTCTCGACCGCCGACGTCGGCATCCACCCGATGCAGTCCGGTCCGATCAACCATGAGATCGCGCTGCCGAACAAGTTCTTCGAGTACAGCCACGCCCGGCTGCCGCTGGTGGTCTCCGACGTGAAGACCCTGTCCGAGGAGGTGCGGCGCATCGGCAACGGCGAGGTGTTCGCCTCGGGCGACATCGGCAGCCTCGTCGTCGCGATCGAGAAGGTCCTCGCGAACCCACAGGTCTACCGCGGCGCCTACCGCGACCCGGAGGTCCTCGCGGGGTACACGTGGGAACGCCAGGTCCACACCTATACGGCGTTGTACGAGGAGCTGATCGGCCCGGCCCGGGGCCCGGTCGCCGAAGGCGCCCTGGGGGTCTGACCCACGCACGCGAGCACGGCGCCCGTCACCGACGGGCGCCGTGCTCGCGTTCCGGTCCGCGCTCAGGTGTGCGGCAGGGCCGGTTCGCCGTCCCTGCCGCGACCCGGAGCGCGGACCGCTCTTCCGCTACCGCCCGGGGAGGTGCTCCTCAAGGGCCGCGACGACCGCCTGGCCGGCCTTGCCGTCGCCGTAGGGCGCGCCGGTGCGCTGCGCCGGGGAGGGCCGGGTCGCCGTGGCGTGCCAGTCCTCGGCCGAGAGCCGGTCGGGGCGCGGCACCAGGACGTTCCAGCCCTCCTCGATGGTCTCGACCCACTCGGTCTCGGTGCGCAGCGTGGTGCAGACGCGGCCGAGCAGGTACGCCTCCTTCTGGAGCCCGCCGGAGTCGGTCACGACCCCGGCGGAGGCCAGTACGGCCGCCACGAGGTCGCGGTAGGGCAGCGGCTTCGCCGCGAACAGCGACCCCTGGGTCAGCTTGAGCCCGTACTGGTCGGCCTTCGCCTGCAGGCGCGGGTGCGCCAGGAGCACCACCGGAACCGGCAGGCCCGCCATGGACTCCACGAGCGCGGTCAGCAGCTCGGGGTCGTCGGTGTTCTCGGCGCGGTGGAGCGTGGCGACCAGGAACGGGGCGGCCGGGTCGACCCCGGCCGGCAGCTGCGGCCGGGTCCCGTCCGCGAGGACGCTGTCGCGGGTCTGGAAGCACACGTCGACCATGACGTCGCCCACGTTGACGGCGCGGGCGCCCAGGCCCTCGCCCGCCAGGTGCCGCAAGGCCTCCTCGGTCGGGGCGAGCAGCAGGTCGGCGCAGTGGTCGGTGAGGACGCGGTTGTGCTCCTCGGGCATCCGCCGGTTGAAGGAGCGGAGACCGGCTTCCAGGTGCGCGACGGGCAGGTGCTGCTTCACGGCAGAGAGCGCGCCGGCGATGGTCGAGTTCGTGTCGCCGTAGACCAGCACCCAGTCGGGCTGCTCGGCGTCGAGGATCGGATCGATCGCGGCGAGCATCGCACCCGTCTGGGCCCCGTGGCTGCCCGAGCCGATGCCGAGGTGGAAGTCGGGCTCGGGGATGCCGAACTCGGTGAAGAACACGTCCGACAGCTCCGGGTCGTAGTGCTGCCCGGTATGGACCACGACGTGCCGGTGGTCGGTGCCCGCGAAGGCCTTCGCCACCGCTCCGAGCTTGACCAGTTGCGGGCGGGCGCCGACGATGCTGACGACCTTCATGCGGACTCCTCGTTACTCGCTGACAGGGTGCTCTCGGACAGTTCGCCGTCCGCTTCCACGTATCGTTCACCGGTCTCGGGGCAGCGCCAGAGGTCGGCCTCGACGTGCTCCAGGCGGGCGCCGGCGCGGCCGACCCATCCGGCCCGCCGGGCCGGCACTCCCATGACGAGCGCGAAATCGGGCACGTCCTTGGTGACCACGGCTCCGGCGGCGACCATTGCCCACCGGCCGATGCGAACCGGCGCGACGCAGACGGCGCGTGCTCCGATCGACGCGCCCTCGGCGACGTCGACGCCCACGGCCTCCCAGTCGGCGGCCTTCTTCTGGCTGCCGTCCGCCGCGACCGCCCGCGGGTTGTGGTCGTTGGTGAACACCGCGGCGGGTCCGACGAACACGCCGTCGGCGAGGGTCGCCGGCTCGTACACCAAGGCGTAGTTCTGGATCTTGACGTTGTCGCCGATGCGCACGCCGGTGCCGATATAGGCGCCGCGGCCGACGACGCACGATTCGCCGAGCACCGCGTGCTCGCGGATCTGCGCCAGTTCCCAGACCGCGCAGCCGTCGCCGACGCTCGCCGTCGGGTCGACCTGAGCGGATTCCTGAATCCTGTAGGGCATGTGCTGCTTTCGATAGAGAGTTGGCGCGGCAGAGGGCCGCTCGGCGAATTATACGGTCCGCGGGTGCGGACTCGAACCAACCGAATTCGAGCGAACGCGAATGGGACGCGGGTTGCCCGGGGGGCCAACTGCGGGCAAACCGAAGGTGACAGGAGAACGCAGTTCGGATGCCAAATACATAGTCGGCCAACTGCGGGGAAACGAAAAGTTAAGGGGGTGACTCCGTATCATCTGCGCTTGAACGACGGGCGGATCGACTCCGGCCGGAACCCTCGGAGGAATCATGGGCAAGCGTCCCGGGCGCATCGTGATGCTGGTGCAGGACGGCGTCACCGGCGATTCGCGCGTGCAGAAGGAGGCCGCTTCGGCCGCCGCCGCGGGCTGGGAGGTGTTCCTGCTAGGCCGATCCGACGGGCGGGCCGAGGAATGGGACCTCGACGGCGCGACGGTGCGGCTCGTGCCGACCCAGCGCACGTTCGACCTGCGCCGCCACGAGGTCCGCCGCCCCTGGCTGCGCGGCCCCCTCGCCTACCCGCCCGGGCCGCTGGAGGCCTACCGCCGCAAGCAGGTCCAGGCCTGGAAGGCCGACCTCGCGTTCGAGCGCGCCCGCGGCGGCGCTGGGTTCTCCTACAGCGTCAAGCGCGCCGCGTTCGGCACCGCGGGCCTGTGGATCAAGGCCCGCACCCGCGCCAGCCGCCTCGCCCGCGAGAGCCGCGCCGCCGCTGCCTCCCCGCTCGACCGCGCCGCGTTCCGCTTCTGGCGCAAGACACTCGGCGACCGCTCGTGGCGGCGGCTCGACCCGGCCCTGTGGGACCTCGAACTCGCCTTCGGCCCCGTCGTCGACGAGCTGCAGCCGGACCTCATCCACGCCAACGACTTCCAGATGCTCGGCGTCGGCGCCCGCGCGAAGGTCCGCGCCAAGGCCGCGGGCCGCGACGTGAAGCTCGTCTGGGACGCCCACGAGTTCCTGCCCGGCATGAAGCCGTGGAAGGACCACCCGTGGTGGCACGCCGCGCAGGTCGCGCACGAGCGGGAGTTCGCGCCGTACGCCGACGCGGTCGTCACCGTCGCCGAACCCCTCGCCGATCTCCTCGTCGCCGAGCACGGACTCACCGAGCCGCCGGCGATCGTCATGAACACCCCCGACTTCAGCGCCGCGCCCGACGCCGCCGAACCGGTCCCCGACCTGCGCGCCCTCTGCGGTGTCGAGAAGGACACGCCGCTCATGGTCTACAGCGGCGTGCCGCTCGTCCAGCGCGGCATCGACATCATGGTCGAAGCCCTGCCCTCGCTCCCCGAAGTCCATGCGGCCCTGGTGCTCTCGAAGCACCACTGGGCGTACGTCAGGCAGATGACGAGCCGCGCCGCCGAGCTCGGGGTCGCCGACCGGGTACACCTCCTCCATCACGTCCCGCACCACCAGGTGGTGCCGTTCGTCGCGGCCGCCGACATCGGCGTCAGCCCCAACCACCACCACCAGAACCACGAGATCTCCTTGAACACCAAGTTCTTCGACTACTCGCACGCCCGCCTGCCGATGGTCGTCTCCGACGTCAAGCACATCGCCGCCACCGTGCGCGCCACCGGCCAGGGCGAGGTCTTCGCGGCCGGGGACACCGAGGACTTCATACGCGCCGTCAAGCTGGTCCTCGCCGACCCCGAGGCCTACCGGCGCGCGTACGACGAACGGGTCCCGCTCGACACGTGGACCTGGAAGGAGCAGGCGCGCGTGCTCACCGCCGTGTACGAGCGCCTCATCGGCAGTCCCGACGGGACACGAGACGAGAGCGAGGCACGGCAGTGACCGGACGACGCGCGGCCGTGGTGACCCCCTGGTACCCCGACGCCCAGCGCCCCTACCGGGGCTCGTTCGTGCAGGCGATGGTCGAGGCCACCGCCCCCGGACTGGACAGTGTGGACATCTACCACCTCGACGGGTGGGCCGTGACCCGCGAGCCGGAGAAACTGGCCCGCGTCCGCGACCTCCAGCACCGGCTCCTGCCCCGCGCCCTCTCGCCCGCGCCCGCAGTGGCAGGGGCGACGCTCTACCGCCTCCCGGTCGTCATCGAACGCAGCCGCGACCACGCCCTCCACGCCCGCCGCCACGCCGAATGGCTGAGCGTCGCATTGGACGGCAGGCTGATCGAGGCCGATGTCGTCCACGCCCACGTCCCCATGTTCGGCGGGCTCGCGGCCCTGGAGAACACCCGGCCCGGCACCCCCGTCTTCCTCACCGAGCACTCCTCGTTCCTCGCGGAAGTGCTCGCCCAGCCCGACGCGCGGGACCTCTACGACGAGATCCTCGACCGCTGCGCCGGGCTCTTCGTCGTCGGCGAGCCCCTGCACAGGCTCGTCGAGGACGTCTTCCCGCACCACACCGGGAAACTCGCGTACATCGCCAACCCGATCGACTTCCGCTTCCGCCGCCCCGAACCGCCGGTCGCCCTGCGGCGCTGGCTGTCCGTCGCCGGGCTCATCGAACGCAAGCGCATCGACCACCTCCTGCGCGCGTTCGCCGAGTGCCGCGCCGAGGATCCGGAACTGACCCTGACGCTCGCGGGGGAGGGCGAACTGCGGAAGCCGCTCCTCGCCCTCGCGGCCGAACTCGGCCTCGGCGACGCCGTCGACTTCGTCGGCGCGGTCGAACCGGGCGACATCCCCGGCCTCATGGCCGACCACGACCTGCTCGTGCACACCAGCCGCCACGAGACGTTCGGCGTGGTCGTGGTGGAGGCCGTCGCCGCCGGAACCCCGGTCCTGGTGACCCGCTCCGGCGGCTCCGACCAGGTGCTCGAGGGCATCGAGGAGGACGCCGGCGCGCTCGTGGAGGTCGTCGACGACCACACGGTCTTCGCCGACGCCTACCGTTCGCTGCGTGACCGGTTCCCCGGAAAGGTCGACCTCGACCGCGCCCGGGACGTGTTGCGCGCCAAGTACTCCTACGAGGCCGTAGGCGACCACCACCACCGGATCTGGTTCGGAGAGGCATCGTGAACCTGCTCTTCATCGCACCGCAGGCGAGCCGGAAGCGCGCCGTCGCGGTCGAGACCCGCCGCGCCCTCGACGACGGGCACACCGTGGTCCTCGTCGCCGAGGCCGGGATCGGCCGGGAAGGCTGGGACCTCGACCCGCGCGTCGACGTCGAATGGCTGCAGGCGAACGAACTCAGCGCTGCCGAGTCGCGCGCGACCGCGCTGTTCGCCCGCAAGCTCCCGCTCGGCCTGCTGCGGCGCGTCGGCCGCGGCCCGCTGCGCGGCCCGGCCGACAAAGCCGCCCGCGGCTGGAGGCGCATCGTGGTCGGCCCGCTCGACGCGGACCGCCGACGCGAGACCGAGGCCATGCGCGAGCGCCACCGCCTCGAACGCGTCCAGGCCCGCATCGAAGCGCAGCATCCCGACTGGCTGGTCCTGTGCGAATCGGCCGCGATCGAACTCGCCGCCGAGTTCGTGCCCGGCCTCCTCGACGCGCGCCCCGGCACCCGCACCACCTTCGCCTACGAACCCCTCCCCGGAGGCGGCCGTGACTGATCCGCGGCCGCGCCTGCTCTACCTGGCGTTCTACTTCCCGCCTTCCCGGGCGAGCGGCGTCTACCGGGCCCGGGCCACCGCGAACTACTTCGCCGAGTCCGGTTGGGACGTCACCGTGGCGCGCGTCCCGCAGTGGTTCCTGGAGGACGTCGTGGGCTCCACCGACGACGGCCTGCTCGACACCGTCGACCCGCGCATCGCCACCGTCAGTCCCGGGCTCGACGACTTCATGTGGGAGACCGACGTGCGCACGTTCGGCTCCTTCCGCGGGAACTTCCCGTTCCTGGCCGCCCGCTGGCACAAGTGGAAGCAGCGCTTCAAGTTCCCCGACCGGTACGCGTCCTGGGGCGAGTCCGCCGTCGAGGAGGGCCTGCGGCTCCACGCCGAGCGGCCCTTCGACCTCGTGATCGCCACCGGGAACCCGTTCTCGGCGTTCGGCGCCGCCTACGAGCTCGGCAGGCGCACCGGTCTGCCATACATCGTGGACTACCGCGACTCCTGGACCCTCGACCTGTTCACGAACGAGGACGCGTTCCCCAAGGGCGACAAGGCCTGGCGCTGGGAGAAGCGCATCCTCGACAACGCCGCCGAGGCGCTGTTCGTGAACGAGGCCCTGCGCGGCTGGCACGCCGAACGCTATCCGCGCGCGGCCGAGCGCATGCACGTGGTCCTCAACGGCTGGGACCCCGACGTCCTCCCCGAGGTCCCCGAGTCCACGGCGGACGAGAGCCGCCCGCTCTCCTTCGCGTACGTCGGCACCCTCACCGCCAACCAGCCGGTCGAGGCGCTCTTCACCGGCTTCCGGGCCATGGCCGAGTCCGGCCGCCACCCCGGCGGCACCCTCGACCTGTACGGGCACCTCGGGTTCTTCGCGAAGTACGAGTCGCGCATGCGGGCCGACATCGGCCTCGACGACGACCAGGAGCGCATCCGCCACCACGGCCCGGTCTCCAAGGCCGAGATCGGCAGGGCGTACGCCGCGAGCGACGTGCTCGTGTTCCTCGTCGGCGGCTCCAAGTATGTGACCTCAGGGAAGGTCTTCGAGTACATGGCCACCGGCAAGCCGATCGTCTCGGTGCACGAGCCCGGTTCGGCCGCTGAGGAACTGCTCCGCGACTACCCGCTGTGGTTCAACCCCGGGGGCCTCGACCCCGACGCGATCGCCGCCGCGATGGCCGAAGCGGGCGACGCGGCCCGCAAGGCCGACCCTGACACGGCCGCCCGGGCCCGCGAGTACGCCGCGGGGTTCACCCGGTACCGGGCACTGGAGGACTTCGAACGGCGCGCCCGCGCCATCGCGGAGAAGGGATCCCCCCGATGACCGACCTTCCCGAACTCCCCGAACGGGTCGTCGTGCTGCTCATCGGCAACGGCGCGGTCAAGCGCACCAACGACTACGCCTGGCAGATGGCCCGGCGCGGCGTCCGCGTCCAGGCCGTCGTCGCCGACGGCCAGGGCTGGCGCCGCGCGCCGACCCTCCATCCGGCCGTCGAGGTCTACTCCCTGGCCCGCCCCGAGAACCGCCAGCCGCTCCTGTGGCTCTACGAGGCCGTGGTCGAGCGCGGGCCCGCCGCGGTGCTGCGCCGCCTCGACGGGAAGGTCCCGGGCGTCGGATTCGCCCGCCGGGCCCACCGCAAGGCCGCGGGCTTCTGCCGCCGCAACGTGTTCTGGAAGGTCTACCGGCCCTTCCGCCACCAGGCGCTCCGCGCGATCGCCCTGCGCCGCCTCGCCCCGCTCGACATCGGCGCCGCCGACCACGTGGTCTGCCCCGACCCGGCGGCCGTGCCGCTCGCCTGGTCCCTCGCGAAGCGCCACCCCCGCCCCGTCGTCACCCGAGCACTCCACTACGGCCCCTACAAGCCCCACCCGGTATTGACCCCGCTCGAGCCTTGGGACCCCGAAGCCCCGGAGGCCGCCGACCGCGCCCCTTATAACCCGCTCTGACACCTCGCAGGAGCAAACCCCGCCGAACCGCACGAAACCACCCGACAACTCTTCGTGAACAGAGGTCATAAGCCCGATCGACCTTGGAATAAGACGATCATTCCTATCCTGAGCCGTGATTTCCAATGTTGCGGCGCACGTGTTACGCCACCGTGACCTGAGCGCGGGCCGCGGGCGGCTACGCTGCAGACATGCTGCGTTCTGTCATTCTCGCCGCCGCCCGGTCATCGAAGATCGAGCGGCTCGTCGGCACCGCGCCGGTGACGCGGTCGCTCGTCCGCCGCTACGTCGCGGGCGAGACCACGGCCCACGCCGTCGCCACCACCCGCACCCTCGCCGCCGACGGCCTGCTCGCCACGCTCGACTACCTCGGCGAGGACACCGTCGTCGTCGAACAGGCCGACGCCACCCGCGACGAGTACCTGGGACTCCTGGCCGCCCTCAAGGCCGAGGGCCTCTCGGCCTCCGCCGAGGTCAGCGTCAAACTCTCCGCCGTCGGGCAGCGCATCGACGCCGAACTCGCCTACGACCGCGCCCGCGAGATCTGCTCGGCCGCAGCCGACGCGGGCACCACGGTCACCATCGACATGGAAGACCACACCGTCACCGACTCGACCCTGGAGATCGTCCAGCGCCTGCGCGACGAGTACCCCTCCACCGGCGCCGTCCTCCAGTCCTACCTGCGCCGCACCGAGGACGACTGCAAGTCCCACGCCGTCCCCGAATCGCGCATCCGGCTCTGCAAGGGCGCCTACAAGGAGCCCGAGTCGGTCGCCTACCAGCGCAGTCTCGACGTCGACCGGTCCTATGTGCGCTGCATCAACGCGCTCATGGCCGGCGAGGGCTACCCGATGCTCGCGACCCACGACCCGCGCCTGATCGAGATCGGCATCGACCGCGCGCGTTGGTACGACCGCGACAAGGACTCGTTCGAGTTCCAGATGCTGTACGGCATCCGCCCGACCGAGCAGCTGCGCCTCGCCGCCGAGGGCTACCGCATGCGCGTCTACGTGCCCTACGGCGACCAGTGGTACGGCTACCTCATGCGCCGCATGGCAGAGCGCCCTGCGAACCTCGCCGTCTTCGCCCGCTCCCTGTGGACGAAGTCCTAGCGAACCAGCCTCCACCCCAACACCACCGACGAGCGGACCCCGGCCGGGGTCCGCTCGTCCGCGTTGCGCGCCTCCCTTGGAGTCCTCTCAGGAACCGTGCCGCATGACAGTGGCCGCCGCCACCCATCGGCCTGGTCACAGCGGTAGACGCCCAGCGCACACCCGCAGTTCGGGGCTCGCACGGGTAGCGAGCAGCGACTACAGTTGCGAACGTGACTCAAGCCCCCGAGGACTTCACCCCGGACTCCCCCGAGCGCGACCACCCCGGCGAACCCCGCCCCGGTCAGGCCGCCTCGGCTCCGCACGTGCCCGGCCAGCGGTCCGGCAGTGCCGCGCTGGGTGACGCGCCGCGCGGCACCTCGCCCGAACCGGTGCTGCCGCAAGCGGACACGGGCGACGCGGCGATCCCGCAGGCCGCCCCCATGCCCCCGATCCCCGAGCCCACGGCCCCGCCTTCGGCGCTCCCGGTCGACATGCTCCCGCCCGGGGCCGTCCCGCCCGGACACGCCCCCGGCCAGATGCACGGCCAGATGCCCGGCGCCTACCCCACCGCCCCCTACCCGGCCCAGCCCGGCATGCACCACCAGGCCCCGCCCGGCCAGATCCCGCCCGGACCGATCCCGGTCAGCGCGATGCCCCCGTGGCCCGGCGGCCCCGTCTACTACCAGCCGCGCCCCGACCGCAGACGCTCCCCGATCGGCACGATCCTCGTCGTGCTCCTCCTCGTCACGGGCTCCGTCTTCGGCGGGGCCCTCGTCAACGGCTGGCGGCCGGACGTCCTCGCCGCCGAGACCGGCACCATCGAGGGCCTCGCGGTCCAGCCCGGCGAAGGCACCGTCCCCAGCCCCGGCCCGAACGCCTCCGAAGCCGAGATCCTCGCCTACCTCAAAGAGCAGGCGCAGCTCGTCCTCGACGCCCAGTCCGAGTCGCTGATCAACAACAGCCTCGAAGGCTGGCTCGCCGCCTACGACCCCACCCTGCACGACCCGATGACCCGCCGCTTCGACTCGCTCACCTCGATGCAGGTGTCCCGCTTCGACTACACGATCGCCTCGGGCCCCATCGAGGACGCGTCCGGCGCGGTCCCGCTCTACGACATCTCCGTCGCGCTCTCCTACTGCTTCGTCGAGCCGGCCGACACGTGCAAGGCCGCCGACATCGTCTTCGACTCGCGCTGGCGCGCGAGCGACGACGGGATGGTCATGGTCGAGGTCGCGAACTCCGAGTACGGGGAGGGCCCGCACCCGTGGGAGGTCACCGACCTCGTCGCCGCGGTGGGCGAGCGCACCGTCACGGCCGTGCCGGTGTCGATGGCCGACCGCCTCGACGAGGCCCTGGAGATCTCCGAGGCCGCCGCGATCAACGCCGACAAGTGGGCGTACTGGGAGAAGCCCGACCGGTACGTCATCTACATCGCCAGCGACGACGAGTTCGAGACCTGGTTCGGGGGCTTCTGGGACTCCGAGGACGTGCTCGGGTTCGCGCTGCCGCTCTCGGGCACCGTGAACGGCGAACGCCAGCCGTCCACGTACGCCACCGTCATGGGCGTCGACCGCACCGGCTGGGGCTACGGCCTGACCTCGGTGATCCGGCACGAGCTCGGCCACGCCGTGACCCTGTGGGCCGCGCCGTCCGAGCGGTACGCCGACGACACGTGGTGGATGGTCGAGGGCGTCGCCGAGTACATCGACCACGGCGACCGCTCGCTCGACGAGTACGACCGCGCGCTCGACGTGCGCGACTACGTGGCCCAGGGCGGCTGCGAGACCGACATCCTCCCGCCCGACGGGGACGACGACACCCTTGCCGGGTCCGGCAAGTACGGGTGCGGGTTCCTCGGCGTGCACTACCTCATCGACGAGTACGGCGTCGACAAGTTCACCGAGCTCTTCGGAGCGACGGCCCGCGAGGGCAGGCCCGCGGTGGACGTGGCGCAGGAGGTGTACGGGAAGAGCTATGCCGACCTGATGCAGGAGATTACGGCCTTCATTGCCCAGACCGTGTGAGATCGGGTGTTGCCGGGTGGCCCGGACTGCCGTAACATGAGCCTCATCTCAATCGAACGACATCAACGTCACACTCTGTGACGGCCGACTTGTTTCGGTTCATATGGGCATTCGCGTCCGCCGCACCTCAAACACATCCCACAAACCCCACGTCCTTGCATTAGTGCTCGCAACAGCCCTCGACAGAACGGTGAGACACATGAGCGAACCCGGGGACCTCCTCGACGAGGTCAAGTTCTTGACGGTGACGGAGGTGGCCGAGCTGATGCGCGTCTCGAAGATGACGGTGTACCGGCTCGTCCACAACGGCGAGATCGCGGCGGTGCGGGTCGGGCGCTCCTTCCGCGTTCCCGAGAGCGCCGTCAAGACCTACCTCTCCGAAGCGCTCCAGACCGACGACTAGCTCCCCTCGGCCCGGCAGGTCCCGCCACGCGCGAGCTGTGACGGGGCCTGCGGTTCCGCTCGCCCGGCGCGGGGGCCGCCGGGAAGGCGCGTTAGGCTGGTCGGGCTCGAAAAATTGTCTAGTGAACATCTGTGAGGAAGCTCTATGGGCTCGGTCATCAAGAAGCGGCGCAAGCGCATGGCGAAGAAGAAGCACCGCAAGCTGCTCCGCAAGACCCGCGTGCAGCGTCGCAAGCTCGGCAAGTAACCGAGTCGACCGGCTCCCGAGTACCTGCGGGTAGGCTGGGCGCATGCCAGAGTTTGCAGCGGTAGCGTTCGCCTTCGAGGTGAGATTTCTCGTCTACCTGGTCATCACGCTCGGAGCTGCCTTGCTGTCGGTGATCGCCCTCACCCATTGCGCGGTGCAGAAGCCAGACGCGTTCCACGCGGTCGGCACGCTCTCCAAGGGCGCATGGATCGGCATCCTGGCGATCAGCCTGCTCTTGTCGCTGCTGTTCAGCCAGCGTCCTGGGTCGGGGCTCATCTTCACCCTGGTCGCGATCGCCGCGTCGCTCGTGTACCTCCTGGATGTGCGCACCGGTTTCAAAGACCTCCGTGGCGGCGGTTCGTCGTACTGAGCGGCTCCGCTCGAACACGTGAGAAAGCCGCGTCGACCTGTGTCGACGCGGCTTTCGCTGTGCCTTCTGCGCTTTACTGCGAGGCGCGGCCTTCCTTGCGTCCCTTAACTGACGACGCCGCGGGCCATCTCCCGCAGCCGCTTCACCCTGTCCGCGGTCGGCGGGTGGGTCGAGAACAGCCGCGAGAGCCCGCCGCCGCGCAGCGGCGACTCGATCATGAGGTGCGACTGCTCCGCGATCTTCGAGTCCGCGCGCGCCGGCATCCGGTCGACCCCGGCCGAGATCTTCTCCAGCGCGCTCGCGAGCGCGAGCGGGTCCCCGGTGAGGCGCGCGCCGTCGGCATCGGCCTCGTACTCGCGCGAACGCGACACGGCCATCTGGATGAGCCCGGCCGCGAGCGGGCCGAGGATCATCGTCAGGAGCAGCACGAGCGGGTTCGGCCGGTCGTCGTCGGAGGAGCCGAGCGGCAGGAAGATCGCGAGGTTCGCGAGCATCGTGATGATGCTGGCGAGCGCGCCCGCGACCGACGAGATGAGGATGTCGCGGTTGTAGACGTGCGACAGCTCGTGCCCGATCACGGCCCGCAGCTCGGCGGGCGTGAGCAGCCGCAGGATGCCCTCGGTGACGGCGACCGCCGCGTTCTCGGGGTTGCGGCCCGTGGCGAACGCGTTCGGCTGCATCGTGGGCGAGACGTAGAGGCGCGGCATCGGCTGGTTCGCGCGGTGCGCGAGCTCGCGCACCATCGCGTACAGCTGCGGGGCCTGCGCCTCGGACACCGGCTGCGCGCGCATGGAGCGCAGGGCGATCTTGTCCGAGTTGAAGTAGGCGTAGGCGTTCATGCCGACGGCGATGACCGCGGCGATGAGGATGCCCGTGGAGCCGCCGAGCACGTAGCCGATGGCGATGACGAGCGCCGACATCGCGCCGAGCAGCACCGCCGTTTTGAGGCCGTTGTGGTGCTTCATGTTGTTGGGTTTCCCTCCTGGTGGGAAATGCAACGTCTTGGTAACGGCCAGTATTTCTCTGTGAGCTGGGAATTTACCGAGAAACCGACGTGAAGTCCAACACGAGCTGCGGCGCGAGCGTCACGGCCAGGAGCGCCAGCCCGATGGCGGCGAGGGCGATCGCGAAGCGGCCCTTCGGCATGGGCCGCCCGCGGCCGAGCAGGACGGTGCGGGCGAGCGGCAGGTAGTAGGCGAGCCCGAGGACCGCGCCTGCGGCGACGATCACTGCGAGCCACAGCGCTGAGGACGCCAGCACTTCCAGGACCACGACCTTCGCGAAGGTCCCGGCCAGCGCGGGCGGCAGCCCGGCCAGTCCGATCACGGAGAAGAGGAAGAGCGAACCGGCCAGGGGAGCGGACCGCCACATCCCGGCGAGTTCCGCGATGGCCCCGCCTTCGCCCGGGCCGTCGCCGCCGGAAACGTGAACCCGTGCATTCCCGGCGCTAGCCTTCAAATCGGACCCCTGGGGACCCCCCGTTTTCAATCCTCCCAGAGGGGTACGACGCTCGCCCGATCCGAACGCCGCTCGCATCCATCGATACTCATCCGATCCGAACGTCGTTCGCGTCGCCGTGAGTGCCGCGAAGACGCCCGCCTCCATCAGCACGAAGAACACCGCGTAGGCGAGGGCCGCCGAAGCGGCGGCCGCCGCGTCCTCGCGTCCCGCCGCCGTCGCGACGACGGCGAGCGGCGCGAGCGTGTACCCGGCATGCGCGATGCCGGACCAGGCCAGCAGCGGCACCGTCCGGCGCTGCACGAGCGCCCCGAGGTTGCCGATCACGATCGAGGCGACGCTCAAGGCCGCCACCACGATCCCGGTGCTCGTCCCGGCTCCCGCCCCGAGCGCGAAATGCACCGCCCAGACGATCGCGACCGCGCCGCCGAGCTTCGAGGCGCTCGCGAGATAGGTCGCGATCGGCAGCGGGGCGCGTTCGAGCACCAGCGGCGCCCAGGCGTGCAGCGGCGCGGCCGCGAGCTTGAACGCGAACCCGCCGAGGAGCAGTGCCGCTCCGGCCGCCGCGAGCGCGGGGTCGGCCCCGGCCAGGCCCGCCGCGAGTCCTTCGAGGTGCACGGTGCCCGCCGCCGCGTAGAGCAGCGCCGCGCCCATGAGCGCGGTCGCCGACGACGCGATCGAGGCGATCAGGAACGTCACGCCCGCCTCCGCGCCGTCGCGGTTCGACCGAGCCGCCGCTGCGCTGACTCGATCCGTCCCGGCGCGGCCCGGCTCCGCCGACATGCCGCCTGGCTTTGTCGCCGCACCAGCGCCGGACCCTTCCGGCCTCGGCCAGGCGACGAGCGCGTACAGCGGCACGGTCAGCGTCTCGAGCGCCACGATCAGCGTGATCAGGTCCCGCGAACCCGCGAGCGTGACGCCGCCCGCCGCCGAGACCGCCAGCAGGAACCAGTACTCGTTCGACTGCCGCCCGCTCACCGCCGCCACCAGGACGCTCAGGCCGGCGAACAGAGCCGCCGCGCCCATGGCCGCGTCGTCGGCCACGAAGGAATGCCACGTGCCGACGGCGAACGTCGAACGGTCCGCGCCCGCCCCCACCCACATCGCCGCGATCGCGGCCGCGCTGAGCCCGGACATCATGCAGGCCTTCGCGAACCGTCCGGTGAACAGCGCGAGCACCGCCGCGCCCGCCGCGAGGTACAGCGGCAGCAGCGCCACGTGGTCGATCGCCTGCACCCGCATCTACAGCAGCCCCTCACCGAACAGGTCGAGCAGCGGGCCCGGGATGAGGCCGAGCAGCAGCGTCCCGGCCACCAGCGGCGACCAGACCACGAGTTCCGCGGTCGTCGTGTCGCCGATTCCGGAGGTCGCGGACACCAAGGGGCCGTGGCTCACCCGCCGCAGCATCCGCAGCAGGTACGCCGCCGCGAGGAACGCGCCGAGCGCCGCCGCGACGGCGAGCGCGAGCCACGCGCCGCCGCGTTCGGTCGCGGCGTAGACCGTGAACGCCTCGCCCCAGAACCCGGCGAGACCCGGCAGGCCGAGCGACGCGAACGCGGCGAAGCCGAACAGCCCCGCGAGCGCGGGCGCGGCGAGCCGGAGCCCGCCGAGCGAGCCGAGCAGGCCGGTGTGCGTGCGGGCCTTGAGGGCCCCGGCGAGGAAGAACAGCAGCGGCGTGATGAGGCCGTGCGCGAGGTTCCCGAACAGTGCGGCGTTGACGCCCGCTTCGGTGCCCGTGGCGAAGGCGAGGACGACGAAGCCCATGTGCCCCACCGAGGAGTACGCGATGAGGCGTTTGAGTTCGGGCAGGCTCAGGCACACCAGGCCCGCGACGAGGATGCCGAGCGCGGCGAGCACCGCGAGGACCGGCGCGGCGTCGGCCGCGCCTTGCGGGGCGATGCCGCCCGCGACGCGGATGAGGCCGTACGTGCCGAGTTTGAGGAGCACGCCCGCGAGGAGGACCGAGCCGACCGTGGGCGCGGCGGTGTGCGCGTCGGGGAGCCACGAGTGCAGCGGCCAGAGCGGGGCTTTGACGGCGAACCCGATGGCCAGCAGCGCGAACACGAGGAGCGAGAGTTCCTGGCTGACGCCGCCGAGGACGATGATCGCCCCGAGGTCGGCGGTCCCGGTGTCGGCGACCGCGACGAACAGGCCGGTCGCCATGATCAGCGACCCGGCGACGGTGAACAGCGCGAACTTCGCCGCCGCGTGGCGGCGGGCCGCCGGGTCGCCGTACCGGTGGATGATCGCCCACATCGGCAGTAGGACGGCCTCGAACGCGACGAAGAACAGGATCAGGTTGTCCGCGAAGAACACGAGCGTCGACGCGAACTGCACCAGAAGCAGGAGAGCGGTCAGCGAAGGCGACGGTCGAGCGCCGTCGAGCGCATTGTGGAGGCAGCACAGCAGACCGAGCAGCGCCGTCAGCAGCGCCAGCGGCCACGAGACGCCGTCGACCGCGATCGAGAAGTCAAGATGGATCGCAGGCGCCCACGCGAACTCGATCTCATGCCACCAACCGCCGCTCAGGCTCGAACCGAACGTCGACCAGTTCCCGTTGCCCCGCCCGATCGGCAGCACCGCGACCGCCGCCAGCGCCAGCGCCGCCGCGCCCACCCCGACCCAGTGCGCGGAGGCGCGCCTCCGCCGCGCCCACACCACCGCCGCCCCGAAGAGCGGCGCCGCGACCGCCACCGCCAGCATCAGTTCCACAGGCTCACCCCGATCGCCACCACCGCGACCAGCAGCGTCCCCGCCGCGCTCAACCGCAGATACCGCACCAGCCCGCCACGGTGCCCGGCCGCCGTGTCCTCGGCCGCCGCGAGCGTCGCCCGCGCCGTGCCCTCCACTGCCGTCCGGTCCACCAGCCGCTCGTCGAGCACGCGGGCCGCCGCGCTGGCCGACCGCGCGAGCGCACGTGTCGCCTTGCCCGCCAGCCGCTCCGCGTACAGGCCGTCAGCGAACGCAGGCCGGGCCCCGCCGAGGACACCCGCCGGGTCGCGCTCCGAGGCCATCGCGGGCACGCCGCGCCGGTGCCCGCGCCACCACGCGTCGGCGACCACGGCGAATCCGCCGACGGTCGCGAGCAGCAGCAGCGCCATCAAATCCAAATGCAGCTCCGGCACCTCGAAGAGCCACGAGTAGTAGACCGCGCCGACCCCCGCGGTCGCGATCGTCAACGCCCACAAGCTGAACGCCTCCGCGCCCGGCACCGCCGCCCGTACCGCGCCTTCAGGTGCGCCGCGCCAGAACAGCAGCAGCCACAGCCGCGCCGAATACGCGGCCGTCAGGATGCTCGCCCCGACCCCGGCCCAGAACACGACCACCCCGGCCGGCGTCCCGGCCTCGGAGGCCGCGCCGAGGACCGCCTCCTTGCTGTAGAAGCCGCCGAGCGGCGGCAGCCCCGCCATCGCGGCGAGCCCGATCGTCATGGCCCAGAACGCCAGCCACGAGTCGCGCGGGCGCAGCCTCGTCGTCGAGAGCGACCCGCTCGTGCCCGCGAGCGCGATCACCACCCCGGCGGTGAGGAACAGCAGGCCCTTGAACGCCGCGTGCGAGACGAGGTGGAACAGCGCCGCGTCCCCGGCCGCGACCGCCACGGCCGCGAACATGAACCCGACCTGGCTCACCGTTGACCACGCGAGCACGCCTTTGAGATCCCTTGCGGCGAACGCGCACAGGCCCGCCCCGATCATGGTCACAGCCGAGACCACAGCCACTACGACGAGCAGGTCGACCGGCCAGCCCGGCAGCAGCCGCGTCTGCACGTACGCCCCGGCCGCGACCATCGTCGCCGCGTGGATGAGCGCGCTCACCGGCGTCGGGCCCGCCATCGCGGGCGGCAGCCAGATCTGGAGCGGGAACTGCGCCGACTTCCCGATGCAGCCGAACAGGATCAGCAGCATCCCCGCAGCCGCGGGCGCGCCGTCCACCTCCACGACCGCGTCGATCCGGAAGCTCCCGGCCGCCGCGCCGAGGACCATCACGCCGAGCACGAACGCCACGTCGCCGAACCGCGTCACCAGGAACGCCTTCGCCGCCGCGCCCGGCGCTTCGGGCAGCTTCGCGTAGTGGGCGATGAGCAGGTACGAGCACGCGCCCATGACCTCCCACCCGATGAGCATGAACACCAGGTCGTCGGCCGCGACCACCAGGAGCATCGCCGCGCAGAACAGGTTGACCTGCGCGGCGAAGGCCGCATAGCGCGGGTCGTCGCGCAGGTACGCGGCCGAGTAGACCTGCACGAGGAACGTCACGAACGCGGTCGCGACCGCCACTGCCGCGGCCTTCCCGGTGATGTCGAGCGCGAGTTCGACTTCGACCGGCCCGAAGTCAGCGAGCGTCAGCGCGAACCGCGGCTTGACCAGTCCGCACATGACCGCCAGGTACAGCGTGAACGCTGGGGCGATGAGCGCCCAGTACCTCGCCAGGCCCCGGTGCCGGAACAGCAGCCCGGCCAGGCCCGCCGCGGCGGGGAAGCCGATGAGGAGCAGCCCGAACGTCATCGGCCGCTCCGGGCGTCGTCGTCTTCGGCGGGCAGGTCGTCGGTGTCGATCGTCGCGCGCAGCCGCCACAGGTGGAGGATGAGCGCGAGCCCGACACCCACCTCCGCGGCGGCGATGACCACGATGAACAGTGCGAAGCTCTGCCCGGTGTAGGCATTGTGGACGACATCGGCGGTCACGAGCATGAGGTGCACGCCGCCGAGCATGAGTTCGGCGGCGGCCAGCTGCAGGACCGCGTTGCGGCGCGTCAGGACCCCGTAGAGGCCGATTGCGAACAGCCCCACGGCGATCAGGAACCCGATCAGCGGGTGCACGGCACCCTCCCCGGAAGGGGGACACGGGTCGATGGGGGCCACATGGCCTCATCTTGGACTACCGGGCACCCTGAAGTCCAGCATCGGGAGCGTGTTGATGCGGGTCGATCGCTATGTGGCGGAAGTGCCGTCCGCCCCTCGACCCGCGATCGCGCGGGCCCGCGCTTCGACGTGAGCCCGCATCGGATCATGCTCCCAAGCCGGATGCCAGTTCTCGGTGTCGGACCCAGGCGCGGTCAGCACGGCGATGAGCCGCCGCCCCGCACTGGTCACGCCGGTACCCGCCGCGCGGCTGGATAGGCTGTTGCGGCATCGGGCGAGGAGAGGTCGAGGGATATGCCAGGCAAGCGGGGCAGCTTCGAGCGGATCGTTCGCTCCTTCCCGAGCCGCCTCAAGGTGTGGCGCGAGGGCGCGGCGATTCAGGACGCCGACACCGGCAAGCGGGCCCGGATGGTCGAGGTGACCGTCGGCGAAGTGCGCGCGAGTGCATCGGTCGCGTCAGCGCTGGGCGTCGCGCCCGGTGATCCGGTCCTGCGGCGTTCCCGGCGCTTCGCGGTCGACCAGCGGCCGGTCCAGCTCGCTGATTCCTTCTACCTGGTCGACATGGTCCGCGCGACCCCTATCGTCTACACCGACACCGGACCTGGCGGCGTCTACGCGCGGCTCTCCGAGATCGGGCATGAGCCGGTGCGGTTCACCGAGAAGCTCCATGCCCGCATGCCGTACCCGGCCGAGCGGACTGCGCTCGAACTTCCGGGCGGCACTCCCGTGATCGCGATCGTGCGCACCGCGTTCGATGCCGATGACCACTGCGTCGAGGTCACGGAGATGACCATCGACGCGAGCGCCTACGAACTCGAGTACCACGCCACCGTCTGATCCGGCTCTGGCTCAACGGACCAGGCCACTCAGACCCAGGCTTCCCGTTTCAGCTCAAGGCCGTCGAGGATGAGGCCGAGGCCGATCTCGAACTCGTCGGCGTAGGTGTAACCGGGCTTCATGGCGTGTTCGACAGCCATCTCGACCAGGTGCGGGTACTCGTCGACCGGGGCCTGCTCCAGGACCGACCCGGCGGCCTCCTGCACATGCTCCGGCGAGTCGAGCGGGAGCGCCAGCTCTTGGATGACGAACCCGTAGACGTAGGCGTCGAGCAGCGAGAACGCATGCGCCGCACCGGCGACCGCGAATCCTTGCGACCGAAGGCAGCCGATCACCGCGTTGTGGTGCTGCAGCGTCGCCGGGCCCGGGTTCGCCCGCGAGTCCATCAGGGCGATCGCCCACGGGTGGCGGATGAGCGCCTCCCGCATCGAGGCGGCACGGCGGTGCATCGCGGACTTCCAGTCGTCACCTTCAGCAGGAAGCTCGACTTCGGCGAAGACGAGGTCGACCATGCCGTCGAGCAGGGCGTCCTTGTTGCGGAAGTGGTGGTAGAGCGCCATGGCCTGCACGCCGAGGCTCTCGGCGAGCTTGCGCGTGCTCGGGACCTTGCCGCCGGACTCGTCGGCCATCGCGACGGCCGCACGCGCGACCTTCTCCCTGGTGAGCGTGTCGCGCCGCATCGGCGGCGGCCAGCTCGCGTCGGTGCCCACGTGTCACTCCCCGTTCATCGGCTGCGTTCCCGCAGGGACTTTACACCGTACAGTTTTACTGTACACTGTAAAGGTGCGGTTGGAAACGAACCGTCATCCCTCGAGTCAGGAGCAGGTCATGGAACCTTCGAACCCGATAATCCCGCAGGTCGGCGTCGGTAAGCGGATGTGCGTCGTCGGCGCCTCCGGCAAGCTCGGCCGCTACATGGTGCAGCACGCCCTCGACCGCGGCTACGAGGTCGTCGGCGTCTGCCGCGAGAAGAGCGTGCCGAAACTCGCCGACTTCGCCGACCGGATCACCGTCATCGGCGGCCGGACCAACGACCGCGACGTCATCGCCCGCGCCGTCGAAGGCTGCGACGCGGTCCTCACGGTGCTCGTGCCGTGGGGCGTGGACGACTACTCCTCGGGCACCGCCCGCGCGGTCATGGACTTCGCGAAACCCGGTGCGCGCCTGGTCTACTCGTGCGGCTGGCACATCACCCGGGACGGCGAGGACACCTACTCCTGGAAGATCAAGGCCGCGCTCGTCGTCGCGAAGCTGTTCCGGTACACCCGCCTCCTCGACATCGCCGACCAGTACCGCGCCACCGACCTCATCTTCAAGAGCGACACCCGCTGGACGGTCGTGCGCGGCAGCGACCTCGAAGAAGGCCCCAGCGAGGGCCTGCCCGTGTGGGCCCGCCACGTCGGCGACCCGCTCCTGGAGAGCAACATGACCCGCCGGACCGACTTCGCACTGTTCATGGTCGAGGCCGTCACTGACGACGACCTGGTGCACGAGGCCCCCGCGATCGTAGGTTGCAAGACCGCTTCGGCGCTGGCCCATCGGTCGTGATCGGCGAACCGTCGGTTCCGGTCGTCCTCGATAGCATCGGGTGCAGGAGGTCACCCCTATGGACCCGTTGTTCACCGCTGCCGCCGCCCGCGGGCGTGCGCTGCTCGGCAAGATCGTCCGTTCCGCCGAGGTCGTCATCGACGGCGCGGTCGAGGCTTACCGGGAGCTGGAGCGCGAACGGGAGCGTGAGCGTAGTCGCGACCGCGGATCGGGGTTCGCGGCGGCCTTCGCGGAGGACACTCCGCACCGCACCGAACCCGAAGCGCCGTACTCGTTCAAATCGCTGTGGAAGGAGCGGCTCGTCTACACCGATCCGGGTGGCACCTACGAGTTTCAGTGCGGATGGGGCAATTTCCAGAAGCCTTTTTACGTGTACATACCGGCTGAAGAGGACTGGGGTGGCGGGCGTTTGCACGCCAGTTACGACGAGCTTCTCGCCCGCCTCCGCGCATGGTCCGCCGCCCACGGCCACATCGTCGTCGTGGACCCGCCTCGGCGCCGACCGCCCGTGGCGGAGTGAGCGCGGCCGGTTGCGACACCGTCAACGCAGCAGCAGGTCCGCCAGCGCGAAGGCGAAGAGCGCCACGGCGACGAAGCCGTTCGCGGTGAAGAACGCCCGGTTGACCTTCGAGAGGTCGTTCGGCTTCACCACGGTGTGCTCGTAGGCGAGCGCGATCGCGACGACCGCGAGGCCGATCCAGTAGATCCAGCCGAAGCCGGTCAGCGCGCCGAACCAGGCGAACGCGGCCCAGGCGATCACGTGGGTCACAGTGGAGGCGTGGAGCGAGGCCGCGACGCCCCATCGGGCCGGGGTCGAGTGGACGCCGATCTCGCGGTCGACCTCGACGTCCTGGCAGGCGTAGATGAGGTCGAAGCCGCCGATCCACAGGCCCACGGCCGCACCGAGGACGATCGAGGGCCCGGAGCCCTCGAAACTGCCGGTGACCGCGAGCCAGGCGCCGACGGGCGCGACCATCTGCGCCAGGCCGAGGATCGCGTGCGGGTAGTTCGTGAAGCGCTTCGCGTACGGGTACACGATGAGCGGCGCGACCGCGAGCGGGCTGAGCATGAGGCACAGCGGGTTGAGCAGCGCGGCGGAGGCGAGGAGCGCGGCGAGGCTCACCGCGCAGCCGATGTACGCGGTCTTCAGTGAGACCTTGCCGGTGACGAGCTCGCGCCCCGCGGTGCGCGGGTTCTGGGCGTCGATCTTGCGGTCGATGATCCGGTTCGCGGCCATGGCGAGCGTGCGGGCGCTGACCATGGCCACGGTGACGAGGACGAGGACCCACCACGAGAACGCGTCCTCGAGGTGCATGACGGTGAGCGTCGAGAGGTACGCGAAGGGCAGCGCGAACACCGAGTGCTCGAACGCGACGAGCTTCAGGAAGTCCTTGACGTGGTTGGGCTTCGGGGCATCGATGACCACAGGGTTCACTCCGGTTCGGGGCGGGCTGTCGGCACAGCCGGTTCGTCGGGCGTCGTCGGCTGGGCGGCGCGGCGGGCGGCTGGGGGCGGCGTGTCAGCCAAGTCCGTACTCTTTCCAGCGTCGGTCGACCATGGCCTTCACGGCCGGGCTCATGGTCATCGCCTCGGGCCAGCCGCGCGTGTACCCCTCGGAGGGCCACTTCGCGGTCGCGTCGATCCCGGCCTTGCCGCCCCAGAACTGGTGGTAGGAGGCGTGGTCGAGGTGGTCGACCGGGCCCTCGGTGAGGAGCAGGTCCCGGGAGTAGTCGACGTTGCCGAGGGCGCGCCAGGCGACCTCGCGGTAGTCGTGCACGTCGCAGTCGGCGTCGACGACGACGATGAGCTTGGTCAGGCTCATCATCTGCAGGCCCCAGATGGCGCTCATCACCTTCTGCGCCTGCTTCGGGAACTTCTTGTCGATCGAGACGATCACGCAGTTGTGGAAGACCCCGGCCGCGGGCATGTCGTAGTCCACGATCTCGGGGATCATGATCTTCACCAGCGGCAGGAACGTCCGCTCGGTCGCCTTGCCGAGCCCGTGGTCCTCCTGGGGCGGAGCCGAGGTGATGATCGTGTGGTAGATCGGGTTCTGGCGCATGGTCATCGCCTCGATGTGCATGACCGGGAACGGCTCCACGGGCGTGTAGAACCCGGTGTGGTCGCCGAACGGCCCCTCGTCCACGCGCTCGCCGGGCTCGGCCCAGCCTTCGAGGACGATCTGCGAGTTCGCCGGGACCTGGAGCGGGACGGTCAGGCAGTCGACCATCTCGACGCGTTCGCCGCGCAGGAACCCCGCGAACAGGTATTCGTCGATGTCCGGGGGGAGCGGGGCGGTCGCGGCGTAGGCCATGACCGGGTCCGGGCCGATCGCGATCGCGACGGGCAGCCGCTCGCCGCGCTTCTCGGCCTCGGCGTAGTGCGAGGTCGAGTTCTTGTGGATCTGCCAGTGCAGGCCGATCGAGCGCTCGGTGTGCTGTTGGAGCCGGTAGAGGCCGACGTTGCGCTTGCCGGTCTCGGGGTGCTTGGTGTGGGTGAGCCCGAAGTTGTGGAAGACCCCGCCGTCGCCGGGCCAGACCTGGAGGCCCGGGAGGATGTTCAGGTCGACGTCGTCGCCGGTGAAGACCACTTCCTGGCACGGGGCTTTGCGGATCTTCTTGGGCGGCACGGATTTGAGCTGCATGAGCTTGCCGAGGCCGTCGCGGATGCCGGCCCAGCCGACGGGCAGCTCGGGCTTGGCGAGCTCGCCGATGCGCTCGCCGATCTCGTTCAGCGACTTCACGCCCAGGGCCTTGGCCATGCGCGCCTCGGTGCCGAAGAGGTTGATCGCGACGGGGATGGTGCTCCCGGAGGGGTTCTCGAAGAGCAGCGCGGGGCCGTCCTCGCGGATCACCCGCTGGGTGACCTCGGAGATCTCCAGGTGCGGGTCGACCTCGGCTCTGATGCGCTTGAGGTCGCCGTCCGCTTCGAGGGCGGCGAGGAACGCCTGTAGGTCTTCGTACGGGAACTTGGGTGCCACGGAGTTCATTCAACCACCCGCCCGCGGTCACATTCCCGGGCTCTACTTCGTCGTAGTGGTGCGAACCGCTTGCGGAACCGCCGTCTGTGAGCTACATTACGATACGGTACCGTATCGTTTCGTATAGGCGTAGGCTCGAGCCAACACCACGATAGGCCCGGGGTACGACACCCCCCGCCGATCGGACTTCCGCGCCCCGGGCCGGCACACCGCCCGCCGCGCGACCGCCGCGGTCGGCGCCGCGGCCCGCACAGACACATGCACTCCCAACTCGCACTGCACAGAAACGGAAACCCTGTGAGCGACACCCGTTCCGAACCGACCCCCGAGGTCGAGGACAAGGGCCACCCCCGCCGGTGGGCCATCCTCGGCGTCCTGGTCATCAGCCTCATCGTCGTCGTCCTCGACAACACCGTCCTGAACGTCGCCATGAAGACCCTCGCCGACCCGAAGGACGGCGTCGGCGCCAGCCAGTCCGACCTGGCCTGGATGATCAACTCCTACACGCTCGTCTTCGCGGGCCTCCTGTTCGCCTTCGGCATCTTCGGCGACCGCTTCGGCCGCAAGAAGATGCTCATCGGCGGCCTCGTCGTCTTCGGCGCCGCCTCGCTGCTCTCGGCCTACGCCGAGACGCCCGACCAGCTCATCTGGTACCGCGCCCTCATGGGCTTCGGCGCCGCCATGATGATGCCCTCCACCCTCTCCATGCTCCGGAACCTGTTCCCCGCCAAGGAGTTCCCCAAGGCCCTCGGCATCTGGACCGGCGCGGTCGGCATCGGCGGGGCCATCGGCCCGATCGTCGGCGGCGCGCTCCTCGAGCAGTTCTGGTGGGGCTCGGTCTTCCTCATCAACGTCCCGATCGTCGTCTTCGGCATCGTCGCGCTCATGATCATGGCCCCCGAGTCCAAGGGCCGCCAGGCCAAGCCCGACCTCGTCGGCATGTTCCTGTCCGTCATCGGCCTCGTCAGCCTCACCTACGGCATCATCGAAGCCGGCGACACCGGCTCCTGGGCAGGCATCGAAGTGTGGGGCACCGTCGCCTTCGGCGTCCTCGTCCTCATCGCCTTCGTCCTGTGGGAGAAGCGCATCCCGCACGCCTCCCTCGACATGAAGTTCTTCAAAAACCCGCGCTTCTCGGCCTCCTCGGCCATCATCGTGCTCACCTTCTTCGGCATGATGGGCCTGTTCTTCTTCATGACGTTCTACATCCAGATCGTCCGCGGCTACTCGCCGCTGGAGACCGGCCTGCTGTTCCTGCCCATGGGCGCCGCGATGCTCATCTTCGCGCCCATGTCGAACGCGATGGTGCAGCGCTTCGGCGCCAAGATCGTCGGCTCCGTCGCGATGCTCCTGGTCATCGCCAACTTCGCGATCTCCGCGTTCGTCCTCGACCTCGACAGCTCCGTGTGGCTGCTCATCGCCCAGTTCGCGATCACCGGCATCGGCATGTCGAACCTCATGCCCCCGGCCATGAACACGCTCATGCAGAACGTGCCCAAGGAGCAGGCCGGGGTCGGCTCGGCCCTCGCCAACACGCTCCGGCAGGTCGGCGGCGCCCTCGGCGTCGCGGTCCTCGGCACCGTCATGGCCCAGGCCTACCGCTCCGAGATCTCCGACGCCGCCCCCCAACTGGACGACCAGGCCCGCGAATCCATCGCGACCACCTACGGCGCGGTCGAGACCGGCCAGGTCCCGGCGCAGAACGCCCCGCAGGTCCTGGACGCGGCCAACGTCTCGTTCCTGGACGCCCTGCACACCACCGCACTCAGCGCGATCGGCGTCGCCCTCGTCGGCCTCATCGTCATCGCGGTCTTCTTCCCCGGGAAGCAGCGCCGCGAGACCGGGACCCCCGAACGGGCCGCCGAGCCCGCCCTGGTCGAGGCCTAGGGGAGAATCAGGCCATGCCTCCCGAGCTCAGCGAGACGCCGACCATCCCGGACCATGCCGCCGAAGCCGACGCCCGCGCCGGCCGAGGCGCCGACGACGGCGCTGCGGCGCCGGCCCCCGCCAAGGGCCGGCCCCGCAGCGAGGCGGTCAGCCACGCGATCCTGGAGGCCGCCCTCGACCTCATCGCCGAGCACGAGAACACGACCGACGTGAGCGTGGAGGCCATCGCGGAGCGCTCCGGCGTCTCCAAGGCCTCCATCTACCGGCGGTGGTCCTCGAAGGAGGAGATCCTCGCCGCCGCGATGGAGAGCATCAAGGCGCCGCTGCCGGAGTCGATGCCGCGCACGTCCTTCCGCGACGACCTCATCCACCTGGGCCACAGCATGACCCGGACCTTCGGGCCGCGCGACATGAAGGTCGTCAAGTGCATGATGCTCGCGGTCAAGGACAACCCCGAGTACCAGCGCCACCACAAGCGCCTCATCGAGTACCGCCGCAAGTTCGTGCGCGACACCTTCGCGTACTGGGTCGAACGCGGCGAGGCCAGGCCGGACCTCGACCTCCACCTCGCCGTCGCCATGTTCATCAGCCCCCTGCTGACGATCTACGTCTACGGCCAGTACGCGGACGTCCAGCAGCCCGACACCGTCGAGCGGCTGGTCGACAACCTGCTCGCGGGCATCGGCACCGCGCTCGCCGAATAGCGCCCGAACGCCTCGCGGCCTTCGCGATCCACTGGATCGCGAAGGCCGCGTTCGTTCCCCCTGACCGGATATGACCGGGCCCCGCCGTCCCGCGGGGCCCGGTCACCGGAAGGAACCGAGGATCTGGTCTGGAGGGCCCGGCTCACCGCCTCCCGGTGAGCCGGGCCTGTACGTCGTCGGCCTTAGTTGACCGGCGGGTACGCGTTCTCGAGGAGCTCCGCGAACTGCTCGGAGGACCAGTGGCCCGAGAGCGGCATGTTGTCGCGGGCGCCCGAGGGGTTGTTGCCGTTGCGGATGTTGCCCTGGTAGTCGGGGTCGCACATCTCGTCGAAGCCCTTGCCCTCGTTGTTCGGGATCTCCTCCGAAGCGCCGTCGGACTCGCCCGGGGGCTTGATCCAGACGTAGGCGTCGATCCAGGGCTCGGGGTCGGCCTGCGGCCGCTCGCCGAGGCCGGCACCGGCCTGGTTGCACCAGTTGCCCTTCTGGAAGCGCTGGTCGATGCGGGAGTCGTCGACGAAGGTGATCGGGTCCGTCGAGGTCGACGGGCCGGTGGGCCGGTAGTCGCCGCCCCAGCCGTTGCGGCTGGTGTCGATCAGCATGCCGATGTCGTCGTTGAAGCCGTTCTCGATCAACTCCTGGCGGAAGGCCTCGGTGAAGTCCTTCTCGTTGTTGAAGTCGTTCCAGTCGACCCACTTGACGTTCGGGTTCTGGTTGATCGGCTGGCCGCCGACGTTCTGGTTCACGGCCCAGTAGGGCTCCTCGAGCACCGAGTAGTTCGCGGTGTTCGAGATGAACCCGTGCACGTCGTCAGCCGTCATCCCGTTCTCGCCGATGAGCGAGCCGAACATCGCCGCCGAGGCATTGAAGTTGTCGTACTGCGGGTTGGTGTCGGCCCAGCCGATCCAGCCGTGGTGACCGGCGTCGATGTAGTTGTAGGTGTTCGGCAGCGAGCCCAGCTGGTGGGTCGCGTACGAGATGCCGTCGATGTAGTTGCCGTTGTTCTTCATCGTGTCGCAGTTGGCGGTCGCAGTCGCCCTCGGCGTCACGTTGGTGACCAGGTTCGGCAGGGAGTCGATCTCGATGACGTTGACGATCTTGAGGTCGGCGTACTTGGCCTGCCCCTGGATCTCGACGATCGGGTCGATGTAGTCGTTCTTGTACTTGTCGATCTCGCCGGCGGCGAGCTCGCCGTTCGAGGCGAGCGCGGCGCAGTCGCGACCCGGCAGGTTGTAGATCACGATCTGGATGACGTCCGCGCCCTGGGCGACGGCCTCGTCGAGGTGGTCCTCGAGGCCCATCGTGCCCGTGGTGGGGGAGTCGTTGCCGTAGATCGCGCTCGTGCGGTCGAGCCACACGCCCGTGGGCTGGTCGGCGATCGCGTCGCCGCCCGGCTCGGCCGCGGCCCGCTCGGACCACTGCGGGTTGACATAGACCTGCGCGCCCCGGTACGGGTTGTCGACCTTGTCGCCGCCGCCCGGGTTCCCGGTGGTGGGGCCGTCGGTCGGCGTCGTCGAGGTGGGCGGCGTGGTCGGGTTGCTCGGCCCGTTGCACACGTCGCCGTTCACCGTGAACGTGCCCGGAGCGGTGGAGGAGCCGCTGCCGATGAACCCGAAGACCTCACGGCTCTGACCGGAGGCGATGCTGGCGTTCCAGCCCACGTCCTTGCCGGTGAAGCCGGTGCCGGACTGGGTCCAGCCGACGTTCCACGCGCTGGAGACGGTGGTCCCGGCCGGGAAGTTCCACTTGATCTCCCAGCCGTTGATCGGCTCGTCGGCGGTGATGACGACGTTGGCCTGGAAGCCGCCGCCCCACGAGCTGACGACGTTGTAGTCGACTTCGCAGCCTTCTTCGGCGAGTGCCTGGTTCGCCGAAGCGAAGGTCAGACCGGTCGCCGCGAGCGCGCCCACGGCGACGCTCGTGAGCGCGAGTCTCCTTCTCCTTCGAGAGAGTTGCATGTTTCGATGTCCTTCGGGGTTGATTGGCCACGTCACGCGGCCCGGAACGGGTGCCCATCCAGGGAAGCGCTCCCAAGATGTGCATTGATAATCTCCGATATATTGATGGACTGTCAAGAGGTCCACCAGGAAATTTCGCTCCTGCGTCCGTTTTGGCCAACGCTTTCGAAGGTGCTCCGGCGATCGGCAAGCGCTTGACTCAGTGAAAACGCTCCCGCGCCAACCGAGAAGTTCCCTTAGAAAAACTTCGCCGCGCAACCCTGTCGCACCCCTGCGGGATCATGGATTCGGGGGCGCCCGCGAATGTCCGTTTTGCAGGCAAGCGCCCGCCTCGATCCGTTTCACATTCACCGCAGCGCACAAGACGGCGGGGCCGCGCGATGCGCGGCCCCGCCGTCTTCTCGTGCGGGCGAAGTGCCGGTTCGCCCATGCCCTGCCAGCTCGCCGCCGCCTGCGGCGGCGGCCGAGAGCTCGGCGATGTGCGTGCTCATTCGCCGAGCTGCGAGGCCGCTAGCTCACCGGCGGGTAGGCGTTCGCCAGCAGCTCCGCGAACTGCTCGCTCGACCAGTGGCCGGAGAGCGGCATCTCGCCGCGCGCCCCGCTCATGTTGAACCCGTTGCGGATGTTGCCCTCGTAAGCCGGGTCGCACATCTCGTCGAAGCCCTTGCCCTCGTCGTTGTCGATCGGCTCCGAAGCGCCGTCCGACTCCCCCGGGGGCTTGATCCACACGTAGGCGTCGATGCCCGGCTCGGGCGCGACCTGCGGCCGCTCGCCGAGGCCCGCGCCGGCCTGGTTGCACCAGTTGCCCTTCTGGAAGCGCTGGTCGATGCGCGACTCGTCGACGAACTGGACCGGATCGGTCGAAGTGGACGCGCCCGCCGGGCGGTCCGGACCGCCCCAGCCGTTGCGGCTGGTGTCGATGAGCATGCCGATGTTCTCGTTGAAGCCGTTCGCGACCAGCTCGTCCCGGAACGCCGTCGAGAAGTCGATCTCGCCGTTGAAGTCGTTCCAGTCGACCCATTTGACGTTCGGGTTCTGGTTGATCGCCTGGCCGCCCACGTTCTGGTCGACCTCCCAGTACGGCTCCTCGAGCACCGAGTAGTTCGCGGTGTTCGTGATGAAGCCGTTCACGTGGTCGGCGGTCATCCCGTTCTCCCCGATGAGCGAGCCGAACAGCGCCGCCGAGGCGTGGAAGTTGTCGTACTCGGGGTTCGAGTCGCCCCAGCCGATCCAGCCGTGGTGGCCCGCGTCCAGGTACTGGTACGTGTTCGGCAGCGCGCCCAGCTCCGCCGCCGCGTACGAGACGCCGTCGACGTAGTTGCCGTTGGCCTTCATCGTGTCGCAGTTCGCGGTCGCGGTCGGCCGCGGCGAGACGTTCGTGACCAGGTTCGGCAGCGAGTCGATCTCGATCACGTTGACGATCCGGAGGCCCGCGTAGGCCGGGTCGCTCTGGATCTCCACGATCGGGTCGATGTACTCGCTCTTGTACCGGCCGATCTCGTCGGCCTTGAGCTCGCCGTTCGAGGCGAGCGCGGCGCAGTCGCGGCCCGGCAGGTTGTAGATGACGAACTGGATGACGTCCGCGCCCTGGGACACCGCCTCGTCCAGGTGGTCGCGCAGCCCCATGCTGCCGGTCGTGGGGGAGTCGTTGCCCTCGATCGCGCTGATCCGGTCGAGCCACACGCCCGTGGCCTGGTCGGCGATGGCCTCGCCGCCCGGTTCGGCCGCGGCGTTGGCCGACCACTGCGGGTTGACGTAGACCTGCGCGCCCTCGTACGGGTTGTCGACCTTCGCCTGGGCGACGCCCGCTTCCTGCTCTTCGGCTCCAGCGCTCTGGAGCGCGACGGTGCTGACCGTGGCGGCGGCGAGCGTCGCCGCCGCTAGCGCCCCGAGGCGCTGTTTCCTTCGAGTGAGTGTCATGTGCCTTCCCTTGGTCGGGCTTTTGACGTCTTCGGGAACGGCTCCGCGGGTACCGGGTGGACACGGAAGCGCTCCCAAACTTTCACATCGAAGTTTGCCTATGTCTCACTGTGATGTCAAGGGCCTCGATACCGGAGAATCCAGAATTTTCCCATTGGCGGCAAGTATCACGACTCACGGTATTGGTCCGACTTCGAAAAGTGAACAAATGCCCTTAATGGAACAAATGAACTCCACTTTGGACCAGGAGGCGTCCGGGCGGCGAAAAAGCCGGCGCCGCCGCCCTCTCGGGACGGCGGCGCCGGCTTCGGTGATCCGCGGAGTCGCGGTCCGTGCTCGCCGCGGACATGCGAAAAGCCGGTACCGGGCGCGTCCTTCCTCGGCCGTGTGCGGACGTGGGGCGCTGCGCGGGACCGGCTTGTGCCGGACGGTCGTTCAGTTCACGGAATCGCGGTCGCTGAGGCGGCCGCTCGATACGGCTGTGCGAGCGCTAACTGGGCGCTGCCGGTCTCAAAGGTGGTCTGGGCGCCTGCGTCGCCTTCGAGCAGCGCGCGGACTTCCGATTCGCGGAACCGACGGTGCCCGCCAGGCGTGCGTATGCTCCCGATCCGGCCAGCGGCGGCCCAGCGCGTCACGGTCTTGGGATCGACCCGAAACAGCGTGGCCACTTCGCCAGGTGTGAGTAGGCGGTCCTCGGTCTCCATGATTTCTTCCTCCCCGTGATGAAGACTCACTTCGTGCGTTAAACCCATTACACCACTATTCAGTCAAACCTGCCATGAGTTCTTGGACATACTTTCGGCTGGTAGGTATTGCCTGAAAGTACCACGCGTATGTCAACGGCGCTCTGAGCTGAATCTGACGCTCTAGGACTACGCGGGTATGAGGTAGGCACAGGGCGCAAGTGGCAACTCTGGTTATCCTCGACAAGTGGACGAGATCGACCAGACCATCGTGAACCTCTTGCGCACCGACGGGCGTACCTCCTACGCCGAACTGGCGCGGCGGGTCGGTCTCACCGCGCCCTCCGTGCAGGACCGCGTCACCAAACTGGAGAAGAACGGCGTCATCACCGGCTACAAGGCCGTGATCGACTCCGAGACCGTCGGACTCGGGATCACCGCGCTCATCGGGATCATCCCCGACAACGCGGCCGACCATCACGACATCTGCGAACGGCTCCGCGCCATTCCGCAGATCGAATCGTGCTATTTCCTCGCCGGCGTCGAGTGCTATCAACTCAAGGTGCGGGTGCCCAAGATGGGCGATCTGGAACGGCTCATCCACCGCGTGGGCGCGATTCCCGGCGTCGCCCAGACGCGCACCACCATCACCCTCTCGACCAAGTGGGAGGACCGCCCGCAGCCCGTCCCCTATGAAGGGGAGGCCTGATGCGATCCGTCGACCGCTCGCGCGACAGGCTCTGGACGAACTGGGCCATCACCACTGTGGAGTCCGACGCGAACCGCTCGGCCGACACGCACCTGCTGCCGTTCCCGCTCCCGGCCGAATGGGGCGTCGACCTGTACCTGAAGGACGAGTCGACGCACCCGACCGGCTCGCTCAAGCACCGGCTCGCGCGCTCGCTGTTCCTGTACGCGATCTGCAACGGCTGGATCGACGAGGGCACGCCCGTCATCGAGGCCTCCAGCGGCTCGACCGCGGTGAGCGAGGCGTACTTCGCGCGGATGCTCGGGCTGCCGTTCACCGCCGTGATGCCCGAGTCGACGAGTGCGGCGAAGATCGCGCTCATCGAGGCGTACGGCGGGAAGGCGCACCTCGTGCGCGAGGCGGGCGAGGTGTGCGCCGAGGCCGAGCGGCTGGCCGCCGACACCGGCGGGCACTTCATGGACCAGTTCACGTACGCCGAACGGGCCACCGACTGGCGCGGGAACAACAACATCGCCGAGAGCGTGTTCGAGCAGATGCGGCTCGAGCGGCACCCCGTCCCGGCGTGGATCGTGGTCGGCGCGGGGACGGGCGGGACCTCGGCGACCATCGGGCGGTACGTGCGGTACCGCAGGCACGCCACGAACCTGTGCGTGGTCGACCCCGAGTTCTCGGCGTTCTTCGACGGCTGGCGTGAGCGCGACCCGGAGGCGTCGAGCGAGCGCGGGTCGCGGATCGAGGGGATCGGGCGGCCTGCCGTGGAGCCCTCGTTCATCCCCGACCTGGTGGACCGGATGGCGAAAGTGGACGACGCCGAGTCGATCGCGTGCGTGCGCTGGGCCTCCGAGCGGCTCGGGCGGCGCCTCGGCGGCTCGACGGGCACGAACCTCGTCGCGGCGCTCGGGATCATCGCGGAGATGCGCGAGGCCGGGCGCGGCGGCAGCATCGTGACGCTGCTGTGCGACTCCGGGCAGCGCTACGGCAGCACCTACTTCGACGACGACTGGGTCGCGGCCCAGGGCATCGACCTCGAAGCGGCCGCTGAGCGCCTCGCGCCGCTGCTCCCCGTGTAGCCCAGGTCTTGTGCGAACGTTTGCCTCGGGGTTACGATGCTCCAAAACACATCGAAATGTATGACTATGTAAAACCTTTGGCGCACCCGGCACCGCTCGAGGTCCTTCACCGGGCCAGCGATTCGCGAGAATGTTGAATCGTTTCACTGCCGTGTGCCCGTCCTCGAAGGAGCGCACATGACACACCCCGCAGACCATCCGAACCCCTTCGGCGCCAAGCTCTCCCGCCGCTCCCTCGGCCTCCTCGCCGGGCTCGGCGCGGGCGCCGCCGCGGGCGGCCTCCTCGGCCAGGGCGCCGCGGGCGCGGCCTTCACCCCGGGCACCTGGTACGTCCTCCAGTCCCGCTTCAACGGCCTCGCCCTCGAGATCGACGGCGCCTCGACCGCCAACGGCGCCAAGCTCGTCCAGCGCCAGCGCAGCTACGCCACCAGCCAGCAGTTCCGCTTCGTCGACGCCGGGAGCGGCTACTACCGCATCGAGGCCCGGCACTCCGGGCTCGCCCTCGACGTCTACGCCAAGTCCACCGCCAACGGCGCCGACATCGTCCAGTGGACCGGCAACGGCGGCACCAACCAGCAGTGGCAGATCATCGACGACGGCACCTGGCTGCGCTTCGTCAACCGCAACTCCGGCAAGGCCCTCGACGTCTGGGAGTGGAGCATCGCCCTGGGCTCGCGCCTGTCCCAGTACGACAACGCGGGCGGCCAGAACCAGCAGTGGAAACTCGTCCCCGCCGACGCCGCGCCCGCCTCCGGCAACCCGACGATCTACATCGCCTCCGACTCCACCGCCCAGACCTACAACTCCACGGCGTACCCGATGACCGGCTGGGGCCAGAAGCTCGGCGTCTTCATGGACGCCAACACCCGCATCGCCAACCACGCCATCGGCGGGCGCTCCTCGCGCTCGTTCATCGAACAGGGCCGCCTCACCACGATCCTCAACGCGATCCAGCCCGGCGACTACCTCTTCGTCCAGTTCGGGCACAACGACGCCAGCACCGGCAACCCCGAGCGCTACACCTCGCCCGACGACTACAAGATGTACCTGCGCGACCACTACATGGCCGGGGCGACCGCCAAGGGCGCGATCCCCGTGCTGCTCACCCCGGTCAACCGGCTCGACTACAACACTTCGACCGGCCAGTTCAACGAGTCGTTCGCGACCTACGGCGCGAAGGTCCGCGAGCTCGTGAACGAGACCGGCGTGCGGTTCATCGACCTCGGCGCGCGCTCGCGCGCCTACCTCAACCTGATCACCCCCGCCAAGGCCCAGGCCGAGGTCTTCATGCACCTCGCGGTCGGGGAGTACCCGAACTACCCGAACGGCCTCGCCGACTCCACGCACTTCCACGAGTACGGCGCGACCCAGATGGCCCGCCTGGTGTCCGAGGGCGCGAAGGCCCTCGGCGGCACGATCGGCCCCCACGTCCGCTGACCGGACGGCGGGTCCGCGGCGCCTCCCTCACGGCGGCGCGGGCCCGCAACCCGACGGAACCCCGCCCCGGTCCCAACACGTATCGACATGTATTGACTTTTCAAGTTCCACTCGGTACGGTCCCCTTGGTAGTAAACGCTTGCCCCGCAAACCGCCGCTGTATTGAAACGATTCAGTCGCGCTTGCCCGGTTCGCACCCTCCTCCTCTCACTACGGAAGTGACCATGAGGCCCACAGCTCCTCCTCCGGGCCCCCGGTGGCGCCGCACCCTAGCGGTGCTGGCGGCCGGGGCCACCGCGCTCGCGAGCGTCCTCTCCGCGGGCGCCCCCTCCCAGGCCCAGGACGACGGGATCACCGTCTACCTCGCCTCCGACTCCACCGTCCAGACCTACGACCCCTACTGGGAGCCGCAGGCCGGGTGGGGCCAGGTGATCGACCGGTACTTCGACGAGAACGTCACGATCAAGAACCACGCGATCGGCGGCCGCTCCTCCCGCTCCTTCATCGAGCAGGGCCGCCTCGACGCGATCCTGAACGAGATCCAGCCGGGCGACTACCTGTTCGTCCAGTTCGGGCACAACGACGCCACCGCCTCCGTCCCCGAGCGGTACACGTCCCCCGACGACTACAAGATGTACCTGCGCGACCGCTACATCGCGGGCGCGATCGAGAAGGGCGCGATCCCCGTCCTCGTCACCCCCGTCTCGCGCCGCAGCTTCAACGCCGAGACCGGCAAGTTCAACGTGTCCTTCGGCGACTACGTGAACAAGGTCTACGAGCTCCACGAGGAGACCGGCGTCGCCATGGTCGACCTCTCGGCCTCCTCCCGCGCCTACCTCGACGAGATCGGCCCCGAGGAAGCGAAGTCGGTGTTCCTGCACGTCCCTGCGGGCGTCTACCCGAACCGCCCCAACGGCACCGCCGACGACACGCACTTCCAGGAGTACGGCGCGATCCAGATGGCCCGCCTCGTCGCCGAGGAGACCGCCACGCTCGGCCTCCCGCTCTCCGAGCACGTCGTCGACGTCGCGCCCCCGGCGAACGCGCCCGCCGCGCCCACCGGCCTGAAGGCGGCCACTGTGGCCAACGCGAGCGTGACGCTCAACTGGGACACGGCTGAAGACGCGGACATCTATCGCGTCTTCGTCCGCGAGCCCGGCGGTGAGTGGCGCCTCGGCTCCACCGCCACCGTCGGCGTCGGCCGCGTCTCCGGCCTCGCCGAGGACACCGCCTACGAGTTCGCCGTCGCGGGCGTCAACGGCAAGGGCGAAGGCGAGAAGTCGTCGACCCTCACCGTCACCACCGCGACCGCCGGATTCAAGTACGACTTCGGCCCCGCCTCGCAGACCGTGGCCCCCGGCTACACCGAGGTCAACCGCGGCACCGCCTACACCGCCGAGCGCGGCTACGGCTTCACCACCGACATGACCAGCGCGATCGACCGCGACCGCGGCGTCACGACCGACCCGCTCGGCAGCGACTTCGTGGCCTGGTTCGGCGGCTCGTACGACTTCGCCGTCGACGTGGCGGACGGCCTCTACACCGCCCGCGTCATCACCGGCGACTACGTCGGCTCGGCCCGCGTGAACGTCAAGTTCGAAGGCGTCGACTACGGCGCGGCCAACGCCGCCTCGAAGGCGATCCTCACCAAGGACTTCGAGGGCATCACCGTCGAGGACGGCCAGCTGAACGTCACCATCTCGGGCCAGACCGGGCACCTGAACGGCCTGGAGCTCACCCGCATCGGCGACGTCCCCGGCGGGGGCAGCGAAGGCCCCGACGAGCCGTGCGCCGAGTGCGCCGAGCAGATCGAGAGCCTCGACCGCGCCCCCGTAGCCGTCAGTACCGAGGGCGGGAACTTCCTGTCCTGGCGCAGCCTCGCGCTCGACCCCGAGGGCCTGGCGTTCAACGTCTACCGCGACGGCCGGCTCATCACGCCCGAGCCGACGCAGCTGACCAACCTCACCGACCAGGGCGGCACCGCGAACGCCACCTACTGGATCGCCACCGTCGCCGAAGGCGTCGAGACCGGCTACACCAAGGCCTTCGAGGTCTGGGACGAGCAGTACATCGACATCGACATGGACCGCCCCGAAGGCGGCACCACCCCCGACGGCGTCGCCTACACGTATGCGCCGAACGACGCCACCGTGGCCGACCTCGACGGCGACGGCGTCTACGAGATCGTCCAGAAGTGGGACCCGTCCAACTCCAAGGACAACTCGAAGAGCGGCTACACCGGCAACGTCTACGTCGACGCGTACACCCTCGCCGGGGAACGCCTGTGGCGCATCGACCTCGGCAGGAACATCCGCGCCGGGGCGCACTACACGCAGCTCGTCGCCTACGACCTCGACTCCGACGGCAAGGCCGAAGTGGCCCTCAAGACCGCCGACGGCACCGTGGACGGCGAAGGCAACGTCATCGGCGACGCCGCCGCGGACTACCGCGGCACCGACGGCCGCATCCTGCAGGGCCCGGAGTTCCTCACCGTGTTCAACGGCCAGACCGGCGCCGCGATGGAGACGACCGACTGGGCGCCCGCGCGCGGCGACGTCTGCTCGTGGGGCGACTGCTACGGCAACCGGGGCGACCGCCTCATGCTCGCCGTGGCCTACCTCGACGGCGTGCACCCGTCGCTGATCACCAACCGCGGCATCTACGCCAAGAGCGAGATCACCGCCTGGAACTGGGACGGCGACAACCTGCCGCAGCTGTGGAGCTTCAGCTCCGACCGCTGGGGCGGGAAGTACCAGGGCCAGGGCAACCACCAGATGTCCATCGCCGATGTGGACGGCGACGGGCGCGACGAGATCGTGTTCGGCGCGATGACCATCAATGACGACGGGACTCCGCTGTACTCGACGGGCCTGGGCCACGGCGACGCGCTGCACGTCTCCGACTTCGACCCGTCCAATGAGGGCCTGGAGATCTTCAGCCCCTTCGAGTGCATGTCCTGCTCCGGCAGCAAGGCCGCCGCGTTCCGCGACGCCGACACCGCCGAAGTGCTCTGGTCGATCCCGGGCACCCGCGACACCGGCCGCGGCACCTGCGGCGACATCGACCCGAACTACGCGGGCGCCGAATGCTGGGCCGTGTCGACCACCGGCGCCTGGAACTCGCGTGAGGGCCAGCTGATCGCCGCCGACGGCACCCTGATCGGCAACAGCATCCCGTCGGCGAACTCGATGCTCTGGTGGGACGGCGACCTCGGCCGCGAGATCTTCGACCACGAGTTCAACGAGCCCGACTACGTCCCGATCCGCCCGTTCATCGCCGACTGGAACTACGAGACCGGGCAGCAGGAGGAGATCTTCTCCCCTGAAGGCGTGCACACCAGCAACGGCACCAAGGGCAACGCGGCGCTCACCGGCGACCTGCTCGGCGACTGGCGCGAGGAGGTGATCCTGCGCAAGGAGTCCAACGACGGCGTGCGCCTGTTCACCACCACGATCGCCTCGGACCACGCGCTGCCGACGCTGATGAACGACCCGCAGTACCGCCTCGCCGTGTCGTGGCAGAACGTCTCGTACAACCAGCCGCCGTGGCCGAGCTTCTTCCTCGGCTACGACATGGCCGCCCCCGAATGGGAGACCGTGGTGTCCGGCCCGTCCCGCGACGCCGCCGCCGCGCCGTACGCGTCCGCGTCCTGCGAGGTCGACTACCGCGTGGCCGCCGACTGGGGCGACGGCTTCGTCGTCCAGATTAAGGTCACCAACACCGGCGACACCGAGATCCCCACGTGGGACCTCGTCTGGAAGTCCGGCGGCGTCGAGTCCGTCCTGTACGACTGGGGCGGGACGATCGAGGTGGACGGCGAGTCCATGGTCGCCGACCCGGCCTTCTGGAACGACCCGCTGAAGCCCGGCCACACCAAGCAGATCGGCTACCAGGGCACCGGCGACCCGGCCGACCCCGGCATGTTCCTCATGAACGGCCAGGTCTGCGCGACCGCCTAGTACGACCGCAAGCACGACGGCCCCGGGAATCCGCTCCCGGGGCCGCTCGCGTGCGGGGGCCCGGACTATCGGTAACACTTCGATAAAGAGTCCTAAATCGATGACACCGGTGGGGCGGTTGAGGCGTGTAGCCCAAGCCGGGACGGAGGATGCCCGGCGCTCTCACCCCGAGAAGCACATTCAGCAAGGAGTCCTATGACCTCCCCCCGACCGCGTCCCGGACGCGTCGCGGCAGCGGCCCTCACCGCCGCCGCGGCCCTGGCCGCCTCCGCACTCGGCGTCGCCATCGCGGCCCCGGCACACGCCGAAGAGGCCCCTTACGATTTCCAGGCGAGCGCGTTCCCCAACGATGCCGACTACTGGCTCGCGGGCGCCGCCGCAGGAGAGCCGCAGTCCGGCTACTTCTATGCGAACCCCCTGCTCGACGGCGACGAGCCGGTCGCCGACTTCCGGGCCACGCTCTCGGTCCCGGGCGACCTCGGCATCACCTTGACGACCGAGGACGAGCACTGCGTCTCCGACGGTAGCGCCCTCATCTGCGACTACGCCGACACGACGACGGGAGCCGAGGTCGAGTTCGACCTGGTGCACGACGGCGCCATCTCGGTGGGCCAGGAAGTCGAGTACACGATCAGCATCACCGCCGACGAGTACGACACCGTCTACATCTCCGACGTCTGGTACTTCTCCAGCGAAGACAGCGAGACCCCGGAGTACGACGTCGAAGCGACGAGCTACACGGATGTCGAGCCCGGCGCCGAGCTCGACCCCGAGGTCGCCTTCGCCAACTACACCACGGACTCCTACCAGGGTCTGTACTTCTCCTTCAGTGGTGACGACGACTTCATCTCGTTCGCCGCTGACTACAGCAACTGCGGCACCGTCGAGTGGGGCGAGATCGTCTGCCAGCTGCCGGACTTCACGGCCGAGCCCGGCGTCGTCTACGAGCTGGACCCGTCCACCCCGGTGACCGTCACCCTCGGTGAGGACGCCCCCGGCCCGATGACCTACCGCGCCTGGTTCTCGGCGATGCCCGACGTCTACTACGCCGAAGAGATCGAGTTCTTCGACGCGGACGAGGAGATCGCGTTCGTCGAGTCCGACCGCGAGAGCGTCGACGGCTGGGGCCTGATGGAGATCGACGCGGTCGAGCACCTCTACGACCTCGCCGTCACCGACCAGACCGTCGCGTCCTCCACCCTCGCCATCCCCGTCGGCAACAACGGCCCGGCGTCCGCCTTCGCGCGTCAGCACCCCGGCAGCGGCGAGGGCGACTTCGCCGTGAGCGTCCAGCTGCCGACCGGCGTCACCATCGGTGCGACCGACGAGGGCATGATCGACGGCGGCTCGTACTTCTGCGCGGTCGCGGACGAGTTCGAGTGGTTCGACGAGATCGACCCGGCCGTCTACGGCGTCGAGCGCCTCGACGTCCAGTGCTGGATCTACGACACGATCGCCGCCGACGGCGCCGTGGAGATCGAGCTTCCCGTCGTCATCGCCGACAACGCCAAGGCCGACGACGGCCTGGTCGTCGCCAACCTCGACACCGCAGGCTGGGACTTCTCCGAGTTCGAGGAGAACTGGGACCTGAGCGAAGAGGACTACCCGGTCCTCGACGCCGACCTCGAGAACAACTCCGCCAAGCTGAGCGTCGGCACCGGCAGCGGCTCCGGCCAGCTCCCGGTCACCGGCTCCGCGCTGACGATCACCCTCAGCGCGGCCGCCGCGGCCCTGATCGCCGGTGCGGTCCTGTTCGTGCTGCGCCGCCGCAAGGCCGCCGCGAACTGGTAGCGCCACTGCGTGAATGACGGCCCGGGCGATGCGCCCGGGCCGTCATTGCTTCGTCTGGGGTTTGTGGAGGCGGCCCGGCTCGTACGGGATGGAGACGCGCTCGTACAGGTCGATGGCCTTGCCGCGCAGTGAGGTCGCCGTCCAGGACGCGGCCAGGAGCATCATGACGTTGAAGAGGTAGAGGAACACGAGGAGACCGACGGCGGTGGTCACCGCCTGGTAGGCGGGCCGGTCGGAGACGTGGAGGACGTAGATGCGGCCGACGGTCTTCAGGACCTCCATGCCGATCGCGACCGCCACGGACGCCCACACGACCCGCCGCACCGGCATGACGACCCGGGGGAGGGCCTGGAGAAGGACCATCGCCAGCAGCGCGTTCGCGATGAGGCCCACCAGGACCGAGATGCCGCGCACGACGAGCGCGAGGTTCCCGGTGGCCTTGTCGAGGTCGAGCGCCGCGAGCACCCACTCGGCGCCGGCGGTCGCGCCGATCGTGATGAGCAGCAGCACCGAGATGCCGATGAGGATCAGCAGGTCGATCGCCCACCGCAGGAACGGGTTCCCCGGCTGCGCGTCCAGGCCCCAGATCTGCCGGATCGCCGCCCGCACCGACTGCACCCACGCCACCCCGGCGACGACGAGCGCCACCGAGGCGAAGATCGTGACGGACTTGCGGGACTGCTCCAGCACGCCGATGTCGATCACGGGCAGGTTGGTCGACAGCCACGACTCGACCGAGTCGTAGATGTCGGGGAAGTTCAGCAGGTACCCGAAGATCGCCAGCGCCAGGAGCGACATCGAGAACGCCGCGAAGAACGCGTAGTAGGAGATCGCGGCGGCCAGCTGCCCGCCGTGGACCTCGCCGTACCGCTCGCCGGTGCGCCACGAGTGGTCCACCAGGTTGGACCGCTTCCGGGCCCCGAGGAGCACGCGGTCCCACCAGGCCCCCAAGTCAGGGAATTTCACGAACCGATTCTGGCAGAGCCGGGCCTGTCGCGGCGGTCCGACGCGTCAGGGGCGGATGACCCAGGCGTCGGGGTCTTCGAGGAGTTTGGTGACGGAGGTGGGGAGGTCGTCGGCGGCGACGGCGGCGAGGGACACCGATTCGAGGATGTTGCGCTCGGAGACGCGCAGGGCGATCCACACGTTGGTCATGGCCGCGGCGGTGCCGGTGTAGGGGACCTGCTCGGGGCGTTCGCCGCGGACGCCGACGAGGGGCCCGTCGACGGCGCGGATGACGTCGGCGAGGCTGATCTCGCCGCCGGGCCGGGCGAGCTGGTGGCCGCCTTCGGAGCCGCGCTTGGAGGTGGCGATGCCGCCGCGCCGCAGCTGGAGCAGGATCGACTCCAGGAACTTGCGGGGGATGCCCTGGTCCTCGGCGATCTGCTCGGCCGAGACCCACCGCTCGCCGTATCCGGCGAGGGCCACGGCGGCCCGCAATGCGTAGTCGACGCGGGCGGACAGGCGCATGGGGACTCCTTCGGACGCAGTGGCAGTACCGACTCTATCTCCCGGAGCCGTGTTTCCCAGCGGCTCACGGGCGGTCTGTGAGGCGTGCGGGCGTTCAGTCGTCGATGAGCAGCCGCAGGTACGCGGCGGTCTCGGCGGCGGCGAGGTCGGCGTCCCCGGCGATGATCGCCTCGATGGCGCGCGAGTGGTCTATGTGCGGCTCTTCGGCGAGGTTGGGGCCGAGTCCGGCGCGGACGGTCTCGCGCAGCGACTCGGCGAGCTCGGAGTACAGCTCGGCGAGGAGCTTGTTGTGGCTGGCTTCGGCGACGGCCTGGTGGAGGGCGATGTCGGCCGCTATGAACGACTCGGTGTCGTTGACCTCGTGCGTGGCCTCGCGTTCGGAGAGGAGGATGCGCAGGCGGGTGATGTCGGCTTCGTCGCGGCGGTGGGCGGCCAGGCGCGCGGCTTCGACCTCGAGGCCGCGGCGGACCTCCATGGCGTCGGAGGCGGGGCTGGCGGCGATGCGGCGGCGGACGGCGGCGGTCACTTCGGAGCGGCCGACGACGAAGGTCCCGGCGCCCTGGCGGATCTCGAGGAGTCCGGCGTGGGCGAGGGCGCGGACGCCTTCGCGGATGGTGTTGCGGCCGACGCCGAGGAGCTCGGCGAGTTCGCTCTCGGTGGGGATGCGCGAGCCGAGGCCCCACTCGCCGTCGCTGATCTGCTGGCGCAGCTGCTCGATCACCTGATCGACGAGGGCGGACTTGCGTGTCGACTGCAGTGCCACTGACGGACCTGACCTCTCCGGAGCGTCCATGGCTTGCGGGGGCCCGCCATGGGGGGTGCGTGTTTCCCAACACTAGAAGGATTAAAGCAGACACCCGTCGCGATACCGTTGACAGGCCGTCAATTCATCCCATGAATTGATTCCATCCTATCCCAGCTGCTCAGGGCACATCACGAGTGCGCCCAACAGCTGGACGGTTCCCCCTCACCGGACCCCGCCCGCCCTCCCGCACCCGGAAGGAGCCGTCCGCGTGACGACGACCGAGACGCCCGCCCACGACCTGGAGCACCCCGCTCCCACCCCGCACGCCGAGATCGCCGACCCGCCGAAGCGGGCCGCGGTCGCCATGGGCTGGATGCTGGTCGCCGGGGTCGTCCTCGCGGCGTTCAACTTCCGCACCGCCGTCACCAGCGTGGGCGCGATCCTCGCCGAGCTGCGCACCGGCCTCGGCATGTCGGAGGCCGTCGCCGGGCTCCTCACCACCCTTCCCGTCCTCGCCTTCGCGGGCCTGGGCGCCCTCGCCCCGCGCCTGGCCCGCCGCTTCGGCCCCCGCGCCCTGCTCACCGGCGCGCTCCTGGCCATGAGCGTCGGCATGATCGCCCGCGCCTGGGCCCCGAACACCGCGCTCTTCCTGCTCTTCAGCCTCCTCGCGCTCGCGGCCGGCGCGGTCGGGAACGTGGCCGTGCCGGTCATCGTCAAGCGCTACTTCCCGAACCGCATCGGGCTCATGACCACCGCGTACTCGACGACGCTCGCGGCCGGGGCCGCCGTCGCGGCCGCCGCCACCGCGCCGATCGACCACCTCGCCGGGGACTGGCGCGTCGCGATGGCCGTCTGGGCGCTCCCGGCGCTGGTCGCAGTCGTCCCGTGGCTGCTGTGGCGGCCCGCGCCCGCCGCGGCCGGGGCCGCGCCGATCGGCCGCCTCGACGGCGTCCGCCGCTCGCGCCTGGCGTGGACGATGCTGCTGCTCTTCGGCTGCCAGTCGGCCATCGCGTACATCCTCATGGGCTGGACGACGACGATCCTGGTCGCCGACGGCATGACGGCCGCCGCCGCGGGCTCGATGCTCGGCCTGCTCACGGTCGTCCAGATCCCCGTCTCGGTGGTCGTCCCGATCCTCACCGTCCGCTGGGGCCCGCGCCCGGTCTTCCTCGTCCTCATGGCCTGCTACCCGCCCGCGATCGCCGGGCTCTGGCTCGCCGGAGGCGGCGGCCTCACCTGGCTGTGGATGATGCTGTTCGGCATCGGCACCTCGGTGTTCCCGCTGGTCCTCACCCTGTTCGGGCTGCGCGCCCGCACTCCGGCCGGGACGAGCGCGCTGTCCTCGTTCGCGCAGTCCGGCGGCTACCTCATCGCCGGAGTCGGGCCGCTCGCGGTGGGCTGGGTCTACGGCCTCACCGGCTCGTGGTCGGTCCCGTTCGGCTTCGTCGCGGCGCTCACGATCGTGTTGTTCTTCTCCGGCCTCTACGTGACCCGCGAGCGCTACATCGAGGACGAGCTCGCTCCCATTCCCTGAATAGGGGACGAATCCCCTGAAACGGGCAGCCCCGCAAGGCCGGCCGAAGCTTCCTCGTGACACGATAGTGCTGTGGACCACAGTGCTGAATTTACGGCTGGCAAAGCGGGCGCCGTGGGTGAAGTGGAATTCGGGGAGGCGAACGTGACCAGCGAGGTGCTGTGGCTGCCGCGGCCGGACGCGGTGGAGACGACGAACATCGGGCGGTTCGGCCAGTGGCTGTCCCGCCGGGAGGAGCGCGACCTCACCGGCTATCCGGCCCTCTGGCAGTACTCCGTGGAGCACCTGCGCCCGTTCTGGGGCGCGGTCTGGGAGTACTTCGGCCTCGGCAAGACCGTGCCCGAGCACCGGGTCCTCGCCGACGAGACCATGCCCGACACCGTCTGGTTCCCCGACGAGACCTTCAACTACGCGCGCGCCGTCCTCACCGCCCCCGGCGTCGACGAGGACGACGTGCTCGTGCGCGCCTACTCCGACACCCGCGAACCGGTCGAGTGGACCCTCGGCGAGCTGCGCGAGGCCGTCGCCCGCGCCCGCGCCGGGCTCGTCGCCCACGGCGTGCGCCGCGGCGACCGCGTCGCCGCGTGGATGCCGAACATCCCCGAGACCTACGCGCTCATGCTCGCCACCGCGAGCCTCGGCGCGGTCTTCTCCTCGTGCGCCCCCGAGTTCGGGGCCAAGGCCGTGCTCGACCGCTTCGCGCAGATCGAGCCGAAGGTCCTCGTCGCCGTCGACGGCTACAAGTACGGGCCCAAGACCGTCGACCGCTCCGCCGACCTCAAGCGCGTCGTGCGCGGCCTCGACGGCCTCGGCTCGGTCGTCACCCTCCCGTACATAGGTTCGGACGTCGAGGGCGAGACCTGGGACCGCTTCTGCGCCTACGACGAAGGGGTCGCGTTCGAGCCGCTCACCTTCGACCACCCGCTGTACATCCTGTACTCCTCGGGCACGACGGGCCTGCCGAAGGCGATCGTCCACTCCCACGGCGGCATGGCGCTCGAGCACGCCAAGATGCACTCGCTCCACCACGACCTCGGCGTCGGCGACCGCTTCTTCTGGTACTCCACCACGGGGTGGATGATGTGGAACTACCTGGTCTCAGCTCCGATCGTCGGCGCGGGGATCGTCATGTTCGACGGCGCGCCCGACCCGGCCGGGATGTGGCGCCTCGCCGAGGAGTCCGGCACCACCTACTTCGGCACGAGCGCGCCGTTCCTCATGGCCTGCCGCTCGCGCGGCATCAAGCCGATGGAGGAGGCCGACCTCTCGCTCCTGCGCGGCATCGGCTCCACAGGCGCACCGCTCCCGGCGGTCGGCTTCGACTACGTCTATGAGCAGATCAGCCAGACCGCGCAGCTCCAGTCCCTGTCGGGCGGCACCGACCTGTGCACGGGCTTCATCGGCGGCGCACCCACCGTGCCCGTCTGGCGCGGCGAGCTCTCGTGCCGGTGCCTCGGCGCCGACGTGCAGTCCTTCGACCCCGAAGGGCGCCCCGGGATCGGACGCGAAGGCGAGCTCGTCATCGCCTCGCCGATGCCCTCGATGCCGGTGGGGCTGTGGGGCGACCCGCTCAAGCACCGCTACCGCGACACCTACCTCACCGACTTCCCCGGGATCTGGCGCCACGGCGACTGGATCACCATCACCGAGCGGGGCTCGGCCGTGATCTCCGGCCGCAGCGACGCCACGCTCAACCGCGGCGGCGTCCGCATGGGCACCGCCGAGTTCTACGCGGTGGTCGAGGCGATCGAGGGCGTCGCCGACTCCCTGGTCGTCCACCTCGACGACCCCGGCCAGGACCGGCTCCTGCTCTACATCGCCTGCTCCGAAGGCGTCGAGCTCGACGACGACCTGCGCCGCCGCGTCAACGCCGCCCTGCGCGAGCAGCTCTCGCCCCGCCACATCCCCGACGAGATACGGCAGGTCCCGTCCGTCCCCCGCACGCTCAGCGGCAAGAAAGTCGAGGTCCCCGTCAAGAAGATCCTCAAAGGCGTGCCCGCCGAGGAGGCGATCGCGCGCGACGCCCTCGCCAATCCCGACGCGCTCAAGGCCTTCGTGCGACGCTGACCGAGACCTGAGTGACAAGGGACGCTCAATAGCCCAATTTCCTTACGCGGCAAGGGAATTCAGCGGAGTGTGTGCCCGATCGCAGGCAACCGGCCGATAGTATGCATCGCGTCGCCCCGGTCGGTTTCCCCCGTAGCCGCCGGGGCGGCGTTCTGCTTCCGGCCGGTGTGCGCCCTCCTGCCGCGAGCGCCCGTCCGGGCCCCGCGCCGGGCCGCCTGTGCTCCAATAGGCGGCGTGACCGACCCGACCGTCCCCGCCGAGCAGCCCGACACCGACGACCTCGCCGCCGACGAGGTCGGCGTCGGCCCCTGGGAGGGCCCGCTGCCCGAGGGCGACCGGTACGACCCCGACCTGCTGCGCCTGGGCGACCGCCGCAACGTCGTCGACGGCTACCGGTACTGGACCCGCGAGGCGATCGTGGCCGACCTCGACGAGCGCCGCCACGACTTCCACGTCGCCATCGAGAACTGGCAGCACGACTTCAACATCGGCACCGTCGTGCGCAACGCCAACGCGTTCCTCGCCAAGACCGTCCACATCGTCGGCAAACGCCGCTGGAACCGGCGCGGCGCGATGGTCACCGATCGCTACCAGCACGTCGAGCACCACGCCACCGTCGAGGCGTTCGTCGCGTGGGCCCGCGCCGAGGGCCTGGCCGTCGTCGGCATCGACAACCTCCCCGGCTCGGTCCCGATCGAGACGACCCCCCTGCCGCGCAACGCGGTCCTCGTCTTCGGCCAGGAGGGCCCCGGCCTGTCCGAGCCGGTCCGCGAGGTCTGCTCGATGGTCTGCTCGATCACCCAGTTCGGATCGACCCGCTCCATCAACGCCGGCGTCGCCAGCGGCATCGCCATGCACGCCTGGGTCAGGGAACACGTGTTCGATCAGCGTCCCGCCGCCTGAACCGGCCTCGTCGGGAATCCGACCGCTCCCGAGTACACACGATGTCGCACCCCGGTGGCACTCTGGAGTGGAGCACTCCGGTGCTCGGGAGGTCCGAAGGCGACGGCACTCCGGTACGCGGCGTCGCCGCACCGCTCCCCGTGGGGGCGTATGCGAACGCGCGGTGTCGGATACCTGACGCTTCCATGGGGTCGAGGGGGGTGATGCGCCTACATTGAGCCAATGGCAGGTTACTTGGGGTAAGCTCCCGGTGGTACAAGCGAATAGGTTGAATCCGCTGGTAGATAGGCGGAGTCGGGCAAAAGTGGAACCATCGCGTTACGCTGTTCCCGGCACTCGGCCGCTCGGTTCACACCGTTGGGGCCCAGAACAAAACTGAAAGCCGAGTCATGCTCGTACGGTAGACTCGTGCCAGCCTGCGCCAGACGAACGATCGGCCAGGACCCTTGACGGGAGGGGTGAGGAAGTTGAAGAAGTTTCTGACTTGGGGCGGACTTGCGTTCCTGGTGTTCTTTGTAGCCTTCAGGCCAGGCGAAGCCAGTGACGTGGTCGGGAACCTCGCAGGCGGAATCCTCGATGCCGCAAACGGTTTCGCGGCGTTCTTCACGAACCTCGTGACCTGATCGAGACGGCACTATGACCGATTCCGGTGCAGGCGGCTCGGGGGACAACAAGGACACCGAGCCGCTGGAACCCCCCAGCCCCCGCGCCCCCTCCGACAGTCCCGCCCCGGGCGCGGAATCGCCCACGCGTGAGTTCAGCTTCCCTCCGGGAACCGCCGGATCCGCGCCCGCGACCGCCGCGAGCGACATCGACGGCGTCCGCTTCGACGACGGCCTGGCCGGCGGCATGAGCGGCGGCCTCCTCGGCGGCGTCCGCGCCCCGTCCGTGCCCGACGTCCCCTCGCCGATCTCCGCCCGCTACCTCTTCCCGACCGAGAAGTACCGCGGCGAATGGCGCCGGCACTGGATCCACCTCATGCCCTGGTACGTCGTCGGCACGCTCGCGACCTTCATCATGGGCCTCGCCTCCGGCATGCTCACGAAGTCGGACTACGACAGCCGCAGCACCGCCGTCATGGTCACCGTCCTCGTCTGGCTGGCCATCCTCGGCTTCGTCGGCTGGAAGATCCTCGACTGGTACATGGACCGCTTCATCCTGACCAACAAGCGGATCATGCTCATCCAAGGCGTCATCACCCGCTCGGTCGCCATGATGCCGCTCGGCCGCGTCACCGACATGAAGTACTCCCAGACGCCCATGGGCCGCATGCTCAACTACGGCGAGTTCATCATCGAGTCCGCCGGTCAGGACCAGGCGCTGCGGAACGTCCCGCACCTGCCGAACCCCAACGAGCTCTACCTCCAGATGTGCGAGGAGATGTACGAGCCCGAGGCCGTCGACGAACGCGAGGCCGAACCCGAGGAGGACCTCATCCCCGAGGGCGAGCCCGCGCCGAAATCAGCGGACGCCTGACGCGATCACTGAGCGAACACCCGTCGACACCGTCGGCGGGTGTTCGCTTGTCCTGGTCATGACCCGTTTCTCCGGGAAGGATGCCGGGACCCAGGGGGTTGCACCTACTTCGTATACTCAGTTTGTATCCGACCCTCGGTTGCCAGGAACACCCATCTCTTGGCAGAATTCCGCCCGGTGGCGCAACCGCCCGCCGGGGTAAGGTCGTCTGTTCTTCGACCCCCCCAGGGAGACTCGTGAGCGAGACCAAATCGTCCCAGGACGAGGAGTTCCGCGAGTACGTGGCGGCACGTTCCGCCGCGCTGCACCGTGCGGCGTATCTCCTCACGGGGAACTGGGCGACAGCGGAGGACCTGGTGCAGACGACCTTGACGAAGACCTACCTGGCGTGGAGCCGGATCAGGACGACTGATTCGGTCGACGCCTACGCCCGCCGCATCCTCTACAACACCAACGCCTCCTGGTGGCGCAAGCGGTCCAACCGCGAGAAGCCCACCGAGGTCTTCGAAGACAAGGTCGACCACTCCCGCGACTTCACCGAGCACTCCGCGGTGCGCGACGCCATGTGGCGCCACATCGCCGTCCTCCCCAAGCGCCAGCGCGCGGTCCTCGTCCTCCGCTACTACGAGAACCGCACCGACCAGCAGATCGCCGACATCCTCGGGATCTCCGTAGGTACCGTCAAGAGCCAGGCCTCCCGCGCGCTCGCGGGCATGCGCAAGCGGCTCGGCACGCCTTCCGAAGCGCTCGGCCTGGCGATGGAACCGAGGAAAGCGGCATGAGCGACGACATCGAGGCCCTCCTGCGCAGCGGGCTGGCCGAACGGGCCGCTGCCGCGCCCGCGTACGACGACCCCGGCCTCGCCGAAGCCGCCATCGCCGGCGCCGGCCGCATCCGCCGCCGCAGGCGCGTCGCCTCGGCCGCGGGCGGCGCGGGCCTGCTCGTCCTCGGCGCGGCGGCGTTCGTGTGGCAGCCGTGGACCGCACCGGACCAGGGCGGCGACGGCGTGATCGCCGCCGACACGAGCACCGCCGAGGCGCAGAGCGAACTCGGGATGGAGTTCCTCATCGAGGAGCCGGACGGTTCCTACACCGTGCTCGACGCCGAGGGCAACGGCCTCACCTTCGACATGGAGACCCCGGTCGGCTACGTCTACAAGCTCGCCACCTCTTACATGTCCGAAGGCGAATCGGAGGTGACGACCTTCACCATCGAAGGGGACGTCACCGGGATCGTGAAGCCCTCGGCGACGGACACCATGACCAGGGTCAACAGCGTCGGAGACGGCTTCGCGATGGTCACGCCGAACGCCGACCTCACGGCGGAGGCGTACGAGCTGGTCGACGTCTCCCTCCAAGGGGGGTCCGAGATCGTCGACTTCACGACCAACTACGTCGTCACCCTGGAGGACTGGGACGCGACCACGGCCGTGTTCTCGACCGATCTGTACTCGAGCACCGCGGGGGAGCCCGGCTCCTTCTACTTCAACGAGGAATTCGATCTCGGGCTGGAATCGGTGAGCGCCGCCGGGTTCCAGTCCGCGGTCCTGGTCGACCAGACCGACGTGAACCACGTCTGCGTCGCCGACCTCGACGGCGCGGGCGCCGTGGGCACCCAGGAGCAGTGCGGATCCTTCGACAGCGACGAGATTCAAGCGCAGCTCGCCGGGGCGGCCGGGGAGAACGCCGAGGACCCGAGCGACCTCGTCGCACGCGAGATCGAGGAGATGTCGGGCGAGTCGTACTTCGACCCGACGCTCGAGATGGACCTCGGCGAGTACCAGTCCCAGTACGACAACGCGTCGAATATCTGGGACGACCCGCTGGGCCGCTGGCAGATTGTCGGCGACCCGGGCGACGACGCCTGGCTGCTCTTCGACAGGACCGGCGACGAGCCGGTGCTGTCGGAACTCGAGCCGCCCGAGGGCGCCCTGATGCCGATCCTGAGCTACAGCTAACAAGCACGTTCGAATCCGGGGCTGTGACCGAGCGGACTTGACATACTCGCAGCGTGGAATACTTGCTGACCGTCATGGTGACCCTCTTCGTCATCATGGACCCTCCGGGGATCGTGCCGATCTACCTGGCCCTGACCGGGACCATGGATCAGCGCGAGCGCAACCGGGCCGCGCTTCAGGCGACGCTCTTGTCCCTGGGCGTCATCTCGCTGTTCGCGCTGCTCGGCCAGCAGATCATCAGCTATCTCCACATCGACCTGGAGGCGCTGCAGGGCGCGGGCGGGCTCCTGCTGCTCCTGGTCGCGCTGCAGCTGCTCACCGGCCAGGCCGACGAGCCCTCGGGCACGGCCACGTCGAACATCGCGCTGGTGCCGCTGGGCACGCCGCTGCTCGCCGGGCCCGGCGCGATCGTCGCGGTGATCCTGTTCGTGCAGCAGGCACCGTCCCGAACGGACTATCTGTGGATCGCGCTGGCGATCCTCGTCATCCACATCGCGATCTACCTGGTGATGCGCTTCTCGGGCTTCCTGGTGAAGATCCTGCGGCGCGGCGGCATCGAGGTGCTGACGCGGATCGCGGGCGTGCTGCTGGCGGCGATCGCGGTGCAGCTCATAGCGGATGCCGTGATGGGCTACGTCGAACTCTTCGAAAGTTCTGCTGGAGCTTCCGGCTGGTGATTGTTTAGGGTTCAATAAACCCTATGCCTACGATTCTCGACCTCCCGTTGCACCCGTTGGTGGTGCACGCGCCGATCATCCTGGTCGGACTGCTCGTTCTGGGCGGCATCGCCTACCTCCTGATTCCGCCGCTGCGCCAGCGCATCGGCTGGGCCGTCGCGGCCCTCGTGCTCGTCACGCCCGCATCGGTGTTCGGCGGGATCATGACCGGCCGCCAGCTCGCCGACTACAACGAGCCGAACGGCTGGTCCGAGCCGGTCTCGCAGCACCACGACTACGCGTTCTGGCTCTTGTGGACGCTCGTGGCCCTGGTCCCGGTGTGGTTCCTGTTCGCCGGTCTCGACCGCGGCCGCCGCGCGGCGATCGCCCGTGACGGCGACAAGCCCGCGCCCGCGGCGAGCGAGGACGGCGAGGCGGCCCCGGCGGGCTCGTCCGACCCGGCCGCCGCCGGGCGCAAGGTCGTCATGTTCATCGTCGGGCTCGTGGCGCTGGCGCTGCTGCTGCTGGCGGCCTGGTGGGTGTTCAAGACCGGGCACGCGGGCGCGGAGATGACCTGGGGCGGCCTGGTGCGGTAGCGGCCGCGCGGAACACGACGGCCCCGGCCGGGCATCGCCCGGCCGGGGCCGCTTGCTTGTACTCAGTCCGCGACGAGGCCGACGATGAGGACGGTGAACATGAGCGCCACGCTGATGAGCGTGATCCAGTGGGTCACGAGGCGGGCGCGCTGCTCGGCCGCGTCGATCGCGGCGTGGTCCTGGGGCGGCAGCCGCCGGGGCTCGCTCGGCAGCGCCACGGCCTCGACCCGCCACCCGGGCGGCGGAGGGACGTTGACGGGCGGGCCGTCGTACTCGGCGTGGTCGCTCATGGAGGAAGCCTAACGCCGGAACGGGGACGCGCGCCGGGCTGCTCGATGCGGCGTTGGCGCGCGGGGTGCGTGTCGCGGTTCCGGCGGGTCGGCTGACCTCCGGCCCCCGGGGTCGGGTGTGGCGGTCTCGTGGGCCCCCAGCGCATATGGTCTCGCGCGGGTACGACAGAACGGCTCGGGCCGGTGGATCCGACTGGATCCACCGGCCCGAGCCGTTGTCACTTGCGTCGCTTACTCGGCGCTGGCCTGGCGGTCGTTGCCGCCCGTGGGGCGGCGGCGACGGCGTCGGCGGCGGGCCGGGGCGTCGCCGTCGGCGGCGGGGGCCGCGTCGGCGGGCTTGGACTCGCGGGGGGCCTTCGCTTCGGCCCCTTCTCCTTCGGTGCGGATGCGGCGGCGCTGGCGGCTGCGGGGGGCCGGAGCCTCGCCGTCCGCGGCCGGGCCGCTGACGGTGCCGTTGTCGTCCACGGTGATCCGCTCGCCCGAAGCGGCCGGACGCTCGGAGCGCCCGCCCGAGCGGCCGCCGCCGCGGCGGTCGGAGCCGCCTCGGCCCCGGTCGCGGTCGCCGCGTCCGCGGCCGCGACCGGACTTGCGGCTGTCGCCCTCGACGTTCTCCTCGCGCTCGGCGCTGAGGCCGTCGCGCTTGCGGAGCTCGCTCGGGAGCGCCGACGGCGCCCCTTCGGGGATGTCCAGGTCCGTGTACAGGTGGTCGGACGTGTGGTACGTCTCGACCGGCTCGCCGAGGTCGAGGTTGTTGGCCTTGACGATGATCTTCCAGCGCGGCAGGTCCTCCCACGTGAGGAAGGTGATCGCCGTGCCGGTGGCGCCCGCGCGGCCGGTGCGGCCGATGCGGTGCACGTACGTCTCGGCCTCTTCGGGCGCGTCGTAGTTGATCACGTGCGTGACGTCCTGGACGTCGATGCCGCGCGCGGCCACGTCCGTCGCCACGAGCACGTCGATCTTCCCGGAGCGGAAGGCCCGCAGGGCCCGCTCGCGGGCGTTCTGGCCCAGGTCGCCGTGGACGGATCCGACGGCGAAGCCGCGGAAGTCGAGCTCGTCGGAGAGCTTCTGCGCGGCGCGCTTGGTGCGGCAGAACATGATCGTCAGGCCGCGCTCGCGCGCCTGCAGGATGCGGGCGGCGACCTCGACCTTGTTGAGCGCGTGGGTCATGTAGACCAGCTGGCGGGTGTTGTTCGCCGCCTCCTGGTCGGGCCCGGTCACGTCGGCCGCGACGGTCATCGGACGGTGCATGTGGCGGCGCGAGAGCGACATGATCGTGTCGGGCATCGTCGCCGAGAACAGCATCGTCTGGCGCTCCTCGGGGAGGAGCTTGAGGATCTTCTCGACGTCCTCGGAGAATCCGAGGTCGAGCATGCGGTCGGCCTCGTCGAGCACGCAGTGCGCGATGGCGTCGAGCTTGATGTGCTTGGACTTGTACAGGTCCAGGAGCCGCCCGGGGGTGCCGACGATGATGTCGACGCCCGCCTTGAGCGCCTCGACCTGCGGCTCGTACGCACGGCCGCCGTAGATCGGGAGGACCCGGATGCCGCGGGTCTTGCCCGCGTCCTCGAGGTCGCGTGCGACCTGGAGGCCCAGTTCGCGGGTCGGGACGAGGATCAGCGCCTGCGGCTTGCCGCTCGCGCCCTCTTCGGCGGAGACGATCCTGTCGATGATCGGCAGGCCGAACCCGAAGGTCTTGCCGGTGCCGGTGGGGGCGCGGCCGATGATGTCGGAACCGCGGAGCGCGATGGGGATCGCGTACTCCTGGATGGCGAAGGCCCGTTCGATGCCAAGCGCCGCAAGCGCTTCGACGGTCTCTGCCCGGACGCCCAGCTGGGCGAAGGTCGGCCCCTCGTTCTTGGGCCGGTCGTTGTTCACTTCGTTCACTCTGTTCACCTCGTGGCGGAGGACGTCACCAGATCCGGGGAACTCGGCGCCACATTCAGTCTCGTCATACAGCGGCGACGACCGCCGGATTCGGGAAGTCGCCGCTTCGCAGGAGCGGCCCGGCGCCTGGCGCCGGTACCGCGTTCGAGGACCGCTCTCGCATCGCCGCGCCCGCATGGGTGAACCGGAGTCCAGAACCGTGGTTCGCGAGCTTCGTCGAGGGGACTGCCACCAGATGGCCGCGGTCGCTCCCGTCCATCGTACGCCCCGGACGCACCTCCGTCTCGATGCGACGCTGCGGTCACGCCCCGGGCGACCCTCGCGAGTCGGGCATTTCACACTGCCGTGGACCGTGCCGCCCGTTCGGGGGACCCTGCCGACCTGCGAAGACGCGTGCGAAGGTCCTGTTCCCGACAGCCCCGCGAAGGCGAAGGCCCTTCCGGGCCAGTGGTAACCTGCCCCCGTGTCCGAGACAACTGATCCCGCCGCGCAAAACGACGACCCGGCCTCCGCCCCGGCGGCCCCCAGCCGCGAGGCCGTCATCGATCTCCTTGGGCTGCTTGCCCTCGGCGAGCTGCTCGCGTTCGAGCGGATGGTCTACGACGCTCGGCTCGCCCCTGACCTCGGACGCCGCGCCGCCCTCTCCGAGGCGGCCGTGGGTGAGATTCGCAACTACCGGCTCCTCGCCGACCGGCTCGGCGAGCTCGGGGCCGACCCGGGCGAGGCCATGGCCCCGTTCAAGGAGGCCTTCCGCTCCTTCGACGCCTCCACCGCGCCGCGCGACTGGCTCGAGGCGCTCGTGAAGGTCTACCTCGGCGACGCGGTCGCCGACGACTTCTTCCGCGTCGTCTCCGCCGGGCTCGACGACAAGGACCGCACCCTCATCGAGACCGTCCTCGGCGAGACCGGCGCGTCCGACCTGGCCGCCGCGGAGATCCGCGCCGCCGTCGAGGCCGACCCGGCCGTCACCGGCCGCCTCTCGCTGTGGGCCCGCCGCCTCGTCGGCGAGGGCATCAACCGCGCCCAGGGCGTGGCCGCCGCGAACGACCGCCTCACCGGCATCATCGTGGGCGACGGCGGCACCCTCGACGCGCTGCTGCGCCGGCTCACCCGCGCGCACCAGGACCGCATGAAGTCCGTGGGCCTGAACAACTGAGCCGCTTCGGATCCGCGGCCCGCGAGCTTCGCCGAGGCCGCGGATCCGCGGCCCGCAAGCACCACCGGGGCCGCCCCGCAAGGGGCGTTACCGAATCGAGATGATTCGGCCGCAACTGGACCCTTCTCCCCACGCGTCTTGGCGGAGGAGGAGGACACAAACATGCGGCTCAAGAAAAGCCATGTCGTCAGCGGGGTGCTCGCCCTGGCGCTGCTCGGCGCGACCGGCACGGCCTGGTACTTCGCGCTCCAAGCGCGCACCCCGGCGCAGCGCGCCGAGGAGACGGCCGAACCCGAGGACAGTGTGATCACCGTCCGGGTCGACCAGGAACAGCTGATCAGCACGCTCGAGTTCGAGGCGGCGTTCAACCGCACCGGCGACTTCGAGGTGCCGGCCCCGAAGGCGCCCGACGGGATCGAGACCGCGCTGGCCTCGAAGATCCCGCTCAAGGTCGGCGACGAGGTCAAGGCCGGGACGGTCCTGTTGGAGGTCTCCGGCCGCCCGATGATCGCCCTCGAAGGCGCCGTCCCCGCGTACCGCGACCTCACCGAAGGCGACACCGGGCCCGACGTCGAGCAGCTGCAGCTCGCGCTCCAGCAGCTCTACGGCACCCCGAAGACCGGCACGTTCGACGCGCGCACCATCGCCGACGTCAAGAAGCTCTACGACAACCTCGGCTACGACCACGCCACGACCTCGGAGGAGATCCCCGACGAGACCGGCGGCGAGGAAGACACCACCGGAGGCGAAGAGGACACCGCCGGCGACGGCGGCACCGAGAACACCGGCGGCGGCCAGACCACCACCGTCGAGCGCGTGACCGTGCCGGCCTCGGAGGTCGTGTTCCTGCCCGACCTGCCCATGCAGGTCAGCAAGATCAACGCCCAGCAGTCCGCGCCCATCCCCGCCGAAGGCGGCGTCATGGTCCTCGCCTCCGGCGACTGGAAGCTGGAGGCCAAGCTCGACGAGGAGACCGCCTCCGAGCTCACGAAGCTCGGCGACGAGGCCGAGCTCGAGTTCGGCGACGGCCCCATGGAGGGCCAGGAGGTCGGCGCGTTCGAGCTCGAGGTCCGCGAAGAGGCCGCCGAGAGCGACGAAGGCATGTACCCCGAAGAGGGCGAGGAGCAGACCCAGGAGGTCACCTACGCCGTCTTCGCGTTCGAGGCCGACAAGGTCGAAGGGCTCGACGAGCTCGCGCCCGGCGAGGAGCAGGAGGTCCTGCTCGTCCTCGCCCGCTCGGCCGAGGACGCGCTCATCGTCCCGCTCTCCGCACTGTGGACGGACGCTGAGGACCGCACCATGCTCACCGTCGTCGACGACGAGGGCAAGGAGCGCCAGGTCGAGGTCGACGTGACCCTGCGCCACGACGGCCGCGGCGTCGTCCAGCCCGTCGAAGGCGAGCTCGCCGAGGGCGACGAGGTCGTGATCGCCTGGCGCGACCGGGAAAACGCCTGATGGCCCGCAAGCGCCGCACCCCTGAGACCGACACCGAGCTCCTGGAGTACGTCAGCCCCGCAGGCGGCGAGTCGGCCGCGGCCGAACCCGTCGGACGCAAGGGCCGCCGCGCCGCCAAGAAGGCCGACAAGGCCGAACGCAAGGCCGCACGGCAGGCCTCCAAGGCCGCCGTGGGCAAACGCCAGGGCCGCTTCGGGGTCCGCAGCATGGGCATCGCCTACGAGGCGTTCCAGTCGCTGCGCGGGCGCTCCATGCGCACCTGGATGACCGCGATCGGCATCGCCCTCGGCATCGCCGCCACCGTCGCCACCGTGGGCCTCTCGTCCACCTCCGCCGCCGCCATCGCCGAGCGCTTCAACGAGACCGAGGCCACCCAGGTCACCGTCTCGTTCTCCAACAACATGCGCAACGCCGGGTTCCTCCCCACACTCGAGTCCAGCGAGCGGGTCCGCGAGATCATCGGCGTCCAGGACGCCGGGATCTTCTGCGCCTCCAGCGAAGAGCGCCAGGCCTCCCGCACCGAGCAGCAGGACTACGTGCGCGACGTCCCGGTCTTCGGCATGGAGCCCGGCGCCATGGAGGCCTTCGGGTTCACGTTCGTCCAGGGCGCGGCCTTCGACGACGGGCACGTCGCCCGCGACGACAAGGTCGCGATCGTCGACGAGTCCGCCGCCCGCGACCTCGGCTACGCCTCGCTCGAAGGCGGCCCGATGATCTACCTCAACGGCGAGGAGTACGCCCTGGTAGGCGTCTACACCGCGCCCGAGGGCGAAGCCAAGCTCACCGGCGCCGTCATCATCCCGCCCACCCCCTGCACCGCAGGCGACAAGGAGTTCGGAGCCGCGGAGGTCTTCATCCGCACCGACCTCGGCGCCGCCGACAAGGTCGCCAAGACCGCCCCGACCGCCGTGTTCCCCGAAGGCGCCGAGAACCTCTCGGTCACCAAGCCTTCGGACCTGCGGAACTTCCGCAAGGGCGTGGAGAACGAGATGCAGGCCCTCCTGCTCGGCCTCGCGGGCGTCTCGCTCGTCATCGGCGCCGTCTCGGTCTCCAACACCGCGCTCGTCTCGGTCATGGAGCGCCGCTCCGAGATCGGCCTGCGCCGCGCCGTCGGCGCCGCCCGCCGGGCCGTCGCCATGCAGTTCGTGTGGGAGTCCACCCTCATCGGACTCATCGGCGGGCTCTTCGGTACCGTCCTCGGCGTCAACGTCACCGCGATCGTCTCGCTCTACCGCGACTGGCAGATCGTGTTCGACCCGATGCTGTTCGCCGCCGGACCCGTCATCGGCGCGGTCGTCGGCGTCGTCGCGGGCGTCTACCCCGCCTGGCGCGCCAGCCGCATCCCGCCCGCGGTCACCTTGCGGGCCTGACCCTCGTTAGTCCCCGGTGAGACTCACCGAGGACGCACGGGAACTGTTCCTGCCCGCCGCCTGCGCCTCCTGCCGGAGCGCGCCGGCGGCGGGCAGCGGCCTGTGCGCCGACTGCGCCGCCGACCTCCACGCCCTCAGACCCGTCCTCGCCACGCCAGCCGTGCGCACCGCCCCGCCCGTCGTCGCGGGCGGGCCCTACGCCGGGGCGCTCGCCGAAGCGCTCAACGAGTACAAGGAGCGCGCCCGCCGCGAACTCGCCCCCGCCCTCGGAACCCTCCTGGGCCGAGCCCTGGCGGTCGTCGCCGCCGAGGTCCCCGGCGCCGTGCTCGTCCCGGTCCCGCCCACCCGCGCCGCCCGCCGCGCCCGCGGCTTCGACCACGTCGCGCGCGCCTGCGCGGGCCTGGGCGACCTCCGCCCGGTGCTGCGGGCCCGCCCCCGGCCCGACTCGGTGGGCCTGACGCCCGCGCAGCGCGCCGCGGCGGCCGCCGCGAGCCTCCACGCCGTCCCGCGCCGCCTCGCGGCCCTCGCCGGGGAGGGACGCCCGGTCGTCCTCGTCGACGACGTCGTGACGACCGGCGCGACACTGGACGCCGCCGCGCGGGTCCTGCGCGCCGGCGGCCTCCGCGTGCCCGCCGCGGTCGCCGTCGCCGCCGCATGAGTGCGACGGAAGTGGTTCATGTGGCGATACCGGCGGGTACCCCTCCAGGTGTCGGCAACGTGACAGGCCCGAAGGAGGCCTTCGAGCGCGAATGCGAAGAGTTATCTCCAGTCCGCCGAATTTCGCGCGCACGTGCCCGTTCGCATTGGAGAATTCCGGTAGCCGAAGGGTCGACTTTCGGTGACCGAGGAGTTAGTCTCGAAATCTCAGATCGGTAACGAGACGACAGAGGTCAGATGGCCCAAAGGTGAACGCCCCCAGAAACAGAGGCGCGGAAACCCAGGTCGTACCACCCGTGAGAGGAGGTCGCTCCTTCCGCCGTACCGGATCTTCGGCTCCGGACCCAGCATGCACAACTTCGTTCGCATCGCAGCCGCAAGCCGCGCGCGATGCACCTGGGAGGTTCAGAGGTGGACATCGTCGTCAAGGGCCGCAACGTGGAGGTTCCCGACCACTACCGCGAGCTCGTCGAGGAGAAGATCGAATCCAAGATCGCGAAGTACCTCGCCCGTTACGACGGGGAAGCGATCGCAATCGACGTCGAGCTCTATCACGAGCCCAATCCCCGCCAGGCCGACCACGCCCAGCGAGTGGAGATCACCTGCCGTCCCAAAGGGACGGTCATGCGCGCCGAGGCCTGCGCCGGGGACTTCCGGTCCGCCTTCGAGCTCGCCGTGACCAAGCTCGGGCACCAGCTCCGCAAGAACACCGACCGCAAGCGCGTCTCGCGCGGCGGGTCCAAGACCCCGATGTCGGTGTCCCAGGCGACCGCGAACGGCAACGGCCAGAACGGCACCCTGCTCGCCGAGCCCGAGGTCAAGGACCTCGCAGCGGCGCACTTCATCTCCGAGGACGTCGACCACTTCGACGGCCTCGTCGAAGACCACCTGCCGGGCCGGATCGTCCGCGAGAAGATCCACCCCGGCGAGCCGATGACCGTCGACGACGCCCTCCAGAACATGGAGCTGGTCGGCCACGACTTCTACCTGTTCCACGACAAGGAGAGCGGCCGCCCGTCGGTCGTCTACCGCCGCAGGGCCTTCGACTACGGCCTCCTGCGGCTCGACCTCTGACCGAGACCCGGCGCCGCGCACACCGGCGCCGCTGAAGAGGGGGGACTTTCCTCTTCGGTCCGGATGTTGTTGAGGGGTGGCATCCGGACCCGACGAGGCCCCGGGCATTCGCCCGGGGCCTCGTTCCATGCGCTGTTCAGGCCTGCCCTAGAGGGCCGAGCCTTCCTTCCACTCGTCGTAGGACATCACCCAGTAGCCCCAGCCGTTGTCCCAGGGCATCGGGCGCGGCGAGGACTCGCCCACGACCTCGACCGGGTCGCCGCGCTGCGCCATGTGGTAGAACCACTCGGCGTCGGCCTCGCTGGCGTTCAGGCACCCGTGCGAGAGGTTCGCCTCGCCCAGGCTGCCGTTCCACGGCGCGCCGTGCACGAACTCGCCCGTCGCGTTGATGCGGGTGGCCCAGTTGACGTCCGTCGAGTAGTAGCCCTCGTCGCCCTCCTCCTTGCCGGGGGAGACCATCGTCTTCTGCGCGAACTTCTCCATGACCAGGTGCGTGCCCGTGGCGGTGTAGTACTCGTACTCGGCGCCGGAGCCGCCGCTGATGAGCATCTCCTTCGCCACTTCGCCGTCCACGGTGACGGTCATGGTCTTGGAGTCCAGGTCGGCGACCGAGACCTGCGACTCGCCGATGACCATCTCCGCGGTGTAGTCCTCGCCGCCCCAGGTGTCGTCGCCGAGGAACTCGCCCGCGAAGTTCGCGGTGAAGGTCACCGTCTGGTGGCCCTCCCAGTACTCCTTGGTCCGGTAGATCACCGTGTCGTCGTCGATCCAGCGCCAGGCGCCCTCGTGGCCCTTCTCGGACTCGACGACCAGCAGGTTCTCGACGGCGGCCCGGTCGGGGGCGTCCTCGGTGAAGGTGACGATGATCGGCGCCCCCACGCCGACCTCCTCGCCCTCGGCGACCGGTGTGACGTCGGCGACCGCGAAGCCCGAGCTCTCACGGGCCTCGGTCGTGAACTGCTGCTCGAACTCGGTGACGGTGCCGTCCGAGCTCACGGCCTTCGCGACCACGGTGTGGGTGGACCCGGCGTCGAGGATGCCCTCGGAGGTCCAGGTGGTGAGGTCCTCGGAGAACGCGCCCTCGATGGTCTCGGACCGGTCGGACGTGACGTTGACCTCTTCGAGGATGCCGTCCACTACGGACAGGGTGAACGGGGCGGTCGGGTCCTGCTCCTCGACGGCGTCCATCGCCACCACCGGGACGATCGGCGCCGGAGTGAACGTCCCCGTCTGGGGCGCAGCGCAGGCCCCGGCCATGAGCAGCAGGGACAGCACCGCCAAGGCGCGCGCGGGCATGAGCTTCAAAGGGGGTTCCTCCACAAGGCGAAGTGACGGGATCACTATATCCTCGACGCCTGTCCCCACCTCTTGGGTTGCATGTCAATCGCTACTGAGTGAAGCCCACAACAATGTGTCGCGCCGCCGCCCCGACAGGGTCGGCAGACCGCCGCGCTCGACCCCCTCCAGACGGAACCCGGCGCGGCGCAGCACGGCCTGCGACGCGGTGTTGTGGACGTCGGTCCCGGCCCACACCCGGTCGAGCCCGACCTCCTTGAACGCCCACTTCCGCACGAGCCGCACCGCGCGCGTCGCGTACCCGCGCCCGCGCGTCTCCGGGCTCAGGTCGTACCCGATCATCGCGGTCCCGGCGACGCGCGCCACGTCGTACAGCCCGATCGTGCCCCGGTAGCCCGTGCCGTCGTCGATGACCATGAGCGCGGCCTGCCCGCGCAGCCACTGCACGGCCGCCCGCCACTCGCAGACCTCGCGGGCCTCCTCGGCGCTCGGCGGCAGCGGCAGGACCGCGCCCGAGTACACCTCCGGGCGCGAACGGTGCCGCAGGTGCTCCTCGAAGTCCTCGGGAACCAAGGGCCGCAACGCGATCACGTCGTCCCGCAGCGTCCCGCCCGGCAGGTCCGGGAGCGCCCTCGGGAACGGGCCCGGCCCGTCCCCGGGCAGCAGCCCCAGCGTCAGCGCCTCCGTGCCGTCCCACGCCGCGCCGCGCGCGACGCCGCCGTCGGGCCGGAACCCGGCCCGCATGGCCGCCCTGATCGCGGCCTGGTCGCGCACCGGCGGGCGCGCCTCGATCCGCTGCGCGCCCCGGTCGAACACGCCCGGGGCGGCCGCCCGCAGCATGGCCGCCGCGAGGTGCTTGCCGCGCCGCTCGGGCGCGACCCAGTACCGCACGCCCACCGTGCCGCCGTACCGCTCGAAGCCCAGCGTGCCCCAGACCGCCTCGCCTTCGGGGCCGTACGCGACCGCGTCGGGCGCGAACCCGCAGTCCGGCCCCGGGCCCTCGCGCGCGGGGCGCAGCGAGAACGCCGCCGACTCGACGGGCTCGAAGTCATACACGCCCTCAGCCAAGCAGGGGCGGCACCGTCCCGTCAACCATTCGCGGAACGGAATTCACGTATCGTCGAGGTCGTCGGCCCTCAGCTCAGGTCCTCGCGGAGGCGGCTCCCGATCCAGGAGTCGACCCGGCCGTCCGCCCCGTGACTCACCCGCCTGCGTGTGCCCTCGATTGCGAACCCGGCCTTCTCGGCGACCCGCCGCGACGCCTCGTTCCCGACCACCGCGCGCCAGTCGATCCGCTCCAGGCCCAGCTCCTCGAAGCCCAACCGGCACAGCCGCCGCACGGCCGCCGTCATCCAGCCCCGGCCTCGCGCCCACGGCGAGCAGTAGTAGCCGATCTCGGCCTCGCCGGTCGCGCGCAGCCCCAGCTCGACCGCGCCGCTGAACCGGTCGTTCGCGTCGGCGAGCACGAACATCGCCGACGTGCCGCGGTCCCAGCGCCGTGCGCTCTCGGCGAACCACTCGTCGCCCGTCGCCCTCGTGTACGGGCCGGGGACCGTGGTCCAACGCTGCACGGCCTCGTCCTGGCAGCTCGCGACCAGGTCGTTCAGGTCCGACTTCCGCAGCGGCCGCAGTTTCAGCCCGGCCGCGCCGGTCTCCAGCTCCCGCCGTTCGGCGAGGAAGAACGCGGCCTGCCGCTTGAGGACCGGGTAGTCCCCGGGCGGGTCGTCGGGCCCGCGCACCTCGCCGGGGAGGATCCCGCCGACCCAGCAGTCCTTCGAGACGCCGCGCTGGTGGACGCCGTTGCGGGCGATGCCCTCGACTGTGAACCCGGTGCGGATCGCGGCCAGGCGCGACGCGTGGTTGCCCACGATCGCGTCCCACGCGATGCGCTTGGCGCCGAGGTTGTCGAACCCGAACTTGACGGCCGCGCGGATCGCCCGCTGCGCCACGCCGCGCCCGCGCGCCCACGGCGCGGTGACGTACGTGATGGTCAGCTCGTACGGGAACGACTTCGTGAGCGCCATCGAGCCGACGAGCTTCCCGTCCTCGTCCACGACCGCCCAGCGCGGGTTCCCGCTCTGCCAGTGCCGCTCCTGGAGCCACACGAACCGCTCGCGCGCGGTGCCCGCCCACGGCAGGGGCATGACGAGGAACCGCTCGATGAGCGGGTCGGCGTAGATCCTCGCGAGATCGGCCATGTGCCGCTGCTCCCACGCGACGAGTCGCAGGCCGTCGGCGGTGAGGGTGACGGGTTCCATAGGGACCGATTGTGCCCCACTGGCGGCGGTCGGGACCAGTCACCGGCTGCGCGTACTATTGACCGGGAAATCCACCCGATTTGGCCGAGACGTTGCTGTGGGAGCTGATCTTCCGTGTCGTTGTTCGAGAAGGTACTGCGAGCCGGCGAGGGCCGTGCGCTCAAGCGACTCAATGCGATCGCCGATGCGGTCGACTCCTTGGAGGACGAGTACGCGGAGATGACCGACGCGCAGCTGCGCGCGTGCACCGACGAGTACAAGGAGCGCCTGAAGGACGGCGAGTCCACCGACGACCTCATGCCCGAGGCGTTCGCCACGGTGCGCGAGGCCGCCAAGCGCGTCCGCGGGATGCGGCACTACCACGTGCAGCTCATGGGCGGCGCGGCCCTGCACCAGGGCAACATCGCCGAGATGAAGACCGGTGAGGGCAAGACGCTCGTCTCCACGCTCCCGGTCTACCTCAACGGCCTCACCGGCAAGGGCGTGCACCAGGTCACCGTCAACGACTACCTGGTACGGCGCGACGCGGAGTGGATGGGCGAGATCCACCGCTTCCTCGGCCTCACCGTCGGCGTCGTGCTCCCGGGCGAGGGCTCGGAGAAGCACCGCGAGGCGTACGCGTGCGACATCACGTACTCGACGAACAACGAACTCGCGTTCGACTACCTGCGCGACAACATGGCCTCTTCGGCCGACAGCCTCGTGCAGCGCGGCCACAACTTCGCGCTCGTCGACGAAGTGGACTCGATCCTCGTCGACGAAGCCCGCACGCCGATCATCATCTCCGGACCGGCCGAGCACACGCCGCGCTGGTACAAGGAGTTCGCGGCCATCGTCGGCACGATGAAGCGCGACGAGCACTACGAGGTCGACGAGGGCAAGCGCACCATCGCGATCACCGAGCGCGGCGTCGCCCGCGTCGAGGACCGCCTGGGCATCGAGAACCTCTACGACTCGGTGAACACCCCGCTCGTCGGCTACCTGAACAACGCGATCAAGGCGCACGAGCTGTTCGAGCGCAACCGCGAGTACATCGTCTCCGAATCGGGCGAAGTCCTCATCGTCGACGAGTTCACCGGCCGCGTCCTGCCCGGCCGCCGCTTCAACGAGGGCATCCACCAGGCCATCGAGGCCAAGGAGAAGGTGGAGATCAAGCAGGAGAACCAGACGTTCGCGACGACGACCCTGCAGAACTACTTCCGCATGTACGACAAGATCGGCGGCATCACCGGTACGGCCCAGACCGAGGCCGCCGAGTTCAACAACGTCTACGGCATGGGCGTCATCCCGATCCCCACGAACAAGCCGATGATCCGCAAGGACCAGTCCGACGTCATCTACAAGACCGAGGAGGCGAAGTTCCAGGCGGTCGTCGACGACATCGCCGAGCGCCACGAGACCGGGCAGCCGATCCTCGTGGGCACCACCTCGGTCGAGAAGTCCGAGATGCTCGGCCAGTTCCTGCGCAAGCGCGGCATCCCGCACAACGTCCTCAACGCGAAGAACCACGCGAAGGAAGCGGACATCATCGCGCAGGCGGGCCAGCGCGGAGCGGTCACGGTGGCCACCAACATGGCCGGCCGCGGTACCGACATCATGCTCGGCGGCAATCCCGAGTACCTGGCCGCCGCCGACCTGCGCTCGCGCGGGATCGACGAGGCCGACGAGGAGACCTACGCGGCCGCCTGGGAAGAGGCCCTCGCCAAGTTCGAGGAGACCACCAAGGCCGAGGCGGAGGACGTGAAGGACGCGGGCGGCCTGTACGTCCTCGGCACCGAGCGCCACGAGTCCCGCCGCATCGACAACCAGCTGCGCGGTCGCGCCGGACGCCAGGGCGACCCGGGCGAGTCGCGGTTCTACCTCTCGCTCTCCGACGACCTCATGAAGCGGTTCAACGCCGACGCGGTGCGCGCCATGATGAACCGGCTGCGCGTGCCCGACGACGTCCCGATCATCTCCAAGATGGTCTCGCGCCAGATCGAGTCGGCCCAGTCGCAGATCGAGGGCCACAACGGCGAGATCCGCAAGAACGTCCTCAAGTACGACGAGGTCATGAACAACCAGCGCACCGTCATCTACGACGAGCGGCGCAAGGTGCTCAACGGCGAGGACGTCTCCGAGCAGATCGGGCACTTCATCGACGACACCCTCGAGGCCTACGTCGCGGGCGCGACGAGCGAGGGCTACGCCGAGGACTGGGACCTCGACGAGTTGTGGTCGGCGTTCAAGCAGCTCTACCCGATCCAGATCACGCACAAGGAGCTCGTGAAGAAGGTCGGCGGTCTCTCCGAGCTCGACGCCGAGACGCTGCTGTCCGCCGTGAAGGAGGACGCGCACGAGGTCTACGCCTCGCGCGAGGAGGAGTTCGGCGAGGAGATCCTGCGCAAGCTCGAGCGCCGCGTCCTGCTGCAGACGATCGACCGCAAGTGGCGCGAGCACCTGTACGAGGTGGACTACCTCAAGCAGGGCATCAGCCTGCGGGCGTACGCCCAGCGCGACCCGGTCATCGAGTACCAGCGCGAGGCCTTCGACATGTTCCAGACCATGCTCGACGGCATCAAGGAGGAGTCGGTCCGGTTCCTCATGAACGCCGAGCTGAAGCAGAAGACCGAGGGCGCGGCCGAGCCCGAGGCCCAGATCCGGGGCCTGGAGCCGCTGAAGAAGCCCGAGATGCTGATGCAGTCGGCGCCGTCGATGGACACCGCGAGCGGTGTGGAGCAGCAGGCCACGACCGAGGACGGCTCGGTGTTCAAGCGCCCGCCGAAGCCGGTCCCCGGCCAGAAGCGCGCCGTCAAGCGCACCCCGGGCGCAGGCTCGAAGGGCGCCGCCAAGGTCGCCCCGAAGTCCGCCCGCTCCGCGGGCCCGCGCAAGGCCTCGACCGCGCCTCCGGCGAAGCAGGCCAACCCGCAGCAGCGCCAGTCCGAGAAGGTCGGGCCGAACGAGCCGTGCCCGTGCGGTTCGGGCAAGAAGTACAAGCGCTGCCACGGCGCTCCCGGCGGTGCCGCAAACTAACGGCATGACCCGGATCTACATACCCGCGAACGCGGAGATACTGGCTCACCTCGCCTCCAAGGGCGAGGTGAGTCCGGCTTCGGCCGTCCACACGGTGACCGCCTGGCTCAAGCGCGAGGCGCCGAAGGCCGACCTCGAGGACCTGGAGTACACGGCGTTCGCCGACGCGGCGCTGGCGTCGGTGGCGCTCCTGCAGGGGCAGCCGCCGCGCCGCGTGGTCATCTCCGCCGACGTCCCCGACGACCAGGTCGCGGAACAGCCCGAAGGCACCGCCGCCGTGTTCGATGGCAGTGTGCGGTTGAAGAAGGTGGCGGCGATCCATATGGACGACGCCGCCGCTGCCGCCGAGATCGCGGCCGAGCTCGCCTCGGACGAGCCCGACCTGGACCTGATCGAGTCGAACGTGCTCGACTGGTATTCCCCGGCGGAGCTTCAGGACCTCTTGGCGGCCTTGGCCTTAGGGGCCTTCGGCAGCAGCAGGCCGAACGCGAGCACGGCGCAGAACGCGCCGGCGAACATCGCGGTCATCGACCCGTTGTACTGCCACTGGAAGCTGAGCGACAGGAACGCCTCGTCGAGCGGCGCGACCTCGTCGAGGCCGACGTTGAGGAGTACTTCGACGCCGATCTGGGCGATGATCGTGGACACCATCCAGATCGCGCCGGGGGTCGCCCCCGCCACGAGGTGCCCGAGGAGCTTGACGCCCGCCTTCTTCTGGCGCAGGTACAGGAACGCGCAGATGCCGCAGGCGAGCCCGGCGACGAACGGCAGGATCTGGCCGAGCGCGCCGTACTGGTCGAGCGGGTCGGAGAACAGGCTCACCGACGTGGCCGACTCGAACAGGCCGCGGGCGAACATGGAGACCAGCAGCAGCAGGGTCGCGCTCAGGCCTGCGGCGACGGTGACGCTGCGCCTGGGCAGCGCGAAGAGCCCGCCGATGACCCCGGACCCGAGCAGGACGAGCGCGAGGACCAGCGCGATCGACGCGTCGGGGGCGAAGCTCGCGTAGCCGGTGGCGGCGGCGATGAGCCCGACGACGAGCGACCCGAGCACGGTCAGGGCCCGCTTTGGGCCCTTGACGAGCCGCGGGACGACGACGCCCGCGACCGCGCCCGCGAAGGCGGTGACGATGATGGGGCTGAACAGGCTGTTCGCCAGGAGCATGACGCCGGTGTCGTCGAGCCCGTCGGCCATCCCGGTCAACTGGTAGAGCGAGAAGACGACCCCGCCCAGCGAGAGCGCCGCGGCGGCGCCGAGCACCCAGAGCGCGACGCGTCCCGGCTCGACCTCGGGGGCCGCCGCCCGCTCGGTCTCCTGCTCCTGCGCCTGTGCTTCCTGCGTTTCAGTCACCAGCCCAGAGTACGTATCCCCGTTCGGGCGGCTGCATCACACCGCTTCCTCCGCTTTGTTGGCTTCGCACCAGGTCGCGGGGCCCGAACTGTGCGAGGATGGCGGCAGGACCAAGAGTCTTGTAGCCTACTGATCAAAGACATGAAACCGCAGTAGCCATCGATTCGACGGGAGGGCGCGATGGACGCCTTGTTTACGGTTCCCACTCCGGAGAATGAACCGGTCAATTCGTACGCACCGGGCACTCCTGAGCGCGAAAGCCTCCAGAAGACGCTCGCCGAACTCGCGAGCACCCAGCTCGACCTCGACCACAACATCTCCGGCGAGTGGCGCCGCGGCTCCGGCCCTGAGATCAAGGTCGTCCAGCCCCACAACCGCGCCCACGTCCTCGGCGTCACCCGCGAGGCCACCGCCGCCGAATGGGCCGACGCGGTCGCCGCCGCCAAGGCCGCCCGCCACGACTGGATCCGCATGGACTTCGCCGACCGCGCGGCGATCTTCCTGCGCGCCGCCGAGCTCATCGCCGGGCCCTACCGCGACGTCCTCAACGGCGCCACCATGCTCGGCCAGTCCAAGACCGCCGCGCAGGCCGAGATCGACGCCGCGTGCGAGCTCATCGACTTCCTGCGCTTCAACGTCAGCTTCGCCGAAGGCATCTACCGGCAGCAGCCGAACTCCTCCAAGGGCCTGTGGAACCGCACCGACCACCGGCCGCTCGACGGGTTCGTCCTCGCGATCACCCCGTTCAACTTCACCGCCATCGCGGGCAACCTCCCCACGGCCCCGGCCCTCATGGGCAACACCGTCGTGTGGAAGCCCTCGCCGACCCAGCAGTTCGCGGCGCACTTCGTCATGAAGGTGCTCCTCGAAGCGGGCCTGCCGCACGGCGTCATCAACATGGTCACCGGCGTCGGCGAGCACAGCGAGACCGCCCTCCTCGACCCCGACCTGGGCGGCATCCACTTCACCGGCTCCACCAAGACCTTCCAGCACCTGTGGGCCACGGTGGGGCAGAACATCGCCGGGTACCGCACCTACCCGCGGCTCGTCGGCGAGACCGGCGGCAAGGACTTCATCGTCGCCCACCCGAGCGCCGACCTCCAGTCCCTCGCGGTCGCGATGGTCCGCGGCGCGTACGAGTACCAGGGCCAGAAGTGCTCGGCCCTCTCGCGCACCTACGTGCCCGCGTCCCTGTGGCGCGCGGGCCTCAAGGACGCCGTGGTCGGCATGACCGAGGACATCACGTACGGCGACGTCACCGACTTCGCCAACTTCGGCGGCGCCGTCATCGACGACCGCGCGTTCGCCAAGCACGCCGCGCTCTTCGAACGCCTCCGAGACGACGCGAAGGCCACCGTCGTCACCGGCGGCTCGGCCGACGACTCGCAGGGCTTCTTCGTGCAGCCCACGCTCATCGAGTCCACCGACCCGGCACACGAGCTGTTCACCGACGAGTACTTCGGGCCGATCAACGGCGTCTACGTCTACGACGACGCCGACTTCGACGCCGTCGTCCGCCAGGCCGCCGACATCGCCCCGTACGCGCTCACCGGCGCGGTCTTCGCCAACGACCGGGCCGCGATCGCCCGCGCGAGTGAAGAACTGCGCTTCGCCGCGGGCAACTACTACATCAACGACAAGCCCACCGGCGCCGTCGTCGGCCAGCAGCCCTTCGGCGGCGCCCGCGGCTCGGGCACCAACGACAAGGCCGGGTCCTGGCAGAACCTCGTCCGCTGGGTCAGCCCGCGCTCCATCAAGGAGAACTTCCTGCCGCCCACCGACTACCGCTACCCCCACCAGGGCTAGCGCGTCCCGCGCAGGGGGCCCGGACCGCGAGGTCCGGGCCCTTTTATGCTTGGCCCATGACGAAGCGTGAGCACCCGCTCAAGGGCGAGTTCGACACTGCCACGGCCCGTTGGGAACGCACCACCCACGAGGACGGCACGCCCGCCGCGCTCGAGATCGGCTACGCCGACAACGGCCTCGTGGCGCTGCGCATGGCCGAGGACCCCGAGGGCGACGTCCTCATCTACACCCCGTCCGAGTGGGAGGCCTTCGTCGAAGGCGTCCGCGACGGCGAGTTCGACCTCGAGACCTGGGAAGACGAGCCCATCGTCGAGATCATCGAAGACGACGAGGACGAACCCGCCGACAAGTAAGCCCCGCAAGCACTCACGGCCGCGCCGACTCCTGTCGGCGCGGCCGTCCGCGTTCCCCGCATCGCCGGAAAGTGCCAACCTGAATTTCTCGGGAATCTCTTGTATCCGATCGGACTCGGCGGTCTCTTCCCTGGTGAAAGTCGCGATACCCGCCCAGCCCGTGGCGTTCGCGGCATTCCGGGCTTGAGTGCCTCCCGACCTATCGGCGCCGCGCACGGACCTTCGCGGACCCCGTGCGTGGCGGCAGGCGGGGAGAATGGATCACGAAGAGATCCCCCTCCTCACCGAACAACCGCATAGACCCCCGAGCCAAGTAGAGGAGCCCCCATGCGATTGGTGTTCGCCGATCACGAACCCCATCTGAAGCCCAACCCCCGCCGCGACCACATGAGCGGCGTCCCCGAACTCGCCTACGCGACGCTGGACCGCCACGGCGGCCGCGTCCTCGCCCCGGGACAGGTCATGCGCACTGCGGGCCACTCGGCCCCGATCGGCACGATCTACCGGTACGACCGCCTGCTCGTCGACGAGTCGGTCATCCACGACACCGATACTCGCGAGAAGCTCGAGGAAGCCATCCGTCCGACCGGAATGTGGATGGAGAGCCAGGCGGCGAGTTCGATCGTCTCGGGTCAGGGCTCCTACCGAGTCCCGGTCCTGAGCGCCCACGGAGATCAGGCCGCGGTCGACGCTTGGTCGCTGCTGCAGCGGCTGCGCACTGTGAACGACGAATCCAGCCTTCCCAATGAACTGCTTGACAAGGTCCGCCTCGAGCACTTGATGATCTGCTCGAAGAGCGGATCCGGTGTCGGCGGCAGTGAGCCGCCCCCCGGAGAAGGGCGCTCCTTCTCGCTTGGCCGAATCCCGGTGGACATGGTGAATCCGATGCCGGAGCGGCGGCAGCTGGACCGCCGTCTGCGGGTGGCCATCCTGGACACCGGCGTGCCTTCCAAGCACCCCGCGTTCGACGTCTCGGACCGGACCGAGAACGAGGACACGTTCGTCGTCGTCGACCACGCCTTCCAGACCAAGATCGGCGAGCACTCCGATTCGCCCGCGATCCCGCTCGACGACCCGTGGGAAGGACCGGTGCACGAGCCGACCCTCATCGGCGAGGTTGCCAGCCACTTCGGCCACGGGACCTTCATGACCGGCCTGCTCCGGCAGATGGCTCCGGACGTCCAGATCTACTCGCTCAAGGTCGTCCACAACGACGGACTGGCCTACGAGCACGAGGTCATCGGCGCACTCCACCACGTCGCCGACCAGGTCGAAGCCGCTCGAGGCGGTGACGCCGATGCACTCGGCGTGGATGTGGTCGTCCTGGCGATGGGTTACGTCGACGAGAGCCCCGAGGATCAGCCTGGGGGATGGATCGGCAACGCGGTTCAGCGCCTCGCGGAGCTGGGCATCCCGGTCGTCGCCGCGGCGGGGAACCAGTCATCGGACCGGCCGTTCTACCCGGCGGCATTCGCCGCGCATCCGCAGCCGGAGACCGCGGCGCCGATCCTGAGCGTCGGAGCCCTGAACCCCAACCGCCACATCGCGATGTTCTCCAATGAAGGCCCCTGGGTCTCGTGCTACGCCACCGGGGCCGGTTTGGTGAGCACGTACCCGTGCGAGGCGAAGGGTTCGCGGATGCCCGATCGCCGGGCCAAGTCGACGATTCTCAACCGTCACCGTGAGAGCCACGACCCCGACGACTTCTCCTCCGGCTTCGCGGTCTGGAGCGGCACGTCGTTCGCCGCACCGCTTGCCGCGGCGTTCCTCGTGAACGCGATGGCCGAATCGGAGATGACCAAAGTCGAAGATGCCATCCAAGCGTCAGCGCGTGCGCACGAAGCGTTGAAGCACTTGAAGAGCCGCTAGCCTGAAGTCATGAACGCGACTTCGGCTCACTCGGTGGCCGCCGTGGATTACGACCGGCGCGCGCAGCTCTACCTGGCTGCGCGCGCCGGGGACGGCATGGCGCAGCAAACCCTGGTCAGGGAGCTCAACGAGCTTCTGTGGCGGGCGGCTCGCCGCACCGGTCTCGACCGGGAGAGTGCTTCGGACGTTGTCCAGACGGCATGGCTTCGACTGTGGCACATCGAGAAAGAGCTTGAGCAGCCTCGAGCGCTGACCAAGTGGTTGCTCACCACGGTCAGTCGCGAGGCCTGGAAGCAGATCGGGCACATGCGGCGCGAAGTCGTCGCCGATCCGATCGACATCCAGGACCAAGCGACCATCGAAGACATCGAGGACAGTCTCGTTCGCGATGTCGAACGAGAGGCCGTGCGTCGTGCCTTTCTGGCTCAACCGGAACGGTGCCGGCGACTGCTCGCCTTCGTGGCGACGGTCGCCCGACCCGACTACGACGTCATCGCCGAGGCACTCGGGATGAAGCGGGGGAGCATCGGACCCACTCGGGGCCGCTGCTTGGACAAACTGAGGAGGACGCTCCTGGACGATCCGTCCTGGAGCGGAGGTGAGGAGCGGGATGAACACGCAGCCTGAATATGAGAATCAGGGTGAATTCGAGCCATTGGACTCCTGCGACGAACGAATTCTCTCGGTGATCAACGAACTGCACCATCGGGACGACCCGATCCCAGACGATCTCAACGAGCGCGTGCAATTCGTACTCGAACTTGAATCTGAGCTCGACGCTCGCGTAGCAAGAATCTCGCGTTCAAGCGAGTTGGTACTGACACGGGGCGATGCAGAACTCGCGGTAAGCCAGGGTGATCCGGCGACTGTCACCTTCGACTGCGAGACCGTGACCGTGATGGTCACCCCGCGGCCTTCAGCGTTGCGGGAACTGCGACTCGACGGATGGATAGGCCCTGAGGGAACCTACGAAGTCGAGCTCAGAAGTCCAGATGGCTCGAAACTCGCGTCGACCGATGACACCGGTCGGTTCGTTCTCGAAGGCCTGCCCGACGGTCAGATGTTCCAACTGGTGATCCGGCCGAGTGAGGCACTTCAGCGCGATGGACTACCGGCGGTGGTCGTCACGCCTGCGGTCCGGCTGTAGCATGTGAAGAATGCTTCAACGCGCGTGGCGCTTGTTCAAAAGAGGTCAGCGCCTGCACCGCCGCGGCCGAATACGAGATGCTGAACAGATCCTCGTGGAGGCGCTTTCGCATCTCGACTGGGATCCGGAGCGGCCGCCGGCGGCGGGCACCGCACGCGCGCGGTTGACGGCTCAGGTACTCATGATTCGATCGACCAACTTGGCGCAGATGGGCGAGCCCGCAGCTGGAATGCGCCTCCTCGACAGCGCGGAAGCGTTCGTGTTTCCGCAGGACCGCGGCATGCTCCTTCATCAGCGAGCTTTCAACCTTTGGCAGAGCGGACGTCTAGCGGATGCACTGCGGTGGTTTGAGGAAGCAGAACCGCACTTGGCCGAGAACGGGCCCGAGAACCTCTACGCAGGGCTGTTCATCAATCGCGCCCTGGTCTGGCGAGACCTTGGCGAGTTGCGAAAGGGAATGGAGAGCATCCAGCGTGCGATCGAGCTTTACGATCGCATCGATGTTCCCGCGAACAGGGCCAAGGCGATCCATCTCCAAGTGATGCTCTGGCTCGACCTCGGCGAGGTGACCAAGGCGTTGGCTGCATTCGACAGCGTGCGCGAGCAATTTCGCACGTATGCACCGGAGCTCGAAGCATTCGTCGACGCGTCGTACGGTGACGCGCTTCTCTATGTGGGCATGTACCGGCAGGCGACCGAACACTGGACGCAGGCCATCGTCGCCCATCAGAGGGCAGGCGAGCGCAGAAATGCGGCTATCTGCGAATTCTGGCGTGCTGTCACGGCATTTGAAGAGCGGCAGTTCGAACAGGCCGAGCAGTGGGCTGAACAGGCCATGCAGTCACTGTACGAGCAGGGTAATGAGCCGGTTGCATTTCTGGCCCGATTGCTGATCCTGCAGGGGCAGTTCGACTCTGAGCAAGAGGGTCCAGATTTCGCTGACCGAGTGCTGCGGCTTTGTGACGCGCTTGAGAATCGAGGCTGGGCCTTGCGACTCAATCAGGCGAGGATTCTCGCCGCCCGAGCGCGAATCAGGTCGGGCGATCTGGAGGGCGTCGAGGCGATCCTCCAGGACGATCATGGTGGCCCTGGATACGAGGCGTTGGCGGAGGGTCTGGCGCGGCACCTCGCGAAGGCCGAGTTGGTAATCGCCCGAGGTGCGGATCCCATGCCGGAGTTGAAGGCCGGACTGGATCAACTCGACGAATACCGAATGAGATTCGGTTCGGTTGAATTTCAGGCCGGTGTCTCAGCGCTCGGAGTGCAGCTGGCCGGCCGAGGCCTCGTATATACGACCAACAACGGCACCCCATCGGAGATGCTGTGGTGGGTCGAGCGAAGCCGAGCGCAGGGATTGCGTATTCCTCCTGTCAAGTCGGCGACCGAACCCGACGCCCGGGAGTCGCTAGGTCGGCTTCGGCAGGCACGCCAGGAATTGTGGAACCTCCAGGTCGAGGGCAAGGATGCCTCCCGTGCGCTTCAGCGTGTGCGCGAACTCGAGGAGAACATTCGAAACTACGACCGCACGACTCCCGGTCCTGGTCAGCAAGCCGAACGGATTGCTCCTGAGGACCTTCACCAACTCGCGCAAGCGCGCGAGACCGTGGTGGTCAACCTCTACGAGGTCGGCGGAGACATCCGGGCGATCTTGGCCGGGGGCGACGGGCTTCGGCACTCCCGGCTGATGCCACTGGAAGCGGCCTCCGAACTCGAGCGTCGACTCGGTGCCGACCTCGATGCCCTCGGTAGGCCTTTCAAACTTCCGCCTCGTCTGCAGACGAGTGTCGAAGGCTCTTTGCGTCGCAATGCCGCCGCCCTCGCTGAGGGTATCTGGGAGCCGATCGACGATTATGTCGGCGACCGCCAAGTCGTCATCGTGCCGCACAGCCGTCTCGCATGGGTCCCTTGGCCTTTGCTTCCGCAACTGCGTGGTCGGCCCATGACCGTTTCCCCCTCTGCCGAAGCCTGGTGGCGGGCGGTGCGCCGCGAGCGAGCGACCGGTCCGGCCCTGGTGGCCGCCGGGCCCGCGCTGTCCCGTGCTGGCGGTGAGATTGAAACGATTGCAGGTCTTTATCCGGGCGCCAACTTGATCACCGCCGATGAGTCGGATCCTGAGATGGTCTTGAAGGCGCTCGACGGTGCTTCTGTCGCCCACATTGCGGCGCATGGGCATCACGAGCCTGACAACGTGCTCTTCTCCCGGCTCGACTTCGGTCTAGGTCCGCTCAACGCGTACGAACTCCTCGGCCTCGACCAACCGCCCGGCCATGTCGTGCTCTCTTCCTGCGACCTCGGTCGGTCGACCGTAGCTGTCGGAAACGAGACACTCGGCTTCACCGCCGCGCTCCTGCACGCCGGAACCTCGACCGTCGTCTCCAGCCTCGGCCGCGTCCCCGACGACATGGCGGCCGAGATGATGATCGAGTACCACAAGCGCTGCGTCGCCGGAGCCACCCCGGCCGAAGCCCTTGCGGCCGTGGGCGAACACCGGCCGTGGCATCCGTTCGTCGCGTTCGGCGCGTGACCGCCCCGCCCACTCCTGAGTGAGGTCCACCCCTGATGACCGAAGCCCCGCCCGAATCCCGATCCATGTTCCGCAATCCCGACTACCGGAAGATCTTCACCTCGGTGGGGGCGAGCCAGATCGGTCTGCAGGTCGCGTACTTCTCGATCTCGATCATCGCGGTGGTCGTGCTCGACCTGAGCGAGTCGCAGATCGGCGTCCTGTACGCGATGGACCAGATCGCGCTGGTCATGTTCGGCCTGCTCGTCGGCGTATGGGTGGACCGGCTGCGGGACAAGCCGATCATCGTCGCGAGCGAGATCCTACGGGCTGCGGTGATGGCGAGCGTCCCTATTGCGTGGGCGTTCGACGCGCTCACGACGGCGCACGTCTTCGCGGCGATGTTCCTGCTCGGCCTGACTTCGGTCTTCTTCGATGTGGCTCAGTCGAGCTACGTCCCGCGCCTGATCGACAACAAGAGCCTCGCCAGCGGCAACTCCCGCATCCAAGGGATCCGGTCGGCCTCCGACACCGGCGGGCCTCTCGCCGCAGGCCCGCTCGTCGCGCTGCTCACGGCACCCGTGGCGATGCTCGTTGCAGTCGCGTCGTTCGCGATCTCGGCGTTCTCGGTGGCCCGCATCGAATACCGTGAGGAAGAACCCGAGAAGCCCGAGAAGCCGCACCTCGGCTCTGAAATCGTCCAGGGCGTCAAGTTCATCTTCCGCGATCCGACACTCCGCAGCATCCTGCTGGTGAGCACCTGGTGCAACCTCTCGGTCGGCGCGTTCCAGGCGATGCTGATGGTGTTCCTGATCCGCGAAGCCGGCCAGTCGAGCGAGGTCGCCGGGTTCGTGCTCGCGGGCTCGGGGATCGGCGGGATTCTCGGGGCGATGCTCGTCGGCCGGATCTCCAAGAAAGCAGGCATCGGCCCGACTGCGATTGCGGCCCTTGCCCTCTCGGGCCCGGGCATGGCGATCGTGGCGTCGTCCGGACCCGGCTGGGGCGCGGCGGTGGCCTTCTTCGGACAGATCGTCTACGTCGCGGCGATCGTCGTGTTCAACGTGAACGTCATCAGCTACCGGCAAGCGGTGACCCCGGACGACATGCAGGGCCGCGTCGGCGCGACGCAACGCGTGATCTGCTGGGCGGGGCTCGCGGTCGGTTCGATCGTCGGCGGGTTCACCGGTGACCTGCTGAGCGCCCGCGCCGCTCTCCTGATCGCGGCCGCGATGCTCTTCGCAGGGACGCTCCCGCTCCTGTGGACGCCGCTGCGGAAGCTCCGCGAGATCCCCGACGAGGACGCGCTCGACGCGAAGCCCGCCTGATCGGCATCCCGGCCGATGTCCGAGCCGTTGCCGCGCAGTAGATTCCAGGGGATGAAGGAAACCTGGGATCCGGAAGCCCCCGGCGTGATGCGCCTGCCGTCCGGCCGACTCGTGCGCGGACGCGGCCTCGCCCGGCCGCTACCTGAAGGCCCGACACCGGACTTCGCCCTCTACCTCCTCGGCAAGGAACCGCCCGCCGTCGCATGGGAGGCCGAGTGGGTCCGCTGGCCCGACTTCCGGCTCCCCAGCGATAAGCCCGATTTCGCCGCGAAGCTCCGCACCGCCTGGACCCGCGCCGAGTCCGAACGCGTCGAGTTCGCCTGCCACGGCGGCCACGGCCGCACCGGCACCGCCCTCGCCTGCCTCGCGATCCTCGACGGCGTCCCCGCCCCCGAAGCGGTCGCCTACGTCCGCGCCCACTATGCCGCCAAAGCAGTAGAGACCCCCTGGCAATCCCGCTTCGTCGCCCGCTTCGCCTGAACCGCTTGAAGCTTCAGCCAGAGCGCAACGCGGCGATCGATTCGATCAGACCAGATCGCTCAAGTTGCGCGAGTACATCGTCGATAGTCTCGGGCGGCTTCCTCCGTGAGTCCGCAATGCGCTGCAAGCACGTCCATACCCGCTAGAGGACGTTCGCGTCGTAGAGGACTCGAAGCGGCACTGTCAGCCCCCCAGTTCCTGACCGAGGTCACCGAGCTCGTCCGCGGCCTTCCGGCGCTGGTCGTCGTCGGTTCGCTTGTAGGCCAGAAGATCCGTGAGCAGGATGCGGCGGTGGCGGCCGACCTTGCGGTGGGGGATCGCGCCGTCCTCGAGGAGCCCGACGACATAGGGCCGGGAGACGCCGAGCAGGTCGGCGGCCTGTTGGGTGGTGACCTCGGCCTGCGAGGGGATCACTGAGACCCCGCGGCCTTCGGCGAGCTGAGCCAGGATCTGCGCGAACAAGGTGACCGCGGGCCGCGGTAGCACCAGCGAGGGCTCCCCGTGCTCGACCATCACCTCGATCATTTCCGGCTCGACGGGGTGTTTCGCGAGGTAGTCCTTGATGCGCCGCAGCGCGCGCTGCGCGACCTCCGCATCGACGTCGCCGGGTTGCACCGAGCTGACCGATCCGATTCCAGTCATGTTCAACGACCTCCTCATCGCATCATATGAAATATTCGAAATAAACGCAACCAGTGAATGTTCGGTTCGATTGAATCGGGGCTCGCGGACATTCGTGGGAGCGCGAGTGGGGTGGTAGGCGGTTGCAGCGGAATTGGCATAGGGTGGGGCGCGTAACCCCCGTGAAGACGAGCACCCCTTGAGGTTCGGAATGGCGCAACCCGGAACGCAGCGGCGGCGCTGGCTGCCCGTGCTCGTCGTGGTCGCCGCGCTCCTGGTGGTCGGGCTGGCCGCGCAGGGCGCCGGGCTGCAGTGGCAGGAAGCCGAGATCCCGGACGCCACCGGGGAGGGGGACCCGCCGCCACCGCCGCCACAGGAGTCGGTCGAGATCCCCAGCCTGCCGCCGGAGGGCGAGCCCCGCGATGGGTTCACGCTGCCCGGGTGGGTCTCCTGGGTCGTGCTCCTCATCCTCGTGGGCATCCCCGTCGGGCTTATCCTGATCTTCTTGACGCGCAAGCTCATCGAATGGATCGTCGACGCCCCGCCCAGCAGCGGCGTCGCCGAACCCGAACCCGACTACCTGCACCGGGACTTCACGCTCGTCGAGAACGCCGTCAACGCCGCGCTCGCCGAGATGGACCTCGGCGACGACCCGCGCGCGGCCATCATGGCCTGCTGGCTCCACTTCGAACACGCCTCCGAAGCCGTCGGGATCGAACGCGAATCCTCCGACACCCCGGCCGACCTCGTCCGCAAACTGCTCGTCAGGCACGAACTCGACGGCAGCGCGCTGCGCCGCCTCTCCGCGGCCTACCTCCGCGCCCGCTACTCGCCGCACCAGGTCGTCGAGGCCGACCGCGACCAGGCCCGCGACGCGCTCGTCGCGCTCCAGGCCCAGCTCGGCGTGAGGACCGGCCGATGAAGGAGTTCCTCTCGCCGTTCGGGCGGCTCAAGCTGTGGCCCGCCGTCGGTGCCGTCGCCCTAGCGTTCGTGTTCTGGGCCGCCGCCCGCATCACCGGCGTCGACTTCGCGATCTGGCAGCTCGTACTCCTCTCTCTTGCGGCCCTGCTCGCCAACTCCGTCGTGAACGGCATGCGCGCCGACACCGAGAAGGCCCCGCCGCTCGTCACCTCCACCGTGAACGAACCGAGCTGGCGGCCCTTCACCGAGGTCAACCGCTGGGAGGACCGGCTCATCTTCGCCGAGGCCAAACCCGGCCGCTTCGAAGGCACGAACGCGAAGCGGCAGCTCGCCGAGGTCGCCTCCGAACGCCTGCGCCTGCGCCGCGGCCTCTCGCTCTCCAACCAGCCCGACCAGTGCCGGGCCCTCCTCGGCGACCCGACGTTCCTGTTCCTGACCGAACCCGCGCCCGACTGCCCGACCCCTCGGCAGCTCGGCGAATACCTGCAAGCCATCGAGGAGATCTAATGTCAGACACCCCGGGCGTCAGCCTCGACCAGGTCGCCCACCACGCGAGCGCGGTCCTCAAGTCCGTCCAGTCCGTCATCGTCGGCAAGGACGAGCCGCTGAAACTCGTCCTCGCCGGCATCCTCGCGGGCGGCCACATCCTCCTCGAAGACCTTCCGGGCCTTGGCAAGACGCTCACCGCCCGCTGCTTCGCCCAGAGCCTCGGCCTGGACTTCCGGCGCCTCCAGTTCACCCCCGACCTGCTCCCCGCCGACGTCACCGGGTCCCTCCTCTACAACCAGAAGTCCGGCGAGTTCGTCTACCGCAAGGGCCCCGTCCACACGAACCTGCTGCTCGCCGACGAGATCAACCGGACGCCCCCGAAGACGCAGTCGGCGCTCCTGGAGGCCATGCAGGAACGCCAGGTCTCCGTCGAAGGCGAGACCCACCTGCTCCCCGAGCCATTCACCGTCCTCGCCACCTCCAACCCCGTCGAGTTCGAGGGCACCTACCAGCTCCCCGAAGCCCAGCTCGACCGCTTCCTGCTCCGCGTCTCCTTCGGCTACCCGACCCCGGACGAGGAGTGGGAGGTCCTGCAGCGCCGCATCTCCCGCCGCGCCGAGACCGTCGACCTCGCCCCCGTCATCGACGCGAAGACCCTCGTCGGCATGCAGAAGGCCCTCGAGAACGTCACCGTCGAGGACTCGGTCGGGCGCTACATGGTCGCCATCACCGCCGCCACCCGCGGCCACGCCCAGGTCCAGGTCGGCGCCTCGCCGCGCGGGTCGCTCGCGCTGCTGCTCGCCTCCCGCGCGCTGGCCGTGCTCTCCGGGCGCGACTTCGTGACGCCGGACGACGTGAAGGGCGTCGCGGGCGCGGCCCTCGCGCACCGCATCACGCTCAAGCCCGAGCTGTGGATGCGCCGCATCGACCCGGCCTCGGTGGTCGCCGACATCTGCCACGGCGTCGCGGCCCCGCAGACCGCGCAGGCCCCCACTTACTCCGTCCAGCAATGACGCTCGCAGGCGATCCCGCGCTGAGCCTGCGCACCGACAGCGCCCGGCCGCATCGCGGGGCGCAGACGGAGCCGCCCGTGACGTGGCGGCGCACTCCTGCGCTGACGCGGGCGGTCGCGCTCGTCGCCGTCTGCCTGCTCGTCTCGGTCGCGTTCGGCCGGATCGACCTGGTGCTCATCGCCGCGCCGTTCGCGATCGGCACGGCGGTGCTGCTCCAGCACCGCCCGACCCGCCCGCCCGTCGCCCGGCTCACCGCGCACGACGATGCGACCACCGCCGAAGGCGCGACCGCTTCGGCCAGCCTCGCAGTGTTCAACCCCGAGCCGGTCCCGGTCACCACCCTGGTCACGGCCGGAGCCGACCCCTGGATCGACCTGCACACCGGCAAGGGCGACTTCGCCGAGCGCCTCGCGCCCGCGACCGGCCGCGACATGGTCGTCGCCGGACGCGCCCGCCGCTGGGGCGGGCACCATATCGGGCCGATCCACGTCCGCTCGATCGCGTGCGGGGGCCTGCTGGAGACGACGGTGCAGCGCCTGCACGGCGCGACCGTCTGGGTCCTGCCCGTCCCCGACTGGTTCGACTCGGCCGAGTCCCTCCCGTTCGCCGACGGCGTCACCGGCGTGCACCGGTCCCGGCGCGGCGGCGACTCCGGCGAGCTCGCCGAGGTCCGCCTCTACCAGCCGGGCGACCGCCTCCGCCGCATCGACTGGCGCACCTCGATGCGCAGCCAGGACCTGTACGTCAACGCGACCCTCTCCGAACGCGACACGGACGTCACCCTCATCCTCGACCTCCAGGTCGAGGCCGGCGTCTCCGGCGGCCTGGACGGCGCGGCCTCCATCGCCGACCTCACCGTGCGCGCCGCCGGGGCCGTGGCCTCCCACTATGCGCTGCAAGGCGACCGCACCTCGTGCATCGAGTTCGGCGCGCGCGGGCGCCGGATGCGGGCCGGGGCCGGGCGCCGCCACGCGGCCGCGACGCTGCGCTGGCTCGCCTCGGTCGACATGCCCGTGGACCCCCTGCCGCCTTCCCCGGAGATGCTGCGCCGCCAGCTCGCCGGGCAGCGCTCCCTGAACGTCGTGTTCACGCCGCTGCTCACGGACCGCTCGCTGGCGCTGGTCGCCGCGATCGCCCGCGCCGGGCGGCCGGTGCTCTGCGTCGACACGCTCCCGCCGCACGTCTCCCCGCCCGACCGCACACATTGGACGCCGTACGCGGAGCGGCTGTGGCGGCTCTCGCGGGCCAACACCGTCATGGAGCTGCGGGACCTCGGCGTCGCCGTCGAACCCTGGCAGGGCTCGGCGTCGCTCGACAACGTCCTCGCCGAACTCAACCGGAGGCGCTACCGATGAACACGCTTGACGAAGTCGGCGGGTCATGGACGAGCACCCTTGACGAAACCTGCGAGTCGTAGATGAGCGACCGCCACCGGAGCCTCCTCCAGGCCCTCACCGAAGGCACCCGCCACCGCCTCAAGGCGGGCAGGGCCGGGAGCGTCTCGTGGGCCCGCCGCGTCGCGCCCGCCGGGGTCCTGCTGCGCATCACCGTCGCGATCCCGCTGTTCATCGCCGCCGAGCTCGCGGTCCCGCCCGAGTGGGCCGGGGCCGGGTTCTACGTCGGGGCCGCCGCGCTCTTCGCCCTCACCGCGGCCCTGCTCCCCGGCGGGATCGCCCCGACGCTCGCGATCCTGTTCGTGCTCGCGTCCTGGCTCATCAGCGGCGCCTTCGAGGACGGCGACCCTTCCTTGTGGACGGCCACCGCCCTCGCCTGCCTGCTGTACACCGCCCACGCCACGGCCGCCGTGACCCAGCGCTTCCGAACAACTACCGCAGTGGACGGTGAGATCATGCTCACCTGGGCCCGCCACCTGGGGCTCGTCCTCGCGTCGACAGTGGGCATCGCCTGTACCCTGGCCCTGTTCACCGCGTATTTCACCGGGTTGGCCGCGGGTCTCGTCATCGGAGCCGGGATCGTGTCCGCGGTAACAGTGATCTACGTCCTCGCGCGTTCCCTACACAAGAACCCCTGAGTAAGGACAGAATTGAACCCGTGAAACGTATAGTCGTGATAGGTGCCGGTCACGTCGGTTTCTACGTTGCCGAACGCTTGAGCAAGCTGCTGAAGAGCGATATCAAGCGCGGTCAAGTTGAACTGATGGTCATCGACCCCAACCAGCACATGACCTACCAGCCGTTCCTGCCCGAGGCGGCTGCTGGCTCCATCTCCCCGCGTCACGGTGTCGTGCCGCTCCGGCAGGCGCTCAAGCACTGCACCATCCTCACCGGTGCGGTCACCGAGATCAACCACGCCGAGCGCAAGCTCACCGTGCAGCCGTTCGCCGGCCCCACCCGCGAGGTCGAGTACGACGAGGTCATCGTCGCCCCCGGCTCCGTCACGCGCCCGCTGCCCATCCCGGGCCTGGCCGACGTCGCCATCGGCATCAAGTCGATGGGCGAGGCCATCTGGCTGCGCAACCACGTGCTCCAGCGCTTCGACATCGCCGCGACCACCGAGGACCCGGACGTGCGCCGCAAGGCCCTCACGTTCGTGACCGTGGGCGGCGGCTTCGCGGGCGCCGAGACCCTCGGCGAGCTCGAGGACCTCACGGCGAACATCGTGAAGAACTACCCGATGCTCGACGCCGACGAGATCAAGTGGTACCTCGTCGAGTACGCGAACAAGATCCTCCCCGAGGTCGGCCCCGAGATGGGCGCCTACGCGGCCCGCGAGCTCACCAAGCGCGGCGTCGACATCCGCCTCGGCACGACCCTCAAGTCCTGCATCGACGGCCACGTGATCCTCACCGACGGCGAGGAGTTCGACACCGACACCATCATCTGGACCGCGGGCGTCATGCCGCACCCGGTGCTGAAGCAGTCGGACCTGCCGATCGGCCCGCGCGGCCACCTCGAGTGCAACACCCGCCTCCAGGTCGCCTCCGGCGTCGAGGCCGGTAAGAACACGATCGGCGAGGTCGTCGACGGCGCCTGGGGCGCGGGCGACTCCACGCAGGTCCCCGACACCTCGGACTTCCCGATGGACTGGTGCACGCCTTCGGCGCAGCACGCCGTCCGCCAGGCCGCGATCCTCGCCGACAACGTGTACGCCAAGCACGTCGGCCGCGAGCTCAAGCCGTACGAGCACAAGTACATCGGCTCGGTCGCGGGCCTCGGCCTGTACAAGGGCGTCGCGAACACCTACGGCTTCAAGGCCAAGGGCCTGCTCGCCTGGCTCATGCACCGCGGCTACCACCTGTCGCGCGTGCCGGGCACCGGCCGCAAGGGCCGCGTCCTCGCGGACTGGATCGTCGGCTTCTTCACGAAGCGCGAAATGGTCCAACTCGGTGAAATCCAGGCCGGCCGCGAGCCGTTCGAGGCCATCGCCGCAGGCACCGACCCCGCACGGGCCGCCAAGTCCGTCGGATAGTCGTTACAGTTGGAGCACCACGGGTAATGCGACCCGTGGTGCTTCAGCCTTTAGCGAGGTGGAAAACTGGTGTCCATGAGAGCACGTGTACTCGTCGTCGACGACGATCCGGCCCTGGCGGAGATGCTCGGCATCATCCTCCGGACCGAAGGCTTCACCCCCACGTTCGTCACCGACGGCGAGAAGGCGCTTGCCGCGTTCAAGGAGCACCGCCCCGACATCGTCCTGCTCGACCTCATGCTCCCGGGCATGAGCGGCATCGACGTGGCGAAGGCGATCCGCGGCGAGTCCGGCGTGCCGATCGTCATGCTCACCGCGAAGTCCGACACCGTCGACATCGTGCTCGGCCTCGAGTCGGGTGCCGACGACTACATCGTGAAGCCGTTCAAGCCCAAGGAGCTGGTGGCCCGCATCCGCGCCCGCCTGCGCCGCGGCGACGACGTCACGCCCGAGCGCCTGGAGATCGGCAAGCCCGGCCTGCAGGTCCAGATCGACGTGCCCGCCCACCAGGTCACCCTCAACGGCGCGGAAGTCAAGCTCACGCCGCTCGAGTTCGACCTGCTCGTGGCCCTCGCGCGCAAGCCGCGCCAGGTCTTCACCCGCCAGGTCCTCCTGGAGCAGGTGTGGGGCTACCGGCACTCGGCCGACACCCGCCTGGTGAACGTCCACGTGCAGCGCCTGCGCGCCAAGATCGAGCCCGACCCCGAGCGCCCCCAGCTCATCCAGACCGTGCGCGGCGTCGGGTACAAAGCCGGATTGGGTTAAGCGGTGTCCGATCAGGGCCGGACTCGCGAGAGACCGGCTTGGCTGCGGCGCCTCGCCGAGGGCGCCGCGCGCTTCGCGGCCCGCGTCTCGCGTCCGCTGGTCGACCGCTTCCGCGCCTCGCTCCAGCTCCGCGTGGTCTCGTCCACCCTGATCGCCTCCACGATCCTCGTCCTCATCTTCAGCTTCGTCGTGGCCGGATCGGTCACGTCGGGCCTCCTCGCCGAACGCCGGGACACGGCCGTCGAGGAGACCGAGAACGCCGCCGAGCGCGCCGCCGAGCAGCTGGGCACCTTCTCCACCGCCTCCGACACCGCGCTGCCCGCGACCATGCAGCGGATCGTGAACGAGCTCGCCGAGGACCCGGTCTACGCGCCGTACATCATGCTGCGCACCGCCGACGGCTCGGTCGCCAAGACCCACCCGGTCTCCGGCAGCGCCGAGCCGAGCGCGGAGCTCATGGCCACGGTCGCCGACGGCAAGGTCGCGACCCAGTACGCCGAGTTCGCGATCGAGGACGACACGCCGCAGCCGTACCTCGTCGTCGGCTCCTACATCGACCTGAACATCGGGTACGAGATCTACGCGTTCTACCCGCTGGAGTCCCAGCAGGAGGCCATCGGCCTGCTGCGCACCAACCTGGCCCTGGCCGGGGTCGCCCTCGTGCTGCTCCTCGGCGTGATCGCCGCGCTCGTCACCCGTCTCGTCGTCACCCCCGTGCGCGAGGCCGCCCGCACCTCCCAGCGCCTCGCCGCCGGGCTCCTCCACGAGCGCATGGAGGTACGCGGCTCCGACGACCTCGCGCGCCTCGCCGGGTCGTTCAACCTCATGGCCGAGAACCTCCAGAACCAGATCAGGCGCCTGGAGGAGATGTCGATGATGCAGCGGCGCTTCACCTCCGACGTCTCCCACGAACTGCGCACCCCGCTCGCGACCATCCGCATGGCCGCCGACCTGCTCTACGACAACCGCGACGAGTTCGACCCGCTCACCAAGCGCTCCACCGAGCTCCTGCAGCACGAGATCGACCGCTTCGAGGACCTGCTCCAGGAGCTGCTCGAGATCTCCCGCTTCGACTCCGGGTTCGCCTCGCTCGAAGTCGAGGCCGTCGACGTCGGCCGCATCGCCGAGGACGTCGTCGAGGGCCTGTCCCGCCTCGCAGGCGAATGCGGCGTCGAAGTCCGCGTCGACAAGCCCCAGCGCCGCGTCATCGCCGAGGTCGACCAGCGCCGCGTGCACCGCATCCTGCGCAACCTCGTCTCGAACGCGATCGAGCACGCCGAGGGCAGGCCCGTCGAGGTCACCGTCGCCGAGTCCGAGACGGCCGTGGCCGTCGCCGTGCGCGACCACGGCGTGGGCCTCAAACCGGGCCACGCCGACCGCGTCTTCGACCGGTTCTGGCGCGCCGACCCCTCCCGCAACCGCAAGACCGGCGGCACCGGCCTGGGCCTGGCCATCAGCCTCGAGGACGCCAAGCTCCACTCCGGCACCCTCCAGGCCACTGGCGCCCCCGGCCAGGGCACCCTGTTCGTTCTCACCCTCCCGCTGCAGTCGGGCAACCGCGTCATCAACTCGCCGATCCCGCTGCGACTCAAGGAGGTTCCCCGTGCGACGCAGGACTAGCCTCGCCGCCGCGGCCGCCTTCAGCGCCGCCTGGGCGCTCGGCGCGTGCGGCATCCCCACTGACCGCGCGCCCGAGGTCGTGGGCGACGCCCCAACCGACTTCGACTCGTCCTCGGCCGCGAACCCGACGGTCTACGAGCCCACCGCCGACGCCGACGAGACCGTCGAGAACTTCTTCAGGGCCGCCTCGGGCGACCCCGACAGCCGCGACGACCGGCTCAACAAGTTCACCCTCAGCGGCGACGCGCAGTTCTCCGAGCCCTCCGAGGGCATCTACCTCGTCACCGCCCTCGACGTCGCCGTAGGCGACTCGAGCGACATCCACTCGGTGACCGTGCGCGTGACCGGCTCGGTCGTCGGCACCTACCTCGAGAACGGCTCGGTCCGCATGAACGCGACCGCCGCCGACTACGACGAGACCTTCACGATGCAGCGCGACGACATCTCCGACGTCTGGAAGATGAGCCAGCAGCCGGTGCGCGTCGCCCTCGACTACGGCCACTTCACCGACGCCTACGAGCAGTCCCCGATGTACTTCCAGTCCGGGCAGGAGGAGCTGCTCGTCCCGGACCTGCGCTGGATCTACTCCGAGCTCGACGCCGAGACCGGCCAGCGCCTGCGCCTCACCTGGCTCACGCTGGGCGGACCGAGCGACTTCGCGGCCGTCTCCTCGCGCAACCCGATCCCTTCCGGCACCGTCGGCAAGGTCGTCGACGGCGACGACGGCGTCGAGGTCGACCTCTCCTCCAGCGAGTCGATCGACGACGAGGACACGGTCACGGCCATCGCGGCGCAGCTGGTCTGGAGCCTCGGCATCCGCGGCGGGTTCACGCTCACCACCGACGGCGAGGTCAGGTTCACCGGCGATGCCGCCGAGTTCCGGGACTGGAACAAGATCCCGCCGAACCTGCCCGAGACCGCGTACTTCATCGCGGAGAACACGGTGTGGGAGTACTCGGTCGAAGCCGGGGTCACGCAGCAGTCCGACGAGCACCCGTGGGTCGGGTTCGAGGCGAACGGCCTCCAGCAGGTCGCGGTCGCGCCGAGCGGCAGGATCGCGGCGATCGCGGCCGGCAACGGCGGCGACGTGCTGCTCACCGGCGTGTCCACTTCGACGATGGGCGAGGTCGGTGGCCTCAGCGGTGTCCTCGCCGACCCGCAGTGGCTCGACGACGGCACGCTCCTGGTGATCGACGACGGCCAGCCGACCTTGGTGGTCGCGGCGACCGGGGCGACGCAGCGGCTCGGCATCGGCGAGGAGGCGACCGCGATGGCGCTGGCGGCGGACGGGCGGCGGCTCGCGTACGTCGAGGACGGCCACGCGTGGGTCGCGCCGCTGGGCCTCGACGGCGACGGGAACCTGACGGTGGGCGATCCGCGGCGCATCGGCCCGGACATCGAGAACGTCGCCGATCTGGCGTGGAGTTCCGAGAACTACCTGTGGGTGGCGGGGGACCGGGACGCCGACCAGCTGTTCCGGGTCGCCGTCGACAACTCGCGGACGGTGCCGCAGGCGGGGACGGCGACGTTCCTGCCGATCACGCAGATCGCGGCGAACCCGGCGGATCCGACCCAGGTGAACGCCGATCGCGGCGAGCCGGTGATCATCGTGGCGAGCTCGACGCTCTACCGCGTGTACACGAGCGGTCCCGACGGGATCAAGAACGACGGGCAGCCGGTGAACGGCACGTCGCCGTTCACGGTGCTGCAGTAGCGCGAACGGCCCGGAGCGGATGCTCCGGGCCGTTCGCTACAGCTGTGCTCAGGCGTTGCCCACGAACCCGACGGGACGCACGTTGGTCTCTGCGACCTCGACGTAGGCGATCTTCTCTACGGGGACGAACACCTGGCGGCCCTTCTTGTCCTCGAGACGGAGGACGCCGCCCTTCGTCACGGCCTGCTCGATCGTCTCGGACAGGTCCTTCGGCGACAGCTTGCTCTCCAACACCAGTTCGCGTGGGGCGTACTGGACACCGATCTTGACCTCCACGGGCCCTCCTCAATCGAAATACTGCGACGTCTCTACGGTTGCAAGACTACTAGCGGGCACCGGCCGTGACGGGTGCGGCGCAGTGCGCCGAGAGCGAACGGAACCGCGCGCAGGAAGTGGCAGGGCTCACGAGAACCGCTTCGACAACAGCTCTACGAGTGTTCGGCTTCGCCTTCTCTGGGGAAGTGCGAGATGCCCCGCCAGGCCAGGGTGCTCATGAGCTGGATCGCCTCGTCCTTGGGGATGGCGCGGCCGGAGGCGATCCACTTCCGCGCGGAGATCTCGGCGATGCCGAGCAGGCCGGTGGCGAGCAGTTCGGCGCGGGCCTTGTCGACGTGCGTGTCGCCCATGATGGTCTCGGCCATGGCGGCGACGCAGTCGGCCTCCATCTTGAGGACCCGCTCGGACACCTCGGGGTCGTTGCGCTGGTCGGACTCGAACACGAGCCGGAAGGCCTCGCCCTGGGCGTCGACGAACTCGAAGTAGGCGCGCATGGCCCGGTTGACGCGCTCTTTATTGTCCTCAGTGGAGTCAAGGGCGTGGCGCACCTGGCCGACGAGCTCGGCCGCGCGGCCGTCGAGCAGAGCCAGGTACAGCTCCAGCTTCGACGTGAAGTGCTGGTACAGCACGGGTTTGGAGACGCCGGCGTTCTCGGCGATGTCGTCCATGGAGGTGCTGTGGTACCCCTTGGACACGAAGACGTCCTGGGCGGCCCGCAGCAGCTGCGCCCGGCGTTCGCTCCTGGGCAGTCGGACCCGGCCCTCACCAGCGCTGTTCACCACGGCACCCCTTCTCGGCACATGTCGGTCATCCGTCAGTGGCCCGCTCTTGCGACCTGAACGAAGTTTACGGAAACGTCAACTACCCCGGACCGAAGGTCCGGAGTTTGTCGCTCGTGCCCGCCGCTGGCTGCGGCGTATCGGCGACATTAGGCGTATTGACGAAAGCCCAAGTGGTGCGTGCGCGGTCTCTGATGTTGATCGCGGCTACCTGGTCGGCGGGTCCAGCGAGTCCGCAACGCCGACAGGCGAAAGAGGCTTGGTTCGGCCGGTTGGCCTTCGAGATATGCCCGCAGCGCGGGCACGCCCGCGAGGTGTTCCTCGCGTCGATCACTACGACCGGTACTCCGGCCCTTTTCGCCTTGTAGGCGATGAATTTTTGGAGTTGGTAGAAGGACCATGAGTTGAGCTCGCCTCGCTGGGCGGCTGGGAGCCGTACCCGGTCGCGGATACCGGCAAGATCCTCTATGCCGATGCCGCGCCCGGTGCGTTCAGCCACTGTCACGAGCTGCTTCGCGATCCGATGATTGGTGTCTTTGACCGCCTGCGCCTCCCGGCGCGAGCGGGCCTTGAGCTTTTTCTTTGCCGACTTGGTGGCCTTCGCCTGCAGCTCGGCGCGGACCTTCGCCATCCGCTTGCGGTAGCGTCGCAGTCCTGCCCCGCAATGGTTGTCGCCGTCGGAGGTGGTCGCGATGTTCACGATGCCCATATCGACCCCGATGAAATCGACGGGGTCGGCATTAGCCTCGGCATCGGTGATGTCGACCGTCGCGAGCAGGAACCAGCTACCCTTTCGGCAAACCAGGTCAGATTCCCCACGGCGGTGCTGCTCGAGGACCTTGAGCTGGTCGGGATGGCCGATGAATCTAATGCCTCGCATACGCCCGGCCACGGTCCAGATCGACACCGTCCGCGCACCGTGGTCCCAGGACAGGCACCGGTCGTCGAAGGCCTGCGCCGCATCGGCTCGGAAGATCACCGGCTTCGATGTCGCCTTCGCCGCCCGCTTGCCCTGCAGCCGACCGGCTTTTACCAGGGACGCGATGGCCGCATATGCGTGGCAGGCCTTCTTGATCACCAGCTGCGCGACCTGAGCGCCCAGCCCACGCTCGGCCTTGAGCTGTGCGTAGGTGTGCTGGCGCAGCGCGTACTCGCGCGGCACCCCGTGCGCAAAGGCGGTCGCGGAGGTCCAGTTCGCAGCCTCGTTCACCGCGCGTAGCGTCGCGGCCAGCGCCGCCGCCTGCTCCGGCGTCGGCAGCAATTTCACCTGCACGACCTGCTTGCCCACGAGAACAACCTTAGGTCAGGTGTGCGACAAGGCTGTCTGTTCATGACCCGAATGGGTGATATGAGCGCGGTCACGTGCGGCTCGCGGTCCCGCGAAGCGGGACCGCGAGCTGGCGACCGCTGCCGATGCCTCATGGGCTGAAGCCCATGGGTTCCAGTCAATACAAGCTGAATACAGTCTCCCAGCGTACGGGGGGCGACAAACGCGGGTTCCAGTCACTGGGCACGCCACGGTACCTTGAGGGCGGGAATATGAAGGAGTTGTCTAGTGGTGTATGACCAGAACCGACCGGATGAGCCGCAGCGTCCGAGCGGGGAGGAGCGGCCCGCCCGCAGGCGCATCGGCAGGTCCTGGGGCCCGCCCGCCGAGGAGGCTCCCGAGCCCGCCGAGGAGGCGCGGCAGGGGATGGGCCAGGCGCCGGAGCAGTACCGGTTCGACCCGGACCGGGGACGCCGCCACCGCTACAGCGAGGACCCCACCGGGCAGGTGCCGAACGTTCCGGTCGAGATCGCCGAGACCGGCCCGATGGTCCCGGCCACGCGCCGTCCTTCGCCGGGGGAGCAGTTCGAGCCGATCCCGCCCGCCCCGCAGCATTCCCAACCCCAGCAGCACTTCCAGGGGGACCAGCAGCAGTCTCCGTTCGCGCCGCCAGGTGCGAACCATGAGTACAGTGCGGCGCCAGGCGCGAACCAGGAGTACAGCGCCCCGCCGCCGCAGGAGCAGAGCGCTCCCCAGCAGCAGGACTTCGGTGCGCCGCAGCAGCACCCGGGCTACAGCGCCCCGCCGATGCCCGGCGACTACGCCCCGCAGCAGCACCCCAACCAGGGCCCTCCGCAACCGAATCAGGAGTTCGGCGCGATGCCCGGCGCGAGCCAGGAGTTCGCCCCGCCGAGCGCCAACGGCTCCGCTCCCGCCGCGCAGGAGTACAGCGCGCCGCACGACCAGAACGCCCCGGCGCAGCAGTTCTACAGCGCCCCGCGCCAACAGGCCCCGAGCGCGCCGCAGCCGAACCCCCAGTTCGCACCGCCGGGTGCGAACCAGGAGTTCAGTGCGCCGCCGGGTGCGAACCAGGAGTTCAGTGCGCCGCCAGGTGCGAACCAGGAGTACAGCGCATCGCCGGGTGCGAACCAGGACTACAACGCCCAGCCGCAGCACGACTTCAACGCCCAGCAGCCGCAGCAGGAGTACAGCGCCCCGCCCGGCATGAACCAGGAGTTCGCTCCGCCCGCGAACCAGGAGTTCGCCACGCCGAGCGCCAACGGCTCCGCCCCCGCCGCGCAGGAGTTCAGCGCACCGCCCGCGACCCCCCAGGAGACCCCGGTTCCCGAAGCGCCGCAGGACCCGACCGCGCCGCCGCCGCTCCAGCCGCCCGCGCCGCAGCAGCACACCGGCCCGATCGAGCTCCCGCACCAGGCCGCGCCCCCGGCCCCGAGTGCGCCGACCCCGCTGCCGCACGCGATCCCGAACGCGGAGCAGCAGACCGAGCAGTTCCCGATCGTGCAGCCGCAGCCCCCGGTCACCGAGGTCTCGCCCGCCGCCGTCCCGAGCCCGCCGGTCACCGAGCAGGCCCCGCTGCGCACGCTGCCGGCGAACCGCCAGCCGCTGGCCGAGCCCACTCCTCCCGCGACAGTAGAGAAAGACGTGAACGACCCCGAATCCGCGCGCCTCGTCGACGCCGTGCGCCAGGTCCCCGGCGTCCGCGACGCCTTCCACGTGACCGCCCCCGACGGCAACTCCAGCCTCCGCCTCGAACTCGAGGAGGGCGTCGACCCCGACGAGGTCCACGCGGTCGTCTCGGCCGTCGTCGCCGAGCAGCGCGCGGTCGAGCCCGGCCCGCAGACCGCCGACGAGCCCGAGGTCCACGACCAGGTCGAGTCCCCGTCCGCCGAGGTCGAGGTCGCGAAGGTCGGCCCGGTCGAGCTGCGCCGCGTCGACATCGAGTCGGCCGGTCTCGAAGCCGAGGTGAGCGTGACGCTCGCGCTGGGCGACAGCGAGTCCACGGGCAAGGTCGCGGTCCCGCCGATCGACTGGCACATCCAGCACGCGGCGGCCGCCGCCACGGTCGAGGCCCTGCGCCCGCGACTGGGCGCGAGCGACGTGCGCGTCGAGGTCGAGCACGCCTCGATCGTCCCCACTGGACCGGTGAAGACCGCCGTGGTCGTCATCCTGTGGCTCGACGGCCGCTCGGTGCGCCGCCTCTCGGGCGCGTCCGTGGTCACCGCCGAACGCTCGCGCGCGGTGGTTTCAGCTACTTTGAGTGCGCTGGCCGGTGAAGTGACACACTAGATTCCATGAAACGGGCACGGCTGGCAGCGGCGGGCGAAGTTCGCACTCCCGCCCGCCCTCACCCGCCGTTTCCTGGGGCCGAGCACCAGCTCAGCCGCCGCCGACTCTTCATCCGACACACGCCGCCGACCGCGCCGGGCGCCGAGCCCGCCGTGTTCGTGCACGGCCTGGGCGGTTCGGCGCAGAACTGGACGGACCTCGCGGACGTGCTCTCCGACCTCGTCTCGGCCGACGCGATCGACCTGCCCGGGTTCGGCCACTCGGCTCCGGCCCCGCGCGTCACGGTCCCGCTCCTGGCGCAGGACGTGGCGGCGTGGATCGTCGAGTCCGGCCGGGCCCCGGTGCACCTCGCCGGGCACTCGCTCGGCGGCGCCGTCTCGGTCTACCTGGCCGCGACCCGCCCGAACCTCGTGCGCACCCTGACGCTCGTCTCGCCCGCGATGCCGTTCGCGAACCCGCGCCGCTCGCACCAGTCCCGCTACGTGCCGATGCTCGCGGTCCCGCGGATGGCCTGGTTCGCCGACCGGGCCATGCGCTCGCGCACCCCCGAGGAGGTCGTGGACGACATCGTCCTCGGCACCTGGGCCGACCCGTCCACGATCCACCCGCAGCGCCGCCGGGAGGCGATCGCCGAGGCCCGCCGCCGCCTCGCCGTCCCGTGGAACTCGCGCGCGTACATCCAGACCTACCGGGGCCTGATGGCCTCGTTCTTCCAGGCCTTCGTGCCCGGCACGCACTCGCTGTGGCGGCTCGCCCGGCACATCGAGTGCCCGGCGCTCGTCGTGTGGGGCAAGCAGGACCGGGTGATCGACGTGCGCCAGGCCCCGCCGACCGCGCTCGCGATCCCCGACTCGCGCCTGCTCATCCTCGACCAGACCGGGCACGTCGCGATGATGGAGCGCCCGCAGGCGGTCGCCCGCGCGATGGCCGCGATGTTCGAGGAGGCCCGCAACGCCTTGGCGCCCACTGATAGCCAATTGTCCGTATTGTGAACAAGAACCGCGCCACACGAGTCTCAGGTGTCGGCCCCGCGGGGCTCCGTCTGTCTTAGACTCGCGGGGTGACTGAAGGACGGCTGGAACGCAACCGCAGGCTCCGGAGGCGGCGCCGCTTCGTCTTCTTCACGATCCTCGTCCTGATGGCGGGCGCGGGACTCTACTTCGCGTTCGGCATCGGCGACGCCGAGAAGCCCCAAGCGCTCGACGAGGAGGAGCCGGTCGCGTCGCCGACCACGGTCGCCGACCCCTCGCCCTCACCCGAGATCCTCGCCTCCCCGGAAGCCGAAACCGAGGTCACCCCGCCGCTGTACTTCTCCGGCACCGGCACCTGGACCTACGCCGACCCGGTGAGCGACGCCGTCGTCGGCGCCTCCGGGACCCTCCTTCAGTACGACGTGGCCGTGGAGAACGGCCTCGAGCTCGACGCCGCCGAGTTCGGCGCGTTCGTCAACGCGACCCTCGCCGACTCCCGCTCCTGGACCGCGGGCGGCGCCTGGCGCTTCCAGCAGGTCCCCGAGGGCGCGGGCGCCGACTTCACGGTCTACCTCGCCAGCCCCGAGCAGCGCGCCTACCTGTGCGGCTCCCAGAACACGACGGTCTCGTGCCGCAACGGCGACAACGTCGTCATCAACTCGGCCCGCTGGATCACCGGCGTCGGCCACTGGGACGGCACCCTCGACTCCTACCGCCAGTACGCCGTGAACCACGAAGTGGGCCACCGCCTCGGCCACGGCCACGAGGTCTGCCCGTCCACCGGCGCGGCCTCGCCGGTGATGGCCCAGCAGACCTACCAGCTCGCGGGCTGCACCGGCAACGCCTGGCCCTACCCCGACGGCACGACCTACGTCTCCGGCCCCGTCGGCGACTACAACGGCCCCGACCTCCCGCCGGACGACTTCGTCGACCAGTAGCGTTCCATCATGCGGGACAAAGCGTCCCACGCGCGTGAAAGACCGCACACCGGGCTTCCCAGTGGAATATCCAGCCCGTGGACATGCATTATTGACGATATGAGTTTGCCGCCGCTGGTCGAACCAGCCCCAGAGCTGTCGATTGACGAGGTGCGCCGCTATTCGCGCCACCTCATCATCCCCGACGTCGCCATGGACGGTCAGAAACGACTCAAGAACGCCAAGGTGCTCTGTGTGGGTGCGGGCGGCCTCGGGTCCCCCGCGCTGATGTACCTGGCCGCGGCCGGGGTCGGCACGATCGGCATCGCCGAGTTCGACACGGTCGACGAGTCGAACCTCCAGCGCCAGATCATCCACGGCCAGTCCGACATCGGCCGCCCCAAGTCCGAGTCGGCCGCCGCCACCGTGCGCGAGATCAACCCGTACGTCAACGTCGTCATCCACAACACGGTGCTCGACAACGACAACGTCTTCGAGATCTTCGAGCAGTACGACCTCATCGTCGACGGCACGGACAACTTCGCGACCCGCTACATGGTCAACGACGCGGCCGTCCTCCTCGGCAAGCCCTACGTGTGGGGCTCGATCTACCGCTTCGACGGCCAGGCCTCGGTCTTCTGGGCCGACCAGGGCCCGTGCTACCGCTGCCTCTACCCCGAGCCCCCGCCGCCCGGGATGGTCCCCAGCTGCGCCGAGGGCGGCGTGCTCGGCGTCCTGTGCGCCTCGATCGGCTCGATCCAGGTCACCGAGGCCATCAAGCTCCTCACCGGCATCGGCGAACCGCTCGTCGGCTCGCTCATGGTCTACGACGCGCTCGAGATGGAGTACCGCAAGATCAAGGTCCGCAAGGACCCCAACTGCGCGGTCTGCGGCCCCAACGCCACCGTCACCGAGCTCATCGACTACGAGGACTTCTGCGGTTCCGTGACCGACGAGGCCGCCGAGGCCGTCATCGGCTCCACGATCACCCCGCGCGAGCTGGAGACGTGGATCAAGGAAGGCCGCGACATCGACCTCATCGACGTGCGCGAGCCCGCCGAGTACGAGATCGTGCGCATCCCCGGCTCCCGGCTGATCCCCAAGGGCGACATCATCTCCGGTGCCGCGCTCGCCGATCTGCCGACCGAGCGGCAGGCGGTGTTCTACTGCAAGGCGGGCGTCCGCTCCGCCGAGGCGCTGGCCGCGGCGAAGGCCGCCGGCCTGAAGAACGCCGTCCACGTCCAGGGCGGCGTGCTCGGCTGGATCAACCAGGTCGACCCGAGCCTGCCCGCCTACTAGGGCAGACGCGAACGCAGGGCGTGCGGCTCCGGCCGCACGCCCTTTCGCGTGCCCCCGAGCGCCCTGTTTGGTTGCCTCAGTCGGATATGAGATTTCAGACCCCTGCTGATCAGTGAATTCCCATGTTGAGGCATTGACGCTCGCTTGACCGGTTCCGTAGCCTCGCAAGGATGATCCGCAAAAGCGAAGCATCCTCACGCCGCCTCACCCCCACCCGCCGCAACCTGCTGCGGATAGGCGTGCCCGCCGCGGCCGTCCTCGTGGGCGGCGGCGCCGTCGCCACGGTCGCCGCGAACGCCGACGACGAGGGCGGCATCGACGCGATCTTCGGCCCCTCCCGCGCCGAGCTCGAAGCCGACCTCAAGACCCGGATCGACGAGTACCTCGCGAGCACCGGCACCGCGGTCGAGGCCTCCGTCGCCCTCGCACGAGGCGACCTGCGCCTCGACTACAACCCCGACCAGACCCACATCACCGCCTCCATCGCCAAGGTCGAGATCCACACGATGGTCCAGCAGTACTGGGGCTCGGTCGACGCCATCCCCGCGGACCAGCGCGAAGACCTGCAGCGCATGATGACCGAGTCCCACAACGGCTCGGCGAGCGCCCTCTACAACTACCTGGGCGGCGCGGCCGCCCTCGAAGCCGCACACGAGCGCTTCGGCCTCGACGACACCACCGTCGACCCCGAGGGCCGCTGGGGCGTCGGCTGGACCAGCGCCGCCGACCAGCTCACCGTCCTCGGCGTCAGCCTCTTCGAAGGCGTCCTCACCGCCGAGCAGGTCGGCCTCGCCCGCGAGCTCATGGGCTCCGTCGTCGAAGAGGACGCCTGGGGAGTCTCCGCCGCCGCCGCGGAAGGCGAGAGCGTCTGGCTCAAGAACGGCTGGGACGTCGAGTCACAGTTGGACGGCCTCTGGGTCGTCAACTCCATCGGCGTCCTCGGCGGCGACGGCGACGACCCGGTCGAACTCGCCGTCCTCACCAGCGGTGCGGTCGACGAGACCGAGGGCATCCCGATCGTCGAGGAGCTCGCCAAGATCGCCCGCGACGTCGCCGCGACCGCATAGCGTTCCCGCGCAAGCGAAAACAGGGGGCGCCCGGACCCGGCCAGGCCCCGGCGCCCCCTGGACAGAACATGAGGCGTTCCCTAGTCTTGCGGGGTGACCCAAGCCCCTGAACGACACCCCTTCGTCCCCTCCCGGCGCCTCATCCTCCGCGCCGGCGTCCCCGCCGCAGTCGCCCTCGTCGGAGGCACCGCCCTCTTCGGCGCCTCGACCGCCTCCGCCGCGGGCCCCACCGACGCAGAGCTCTCCGCCGAACTCGTGGCGAAGGTCAAGGCATACTTGGCCACCACCGGAACGAGTACCTATGCCTCCGTTGCGGTCTCGCGGGGCAGCCGCCGCGCCGTCTGCAACAAGAGCACCGTGCACGACACCGCCTCCATCGTGAAGATGGAGATCCTCCTGATGCTCCTGGAGAAGTACAACGGCATCGCGGCGATTCCGAGCGACATCCGCGAGCACGCGCGGCAGATGATCATCTGGTCCAACAACGACTCGACCACCAAGGTGTACAACCACCTCGGCGGCTGCAACGCCCTCAAGGCCGCCCACGTCCGCTACGGCCTGGAGTACACGAAGTCCTCCTCGGACTGCCGCTGGGGCCTGACCAAGACCAATGCCACCGACCAGTTGAAGATCATCGCGAACCTGCTCTACGCGGGCCGCCTGACGCAGGCCGAGGTCGACCATGCGCGCTGGCTCATGGGCGGCGTGGCGTCCTCGCAGGCATGGGGCATCAGCGCGGCCGCGAAGACCGGTGAGAAGGTCTGGCTCAAGAACGGCTGGGACTCTCGCTCCTCGCTCGGGGGCCTGTGGGTCGTCAATTCGTGCGGCGTCATCAACGTCCCGAACCAGACCGCGATCCGCATGGCGATCCTGACCAGCAAGGCCCCCAACCACACCAAGGGCGTCGCGATCGTCAAGGAGATCGCCAAGATCTCCCGCTCGGTCATCGACAAGGCCGTCCTCTAGGACGCACGGAAAAGGCCCGGACCTCTCGGTCCGGGCCGCTTCGCTGTCGCCTAGTAGCGGTAGTGGTCGGGCTTGTAGGGCCCTTCGACGTCCACGCCGATGTAGTCGGCCTGCTTCTTCGAGAGCTGCGTCAGCTTGACGCCGAGCGCGTCGAGGTGGAGGCGGGCGACCTCCTCGTCGAGCTTCTTCGGCAGCGTGTAGACGCCGATCGGATACTCGTCGAGCTTGGTGTGCAGCTCCATCTGCGCGAGCACCTGGTTCGTGAAGCTGTTGCTCATCACGAAGCTCGGGTGGCCGGTCGCGTTGCCCAGGTTGAGCAGGCGGCCCTCGCTGAGCACGATGATCGAGTGCCCGTCGGCGCTGTGCCCCTTGGTTCCCTTCGGGAACTGCCACTCGTGGACCTGCGGCTTGACTTCGAGCTTCTTGATCCCAGGGAAGGCGGCGAGCCCGGCCATGTCGATCTCGTTGTCGAAGTGGCCGATGTTGCCGACGATCGCCTGGTGCTTCATGCGGCGCATGTGCTCGATCGAGATGATGTCGCGGTTGCCGGTGGTGGTGATGAAGATGTCGGCGTACTCGACGGCGTCCTCGAGGGTCAGCACCTGGTAGCCGTCCATCGCCGCCTGCAGCGCGCAGATCGGGTCGACCTCGGTGACGATGACGCGGGCGCCCTGGCCGCGCAGCGCCTCGGCCGAGCCCTTGCCGACGTCGCCGTAGCCGCAGACCACGGCGGTCTTGCCGCCGATGAGCACGTCGGTGGCGCGGTTGATGCCGTCCGGCAGCGAGTGGCGCACCCCGTACTTGTTGTCGAACTTCGACTTGGTCACCGAGTCGTTGACGTTGATCGCCGGGAACGGCAGGCGGCCCTCGCGCTCCAGCTCGTACAGGCGGTGCACGCCCGTGGTGGTCTCCTCGGTGACGCCCTTGATCGCGGCGGACTTGCGGGAGAACCGCGTCGCGTCCTCCTTGATGGAGCGGGCGAGCAGCGCCAGGACGACGCCCTCCTCTTCGCTCTCGGCGGTCGAGAGGTCCGGCACGACGCCGTCGGCCTCGTACTTGGCGCCGTTGACCACGAGCATGGTCGCGTCGCCGCCGTCGTCGAGGATCAGGTTCGGCTCGGCGTCGCCCCAGTCGAGGGCGCGCTCGGTGCACCACCAGTACTCCTCCAGGGTCTCGCCCTTCCACGCGAACACCGGGACGCCCTGCGGCGCTTCGGGGGTGCCCTTCGGGCCGACCGCGATCGCGGCGGCGGCGTGGTCCTGAGTGGAGAAGATGTTGCACGAGGCCCAGCGGACCTCGGCCCCGAGCGCGGTGAGCGTCTCGATGAGCACGGCGGTCTGGATCGTCATGTGTAGGGACCCGGTGATGCGGGCACCCTCCAGCGGGCGGGACGCGCCGTAACGCTCGCGCAGGGCCATGAGGCCGGGCATCTCGTGTTCGGCCAGGCGGATCTCGTGGCGGCCGAAGTCGGCCAGCTTGAGGTCGGCAACCTTGAAGTCGTCGGCACGCAGCGTGTTCGTCATGGCAGAAATGCTACGCGCCGCGCCTGGCAGACCTGAAGAACGCCACCTCGGCGGCAGCGTGGAGCACTGCGGCGCACGCCACGGAAAAAAATTTTCCAGCAACGCGTGTTTCTGCTTGACACCGCCGAGGCTGTGGGTAATATTGCAGATACACAGCGTCACGGAGATGCGGAAGGCCCACAGGGTCGGGAACCGTCACCGAGGCGCCGGGGAATACCAAACCGGGGGGAGTGCCGGGCGGTCTGGGGTGGCCGCCCGGCACATTTTTGTGCCTTCGGTAAATCGATTGCGGGCCTTCCCGATCTGCGGGATGGTCATGTCGTGAGCAACCCTGACTTCCAGATCGTCCCGATCGATCCGCTGAACCGTGACCTGGTCAACGGATGGATCCGCGCCCAGCGCGCCGTCGTCGAGCACGACCAGCCCGAAGAGCCGCTGCCGAGCCCGGCCTTCCAGCGCCTGCGCCTCCTCCTGTGGCCCGACTCCATCGACGTCGAGCGCTACGTCGCCGTCCAGGACGGCGAGGTCGTCGGCTCCCTCCAGTACACGATGCCGAACCAGGACAACCAGCACCTGCTGGAGCTCGAACTGGACGTCAGGCCGGACCGCCGCCGCCAGGGCATCGGCACCGTGCTCAACGAGTTCACCGAGCGGCGCGCCGCCGAACTCGGCCGCGACACGATCCTCGCCTTCGCCCCCGACTCCCTCCCGGGCGCGCCGAAGTTCGACCACGCCGGCCAGCATTTCGCGAAGGCCCGCGGCTACGCCGTCGTCGACCAGGAGATCCACCGCCGCAACGACCTCACGCTCGTCGGCGACGACGAACTCGCGAAGCTCTACGCCGACGCGTGGGCGAAGGCCGCCGGATACGAACTGGTGCAGTGGACCGGCGCCTGCCCCGACGAGGTCATCGACGGTTACGCCGCGCTCAACGAGCGCATGTACACCGACCCGCCCATGGGCGAGGAGCTCGACATCCGCCCGGCCAAGTACGACGCCGCGCGCATCCGCAACCTCGAGTGGACGACCGCCGAGCGCGGCCAGGCCCGCTTCATCACCGCGATCGTCCACGTCGAATCCGGTGAGGTCGCCGGCATGTCCGGCCTCGGCACCGTCCCCGGCGAGGAGCTGCACGCCTGGCAGGAGGACACCATCGTCGAGGAGAAGCACCGCGGCCACCGCCTCGGCATGATCCTCAAGATCGCCAACCAGCGACTGCTGCGCAGGTACCGCCCGCAGATCCGCTACATCCACACCTGGAACGCCGAGGTCAACGACCACATGATCGCCATCAACGAGGCCATGGGCTACCGCGCCCTGTGCCGCGACCTCGACGTGCAGAAGAAGCTCAAGTAAGTACGCGAGTTCCCGCGTTGCAATGGGAAACCGGCCCCGGCGAAACTCGCCGGGGCCGGTCTTTTCGCTTGGGGCGCTTAGGCGCTCGCGATGAACAGCTCGCCCTCGCCGCTGGCCGTGATGGACCCGGCGGTGCCCGCCGAGAAGGCCGCGCGGCCTGGGGACAGGGCCACTTCGCCGTCGTCGTCGGCCACGGTGACGTTCCCGCCGGTGCTCAGGCAGATCCGGGGGCCGTCGATCGAGATCTCGACAGGCGCTCCTGTGAGTTCGACGCGGCGCAGCGCGAAGTCTTCGATCGGGACCGGCCACGAGCGCACCGGGCCCGCGTCCTCGATGAGCGCGCGCGGCTCGTCGATCGCATTGAAGTCCAGGACCCGCAGCAGCTCCGGCACGTCCACGCGCTTGTTCGTCAGGCCGCCGCGCAGCACGTTGTCGCTCGCGGCCATGATCTCCACGCCGAAGCCCTTGAGGTACGCGTGCAGGTTCCCCGCGGGCATGTACACGCCCTCGCCCGGCTGCAGCGTGATGTGGTTGAGCAGCAGGCTCACCAGGACGCCCGGGTCGTCGGGGTACGAGCGGGCCAGGTTCACCAGGTCCGCCGCGTCGTCGGTCGCCAGTTCGGACGCGGCCTTCGCGGCGGCGTCGATGATCCCGCGGCACTCCTCGCGGCCCAGGCCCAACAGGTCCGGGACGGCCCGGCGCAGCCCTGCTTTCGGGTCGCGCAGCGTCGCGCACAGCGCCTCGAGCTCGGGCACGCCGAGCGCCTCGATGTCGGCGGCGGCCGCGAGCGGGTCGCGGAAGCCGCACATCGCGCGGAACTCGGTGAGCGCCACCAGGAGTTCGGGCTTGTGGTTGTCGTCCACGTAGTTGCGGTAGGCCGCGTCGATGCCGATGCGCAGCTCCCGCTGGTGGCCGGAGTTGGCCTGGCGCAGGTTCGGGTGCGCCTGCAGCGACAGGGGCTTCCCGGCGGCGAGGAGCTTGAGCAGGAACGGCAGTTTCGGCCCGAAGCGGTCGAGGGCGCGCTGGCCGAGCATCTCGGCGGGGGCCGACGCGATGGCGTCGTCCAGTGGGCGGCCGTCGTGGAGCGTCGACGGTGCGCTGTGGTGGGCGCCGAGCCACTCCTCCGCTTCGGGGAGGTCGGCGGGCACCTCCCGGCCCTGCAGCTGGGCGATGTCGACTTGCGATCCCCACGCGTAGTTGCGGATGACACCGTAGAGCCCCTGCACCGCCGCTCCTCACTGTTCGGGTTGAAGGCCTCAACTCTAGCCGCCCGGCCCGTGCGGCCCGCGAGTGCGGCCGCCTCGAGCGCGGGACGCGGCAGGCCGCGGACGGCGATGCCGTCCACGGCCTGAAACCTGTTGTACCCCTTGCGTTTCCGCTAATCCGATCCGAGCGTCGCGTCCTTCATCTCGGAGACGGCCGGGACGCGCATCGGGTCGAGGCCGTGGGCGAGCGCGAGGTACACCGACGCGAAGTCGGGGACCGCGATGAGCGAGGCGAGCCGCTCCAGCGAGCAGCCGCCTTCGGCCGGGAGCACGTCGCAGCGGACGCCGCGGCGGGCGGCCAGGTCGGCGACGGCGTCGGCGCGGCGCACGTCCGGCTTGGGGCCGGAGTCGTCGCCGTCGAGGCCGTCGTCGCGCATGAGCACGATCCGCAGCCGGGTCAGCTTGTCGTCGTCCTCGGGGTCGGCGAAGATGTCGGTCTGGCCTTCGGCGAGCGAGCCGAACACGCCGTCGAGGAGGCCGACGCGGCCGCGGCCGACCTCGCCGAGCTCGCCGGAGACGACCGGGTAGCGGGAGTTCGCGGCGAGCATGTCGCCGAAGCGGCGGGCCGCGACGCCCGCGAGCGGGCTCGAGCCCCACACGACGGGGATCGACCCGGCCAGGTTCATCGCGAGCTCCTTCGCCGGGTTGACGTACGCGTCGGCGTCGGGGCGGCAGCGCTCGGCGTCCTCGTCGAGCCGCCGCGCGGTCTCGGCGATGTCCGCTTCCACGAGGTTGACGAGCCCGAGCTCCCTGGCGGCCATGAGGACCGGGACGGTGAGCGCCCACAGGCTCAGTCGCGCGGGGGCGCGGCGGGGGACCGCCACGAACGACGCGCGGGCGCGTTCGGCGAGCGCCTGCAGCTCCGAGTCGGGGGCGCCGATGGCGACGAGGCGCGCGCCGCGGCGGGCGGCGGCCTCGGCGGCGGCGAGCGCCTCGGGGCTGCGGCCGGAGGCGGAGACGGCGATGACCACGTCGGCCGCGCCGACCCAGCCGGGGACGCCCGCGGACCGGTGCCCGAGGATCGGCACGGGGCAGCGGGGCCCGGCCACGGTGGCGAGGATGTCGCCGGTGCGCGCGGCGGTGCCGACGCCCGCGACGACGACCGCCCGGGGGCGGCCCTCCTCGGCGAGCGCGGTGAGGCCCGCGTCGGCGGCGAGCGCGGCGGACTCGCGGAGCTGCGGTCCGGCGGAGGCGAGCGCCCACAGGGCGCCGCCGGGCCGGATCGACTCGCTCAGGTCGCCTTCGATGCGGCGCTCGTCGGGGAGCCGGTCGCCGGTGATCCCGGCGATGCCGTCGTCCTCAAGACCCATGCTGTACTCCTCCTTGGCCCTGCGGCCCTAGGCGGTTCGCTTCGTTGCCGGGGTGCCTCTACAAGCGAGGCGGCTATTCCGGGCCGTCGTCGAGGAGCATCACGGGGATGCCGTCCTCGACCCGGAAGACCTTGGCGCACTCCGAGCAGGTGAGCGCGTTCGCCTCGCGGTCGTACGAGAGCGGGGCGTGGTGGGGCTCGGGGCAGCGCAGCAGTTCGAGGAGCACTGGCTTGGGCGCGGTGGCGGGCATGGGCTAGTTCCTTACGGTGCGGAGGATGTCGTCCCGCAGCCGCTCCATGGACGCCTGGTCGGGGCCCTCGGCGTTGAGGCGCAGCAGCGGTTCGGTGTTGGACGGGCGCAGGTTGGCCCAGGAGCCGTCTTCGAGGGTGACGGTGAGGCCGTCGAGGCGGTCGGTCGAAACCCCTTCGCGTGCAGCGTACTGCGCGGCGACCTCTTCGATCTTGGCGTGCGGGTCGTCGACCTTCGAGTTGATCTCGCCGGAGGGGACGTAGCGCACGAACTCGTCGGCGAGTTCGGCGGCGCTGCGGTCGCCTTCGCCCACGGCCGCGAGGACGTGCATCGCGGCGAGCATGCCGGTGTCGGCGAACCAGAAGTCCTTGAAGTAGTAGTGCGCGGAGTGCTCGCCACCGAAGACCGCGTCGACCTCGGCCATGTCGGCCTTGATGTAGGAGTGGCCGACGCGGGTGCGCACAGGGCGGCCGCCGTGCTCGGCGACGATCTCGGGGACGGCCTTCGAGGTGATGAGGTTGTGGCAGATGGCGCTGCCGGGGTGCTTGGCGAGTTCGCGGGTGGCGATGAGCGCGGTGATCGCGGACGGGGTGACGGGCTCGCCGTCGGCGTCCACGACGAAGCAGCGGTCGGCGTCGCCGTCGAAGGCGAGGCCGAGGTCGGCGCCGACCTCTTTGACGCGGGCCTGGAGGTCGACGATGTTCGCCGGTTCGAGGGGGTTGGCCTCGTGGTTGGGGAAGGTGCCGTCGAGTTCGAAGTACATCGGGTCGATCTCGAGCGGGAGCCCGGCGAGAAGCTGTGAACCGAGGACGGCGGGGACGGTGTGGCCGCCCATGCCGTTGCCGGCGTCGACGACGATCTTGAGCGGCCGGATCCGGGAGAGGTCGACGAGGTCGCGCATGTGCTGGGCGTAGGCCGCGAGGAAGTCCTCGCTCGTGGTCGTCCCGGGCTTGTCGGCCTCGGGGGCCGGTTCGCCGTCGAGGATGGCCTGGGCCTTGTCGCGGATGTCGGCGAGGCCGGTGTCGAGGCCGATGGGGCGGGCCGCCGGGAGGCACATCTTCAGGCCGTTGTACTCGGCCGGGTTGTGGCTGGCGGTGAACATCGCGCCGGCGACGTTCCGCTTGCCGGCGATGAAGTAGAGCATGTCGGTCGAGCAGAGCCCGGCCTCGATGACGTCCGCTCCGGCGCGGGTCGCGCCGCGCGCGAAGGCCTCGGCGAAGCCGGGGCCGGAGTCGCGCATGTCGTGGCCCACGGCCCAGGTCGTCTCACCGGTCACGGCCACGGCGGCCGCGCCGATGGCCTCCATGACCTCGGGGGTGAGCTGTGAGCCGACGAGTCCGCGCACGTCGTAGGCCTTCACGAATTCGCTGAGGTTGGTAGCCACTCAGTTGCCGCCTTTCCGGTGTTGCGGGTCCGGTCGGGGTGCGTCGGGCGCACTCGGCGAGCCGTCGTCTGGCGCCCTCGGCGAGGCTTGCAAGCCGAAACTTGGCACCGTCGCCAAGGCCACCCCGTGACGAGACTAGCGCTGTAGGTCCTCGTCGCCGGACACCACCCGGAGGTGACGCCGGGCACCGATCTGGGGCGCGGCGGGGCGGAGCCCTTGGCGCTGAGACGCATCGGGCTCGTCGTACCGGCTCCCCGTCATGGGCGCAGACTCGACCGGCTCGACCTCGTGCCTGTCGCCGACGGCGGCCTCCCGCACGGCGTTGGCCAGTGCGACCAGGTCGTCGTCGGTGGGCATGGGCACCGTGTAGTCGCCTTGGTGGCGGACCAGTTCCCAGCCGTGGGGCACGGTGAGGCGCCGGGCGTGCGCATCACACAGGTCATAGCTATGGGGTTCCCGCGTCGTGGAGAGCGGGCCGACCACAGCCGTCGAATCCGAGTAGATATATGTCAAAGTGGCCACCGCAGGCTGGCGGCAGCCGTTCCGGGAGCAACGCCGATCCGACCTCACTCCACGAAACTACCACTCGCGGTGGCGAAGTCAGCGGCGCTGAACTGTGGTCCGATGCGGAATTGTCCGGATCGGGATCGCGGGGCCCGAATTCGTCGGCGGCGGACGCTAAGGTTTCTGCATGCGCAGAGATCGACACGGACGGGGTATGCGGGGGCCGCTGGCGCCCCGGGCCCTGCCGCTGCGTCGCACGCCCGTCGAGAAGTTCGACGCGCTGGTGATGGATTCGGTGGTCGAGATCGAGCGCCACCTCGCGGAGTCCCTCGGTTCGAAGTTCACCGACCTGCGGCACATCGAGTTCGCCGTGGACGAGGTGCCGCCGGAGTCGCAGCACTACGACGCGGACATCGTGGAGGACCGCGGGGTGCCGCTCTCGAAGCTGTACCCGGCGCAGCCGGGGACCGTGGCGGCCTCGCCGCGGATCGTGCTGTACCGCAGGCCGATCGAGCTGCGTGCCGAGGGCAAGGCCGAGATGGAGGGCCTGGTGCGGGAGGTCCTGACGGAGCAGCTCGCGTCCCTGCTGAACCTGCCGCCGGAGGACCTGGAGTTCTGATCCCGGGCACGGCGCAGGGGCGGGACTTCGATGTCCCGCCCCCGATGCTCGTTCGTAGGGATGCAGTTATGCGGCGACCGGAATGCGCTCCTGCACGGCCGGTTCCTCCGCGAGTTCGCCGATCGGAGCGGGCAGGCGGCCGCCGACCAGCTCCTCCAGCAGGCCCACCTGGCCGCCGATGCCGCTGCCGACCAGGACGGGCTCGGTGTGGCGCTGCTCGGCCGCGAAGACGACCTCCGACGCCAGCGCGGGGTTGATCATCGGGCTCGGGAAGCACACCACCACGGGCAGGCGCTCCGTGCGCCGCCGTGCCGCTTCGCGCGCCTGGCGTTTGATCTTGCGGCGCTCCCGTTCGGAGAGCCCGCCCCAGATGCCGAAGCGCTCATCGTGGTCGAGTGCGTACTGCAGACAGTTCTCTTTGACCTCGCACCTCGCGCAGATGCGTTTCGCATCCCGCGTGGACCCCCCTTTTTCGGGGAAGAACGCCTCCGGATCGGTCTGCGCGCACAATGCGCGAGCCTGCCACTCCGGAACGTTACCCAACAGGTCGGCCAAGTAGTCACGGCCGTCCATATACGTCCGCCTCCTCGTTCGCGCACCGGCAGAACCGGTGCTCCCCCCTTGCAATCACTTGCGCTGCACCGGGTTGCGGACTGGCGGGCTGGACGCGTCCCCTCCCCTGAAACGCGTACGGCCGTGCTGCGGACGAGCCGGTCGTCCGCTGGTGCCTTGTCCTGCATGGTGTGCTTCTGGTGAAGCCCGGTGCCCGCGGGCGGCCTGTAGATGGGGCCGCACCGCCATTACTCGTCGCTATGGACGATGAGTGCTCATCGCTATTCGGTCACGGTTCGATATCAGACGATAGCGCACAGTGAACTGAATGATGGAAGGACCCCTCAGACTCACGCTTGTGGGGGACTTTGCTTGACAGGTTCCGGAGTGGAGGATCGCTCGCGAGTTCCGTTCCATCGCACGAAGACCAGGCCGATACCGGCCAGGGTCAGCCACACCGCGTCGAGCAGGAGTCGCTCCACGGCGGCGCGGGTGTCGATGAAGACCTGTCCTTCCTCAGCCAACTGCCTGGCATCGTCGAATCCGTACCGGGCTGCCGACAGCGCCAGCAGTACACCGATAACGATGTAGCAGACGTAAACGAGACGGGTAACGCGAACTGTCACCCGTCCGGGTCGCGTGTCGGGCGCCAGGAACGCCGCCATTGCTGGCAGGGCGACCGGTACGACCGAGAAGAGGGTGCTCCGGGCCTCGTCGGTGAAGGCGATCCCGGCGGCGCGGCGGATCGTGTCGTCGCGCGGGTCGAGTCCGGCCCCGAACAGCCACTGGGACAAGGCGACACCGATGAACACCAGTGCGCAGGCGAGGAGGGCGGCCGCGATGACGGTCCGTTGACGTGACCCGAGCTTCATGGCCGCAATTAGACCAGATCGGTTCTATTGGCCTGCTTGAGTTCCTCGACCAGGCCCTTGACTTCCTGCGCCCGGTCGCGGGGGCACACCAGAAGCGCGTCGGGGGTGTCGACGATGATGAGGTCGTCGACGCCGACGGTGGCGACGAGCCGCCCGGCGGCCGGGACGACGACGTTCCGCTTCGACTCGGTGAGGATCGTCTGGCCCGAGCCCTTCGGCTCGACGATGACGTTCCCGACCTTGTCGTTGGCCGGGAGGACCTGGCCGAGCGTGTTGTAGTCGCCCACGTCGTGCCACTCGAAGTCGCCGGGGACGACGCCCACTTTGCCCGCGGCGGCCGCGGGCTCCATGACGGCGTAGTCGATCGAGATCTTCTCCAGGGTCGGCCACAGCTGCGCGAACAGGGCCTCGCGGCGGTTGGAGTCCCACGCGGCGGCGAGGGTGCGCACGGCGTCGTGGAGGGCGGGGCGGTGGCGCTTGAGCTCGGCGAGGTAGGCGTCGACCCGCCACACGAACATGCCGGCGTTCCACAGGTAGTTCCCGGCCGAGACGTACTCGACGGCCGAGACCTGGTCGGGCTTCTCGACGAACGCCCCGAGCTGGTAGCCGGGGCCGACCGGAGGGCCGAGCCGCAGGTAGCCGAAGCCGGTGTCGGGGCCGGTGGGGGTGATCCCGATGGTCATGAGCAGGCCCGTGGAGGCCAGCTCCATGGCCTTCTGCACGGTCTTGGCGAAGGCCTCGCCGTTGAGCACCAGGTGGTCGGCGGCGAAGGAGCCCATGATCGCGGTCGGGTCGCGCTCGGCGATGACGGCGGCGGCCAGGCTGATCGCGGCGGCGGAGTCGCGCGGGGAGGGCTCGACGAGGATGTTGTCGCCGGGGACCTCGGGCAGCTGGCGGGCCACGTCGACGGCATGGGCCGCGCCGGTGACGACGTAGACGTGGTCGGGGTCGGACAGCAGCCGGGCCCGCTCGACGGTCGATTGCAGCAACGACGAGTCGGTGCCCGTGAGGGGCAGCAGGAACTTGGGCCGTTGCGCGCGAGACAGGGGCCAGAGCCGAGTTCCGGAACCGCCCGCGGGGACCACCGCGTGAAGCATGCCAATAGTCTTGCATGCCGCTCCCACGTGCCCGTTCACCACCTGCGGCGGGCCCTGTGGAGTGACGCGGGGGTTGCGGCGGCGTGAAGAACGGGGCAACTCGGCAGCGTCTCGAGTGGTGATACCGGTTTCTATAGCGCTTGCCTCCCGGGGCAGACTGGGACTGAGTCCGATCCTTGAGGAGACCCCATGCCCATCCGCTTCGACGAAGCCGCCCTCACCTGGCACCTCACCGGGGCCGACCGCTCCTACGTCGTCGGCGTCCGCGACGGCCTGCCCCGCCAACTGCACTGGGGCCCCGCGATCCCGGACGGGGCCGTCGCCTCGCTCGTGCCCGAATGGCGCGAGGCCTACTCGTGGGACGACCGGCTCCACACCGGCGCCGAACTCCTCGGCGAACTCGGACCCCAGTTCGCGACCCCGTCCCTGCAACTGCGCCACCCCGACGGCGCCAAGGGCTTCGCGTGGAACTACGAGGATCACTCGATCGAGGACGAGCACCTCGCGATCCGCTTCACCGACCGCGACCTGGCCCTGACCCTGCACTACCGGCTCTGGGACACCGGCGTCCTCGACCGCTGGGCCTCCCTCGAGGCCGCGTCCCCGGTCGAGCTCACCCGCTTCGACGCCGCCGCCTGGACCCTCCCGCACTGGGACGACTACCGGCTCTCCCACCTCAGCGGCGAATGGGCCGCCGAATGGCAGCTGCGGCGCACGCCCCTCCCCGTCGGCGAGACCGCGATCGGCTCCCGCCGCGGACTCACCGGCCACCAGTCGAACCCGTGGACCGCCGTCGACGACGGCACCGCGACCGAGACCGCCGGGACCGTCTACTCCATGAACCTCGCCTGGTCCGGCTCCTGGCGCGTCCTGCTCCGCCGCTCCGCCCAGGGCCGCGTCTCGGTCACCGGCGGCGCCGGGCACGAAGGCCTGCGCTGGACCCTCCGCGCGGGCGAGACCTGGACGACCCCCGTCTACTCCGGGCTCTGCGCGACCGACGGCTTCGGCGGTGCCTCGCGCACCTGGCACGAGCACCTGCGCCGCCACGTCATGCCCACCCCCGAAGAGGACGCGCCCGTCCTCTTCAACTCCTGGGAGGCCGTGTTCTTCGACGTGGCCGAGGACAAGCAGCGCCCGCTCGTCGAACTCGCCGCGCGCATCGGCTGCGAGCAGTTCGTCGTCGACGACGGCTGGTTCGGCAAGCGCGTCACCGACAACGCCGGACTCGGCGACTGGCACCCCAACCCCGACCGGTTCCCCGAAGGCCTCGGGCCGCTCATCGACGCCGTGCACGCCGCCGGCATGAAGTTCGGGATCTGGGTCGAACCCGAGATGTGCAACGCCGACTCCGACCTCCACCGCGCCCACCCCGACTGGATCCACCACCAGGCCGGGCGCGACCGCACCGAACTGCGCCAGCAGCTCGTCCTCGACTACGGCCGCCCCGAAGTCGCCGCCTGGGCCTACGCGTGGCTCGACGACCTCTTGAGCGCCAACGACATCGACTACGTCAAATGGGACCACAACCGGCCCTGGACCGAGGTCGGCCGCCCCGGCGACGACGACCCCGACCGGGCTTGGTTCGAGCACGTCGAAGCCGTCTACTCCATCAAAGAACGCCTGCGCGCCAAGCACCCCCGCGTGCGCATCGAAGGCTGCGCGGGCGGTGGCGGCCGCGTCGACCCCGGCATGCTCCGCCACGTCGACCAGGTCTGGACCTCGGACAACACCGACGCGGGCGACCGCGTCGACATCCAGTACGGGTTCAGCCAGGCCTACCCCGCGCGCGCCATGGACACGTGGATCACCGACGAGCCCAGCGGCTTCAACCGGCGCACCACCTCGCTGCGGTTCCGCTTCCACGTCGCCAGCGCCGGCGTGCTCGCCGTGGGCGGCAACCTCACCGAGTGGTCCGAGGCCGAACTCGACGAGGCCGCCGAGCATGTCGCGCAGTACAAGCGGCTGCGGCCGGTCGTCCAGCACGGCGTCCAGTACCGCCTCGGCGACCCGGAGACCTCCCCGCTCACCGGGGTCCAGTACGTGCAGGGCGACCGGATCGCGGTCCTGGCGTTCAAGACCCCGCACCACTGCAACCGGCCCCTCGCGCCGCTGCGGCCCGAAGGCCTCGCGGCCGACTCGCGCTGGCTCGACGAGGACACCGGCGAGATCCACTGGGGAGCGACACTGAACGTGCTCGGGCTGCCACTGAAATGGAGCGACGCCGACTGGGACTCCGCGATCCTGCGACTGCGCAGAGTGGAATAGCGAATCCGCTCGGTAATTGCGCACGTTGTGTGATCAAGCAGGTCCGAACGGTTGCAGTGAGCGGAATCTCGTGAATTGACCGGTTAGCCGCCGTTTTGGAATTTGCACCGCTGCCATAGACTCCACGCTGTTCCGCCCGAACGATCCGATCGAACGACATCAATAGGAGTTACCCCGTGGCTTACCCGCCCGCCCCCGCGCCCATGCAGCAGCCCGTCCCCGTCAAGCAGGGCAACGGCTTCGGCGTGACCGCGCTCGTGCTCGGCATCATCGCGATTGTCGGCGCATGGATCCCGTTCGTCAACGTCGTGAGCATGATCCTCGGCGGCCTCGCCCTCATCTTCGGTATCATCGCGCTCGTCGTCGCAGGCAAGCGCAATGGCAAAGGCAAGGGCACCGGCGGCACCGGTCTCGTGCTCGGCGTCCTCGCCATCGGCGGCGCCATCGCGATGAACGTCCTGGTGTTCAACGCGATCTCCGACGAGGCCGACCAGATCGAGCAGGACACGATCGCCGACTGCGTCGAGTCCGGTGTCGGCACCGAGGAAGAGTGCCAGCAGATCTGGGACGACGCCGAAGACTCCGTCTACGGCGAGTAGTCTCACCTCACGCAAAAGGGCCGCAGCGGTTTCGCTGCGGCCCTTCGTCATTCGTCTAGAACAGCCGCGGCTGGCTCTCGTCCACGGCCCCGCGGAGGTCGTCGTAGTCCAGCACGACGCAGCGGATCCCGCGGTCCTCGGCGAGCACCCGCGCCTGCGGCTTGATGGCCTGGGCGGCGAAGACGCCGTCCACCGGGGCCAGCAGCGGGTCGCGGTTGAGCAGCTCCAGGTACCGGGTCAGCTGCTCGACGCCGTCGATCTCCCCGCGCCGCTTGATCTCCACGGCCACGTGCTTCCCGTCCGAGTCGCGGCACATGAGGTCCACCGGCCCGATCGCGGTCGGGTACTCCCGCCGCACCAGCGACCAGCCCTTCCCGAGCGGGGCCGTGTCGGCGGCCAGCAGCTCCTGCAGGTGCGCCTCGACGCCGTCCTTCTGCAGTCCCGGGTCGACGCCCAGCTCATGGCTGGAGTCGTGGAAGACCTCTTCGATCGTGATCTTCAACTGGTCGCCGGTCTTCTTCGAGGTCACCGTCCACTCGGTCGCGCCCTCGACGACCGTGCACGGCGGCGTCATCCAGTTCAGCGGCTTGTACGACCCCCCGTCGGCGTGCACCAGCACGCTCCCATCCGCCTTCCATATTAGCAAACGGGTAGCCATGGGCAAATGGGCAGAAAGCCGACCTGTGTAATCAACCTGGCACCGTGCCACCAACAAACGCATGGCAAGCACCCTACCCGTGGCGCCGCGACGCGCGGGAATGACGGGCCTGGGGCAGTGGGCTGTCGGTCTGTACTCATCCTCGGGGCGGTAACGGATTCCCGGTGTCGGTCGTTCGGGATAGCGTTCCCGGACGTGCGCGTTCTGCGCCGGACTTGGATTGGAGTTGGACATGGGTGCATCTGGATGGGACTACTCAGTGAAGTGGGAGGGCTCAATCGAGGCGACCTTCGCGAAGCTGCGACGCGACGCCTTCGAGTCGGGTGACTTCTACTGGCCTTGGGAAGACGGCGACTCGGAGAACCTGAAGCCGCGCTCGCTGGAGGAATGGGACGGCTCGAAGTATGGCAACGGCTACCCCGGGGCGCACTCGATCGTAGACATCCGCGAGGTCGTATCCGGAGTGGAGCTCGACGACCTGCTGCCCCATCAGAGCCTGGCGTTCACCGCTGAAGAGTTGGTCGCGCTGCTCGGGTCGGCGACGCCTACTACGCAGGATTGGGAGCGGATCGGCGGAGTGAAGGCCGAGGAACTCGGGGAATACGAGGCGGACACCGACAGCGCCCGACACCTTGTGCTCTGGGGAGAGGGCGAACCTGAGCTGGTCGTCTTCTGGGGGATCTCAGGAGACTGATTCACTTGACGTCTCTAGGAAGGCGGCGTACCGCGCAGCAGCTCCAGTTGGGTTAGTGTTTGATCGCCGGTCCGCATAGTCGGAACGGCAACCCCGATAACCCCGTTCCCGCTGGTGTCCCTCAAGACGGCTGATTTCCGTTCCCAGGCATCAACGGGATGAACTGGATAGTGAGCCCTTCCATGCGACGTGTCCTCGTAGGCGCGGGTCTTCCGCTGATGCTGGTGGCAGCATGCCAATCCGACGCAGGAACCGATGCGAATACCTCGGATACGGTGCCTGCGACCGAGCTTGGTGCGGATCTCGACGTATCTACGGTGGGCGCGACGACTGAACTCGCCTGGTCGGCCACGACCTTCGCGGGCATGACGGCCGTCGTAGGCGACGTAGTCGTGTACTACAGCCTGGATGAAAATCAGGAGACCGTCCTGAGCGGTGCCGCCGCCGATACCGGCGAACTTCTCTGGCAGCTCGGCCAGGGAGACGACGGGATCGAAGGCACCAGCCTCGACCGCTGGCTGCCACCAAAGCCGGAGAAGGTCGAGGCCGTCGAGGTGGACGGAGTGCCGGCTGTACTCGCTCGGGCGCTCGATGGCGACGTCAGCGACGCCTCATCGGAATGCGGAGACGCAACGGCGCAGCATGCGGTCGTGGCGATCGAGGCAGCCACCGGCGAGATCCTCTGGTCCAGCCATCCGGCCCCGCCTGGTCCTGAGAACAATTGCTTGTCCCTCTTCGAGTTCGACATGGTCACCACCGAGGACATCGCGGTGGTAAACGGCTCCGGTAACGGGTTGGGCAGCCCGCTTGCCAGCGTCGCACTCGACCTGGACTCGGGAGAGGTCCTGTGGCAGCGCGACGGCGTCGAGATGACGCGTTCGACCCGAAACGCGATCATCGGCGTCCGCAACATCACCGACGAAGCGCGCTGCGGGTTCGATTACGAATTCCTCTACACCGGATTCGACACCGACAACGGCGAACCCCTATGGGAACTCGATCCCTGCGAGGACCCCACGGTCCTTGGCCTGCTCGCCGAACAAGTGCTGTTCGAGGTCGGCGAGGGCGACACCGCGGAGCTTCGCGCGCTGGACGCGTTCACCGGAGAAGTGCTGGCGTCCCACACGGGCGGGACGCTGCCCGAGTATTGCCCGACCGACGGTGCCCGCCTGATCGTCTGCCCCGTTCCAGCCGAGAGCGCCGAAGACGGCGAGTCGGCACTGCTCCTGTATGACGCGGAGACTGCGTCCTTCACAGTGCTCGACCTTGAATCTGCATCCGATGCCGGCTTCCCCTATCTGATCTGGCAGGACCAGATCGCCTTCTACTCGAACGACGCGAACACCACGCGGCTCTTCGACATCGCGACCAGCAGCGAAACCGCCGCGTTCCCCGGCTGGTGGTCGGGCGCCGCAGGCTCGTTCCGACTGTCGACCCCTCCCGCCTACCTGGCTGAAGTCGAGTCTGAGCTTGAGGTCTACACCGTCACCGGCTGATGGCGAGTCAGTCGAAGAGCGTGTCACTCCAACAGAACCAGAACGTTCGTTTTCGATGTGCAGGAGGAACTCGGCGTAGCCATGCGTCGTAACGTACTGCTCATGCATGTTCGACAAGATGATGAAGTGCTAGACAGGTTGGCACCGAGTGCGCGCAGCTTCGTCTACTCCAACGGAGTTCGGACGAGCCCCCGGGAGTTTGACCGATATCGGGGGGACTGGATCGAAGGTGGCGTTCCTTCGGAGGTAGTTGATCGGGCGATGGAGTTTCAAAGGTTGTGGGGCGGTCTCGCGCTGCCGCCGGGTCCGTTCTATGACGGTGGCCCCAAATATTTCGAAGTCGGTGGCTTCGAACGGGCTGAGACCGGTGAGTGGCTGTTCGAAGTCGGTCCTTCCAGGACTGCTGTGCCGTACGGGTTCATGATCGGTCCCGATGGAGCGTTCGGGATCGCCACGACTCGCTGGGTGGCACTGCACGCGTCGATCGAGGGTTGGATCTGGTCGCTCTCCCTTGCGCACGACGCCTTCACTCACGCCGAGCAGGTCACCAGGTTCAGAAGTAGCCGTGTCGAATCGATCGACTTCACCGGGCTTGATCGGGTCGAGGGGACTGAGGGTCTCGTCGACACGTGGTGGCGCGGTGACGGGGCGCTTCTCGCAAGTTGCTCAGGAGAAGCCGAGGCATTCGAAGCTCCGCAGACCCGCGAGGTGTTGCGATACACGGGTGTTCCCGGCTGGCTTCTGGACTGCGGTGAGGGCCAACAAGGATGAAGGATCAGTGGAAGCGTGCTGACGGCGGTGAGGTGGCGTGGCTGGCCGAGCTCGACACGGAGTCGATCACCGGGTTCGATATCGAGCGCGGTAAGCCGGGGCCGCTGTGGATCTTGAACGCGATGTACGAGCAGGTGGCTCCAACTGACGGCGAGACCCATGATGAGCGGCACAAGCGCATGCTCGCTTCCGGTGAGGTGGAGCCGTGGCGGGTCGGGGACTGGGTCGAGACCGATTCGCCTGCGTTGACGGCGACGGGCGGAGGTCTTGGGTGGGAGGGAGATCCTGGTGCCGGGTGGCGACGCCTGCGGTGGCGTGAACTCGCTGAGCGAGTCGGCGACACGGTAGTGCCCACGCATGTGCCCGAGGGCATGCGATACCCCTCCTACCACGCGTTCCCCTCTGCAAAACGCAACAGTTCGTGGCCGGTGTCGATCCAACCGCCGACCGAAGGCAGCCTGGACCGGGAGAGCTTCCACGCGCTGGTCGAGGTGCTGCGGGCCTTCTCCGGTCCGGATACAGAGGTCTTCGCGCACTGGTCCCAGTGGATCGCACGCGATTTCGAGGTCCTCGAGGTCTACCGGGGCCTGCTTCGCGACGCGGAGTCGCTAGAGCAGCTTGATTACCAGGGGAGCCCTTCGAACATCTGGCCGGTCGACCGCTCGTGGCTGGTTTACACGGACTGGGACCTGTGGGGGACGAAGGTATCGGGTCCGCCTGAGCTCTTGTCGACGATCGAGGCCAGTGACTTCCTCGAGACCGTACGGCTGCCGCTCGACTGAGGGCGGGTCCCGGAAGGCCATTAACGGGGAACGGGCCCCTGCCGGTGGCGGGGGCCCGTTCGGGTTGGTCTGGTCAGCGGATGGTGTTCACGATCGCGTCGAGGGCTTCGAAGGGGACCGAGGGGGCTTCGGTCGAGCCGAGGGATTCGGCGCCGACGCCCACGACCCAGCCGTCGGACGCGCGGAACTCGATCGAGGTCGGGCCCGGGCGGACGTCGGTCGAGGTGCGGTGCACCAGGCCGGTCGAGTCGTCCAGCTGGGAGTAGTCGCACGTGAAGTAGGAGCAGTTCGCGTAATGCTCGGCGGGCTCCTGGGACGCGCCGCCGTCGCCGGGGGATTCGAGCGGGGTCACTTGGAGGAAGAACCTGACCTGCTCGCCGCCGTTGACGGTCGCGTCGGCGTAGGCGACGCGGGTGCCGTCGTTGCCGTAGTAGTAGCCCTCGGCGTAGGCCTCGGTCTGGTCGTGGGGGCCGAACTCGACGTCGGCGGCGTCGGGGACGACCGCGCCGGGGAACTGCGCCGCGATGCCGTCGACGAGGGCCCCGGCGAGGGCGGCGTCGTCGGGGAGGGTGTAGGTCCCGGTGTCCTCCTCTTCGACCTCCGGCGCGTCCTGGCCGACCGGGATCGCCTGCGCGACACCGGCGAGCTGCTCGGGCGTGGTGCTGAGCGTGCCTTTCCGCTGCCCCTCTTCGAATTCGACATGAACGATGACGCCGCCGCCGAGTTCGACAAGGGCGGCCCGCACCGGAACCTGAACGCCGTCGGGGTTCTCCTCCGCGTCCACGTTCAGCGTCCGGGTCTCCTCGACCAGCAGCGTGGGTACGGTCTCGTCCGTCTCGTCCCAGGTGCACTCCACCCCGGGGTCGCCGCATTCGGCGAGGCTCTCCATGCGGACTGCGGTCTCGATGTCGTTCGGCTCCCAGACGTCGACCCGCACGGTCGCGTGTTCGCCGGTGGCGCGGAAGATCGCGAACTCCTCGTAGCGGTAGCCGCCTGCTTCGGCGTCGAAGTAGAAGCCGTCGTAGTTGGGCCCGGAGTCGTCGCAGTAGCCGCCGGGGGTGCCTCCGATCGCGGTCACCGCCGCGTCCAGCGCCTGGCCGTACATCGCGGCGACGGCCTTCTGCTCGTCGGTCTGGTCGTCGGGGGCCTCGCACGAGTCCCCCGACTCCTCTTCGCTGTTGCCCAGTCCTGCGGCGTCGAGCAGGCCTGGCCTGCCGGAGAACGCCAGCGGGATCGCCACGGCCGCAGTGAGTGCCGCGATGCCCGCGATCGCTCCGGCCCCGACCGCCGCGCGGCGGCGCAGGACGCGGCGCCGCCCGGCGGTCACGATGTGGTCCGTGCCCGAGGTCGGGGCCGGACCGGCCCCGTCGAGTGCTTCGTTGAACAGCCCGCGCATGTCGTCTGGGTTCATGATTCGGCTCCTTGGCCTGCGAGATCGGCATTCTCATACAGGTCGCGCAGCGTCTGCAGCCCCCGCGCGGTCTGGCTCTTGACGGTGCCGGCCGAACAGCGCAGGATCCGCGCCGTCTCCTCGACCGGCAGGTCCTCCCAGAAGCGGAGGACCAGGGTGGCCCGCTGCCTGGGTGGCAGCTGGGCGAGAGCGGAGACGGCGGCGAGGCGTTCCTCCGGACGGCTGCCGTCGATGATCCCGTCGGGCAGTTCCGAATATGAGCGCTCGCGGCGGAACCAGCCGCGCCGGGACTCGTCGATCAAGGTGTTGGTGACGATCCGCCGCGTGTACGCGTCGGCCGTCTCCGGCTTGGTCTTCGCCCAGGCCCCGTAGAGCTTGATCATCGAGCTCTGCACGGCGTCCTCGGCCCGGTGCCAGTCGCCGCACATCAGGTACGCGGTTCGGAGCAGGCCGGGACGGCGTGCCTGGACGTACTCGCGGAATTCGCGTTCCTGCTGCGGAGTCATGGGGGCCCTTCGTCGCGTCTCTGTCCCCGTTTCTACGGAACCGGGGCCACCGCGGGTTGCAGGGCCCCCTCAGATTTTCGGGCCGGCGGTGTGGAGCGCGAATCCGGTGGTGCCCGGAGTTTCGCGGCCGGGGACGAGTTCGGAGCCGTCCGGATACGTGAGGCCGGTGTAGTCGCCGCCGGTCTCGGACCGGTAGGGGATCGGCTCGGTGGTGAAGGCGGTGGCGAGGCGCAGGCGGAAGCGGGCGGCGATGTCGTCGTACTGCTCGGTGGTGAGGTGGACGGCGCTGTGTGCGGTGAAGGGAGGGAGGACGTCGAAGCCGGTGAAGTGCAGGACGCCGTGGTTGAGCGGGAAGAGCAGGTCGTCGACGGGGCCGTTGACGCCGCGTGCGGTGTAGTGGCCGGCGCGGCCGCCGGTGAGGGTGGCGAGCATGGCGCGCTTGCCGGAGAGCGGGCCTTCGTTGCCGTAGCGGCCGAGGTCGGCGCCGTACGCGAAGTTGTAGGTGAATACCCGGTCGATCCATCCTTTGAGGATGGCGGGGACGGTGAACCACCAGAGCGGGAAGAGCAGGACGACGAGGTCGGCGTCGCGCAGCTTCTGCTGTTCCGCCTGGATGTCGGCGCTGAGGCGGCCGGTCGCGTAGGCGGTGCCGGAGGCGTGCATGAAGTCCGGGCCGGTGATCCCGTCGAAGTCGGTGTAGTCGGCCGCCGACTCCCACTTCATGGCGTACAGGTCGGAGACGACGACCTCGTGGCCTTCCTCGCGGAACGCGTTCACGGCGAGGTCTTTCAACGAGGAGGTCAGGGAGTTCGCGTCAGGGTGCGCGTGGACGATCAGTACGTTCATGCCCGCAATCCTGAGCCGGACGGCCGGTTCCGGCCAGAGTCCGCTTGTCCTGCGGACCGGTCTTCCTAGGACCGGCAGGCCTGTGTTCCCGTGCGGCCCCGGGTTTCCGGGCGGGGCCGCACGGGTTCGGGCGTCAGCGGGCGGTCCGGTGGCGGCGGACCGCACGGGTGGCGAGGAAGGCCGTGAGGGCCAGGAGGACCAGGCCGACGCCGTAGACGGCGCCGATGATCCACGGCAGGCTCGGGATGTCGAAGTAGACGGTGACCTCGCCTGCGACGGCGGGGGAGCCGTCGGCGTTCATGACGATCGGAACGTACTCGCCCTCAAGGTTCTCGGTGTCGAGTTCGAGGGTCTGGACGCCGGAGCCGGTGGTCTGGGCGGTCCAGATGTCGGCCTCGCCGGGGAGGGTGGTCGGGGCGTCGCCGGGGACGGCCTCGGTGGTGGGGCCGCCGGCGTCGGTGGCGCGGTGGATGAGGGTGTGGTCGACGCCGTCGAGGAATGCCTGGGCGCCTTCGGGAGTGGCGAACCCGGCGAAGACCTCCTGGTCGGTGGCGGGGTCGACTTCGATGCGGATCGCGTCGATGAGGCCGAGGCCCGTGTAGTTGGACTCGTCCCACGAGTCGCCCACGGCCGCATAGCTGTCGACGTCGTAGGCGCCGGTCTCGTAGTCGAGCGCGCCGCCGTCGGCCATGTCCTGCACGGCGAAGCCGACGGCGAGGGCGGTGAGTGCGAGCAGGGCGAGCAGGCCCTGGCCGATGAAGGCCCTGACGAGGCGGCCGGTGCTGCTGGGTGCGGTCACGTTGGTGCTCCTTGGTGGTGGGTGCTGGTAACCTCGCGCGAAGAAGTTGGAGATTAAGATACCAAACTTGAGACATCATGTCTCAAATGAATTGGGGGAGCCTTGTCACAACCGTCCTCGGGCGGGCCCACGCGCCGCCGTCAACGCTTGTCCGACAAGGAGACCGAGGAGCGGATGCTCGCCGCCGCCGAAGCCATGGTCAACGCGACCGGGCTGACCGTGAGTCTGGAGCACCTGAGCCTGGAGGACGTCATCCGCGAGGCCGGCGTCGCCCGCAGCGCGGTCTACCGGCGCTGGCCCTACAAGGACCTGTTCTTCTCGGACCTGCTGCGGGCCTTGGCCAAAGGCGGGTCGCCCGCCGATTTCGGGTCGGAGGCGTCGCTGCGGGGCATTGTGCGCGCGGTGCTCGACCGGACCGAGCTGCTCGGGACCGAGGAGGGGCGCGCGGCGGTGTTCGCGGAGATGCTGCGGGCGAACCGGGACTTCGAGCAGGTCCGGGAGTCGTCCACCTGGCGGACCTACCTGGCGCTGCACGCGACGTTCCTGAGTCTGGACGACGGGCCGCTGCGCACCGATGTGCAGGCGGCGCTCGCCGAGACCGAGCGGGGCTTCGTGGAGCGGATCGCCGCGTCGCACCGGATGCTCGCCGAGCTGCTGGGCTACCGGATCCGGCCCGAGATGGGCGCGGGTTTCGAGGAGCTGGCGACGCTCTTGAACGCGACGTTCCGGGGCCTGCTGCTCATGAGCCCTACCGTGCCGGAGCTGGGTGTCGTGACGTTGCGCGCCAAGCCGTTCGGCGCTTGGGAGGAGGCTGAATGGTCGCATGCCGCGATCGCCGTGGCCGCCATCGAGACGGCGTTCCTCGAACCTGACCCCGGCGTCGAGTGGACGCCCGCCCGCATCGCCGAGGTCTCGGATGCGCTGCGGCGCTTGGCGGAAGGCCGCTGACCGACGGGGCCGGGCCCCCTCGCGTCGGCGAGGGGGCCTCGATGGTGGGTTAGGAGCGGACGAACCGCAGCAGGGCTTCGTTCACCTCGTCGGCGTGCGTCCACAGCAGGCCGTGCGGCGCGCCTTCGATCTCGACGTACTCGGCTTCGGGGAACGCCTTGTGGAAGCGGCGGCCTGTAGCGTCGATCGGCAGGATGTTGTCCTTGTCCCCGTGCAGGATCAGCGAGGGCTTGCCCGCGGCGCGGACGGCGGCGACGTCCTCTCGGAAGTCCTCGATCCAGGAGGACACGACCGCGTAGGCGGCGACGGGCGCCGAGGTCGTGGCGGTGTTCCAGTTGGCGGTGACGACCTCCTGGCTGATGCGGTCGCCCAGGGTCTCGTCGAGGTTGTAGAAGTCCTTGTAGAACTGGGTGAACCAGGCGTACCGGTCGTTCTTCGCGGTCGCGGCGATGCCGTCGAAGACCTCCTGCGGGACGCCCTCGGGGTTGTCCTCGCGCTGGACCAGGAACGGCTCGAGCGAGGCGAGGAAGGCGAGCTTGGCGACCCGCTCGTGGCCGTGGTTCTTGACGTAGCGGGCGAGTTCGCCGGTGCCCATGGAGAAGCCGACGAGGATGACGTCGCGCAGGTCGAGCGTCTCGAGGACCTTGTCGAGGTCGGCGGCGAAGGTGTCGTAGTCGTACCCGCTGCCGACCTTGCTCGACTGGCCGAAGCCGCGGCGGTCGTACGTGATGACGCGGTACCCGGCGGCCAGAAGCTCGCGGGTCTGGCGCTCCCAGCTGTGGCCGTTGAGCGGGTAGCCGTGGATGAGGACGACGGGCTGCCCCTCGCCCTGGTCCTCGTAGTAGAGCTCGATGGGGGCGGAGTTCTCGGTGCCGACGGTGACGGTGGCCATTTCCGTGGTCCTTCCTTGGTGGAGAACGGTCGTTCTCAGTGGTTGTAGACTACGATAGAGAACGACCGTTCTCATGGCAAGGAGATCTTCTGTGATTGACGACACTGCCGCCCGGGCGCAGCTCATCGAGGCCGCTGACCAGCTGTTCTACGCCCGCGGGGTGCAGGCGGTCGGCATGGACGCGGTGCGGACCGCCGCGGGCGTCTCGCTCAAGCGCATCTACGCGCTGTTCCCTTCGAAGGACGCGCTCATCGCCGCCGTGCTCGAACGCCGCCGCGCCCAGTGGACCGCAGGGATCGCGGCCAGCGCGGAGCGCGCCGCCACCGCGCGGGAGAAGATCCTCGCCGTGTTCGACTTCCTCGACGCCTGGTTCCGCGAGCCCGACTTCAACGGCTGCGCGTTCATCAATGCCTACGGGGAACTGCACGACGGCAATCCCGACGTGACCCGCACCGTGCGCGAGCAGAAGGCCTCGTTCCAGCGGTACGTGGCCGACCTCGTGCGCGACGCGGGCGGCCCCGAGACCCTCGCCGCACAGATCGCGATCCTCGCCGAAGGGGCCCAGACCACCGCCGCGATCGCGGGCACCCCCGACGCCGCCGCGCAGGCCCGCGCCGCCGCCGCGACGCTGCTCGACGCCGCGCTCGACTGAACGCCGCGCCGCTGCCGAGAACGGTGTCGTACCCGGTTCCTATGCTCATCAACGTGACTGGAACCAATCCCTCAGACGACCGCGTGGCATACCGCGACGAATGGCACGAATACCTCCTCGACCGGCGCGGGCGCGGCACGCCGCGGGCCGTCACCGTCGACCCCGATGCGCCCCAGTGGCTCGAAGCGCTCTTCGCGAAGCACGCCGATGACATGGAAGAGGTCATCGCGGTACTGGACGTCCCCGGCTACGAAGGCATGATCAGGTACGGGATCGCCGGAGACCCGAACCCGACCGGCGCTGCGCTCGCGCTCGGCTTCCTCGCCCGGGTCGCGGAAGGCGACTACCGCGTCATCGAGCGGCGCGGGCGCGACGCCTGGATCGCCAAGCACGGCCTCGCCTTCGCGTGCCGGGCCGCGGTCGAGGCGATGGGTTACGAGGTGCACTGGTGGGGCGACCGGCGCTACCGCCAGGGGGTCGCGCGCATCAGCGAGCCCGGGGCGCAGCGCGTCGCCCTCATGAACGAGTACCTGCCGCTGGTCGCGCCGCTGCGCTCCCTCCTTGCGGCCCTTCCGCAAAGCGAGTACGACGCGGTCAGGGACGCCGTCGCGCCGCACCGCGTCGGCGACGCGAAGAAGTTCGCCGCCGCGCTCCTCATGCCCGACCAGGAGGACTGGGTCCGCGAGGCACTCGACCTCCACAAGGGATCCCGCAACGGCCGCTACGGCTACGACCTGATCTGGGCGATCGCCCGGAACCGCCAGGACGCCGAACGCGCCGAAGCGCGCGTACTCGGCGTCTACGCCAACGTCGTCCAGCGGATCGCCCTCCTCGTCGACGCGCTCGGCGCAGACGCCCTGCCGGTCCTCGTCAACACCATCGAAGCCGACCCACGCCCGGACGTGCGGGTGCGCGAACTGGTCTACGACGCGATCGGCCGCCTCCCCTCCGAAGCGGCCGCCGCGTACCTCCTCGGCGACCTCACCAACCCGCTCGGCTTCGCCGCGGCGCAGGCGTTCGCGGCTCGGTTCCCGGTCCGCGCGCTGCGCGCGATCCTCACGCTCGCCGCGAACGCCCACGCCGCCACCAGGGTCCGCCTCGGCGGATTCGTCCGCGCGAACGGCCTGCTCGAAGCGGTCGACGCGCTCGCCGAGGCCGAGCAGGAGCGGATCGCCGAGCTGCTGCGGCGGCGCCACCCCGACACCGCCGACCTGCCCGAGGTCTTCGCCACGCCCCCTTGGACGCCGTACGCGAAGTCCGCCCCCAAGCGCGCCGTCCTCGAACTCGCCCCGCCCGACACCGACGAACTGCGCTGGGCCCCAGGGGAGCAGGAGGAGTGGCGCGAGGTCACCGGATATGTGGCCACCTATTGGAGCAACAGCAAGAACTGGCACGGCAGGGACGTCGAGAACCCGAAGGACTGGGCCTTCAACTTCGTCGTCGCCTACGCCCCCGAGGAGGACTCCCGACGCGCGCTCGCGAAATGGGACGGCACCTCCGAATCGCTCAGCGTCTCCGCGCTCAAGGCGATCCTCGCCCGTTACGGCGACGAGGCCAAAGCGCACGCGACGGCCCTCCTCAAGCGCAAGACGTCTTTCCGTGAAGCGTTGGCGCCCTTCGTGAACCTGGACGCCGCGCGCCTCACCGCGGGCTGGCTCTCGCGCGGCCGCAACGAGCGCGCCACCGCCAAGGCCTGGTTCGACCGGCACCCGGAGGCAGCGGCCGCGTTCCTCATCCCCGACGCCGTCGGCAAGGACCCCAAGCTCCGCAAGGCCGCCACCGACGCGCTCCGGTACCTCGACCGGTCCGTTGTGGACGTTGAGGCGGCCCGCTACGGCGAGGAGGCCGCCGCGGCCGTCGCCGCGCTGCTCGACGCCGACCCGTTCGACCCGCAGCTGCCCCGCATCCCCAAGCCCGGCAAGTGGGCCGACCCGGCGATGCTCCCGCAGGTGCTCCTGGCCGACCGCACTGCGGCCCTTCCCGATCCGGCGGTCGTCACGCTCATGACGGCGCTCGCGATGGACGACGCCGAGCGGCTGTACCCGGGCGCGGACGCGCTCGCCGCCGAGTGCGACCCGGCCTCGCTCAGCCAGTTCTCGTGGGGCCTGTTCGAGCTGTGGCTCTCGGCGGGGTCGCCGTCGAAGGACGCGTGGGCGATGGACCAGCTGCGCCGCTTCGCCGACGACTACGCGGTGCGCCGCCTGGACGCGCTCATCCGCGAATGGCCCGGCCAGAGCCAGAACCGCAAGGCCGTGCGCGGCCTGGAGGTCCTGGGCGGGGTCGGCTCGGAGGCCGCGCTGCGCACCGTGCACGCGATCGCGCAGAAGGCGAAGTTCAAGGCGCTCAAGAGGACCGCGACCGAGCAGATCGAGGTCATCGCCGAGCGGCTGGAGCTCACGCTCGACCAGCTCGGGGACCGGCTCGTGCCCGACTTCGGGCTCGCGGAGGACTCGCTCGTCCTCGACTACGGGCCCCGCTCGTTCACGATCAAGTTCGACGAGGCGCTGAAGCCGTACGTGATCGACGGCTTGGGCAAGCGGAAGGCGAGCGCGCCCAAGCCGAACGCGAAGGACGACCCGGAGCTGGCGCAGCCCGCGTACGAGCGGTTCGCCGCGCTCCGCAAGGACCTCAAGGCCACGGCCGCCGAGCAGGTGAAGCGCCTCGAGACGGCGATGGGCACCGCCCGCACCTGGACGGGCGCGGAGTTCCGGGAGTTCCTGGTCGACCACCCGCTCATGTGGCACCTGTCGAGCCGCCTCGTGTGGCAGGCCGGGGACGCGTCGTTCCGCCTCGCCGAGGACCGGACGCTCGCCGACGCCGAGGACGAGCCCTTCGAGCTGCCCGAGGGCGCAGTAGTGCGCCTGGCGCACCCGATCACCTTGGGCGGAGCCGTCGCGACGTGGGCGGAGGTGTTCGCCGACTACGAGATCCTGCAGCCGTTCGACCAGCTCGCCCGTCCCGCCTTCGAACTGTCCGAAGACGAGCGCAAGACGGGGCGGCTCCGGTTCGAGGGCGCGCAGGCCGGCGGCGGGCCGATGATCGGCCTGCTCAGCCGCGGCTGGAAGTACGGCGGGCCCGTCGGGCGCGGCGGCGGCTACGGGCTCTTCCGCGAGTTCCCCGAGGGCGGCTACGTGTACCTCGACTCGACTCCGGGCGTGCACCCCGGCTACGGGTACGACAACAGCACCGAGCAGATGCTGGAGAACGTCGAGCTGAAGCTCCCCGAGGACGGATCGGTCGACCCGGTCGTGATCTCGGAGGCCATGCTGGTGATCGCGCGGCTCAGCCGCTCATAGCGGCGGGGTTCCCCGGGGCTCCTGCCCCGGGGAACCGGGCCTCTCAGACCTCGGTCATCTCGATGTCGGTGAACCGGCCGTTGTGCGTCACCTTGTTCACCATGAAGTCCGTGCCCTTGTCGAAGAGGATCTCCTCTTCGTCGTGGTCGGAGTACTCGGTGACGTTCTTGCCGTTCTTGCCGTTCACCGTGAACCGCGTGTCCTTGGCGAACTGCCCGGACTCGGTGATCCCCGGGTTCTTCGAGGTGCTCGTGAACGCGTCCTCCCGCACGATCTCGCCTTCGCGGTACTTCGCGAGCTCTTCGGGGCGCTTCTGGAGGTTCGACCCGCGGTAGGTCTTCCCGGGCTCGGCCGGCAGTTTCGACAGGGAGTCGGAGACGGCGTCGGCCTTGTCCTGGAACTTCTGGCGGAAGGGTTTGCCCGTGCCTTCAGGGTTGCGCAGGTACGGGTTGATCTGCAGGTATCCGCCGTTGGTGTAGGTGCGCAGGTTCGCCGTGTCGGTGTCGTTGAACGGCCTGAGCCGGTTCGGCTTCGGCGGCGGGGGCGGCGGGGTCTTCTTGAGGCCGTCGGTGGTGCGGAACGTCGCGGGGTCGTCGAGGACCTTGGAGAGGATCTTCCCTCCGACCGACCCGCTGCGCGTCGGCGATGGCGTTCTAGGCATGGGTCACCGTTCCTCCCAAGGGCGTTCGCTTCAGGACGGACCGAGTCTATCCGGGCGAAAGCCCTCAGGAGGAACCCGAAGCGTTGCCGCCGTTCAGATCTTGGCCTGCGGGGCGAGCGACTCCAGCTCCTCCCAGAGGGATTCGGGGATCTCGACGTCGAGGAGCGCGATGGTCTCGGCGGCGCGCTCGGGCCGCGAGATCCCGACGACGGTGGAGTCCACGAGCGGCGAGCGGGTGGAGAACTGGAGCGCGGCGGCGATGAGCGGGACGCCGGCGCGCTCGCACGCCTCGGCCATCTGGTACGCGGCGGCCGCGATGGCCTCGTCGCGTTCGCCGTAGCAGTACTTCGGCTGCTGCGCGGGGCCCTTGGCGAGCATCCCGCCGCCGTAGGGGGCGGCGTTGAGGACGCCGAGGCCGTCGGCGCGGGCCTTGGTGAACAGCTCCTCTGCCTCGCGGTTGAGCAGCGTGTACCGGTTGTGGTTGAGCACGAGGTCGAACTCGCCGGTGTCGAGGTACTTCTGGCTGAGCGCGACGTCCCCGGAGGCGACGGCGAGGTAGCCGACGGCGCCGGACTCGCGGAGCTCGACGAGCGCTTCGAGGGCGCCGCCGGGGGCGAAGCCGTCCTGCTTCATGAACTCGGGGTCGTGGAGGGCGAGGATCGGCACGTAGTCGAGGCCGAGGCGCTCGAGGCTCTCTTCGAGGGAGCGGCGCACCCGCTCGCCCGAGTAGTCCCCGGTCTCCGGGTTAGCGTCCACTTTGGTCTGGAGGACGAAGCCCTCGGGGAGGCCCCCGCGGCGGCGGATGGCCTCGCCGATGCGCCGCTCGGACAGGCCGTCCTTGCCGTAGTTGTTGCCGGTGTCCAGGTAGTTGACCTCGCTGTCGAAGACCGCGAGGATCGTCTGCACGGCCCGCTCGTCGTCCACTTCGTACCCGTACACCGAGTCGAACCCGGCGAGCGTGCTGGTGCCGATGCACAGCGGGGTGACTTCGAGGCCGGTGCGGCCGAGGGTGTTCTTCAGCATGTTCATCCGTTCGATTTGAGGTCGGTGGTGGCGTCGAGGCGGGCGGGGTCCAGGGCGTGCTCGATGACCATGACGCCCGCGCCGATCGCGCCGCTGGACTCGCCCGTGCGGGCGGCGGCGATGCGCAGGTGCCTGGTGGCCAAGGGAAGCGAGCGCTGGTAGATGACCTCGCGGACGCCCGCGATGAGGTGGTCTCCGGCGAGCGCGAGGGAGCCGCCGATGACGATGATCGACGGGTTGAAGAAGTTGACGGCCCCGGCGAGGACCTCGCCGATGTCCCTGCCCGCCTGGCGGACCAGGCGCAGGGCCGGGACGGAGCCGGAGCGGGCGAGTTCGACGACGTCGAGCGACCCGCTCGCCTGGACGCCCTGCTCGGTGAGGCGCTTGGCGATGGCCGCGCCGCTCGCGACGGCTTCGAGGCAGCCGGTGTTGCCGCAGCGGCAGTGCACGTCGTCGGCGCCCGCGACGCGGATGTGCCCCATGTCGCCCGCCGCGCCCTGCGCGCCCCGGTAGACCTGGCCGGAGGCGATGATGCCGCACCCGATGCCGGTGGCGGCCTTGATGAACAGCAGGTGCTCGTACTCGGGCCAGGCGGCGAAGTGCTCGCCGAGGGCCATGATGTTCACGTCGTTGTCGACCATCACGGGCACGGGGATGCGTTCGCGCACGTAGGCGGGCACGTCGAAGCCGTCCCAGCCGGGCATGATCGGCGGGTTGACGGCGCGGCCGGTGTCGTGCTCGACGGGCCCGGGGAGGCCGATGCCGACGCCGAGGAGGTCTGAGGCGGGGCGGTCGACCTCGGCGAGGAGCGCGAGGCCGTGTTCGACGGTCCAGTCGAGGACCGCCTTGGGGCCCAAGGCGATGTCGAGGTCGGCGTTGGTGACGGCGAGGACGTTCCCGGCGAGGTCGGTGACGGCGAGCCGGGCGTGGGTGGCGCCGAGGTCGGCGCCGAGGACGATGCGCGCGGCGGGGTTGAACGCGAAGGTCGCGGGCGGGCGGCCGCCGGTGGAGGCGGTCTCGCCGGTGGGGGCGATGAGCCCGGCGGCCAGGAGCGCGTCGACGCGGGAGGTGACGGTGGAGCGGGCGAGGCCGGTGATGGCGGAGAGCTCGGAGCGGGTCCGGGGCGCGCCGTCGCGCAGGAGCTGGAGCAGCGCCCCGGCGCCGACCGAGGCCCCGGGGGCGCCGCGGCGGGGCGCGGTCGGTGGAGGCGCTGCCGAACCATCTGTCACACCAATAGTGAACCACACGGGTTTCGACGGAGTCATGACGTAACTGTTTCATAACGCCGACAACTTTTGCTTGTGCTCTGTCATAAGTCTGCCCTACGGTCGTCATATGGCTCACGTCACGATCACTCGGCGGGACTACCGCGCGGCCGTCATCGGCACCGGCTTCATGGGCCGGGTCCACGCCCGCGCCATCGCCGTCGCCGGGGGCTCGGTCGCCGGACTCATGGGGTCCTCGCCCGAGCGCGCCCGCGCGGCCGCCGCCGACCTCCGCGCCGAGGCCGTGTTCGACGACCTGGAGGCGGCGATCGATGCCGCCGACGTCGTCCACGTCTGCGTCCCCAACCACCTCCACGCCCCGATCGCCTTGGCCGCCATAGCCGCCGGGAAGCACGTCGTGTGCGAGAAGCCCCTCGCCACCGACGCCCCGACCGCCCTGGCGATGACCCTGGCCGCCGAGAAGGCCGGGGTCGTGGCCACGGTGCCGTTCGTCTACCGCTTCCACCCGATGGTCCGCGAGGCCCGCGCACGAGTCGCAAGTGGACAGATCGGCCGCCTCACCCTCGCGCACGGCTCCTACCTCCAGGACTGGCTGCTGCGCCCCGGCGACGACAACTGGCGCGTGGACGCCGACAAGGGCGGGGCGCTCCGCGCCTTCGGCGACATCGGCTCCCACTGGTGCGACCTCCTCGAGTTCGTCACCGGCGACCGCATCACCGCCGTCAACGCCCAGCTCGCCACCGCCAACCGCCGCCGCTCCGGCCGCGACGTCTCCACAGAGGACATCGTGACGCTGCAGTTCGCCACCGCCGCCGGGATGGTCGGCTCCACCGTCATCAGCCAGGTCTCGGCCGGACGCAAGAACCGGCTGCTGCTTGAGATCTCGGGAACCGAATCCACTCTGGCCTTCGACCAGGAGCGGCCCGAGACCCTCTGGATCGGCGGCCGGGACCAGAACGCGATCGTCATGCGCGACCCCGACCGCCTCAGCCCCGACGCCGCCCGCCTCGCCCGCGTCCCCGCCGGGCACGCCCAGGGCTACCAGGACTGCTTCGACGCGTTCGTCGCCGACACCCGCGCCGCCACTGACGGCGACGCCCCCGACGGGCTCCCGACCTTCGCCGACGGCCTGCGCGCCGCGAACCTCGCCGAAGCCGTCTTCGCCTCCGCGCGCACCCGCGACTGGGCGGAGGTCCCGCGATGACCGCCGTACTCGCCATGCGCGGCATCGGCAAAGCCTTCCTCGGCGTCCCCGTCCTCTCCGCAGTGGACCTCACCGTGCATCGGGGGGAGGTCCACGCCCTGGTGGGGGAGAACGGCGCCGGCAAGTCCACGCTCATGAAGATCCTCGCGGGCGTCCACACCGCCGACGCCGGCACCATCGAGCTGGACGGCCGCGCCGTCTCCTTCGCCCACCCCGCCGCCGCCCAGCGCGCCGGGATCGCCACCGTCTTCCAGGAGTTCAACCTCCTGCCCGAGCTCACCGTCGCCGAGAACGTCCACCTCGGACACGAGCCGCGCCGCCGGGGCCGCCTCGACAGGCGCGCCATGAACGAGGCCACCGCCGCCGCGCTCGCCGACCTCGGCGTCCCCGACCTCGCCCCCACCGCGCGGGTCGGCTCGCTCTCGGTCGCCCACCAGCAGATCACCGAGATCGCCAAGGCCCTCTCCCACGGTGCGGACCTCATCTGCATGGACGAGCCGACCGCCGCGCTCGCCGACGCCGAAGTGGCCCTGCTGTACCGGCTCGTCGAGCGGCTGCGCGAACGCGGCGTCGCCGTCCTCTACGTCTCCCACCGGCTCCGCGAGATCTTCGACCTGTGCGACCGGATCACGATCCTCAAGGACGGCCGCCTCGTCGACAGCGTCGCGACCGCCGACATCAACCCCGACGAACTCGTCACCCGTATGGTCGGCCGCCGCATCGAAGCCCAGTTCCCGCCCCGCCTGCCCGGCACCGAGACAGGCGACGTGCGCCTGCGGATCACGGACGGCGGCAACGACTTCATCGACGCCGTCGACCTCGAGGTGCGGGCGGGGGAGATCGTCGGCCTCGCCGGGCTCCAGGGCTCGGGCCGCACCGAGATCGCCGAAGCGGTCTTCGGGATCACCCCGTTCACGCGCGGCACCGTCCAGGTCGACGGCCGGGACGTGCGGATCACGCGCCCCCGCAAGGCCATCGCGGCCGGGATCGCGCTCGTCACCGAGGACCGCAAGGCCCAGGGCCTCGCCCTGCGCCAGTCGGTGAAGGCCAACGCCCGCATGGTCCTCGACGCGAACGCCCGCGTCCACTCCCGGCGCCGCCTCGACCGCATCGAAGGCCTCCTCTCCAGCCTCGACCTCGTCGCCCGCGGTGGCGACCAGGAGGTCCAGTTCCTCTCCGGCGGGAACCAGCAGAAGGTCGTCGTCGCCAAATGGCTCGCGGCCGAACCCGGCGTCATCGTCCTCGACGAGCCGACGCGCGGCATCGACGTGGGCGCCAAGCACAAGCTGTACGCCGTCATCCGCGACCTCGCGGCCGAAGGCCTCGCCGTGCTCCTCATCGCCTCCGAGCTCATCGAGGTGATCGGCCTGGCCGACCGGATCGCCGTCCTCCACGACGGCCGCATCGCCGGGACCCTCCCCGGCGGCGCGTCCGAGCAGGAGGTCATGGCCTACGCGACCGGCCGCAGCGGCGAAGGGACCGAACCGGAATGAAGACCCTCGCCCCTCGCCTCACCACCACGGCCCTCATCTACCTCGCGCTCGTCGGCGTCCTCGTGCTCGGCGCCGCCGCCGTCGCCCTCGACGGCGGGAACCTCTTCGCGACCGCGAACCTCGTCGACATGCTCACCCGCACCAGCCTCACCGGGTTCCTCGCCATCGGCATGACCCTCGTGATCCTCTGCCGGTCGCTGGACCTCTCGGTCGGCTACACCGCGGCCCTCTCCAGTCTCGTCGCCGCCACCACCATGGACGGCCAGGCGGGGAACATCCCGCTCGCGGTCGCGCTCGTCCTGCTCGTCTCCGGCCTCATCGGCGCAGCGAACGGCGCGATCGTCGCCTACCTCAAGGTGAACCCGTTCATCGCGACCCTCGGTACCGGCCTCATCCTCAAGGGCTACCTCGACACCGAGTACAAGGGCCCCGCGGGCGACGTCCCGGCCGCGTTCCAGCAGTTCGGGTACACGCGCATCGCGTTCGTGCCCGTCTCCGCGCTGGTCATGCTCGCCGTCGCGGCCGCCGCGATCTGGTTCCTCCGGTCGACGCGCACCGGCCACCACATATACGCCGTGGGCGGCGACGCCGACGTGGCGCGCATGTCCGGCATCCGCACCAACCGGGTCCTGCTCGCCGCGCACGTCCTGTGCGGCATGTGCGCCGGGCTCGCGGGGCTCCTCCTCGCCGCCCGGTTCGGCACCGGCTCGGCCGAGGCCTACACGAACCTGTACGAGCTGGACGCGATCGCCGCGGTCGTCCTCGGCGGCACGCTCCTCCTCGGCGGCAAGGGCGGCGTCGCCGGAACCGTCGCGGGCGTAGCGATCCTGGCCGTCCTCGACACTGTCTTCAACGTCATGCAGATCGACCCGTTCGCCAAGGACGTCCTGCGCGGGGCCGTGATCATCACGGCTGTCGCCCTCTACGCCCGCCGCCAGCTCGACCGCACCGCCCGCAGACCCCGCTTCGCAACGGCCGCAAGGAGGTCGTCATGACGCGGCTCCGCCACTTCGGCGCCGCCCTCGTCGGCGGCGGCACCGGCACTGTGTTCCTCCTCCTCGCCCTGGTCTTCGCGGGCATCCTCGCGATCAACCCCGGGTTCTTCGAGGGCCCCTCGCTCATGGCGTTCCTCAAGCAGGCCGCGCCGCTCGTGATCCTCGCGGCCGGGCAGTACTTCGTGATCGTCTCTGGCAACTTCGACCTCTCCGTCGGCGCGCTCGTCGGCGCGCAGGTCGTCATCGCCGCGCGGCTCATCGACGGCGAGGAGTCCCGCACGGTCCCCGTCCTGCTCGTCATGCTCGCCTTCGGCATCGGCGTGGGGCTCGTGAACGGCTTCATCACCACCGTCCTCAAAGTCCAGTCGTTCATCACGACCCTCGGGATGCTCCTGGTCCTCTACGGCGCGATCCGGCTGTGGACCGGCGGCGCCCCCACCGGCGCGCTCTCCGAATCGTTCCGCACCCCCGGCCGCCTCGGCATCGAGGACGTCCCGCTCGTCGGCCAGATCCCGTGGGCGCTGCTCATCATGCTCGCCCTCGGCGCGGGCGCGATCCTGCTCATGCGCACCAGGTTCGGCCGCATCCTCATGGCCTCGGGCGACAACGAGCTCGCCGCGAAGCTCTCCGGCGCCCGCGTGGACGCCGCCCGCACCGCCGCGTTCGTCCTCTCCGGCGTCTCCGCCACCGTCGCGGGCGTCCTCATCGGCGGATTCGCCGGAGTCAGCGCCCAAGTCGGCGAAGGCCTCGAGTTCACCGTCATCACCGCCGTCGTCCTCGGCGGCGTCGCCCTCGGCGGCGGACGCGGCACCGCGCTCGCCGCCATGGCCGGAGCGCTCGCGATCGAAGCCCTGTTCACCCTCTTCAACCAGATGGCGCTGCCCGCGACGCTCCGCCCCGCCGTGCAGGGCGTCATCATCGTCGCCGCCGTCGCCTACGCCGCCCGGCGGCGCACCCGGCCCGCCGCCGTACCCGCAACCGCCAGTCCCTCATGAAAAGAAGGTCCGCATCATGCAGACGACACGCCTAGCCTCCGCCACGGCAGCCGCCCTCGGGCTGCTCCTCGCGACCGGCTGCACCACCGACACGCCGACCGAACCCGAAGCCGAGACGACCACCGCCGAATCCGGCGACGAATGGTTCGTCCAAGCCGAATACGACGAGCAGCTCGCCCAGCGCGACATCGCACCCGAAGGCGACCCCGCCGCCCCCTGGCTCCAGGCCATCGAACCCGAATGGGTCGACACGACCGAGTTCAAACGCGACGGCGGCGACGCCACCGTCTGCTTCTCCAACGCCTCCGTCTCCAACCCCTGGCGCGTCACCGGCTGGATCACCATGCAGGAGCAGGTGAAAGTCCTCCAAGAGGCCGGAGCCATCGGCGAGTTCCGCACCTCGGACGCCGGCGACGACGACGACCAGCAGATCTCCGACATCCAGGCGTTCGTCGACTCCGGCGAATGCGACGCGCTCATCATCTCGCCCTCCACCACCGCGACCCTCACGCCCGCAGTCGAGACCGCCTGCGCCTCAGGCATTCCTGTGATCGTGTTCGACCGCGGCGTCAACACCGACTGCGCCACCACGTTCATCCACCCGATCGGCGGCTACGCGTACGGCGCCGACGCCGCCGAGTTCCTCGTCGACAACCTCGAACCCGGCTCCAAAGTCCTCGCCCTGCGGATCCTCCCCGGCGTCGACGTCCTCGAACACCGCTGGGCCGCCGCCCAGCAGATCTTCGGCGACTCCGAACTCGAAGTCCTCGGCAACGAGTTCACCGGCGGCGACGCCGCCGAGATCAAGAACATCGTCACCCAGTACCTCCAGCGCGGCGACGTGGACGGCATCTGGATGGACGCCGGCGACGGCGCCGTGGCCGCCATCGAGGCGTTCGAGGACGCCGGGAAGGACTACCCGGTCATGGCCGGGGAGGACGAGCTCTCCTTCATGCGCAAGTGGAAGGAGACCGGCATGACCGCCATCGCCCCGGTCTACTCGAACTTCCAGTGGCGCACACCGGTGCTCGCTGCCACAATGATCTTGAACGGCGAGCAGGTCCCCGCGGAGTGGGTGCTGCCGCAGGAGCCGATCACGGAGGCCGAGTTGGACGACTACCTCGAACGCAACGCCGACATGCCCTCGCTGCACTACGCGAAATTCGGCGGCGAGGACCTGCCCGGCTTCCCCGACGCCTGGCGCGACCGTTGACCCGAGCGATCGGCGTCAACACCTGGGTCTGGGCCTCGCCGCTCGACGACGAGGCCCTGGCCCGGCTCGCGCCCGCGATCAGCGACTGGGGGTTCGACGCGATCGAACTCCCCGTCGAGTCCCCCGGCGACTGGGACCCGCTGCGCGCCAAGGACCTCCTCGACGAACTCGGCCTCGACGCCACCGTCGTCCTCGTCATGGGCCCCGGCCGCGAACTCGTGGCCGCCCCGCACGCCGTCGTCGCCGAGACCCAGGACTACCTGCGCCGCGTCGTCGACACCGCAGTCGCCGTGGGCTCCAACGTGATCGCAGGCCCCGCGTACGCCTCCGTCGGCCGCACCTGGCGCATCGAGGACCGCTCCGCGGCCTACCGCGAACTGCGCCAGCACCTCGCGCCGGTCGCCGACTACGCGGCCGAACGCGGAGTCACCGTCGCCGTCGAACCCTTGAACCGCTACGAGACCAGCCTGGTCAACACCGTCGACCAGGCGCTGGAAGCACTCGACGGCCTCGCGGGAACCGCGCTGGCCCTCGACGTCTACCACATGAACATCGAGGAGACCGACCTCCCGGCCGCGGTCGTCCGCGCCGGGGACAGGATCGGGCACGTCCAGGTCTGCGCCAACGACCGGGGTTCCCCGGGGCGCGACCACCTTGACTGGCGGGCCCTCCTGCACGCGCTCGACCTGGCCGGATACCCCGGCCCGCTCGTGATCGAGTCGTTCACCTCGCACAACGCCACGATCGCCACGGCCGCCTCGATCTGGCGGCCGCTGGCACCGAGCCAAGACGCCCTCGCCGTCGACGGACTCGCCTTTCTGAGGAGTCTCACCGATGACTAGACCGATCACGCTGTTCACCGGCCAGTGGGCCGACCTGCCGTTCGAGGAGGTGTGCCGCCTCGCCGCGGGCTGGGGCTACGACGGGCTCGAGGTCGCCTGCTGGGGCGACCACCTGGACGTGGTGCGGGCCGCCGAGGACGACGACTACGTGGCCGAGCGCAAGGCGATCCTCGAATCGCACGGGCTCGGCCTGTGGACGATCTCGAACCACCTTGTGGGCCAAGCGGTCTGCGACGACCCGATCGACGAGCGGCACCGCGCGATCGTCCCGTCCCGCGTCTGGGGCGACGGGAAGCCCGAGGGCGTGCGCGAGCGCGCCGCCGAGGAGATGAAGGCGACCGCGCGCGCGGCCGCGAAGCTCGGCGTGGACACCGTGGTGGGCTTCACCGGCTCCGCGGTGTGGAAGTACGTGGCGATGTTCCCGCCCGTCTCGGAGGCCGTGATCGAGGAGGGCTACGACGACTTCGCGGCCCGCTGGAACCCGATCCTGGACGTGTTCGACGAGGTCGGCGTCCGGTTCGCGCACGAGGTGCACCCCTCGGAGATCGCCTACGACTACTGGTCGACGCACCGCGCGCTCGAAGCGGTCGGGCACCGGACCGCGTTCGGGCTCAACTGGGACCCGAGCCATATGGTGTGGCAAGACATCGACCCGGCCGCGTTCCTGTGGGACTTCCGGGAGCGGATCTACCACGTCGACTGCAAGGACACGCGCCGCCGCTTCGACGGCCGCAACGGGCGGCTCTCCTCGCACCTGCCGTGGGGCGACCCGCGGCGCGGGTGGGACTTCGTGTCCACCGGCCACGGAGACGTGCCGTGGGAGGACTGCTTCCGCGTGCTCAACGCGATCGGCTACGCGGGCCCGATCTCGATCGAGTGGGAGGACGCCGGGATGGACCGCCTGCGCGGCGCGCCTGAAGCCCTCGAATACGTGCGGGGCTTGAACTTCGACAAGCCCGCGGCCTCGTTCGACGCCGCGTTCAGCTCCGAATAGGACGAACCCCCGGGCCGCTGAGGCCCGGGGGTTCGCTCTCGCTTTATGCGAAGGCGAAGAGCGGCGGGAAGACCAGCACCACGGTCCACGCCCACGCGGCGTACACCGGCACGTAGTCGGTCTGCCACTGCTCGAGCCGCGCGAACTTCTTGCGGCCCTTGACGATCCGCCAGTACAGCCAGGCCGTCCAGGCGAGGTTCACGAACAGGACCAGGTTCTCGCCGAGCGCGGCGCTCTTGTTCGGCGTGAAGCCCCATTCGGTGATGCGGCCGGTGATCGCGATGAGCACGAGCACGTCGATGAGCAGGGCCGCCACGACGAGCGCGAGCTGCATCCAGTCGAAGAACCCGGGCGGCGCGCCCGGGTCGCGGGCCGAGATCGAGTACAGGACCAGGCCGAGCACGACCACCAGGAGCAGGTCGAACAGGATGAGCATGTCGCGCTCGACGTCGATCGCGTTGGTGGTCACGCCGATCGCGACGAGCACCGCCACGAGCGTCACCGCGAACAGCGGCGTGAACACGCGGGTGAGCACCGGCGCCATGTTCTCGATGACGGACTGCTTCGCCTCGACCAGCCACGCCGCGACGACCACGGCGGCCGCGCCGCCGCACGGGATGAGCCATTCGCTGATGAACGTCTCGGCGTCGATCCCGATGGCGCTGAACGTGCCCATGGTGATCGCGGTGAGCACGCCGCCGCCGAGGCAGATGAGCACGAGGTAGATGAACCACTCGCCGGTGAACCGGATGAAGTCCATGCGCTTCTGGCCCGAGCGCCATTCGCCTGCGGCGTAGGCGATCCCGACGACGAGCCACAGCGCCAGCGGCAGGTGGATCGCGGTGAGCACTATGGACTGCGAGTCCGCGTCGAGCGGGTACGCGTTCGCGGCGATCGCGCCGAGCGCGAACAGCCCGGCCAGCGCGAGCACCGTGCCCCGGCTCGTCTCGCGCCGCCAAGCGAAGTAGGCGGTGAGCGGGGCGAGCACGAGCAGGCCCAGGTTGCGGCCGTAGAACTCGGCGCTCTCGTCGAATCCGAAGCCGAACAGGGCCGGGAGTTTCACCGCGAGCGCGGCCAGGGCCGCGCACACGACCATGACGAGGAGGCCGCGGCGGCGTTCGGCCGCGGCGGCGGCGTCCTCGTCGGTGAGGACGAGCTGCTTCCACAGCCGGTCGGAGTGCTCGCGGGCGAACTCGCGGGAGAGCTCGTCCATGCGGCCCATGCGCTTCACGGCGATGAGGAAGGCCTCGTCGGCGTGGAGGCCCGTGGCGGTGAGGTCGGCGACGCGCTCACGGAGGTGGTCTTCGAGCTCGTCGACGTCGGCGGTGGCGACGGCGCGGCGGCGGAGCATGTAGGAGCGCCATTCGGCGATCTGCGTCTCGAGGTCGTCGTTCTCGGTCATGTCACCCCTCCAGTACGGGCCCGGTGATCGGCGCGGCCGATCGCGTGGCCTTCCAGATGTCTTGCAGCGCTTCGGTGACGGCGTCCCACTGCTTGCGCTGCTCGGCGAGTTCGCCGAGGCCTTCGGGGGTGATGGCGTAGTACTTGCGGCGGCGCCCGCCCTCGGGGGTGCGCCAGTTGGACTCGACGTAGCCGAGCCGTTCGAGGCGGTGGAGGAGGGGGTAGAGCAGGCCTTCGGTCCATTCGAGGCGGCCGCCGGAGCGCTCGCTGATGGCTTTGAGGATCGCGTAGCCGTAGCTCTCCTCTTCGGCGAGGATGCCGAGGACGAGCGGTGTCGCCGAGGCGGCGACGAGGTCTTTGGCGATGTGCATGGGGGGCGCCTCCTAACCCTAGTAGTTCTATGCCTTGAGGTTCTATGCATAATAGCGCCAGGGTTAGCCTTCGTGCAAGCGGCAGGCGGCGGGGGCCGGGGCGGCCCCCCCCCCCCCCCCCCCCCCCCCCCCCCCCCCCGGGGGGCCCCCCCCCCCCCCCCCCCCCCCCCCCGGGGGGGGGGGGGCCCCCCCCCCGCGGCCCCCCAAA
>NZ_JBIDBB010000009.1:0-310474 GCF_043202775.1 Glycomyces sp. NPDC048151 | reverse complement strand
TCGACCTCGTAGGGGGCGACGATCGGCGGGACGGCGGCGAGCACGCCGGTCACCTCTTCGACCTCGGCGTAGTCGTCCCACGGGGGAACCTGCTCACGGGGCAGGTTCCGCCAGGCGTCGAGCTGATAGCGCTCGGCTTCCTCCGCGTCGATGACGGTCGGAGCGAGGCCTCGGTTGCTCAAGTCAGGCCGCAATGGATTCACTCGAAAATCGTATAGCCGACTCGTTCGAAGTCGTATGGCTGTTTTCCTGGCACCGAAGACCTGCAGACAATGCCCACCATGGTCCAGTGGGATGCTCCCGAATGTCGGGATACAGCCAGGCCGCCTCCTGTTCGCTTCAACTAGAGTCTGCTCACGTGACCCGCTTTGGATTCAAATCCGTCTATCTGGCCCGTCATGGGCAGACACAATGGAACACCGAAGGTCGTCGGCAAGGCCGCCTCGACTCCCCACTGACAGAGGAGGGACGCGGACAGGTGACCCGATATGCGGAGCGGCTCGGTGGGGAACCGATCGACTCGCTCTTCGCAAGTCCGCTAGGGCGTGCGAGCACTTCGGCCGGCATCGTCTCCGAGCGGCTGCGTCTCCCGATTCGGTTCCTGGACGATCTCAGCGAAGTCGATCACGGGGCGTGGTCGGGACTCGTCGACGAAGAGATCGACAGTCGCTGGCCGGGTGAGAGCGAAGTCCGTTCAAATAACAAGTACCGTCATCGGTTCCCGGGCGGTGAGAGCTACGCTGACGCCTCCGTTCGAGCGCATCAAGCGCTTGCGGCGGTCGAGCGGAGCGGATCCGAGACACCCCTCCTCGTTTCACATGAAATGATAGGCAGGATGCTCATAAAGCATCTAACCGGAATGGATTACGAGGAAGCGCTCGAGCTAAAGCAGCCGAACGAGGTCGTATACTGTGTCGACCCTGACGGGATGATTTCGAGTCTCGCGTGAGGCTCGCGGCGCCAGGACCGATGCCGGACACTCCAACAACTCTGCCAACGGATCCCGATCAGTTCGACTGCGGCAACATGGTTTCGCCGGCAATTACACCGACGGTCGACGCCCCCTCTTCGAGCACTTTCACGCCATCGATGTCTACGCGCCGGCGAGCCGGGTGATCTCCTCCAGCAAGCCCGCTTCGATGCGAAGCCGCCCAGTGTCACTCACCGGCATGGTCTTCGATCGGGAACCGGGGAGCCGCACTCCGTTGCTGCCGGGGAGGGGTGGGCAAGAGGTCAGATACGCAGCAAGCCTGGCCACATCCGCGGCAACGTCGTGTGCCGTCCGCTCGAAGACCTCCAACGGGAGCGTCAGGAAGAACGCGGCGTTCCCGCGAGATCGCTTGCCAGATGCCACGAAATCGGGACCCGCCAGGACTCCCGACAGTACTTCAGCGATCAGTGCGAGACAGAACCCCTTGTACCCCGCGGCTCCGGTCAAGAACGTCTCGGTCGGCTTCCTCTGCAGGTCCTGCGGATACGAGGCGGGTCTGCCGAGCCGGTCGCTAAGCGGGCTCTCAACGAAGACCCCACCCGCCCGAGCCACCGCCTGTACCGATCCATCCGATGAGGCGGAGCTGCTCATGTCCACCACCAAGGGGGCATCGCCTGGAACCGGGCACCCGAATACCAGCGGGTTCGTGGCCAGTCTCGCTTCGGCACCGCCGAATGGGGCGACCTTCTGAGCGCCGCCGGAGAAATTCGAGAACCCAAGCACGATCATTCCCACTTCGGCGATCGGCTTCGCGATATGCGCGAGCCGGCCGAGGTGGCCGCTTCTCCTGACAGCGATGACAGCAGGCGCATTCCCACCGCGACTGGCGATAGCCGATTCAACGACAGTTTGCCCGACCAACTCGCCGAATGACCAACGGCCGTCAATGACCATTCGAGTACCGTCGATGCGATGCTTCTCGGGGGTCGCGTTCGCGTCGATGCGTCCGGTGCGGATCGATTTCGCGTACTCGGGGACTCTGAGCAGGCCGTGCGAAGGGTAGCCTTCGAGCTCGGCGTTGACCAAGGAACCCACCACGTCCGACGCGGCGTCCTCGGGCGCGCCGGCACGTTGCAGCGCTTTGACCGCAAGTTGTGCGACCTCTTCCAAGCCCACCTCAATTGGATGTCGCCACACCTTTCCCATCGGGATCACTCGCCATGCGCGCAGGGCCGCATGTAGTTCGGCTTCCCCGCTGTACGCGGTGACCTTCGTGGAATGGGAGAGCAACTGCTCGAATCCGCTCGGTCCCTCAGCTCCGACCATGCCCACTGGGGAGAGGATCCGACAGCGCCCCGAGGCACTGGCATGCCGAATCGCCCAATTGGTCACCTCCTCCGAGTACCGACCGACCCGCTGGAAAAGGACGATCAGGTCATGCTCTGCGGTCGCCAGCGCCGCAAGCGCCGCAGCGGCTGTCGTCCCGGATGACGGACCCCACAGGCTCTGCTCCAGCGCGTCGACGTCGACTACCTGTACCCGATCCCCTGATGCATCGCCGATTTGCTCCGAGGGGATGGAAGTCGGATCCATTTGTTTCTCGCAGAAGACCAGCAGGGACTTGCCCGGGTGGCTCCAAGTCTTCCCCATCCTTCAGACTCCAATCTCTGGACACGAGGCCTCGCCCAGTCGAGCGGTGATCACTGCGAGAGAGTACGGGTCGGCAGCGCCCCCTGTCGTTCGCAAACCGCTCGCCATCTGCGCCACGACCTCCAATGTGACGCTGTCCGAATCCCAGCTGCCCGGAAGCCGTTCCTGCTCTTGGAAGCAGACCCGTGTCGTGTAGATGTTGACGAAGTCCATCGCCATGAACCACTGCACGAGCCGTGCATCAAGATCGTCTGGTAGCCGTGCTGCGAGCACGTCACTAACCTGCTTGAGAAGCGACAGTCGTGTCGAGTCGCTCATGGAGAGCAGGACCATTCGCATCAGGAATCTGGCGATGTCGCATTCCCTCCATCCGAAGGCGGGAAGCGGATCGATGAGCATCGGTCGTGCACCCTCGCGCAGCAGCACATGTTCGGGCTTGAAATCGCCATAGACGAGCCGCATCGCCCCGCTCGACGGCCACGAGGTTCGCGCGATCGTTTCGACCAGCGAGGAGATGCCGCGCGCGAGCTCGGCACTGGGAACGACCTTGTCGACGTACTGGCGATGCCGTCCCCGCAGGAATTTACGCCGGAACGTGCCGACCATTCCGAGTGCATGTGCCCTGTTCACCGCATCGGCATCGGGTGGCTCGAGTCTCGTCGGCGGATACTCCCAAAGCCGCTCGAGCAGGCCGACCGCGTAAGCTGAAGCCTCCGATGCCTTCTCGTTGGGGACATCGCGATCGGCGATGGAAGCCGTCGACGCACCCTCGGCCGCGATGACGAGCACGCCGTCCACTAGGCCGATGACTCGCGGCACGGCGTCGGCGCCCAGAATGCCGGTGAGCAACCTCAATCCTCTGGCCTCATCAAGACACGCGCTCGAGGTGGCCGCGTACTCGCGCTGTGCGCGAACGATCTCGTCGAGTTCGCGGGCGCGGACGCCGCCCTCCTGGCGCAGCGATGACCGCGCCTTGCCCAGAATCGAGCATTTCGCGACTGCCCGCCCGATATCGGCGTCGAACATGTACACATAGCTCGTGACGCTGGGGATCAGCGTGAGCGGCTCAGAAAATGCGATCCCGAGCTGCTGCAGCGCATGACGAACTTGTTCCCTCGCGACGGTCTCGAAGACGTCGTCGACGAACGGACCTGTTCGGGCGGTCCCAGGCAGTACCGGTTGGGACCTCGATTGGGCCGTCATCTGGTCTTCAGGTGGTCGGCGATGAGATAGGCGAGGTCAATGACCTGACGCGCGTTCAACCTCGGTGTCTTCGGCAAGACGGCGGGTGAGCGGCCGCTGCCGCTCAGCCAGGTACCACCGACGCACTCGTCCACGTCTTCGTGGGTGAGCGGCATTCTGATGCCGGCCAGCGCTGTGCCCGCCGATTCGAGTGCCGCCTCCGTAGCCAGGAAGCGTTGGTGAACGCGGCCGAATACGACTGGAGCCGCGGCGTTCTCGGGTACCGCATCACACATCCACACCGGCGTGCAACCGAGGTCCGAAATCCGGCGTGCGAGCGCGGCGATCTTCTCACCTTCGGCGTCATCCTCCGCCGCGACCGCGATGGCAAGACGCCCATGCGGGTCGCCGGCAGATACGGCCTCGACGAATCTGATGAGGATTTCAGGATCAGACCGGGAGTCGAACACCGTTCCGAGGGGATTGTTGATTCCTGTGATGAGGTGTTCCGGGAAGCGATGTTCGTCGAGCTCACTCGCATCGACCCAGAGCATGTGGGTCGAGGTATCGAACCAGTCGGCGTCAGAGCGGCTCCTCCGCGTCATACCCTGCTCGTAGTCGGGGTCGGTCGCCTGGTGCGATACGTAGAACTCGGACGAGAACAGGCTTCCCTCGTCTGCTCCCATCCGACACGCGTCGAAGAACGACAACGCCCGCTCGATCGCGTCGACGGTGAGGTCGTAGCGCAGTCCGGAGGGGCTTTCGCGGATGAACTCCGGGCTCCACTGTCTCACGTTTCGTAGATCGGCCTGGCCTCCGGAGGAGCATCCGCGTACGAAGTTCAAGACGCCGACCTCGCTTCGGTACCGGTCTGACAGTGTTCGCTCTTGGACCGCGGCCCCTTCCCCGTCGGTAGAGGCCACTCGCACGACCCGCAGACCCGTTTCGTACATGACGATCGCCGAGAACGCAAGGATGATCTCGAGGTGCGACTGCACCGATTGCGCGGACATCGGGTTCCCGGCTGGAAGCCCGTTGGCCGCGGCGAAGACGAAGGCTTTGCGTGCGGCGGCCTCTCCGAGTCTCCGCCTGAGACGACTCACCTCGGTGTCCATCACCAACGGAGGAGCCGAGTAAAGGACTTGGAGGTCCTGGCGAAGACTTGCGGCGGGTCCGTGCTCCGCTGCACCGGGTTGACCGCCGTAAGGAGGCGTCCGGGTCCTTTCAGTGTCGGCGGGTGTCACTGGACTCACGCACCCAGGATCCGGCTTACATCCTCAAGGCTTCTCCACGAAGCCGTGGTCGCCGGGAGCCGAGCAGCTGCGAGCAGCGTCGCTTCAGTGCTTTGAGGGGCGAACCATCCGAGCCAGTCAGGACGGTTCACGTCCCGACCGGTCACCACGTGCTGTTCGAGGAACAGCTTCTTGGACGTGAAGTCGAGGTCGGCGACTTCCAAGGGGGCCTTTGCGTTGTACGTGGGGAACACCAGGCGACTCAGGTAGGCGGGCGCGAGCCGCGGCGCCAAGCCCAGACAGGCGAACATGTCCTGCCAGTGGACCCTGATCTTGGCCGCCCTGGTCCACTCTGTCGCTTCGTCGAATGCTGGGGCCAGGTGCTCCGTGCCGGGGAAAGAACGTAGGGTTCCGGCGAAGGTGCTGATTCGCTCAGGGCACGCGAGGACCTGGATACCCGATGGGCCAGGGACCAGGATGAGCCTCTCGCATGACAGCGCCTCTCCACCGCCGGCGCCCGCTCCGGCCATGAAGAAGGTGGTCTTCCCCGCTCCGCGGTCGCCGAGCACCAACGTGACCTCGTCGCCCTTGCCCAATATCGCCGCACCGTGCACGACGAGGCCGCCCATCGACTCGAGCCAGGGAATGAAGAGCAGATCCCGCACCACCCTTCGAACATCCGAGGCGGCATTCGCAGGATCGGGGTTGGCGACCTGGATACGTCGCGCGCCGGGATCCGCGAGAATCCACGAACCGGTGTCCGCAGAGTGGATGAGGGTTCCGGAGTCCGTCTGGAAAGACAGGCCTCGCCGCAGGTCGTACGAGTGGCTACCAGAATGGAGCAGGATCGGATGTCCGCAAGACGATCCCTGCGTTTGCTCGCGGACCTCCGACACGGCAGTGATCTCGGCTGAAGCCTCGATCGCCGCGAGCCGGGGGAGCCCCGAGCTTCCACCCGGTTCCACCTGGAAGAAGGCCCCGAGCTCCCCGCGGAGAAGGGTTGGCACCTCAGGGATGTCCGATCGGATGTCGACCGTTCTTCCCATGAGTGTCGCCGAGGTGTGCTCGAATCCTGCAGGCGCTGCCGAAGATGTCATGATGATGATGGTCCCTTTCTGGAGGGTGAGTTGTTCCTGCGGCGTTCGCAATGTGCCGGAACCGAGAGCGCCTAGGCTCTTCTCGGACGCAGCTCGGGAGTCGGGGCATCCAAGGTAGGTATCCGATCGAAGTCGAGGCTGAGAAGACGGCCGTCCATATTGCCGTCCCACTGGAAGTACCCGCCGGGTCGAGCCCCACTGCCGATCCATTCGTGCGTGCAGTGCTGCCCGAGGCCCAGTGCACCGACCATATCGAGGCCAAAGACCCGGTCGAGGTGATGGCAGACCCAGGCGACGGGGGCTTCGATCTTGTTCTTCTTGACCAGCGCGGCCAAGGAGGCGCGAGCCGGCATATCGAGAAGATGCCATCCGCGCCACAGGTCGGTGAATTGGCCCAGCCTCACGTCCTTCTCGATGATCGAGCGCTCGAACCACCCTTCCCGGAAGAGATGCAGCACGTGGAACAAATAGTCGTACTCGATTGCCAGGGCGGGGAGTCCGGCCTCCACATTCTCGGTCTGGCAGAACACTGTTCGGATCGACCCGAGCGCCTTGTCGAGAGGCACTTCCCAGGGACTGTCGTGCCAGGTGAGGCTGAACGCCGCGTCCAGACTGTGGCTCCGCGGCAGCCGCGAATCCCCATTCACTTTGAAGAACGGTGGAAGATGGTCGGGGTGCAAGAGGTACATGGCCCGGTCTGAGGCGGAGAAGTCCTCCCAGGCGCCTGTCCGGGCCCGGTACCGCTTCCGGTTCGTGTAGCCCAGTGACTCCATCAGGGCGGTGAATGCTCCCGCATCGGTCGGGGAGATCATCACGTCCATATCGGCAAACTCACGGGATCCTCGGCCGGAGTAGAAGACCTGCTGGCAGACGATTCCTTTCGTGAACGCGATGCCGAGCCCTTGAGCCTCCGCGGCCCTGGCGATGGACGCCGCCTCTCGCAGGTAGTCGGCCGTCTTATGGCGTCCGAACGACAACGATTCGACGAGGTGTTTCCGAGTCCTATGCGGCACAAACGCAGAGGTCCCTGAATCGATGAGGAAGTCCGCCAACACTCCCACCAGGCCGTGCCTGGCGGCAAGTCCGATCAGCAGGTCGACGTTGAACCGCCGGTCTTCGATGCTCTCCCGGGCGAGCTCGAAGTGCTCATTTCCCGGCGCTGCGACCGAGACGCGCTTCAGCAGATCCCAGGTTTTCCTGAGTTCTTCCATCCCCACCTCTCACATGCGGATATCGTCCGCTGGTTCCAGCCGCCGTCTTCGATCTCTCCTGCGTCACCGCGCAGTTCGAATGGGCGATGCTTTACGGAAACGATTCTTCACTTCCCGTCCTTGCTGTGCAAGCTCTGTCTTTCACCCGCTGGGTATCATGTGGATGTATTCCATGGCCGGTTACGCCTCATGTGGACTATGATCGCCGACTCGGACCGGCGAGGCGAAATCGCGATCGAACCAGATGAGCGGATTCATACCCTTGCAACGCACTTCGGTCACCAATCCGACGAGGATCAGGTGGTCCTCCACATCCGAGTCGAAGTGCCTGACACATGTCATCGACGCGAGGGCTCCCTCGACCCACGGAGGCCCGCCCGCCGATCGCATCACACCAGGCGCGTCGAACTTGTCGGCGCCGCGAGTCGCGAAGAGCATGGCGAGGTCGCGCTGGTCCTCGGCAAGGAAGTTGACGGTGAAGCGTTCGGCCGCGCGTATCGCCCGATGGGACCGGGTCCCATGATCGACGCAAACCAGAAGCGAGGGCACGGACGCGCTGAACGGACATACCGAACTCGCGGTGAAGCCGGCGGCTCCGAATTCCCCGCCCTCGGCCATCACGATCGCGACGGCCGCCGGAACTTGGGACATCGCGTCCTTGAACACGGCTTCTTCAACGGTCTTGTCTATGCCCGAAGGATTCATGCGCTCTGGGCGGCGTCGATCATCTGCCAGAGTCCGCCGGGCGTCTTGAACGCATCTGGAGTGATGAGCTCATCTGGAATCGCTCTGCCCAGGTGTGCCTCCAGGGCGACCAGGAGCCCTACGGTGGCCAGCGAGTCGAGGCCGAACGCGACCAGCGAGTCGGTCGGGAGGATCTCCTGAGTGGGATCGACCCCCTGAAGATGGGCGCGCAGGATCGCCTCGAACTCACTCGACCATTCAGATTTTTCCATGCTCAGTCTCCATGTCATCTCTTCGGAAATTGGTATGCCGTCTGATCCGCTTCGATAGCGGTCGGGATCGCCGATCGTCTCCCAGCGCTACTCGCCTCGGCTGCGGGCAATCGCGGCGAGCGATGCGATGCCGGTGAAGTCGAGCGGATGCGACTCGAATCCGGCATTGCGGAGCGAAGACACCATGCTCGGGATCATCGTGAACCTTCCGCCAGCCGCCGCGTACGACAGCGCAGGGTCGCAAGCGGTACCGGGATTGCAATGCTCGAACACGTCGACTATCGCGCGAATCCGGGGGTCGTCGTCGGCGGAGGGGTGGTAGTCACGGTCGATGTCGAGCACAGTGGTCGGCTCGTCTGACCGAGGGGAATCAGAGGTGAACGCCGCGTACGAGGTCGGGACCCGGATCAGCGGGTCGTGGGACGCATTGAGAAGCATCCGCTCGTGCAAGGCGATCAGATCGGGACGGCCACCTGCCACCGCACAACGCAGCCCGTCGCCCTCCTCGAGCCATGCCTCCTCGACTTCCGGGTGTGCCATCGCAACTGCTCGGATGCGCCCGCCCAGATGCCGCGAATTGCCGCTGACGATCCAGTCGGCCTCTGCCGGAAGGACTCGCGTCGGAATCTGTGAAAGCAGCTCCTGCAGCGGGCTCTCCGGTTTCCCGAGCAGAGCATCCGCGAATCCGATAGCGGCGTCGAAGAGTTCTCTGCACTCCTCCGGCGCCGCCACCTCACTACCACATTTCAGGAAGAACTTGAACTCGCGATCTCCCGGGTAGAACGCGAAGAGCATCCGGTCGAAGCCGCCCTCGGTCGTCCGCTCCTCGATCCGTCGAGCCCCGACAGCCGCCGCGGTCTCTTGCCGCCCTTGATAATCAAGGTATTCGATACGCACGGGCCGCTGCAGGATGCTTCCCGACTCCGAATCGATGCGGTCCTTTGCCGCGACTCCGGCCTCCTCGTCCCGGACGCCGTACGGATAGGCGCGAAGCAGCAGGCCGTGCGTGCGTCGCACGAAGTCGGCGCCGGTCGCCCCCGCAGGGAACTCGAGTCGGCAGTCGACCTCTGTCGCGATCCTGGCCACGAGTCCGGCACTGCGCGGGCGCCAGCGGTTGGAGACCGCCGTCGTCAGGAACAGGTCGTATGTCTGCGTCCAGGCGGCAATCGCTCCGCCCACCGCTGCATGGAAGAACGAGGCCGGGCTGATGCCATGCGTGGTCGAGTACCGCTGGACGCTCGCATAGAGGTCGGCATCGTTGAGCGTCAGCTGCAGGGTCTTGCCGGCGACCCCGGCCGGCGGCAGGAAATTCCTCGGAGCTTCTCGCCACAGGCCCGAGAGCGCCTCAATGGCGCGAGCGCTGGCGGCCTGCATCGCTTCTTCCGACTCGGCAGCCGCGCAGTCGAGAGGCTGGAACGCCTCGTCGCCCGCGAAGAGTGCACCCTGGACCTCGTCCACCAGGTGTCGTTCGAACTCGCGGGCCAGGCGCGAGAACGCGAAGCCGTCGATATCGATCTGATTCGCCCGCAGCACAGCTTCGCTCACGAGGTCGCCGTCAGTGCGCACCATGCATCGGAAGCCGGGCCGCTCCTTGACATCGACGGGTTCGACCGGGTCGTCGGTCAACTCGACCTGCGGTGGCTCGAAATGCGCGAGCACGCATTGCTCCGGTTGTCCATCAGGCAAGACCCGGTACATGGTCCGTAGGGCCTCGTAGGCGGCAGCCGCGGCGTTGAGCGTCTGCTGTAGCCGCGCCTTCGTCAGACCTCGAGGGACGTTCAGCGGACGGCTCAGGTGGAACTCGATGCCGTATTCGCGGGTGAACGTCTCCTCGTTGAGGAACCAGAACGAATGCTGCCCCCAAGTCAGACTCCCTGTACGCGCAAATTCCATCGTCATGGCCTCATTTCCTCGCGCCGAGATAGGAAGCGGAATGGATCTCGAAGAGCTCCTTGTAGAGACCACCTGACCGCATGAGCTCGTCGTGGTCGCCTGATTCGATCAAGACCCCCTCCTTCATCACCAGGATCAGGTCGGCACCGGCCACCGTCGAGAACCGGTGAGAGACAATCACTGTCACCGCGCCGATCGATCGCCCGATAGACCTCGCCCTCTCCATATAGGACTTAAACACCGCCTGCTCACTCGGCGCGTCAAGAGACGCAGTCGGCTCGTCGAGGAGCAGCAGCACCGGTTGGGGACGCATGCATGCGCGGGCGAGGGCAACCTTCTGCCACTGCCCCTCCGAAAGATCAATGCCGCCGAACGCGCTGCCCAGCTGGGTGCGGTCTCCGTCCGGTAGCCGCGAGCGGAGCTCGTCAGCGTCGGCCGCGGTCACCGCGGCGTCCAAGGAGTCCGCAGTTCCGTGCCTAAGGTCGCCGAGGCCGATCGACTCGGCGAACGTTGTCTGATAGCGCCCGAAGTCCTGGAACGCGGCGCTGAGCGATTCACGCCATGCGACCGTGTCGACCTCTGCAAGGTCGTCCCCGTCGACCAGGATGCGACCGCTGTTCGGGCGGTGGAGCTTCGCGAGCAGCTTCACCAGTGTCGTCTTACCTGAGCCGTACTCGCCGACGACCGCGACGACTGCCCCCGCAGGGAGAGTGACCGACAGGTCGTCCACCGCGTTGCGCTCGGTCCCCGGGTACGAGAACGTGAGGTTGGACAGCGTGATCCCATCTGCCAGCCGACGTGGAGCGGGGATGTCAGTGCGGGTGAGCGCACGACTCTCCGCGTACTCCCGAAGCCACAGATACGGCTCAAGGACACGCGCCGCGCCGGAGGCATCCGAAGTAGACTGCAGTGCCCGGTCGAGCACGCCTCGAAGCAACGCTCCAATCGTCACCGCCATCATCACGTCGCCCGGACTCGCTGCACCGTCGGCCACCTGCACCGCCACCAGCCCGATGACCGACGTGTATCCGACCGTGAAGACGGTCCAGCCGACGGCGCGCCAGCATCCACTAGCGATCAGAGCCCGTGAGCGGCTGGCACGCACCTGCTCCGCCGCTGCGACCTGGCGATCAATCAGCTGCGGTCCGACACCAGAGACGCGCAGTTCCTTCCCCGCGCTGCCGCTGATGCACAGCTTGAAGAAATGGATCTGAGCGCGCTGGTTTCGAGCCGCAACGAGTTCCGACCGCTTGAGCCTCACCTGTGCGCGCCGGTCGAACCAGAGTTGGAGAACTACGCACGGCAGCATCAGAAGCAGCCAAGGACTGGCGGCGCCCAGAATGAGCAGTGTCAGAATGAGCCTGACTCCCATGGAGACGGCCTCGACGGCGTTCCACGCCGAACCCACGATCGCCCAGGACCTCCCGCGGATCGCAGTGATGCGGTCCAAATACTCCTGGTGCTCGAGATGGTCGATCTCAGGCAGCTCAGCGGAGGCCCGCATGATGCCCGGCTCGATCTCGATGTGGCCGACCTTCTCCATCACGTGGAACCGCATCGCACTGGCGGCGCCGCTCACCGCGCGGTCGGCCGCATACGCCAGCGCGGCCAGGACTCCCCCGATAGCCGCTGACACGGCCGCCCCAGCGGCCATCGAGTCGACGGTGTGCTTGAGCGCCAAGCCGATGCCGGCGAACGCCACAGCGTTGACGGCCGAGGCCGCAAGCAGAAATGCGGTGACCGCCGGTTCGCGACGCAGACAGACACCCAAGAGGGAGGCGAGGAGGCGTGCATACTTGCTGATGTTCATCATACGATCGCGCCTTCCTCGAGACGATCATCGAATCCGGCGGCGAACCGCTCTGCTTGAAGTCGATACATCCTGGCGTAGGTGCCGTTCAGGGACATAAGTTCCTCGTGAGTCCCCTGCTCGGCGACCCTTCCGTCGTCGATGAGGACGATGCGGTCCGCCCGGCGGACCGTCGCAAGGCGGTGGGAGACCAGGATCGTGGTGACCGGCTCGGTCAACTGCTCAAGCCGGTCGAAAAGCCGCTGCTCCGTGCGGACGTCGAGGTGGGCGCTCGGCTCGTCGAGGACGAGGATGCGCGCACCCGACTTCACGGCGTACAACGCCCGGGCAAGTGCGAGTTGCTGCCACTGCCCTCCTGAAAGATCAACGCCGCCGTCGATGGATGCGTCCAGCGAGGTGTCCTCCCCGGCGGGGAGGCCATCCACGAGTGCCTGGAGTCCGGATTCAGCGATCGCTGATTTCAACGCTGCCTCGTCGACAGGACCGCTGCGTCCGAGGGCGATGTTCTCTGCGATGGTCAACCGGTACTTCACGAAGTCCTGAAAGACCACGGCCAAGTGCGACCCCCAGTCGTCGATTTCTCCGATGTCGCGGCCGTCGGCCGTGACGATCCCGGCGGTCGGTCGGTATGCGCCGGCGAGGAGTTTGATGAGCGTCGACTTGCCGGCGCCGTTGAATCCGACCACTGCAAGGGACTCATCGGGGCGGATTTCCAGGTCGAGGCCCTTGGTGACCGAGGCACCGTTCTCATATTGGAAGTGGACGTCCTCAAACCGGACGTGGGGCGCCCGTGTCCCGGACAGCGGCTGCATGTGCCGCGTCACGAGCTTGCCATCGAGCGAGTCCTTCAAGGCGGCGAACGCGGCCAGGCCAGGACGGGCGCCTTCCATCTCCATCATCGGGCCGACGCCGGATGCGGCGGTGAAGATGCCCCACCCGGCGGCGAGTGCGGCGCTGGCCATCCCGACATCGGTGCCGTTCGCAACCGTGGCGAAGCCGACCGCTCCGAAGATTGCACCGAGCGGCAACAGCGTGATGGCGAACTGCTGCCAGTGCGCACGGGCCATAGCGCGGTCGTCTGCCCAGACGGGCTCAAGGTGCGCGCGCATGTCGTGCTGATGCCGTCCGATGATCCAGTCTGCGAGCCCGAAGATCCGCAGCTCCTTGGCTTCCGGACGGGAGGCGGTCAGCTCGCCCCAGTACTGGTAACGGCGATGGTGTTCGATTCCGTCAACCCAGATCCGGTAGTGCCGGACCCAGAGCCGGGTCGCCAGGCGACGTGTCACCAGCGCGGGGATGATGAGCGCGGGGACGAGCCAGAACGACCAGTACGAGACCACGATCGCCGAAGAGATGAGGCCGACGTACTCGAAAATGACCCGCAATGCTCCGATCGCGCCGTCCCCAGGAGTCTTCTCCACCCACTCGGTCGGATCGGCCGCCGCGGTCTTGAAAAGATCCTGCGTCGCCTTCGGTTCGATCATGTCAACCGTGGGTGCGCCCACGGCGAGCCGTGCGACTTCGGCACGGTGTCGAAGATTGACACCGCTGACGACAAGGTGCTTGGCCCACCGAAATGCGAGGCTGCTGACCTGTCCGAGAAGGAACACCGCGCCGAACACCACGAGAGGAACCGTGAGGTCGGCGTCCACACCCGAGATCAGCAGGCCCACCGAGGCCGCACCGATCGCGGGGAACACCGCGTGCAGTACACCGATAGCGATGATCGCTGCAAGTGCCCGCGGATCGCTATGACGGAGCAGCCTGAGGAAGTTCCAGCGGTCCCGGAAGACCGTCATCAGAGGTTCCAACGTGCTCTCATTCCTGCCCGAGTGAGGGGTGATGTGTCGACTTGTCGACGCCGTCTAGGATCCGGACCCGGTCGAGATGGGACTGGATCAACTCGAGTCCGTGGCCTCCCGCCGCCGCAGCGACAGCTCTCGCGAACCGTTCGATCCCGAATCCCAGGCACATCGACAGAGCCGGAGTCCCGTCGTCGAGACTGATTTCGAACGGGCGGGTGAAATGCGAGTGATGCTGGTTGAGTGAAGCCACGGCTACGCCGTTGGGAGCGTCTTCGTGCATCGCGACCAGTTCGAACTTGCTGTCCCAGAGCATCTGCGAGGCAGTTCTCTGCGAAGCCTGCTCACCGAAGAAGATGTCCGTCGCCGTCTCGAGTCGGAAATCGAGCCCGAACAGTGCGGCCACCGCAATCGTGAAGTCGGCGAGTTCGCCATGCAGACGTTCAAGATCCTTCTCACTGCCGATGAACAGATTCTCCCGGACTGTGAACTCCCTCAGCCGTTCGACTTGATTCAGGTTCCCTTTCTCATCCCGAAAGCAGCGGCCGCTGAACGTGATGATGGTCGGTGCCTCGGAACGCACCGCCGCCGAGGCCAGCACCGGGAAGCAGTGGAGACACATCGCAGGTGTGAGCACTTCCTCAGGTGCGCTGAGGAAGTCGGCGATGTCGCTGCCGACCGGATCCCGTTGGCTCCAGAACTTGGGGAATTCGTCATACACGGCCGGATGAGGATCGAACGGGGACACGAAGCTGATGTGCTGCCTCGCGGTATCGAAGTAGCCCGCACGGTCGACGTCCGCGGCCCGGATCATTGAGGGGACCGCGATCCGCTGCGCACGATAAGCCCGCTGAAAGAAGTTGCCGAGGAACCGGTCAAGAAGGTCGCAGAGCACGCTGAAGTCGTGGCTGTAGAGGTTCAGTCCGGAGCCGGTGCGTGTACCTATCCGGTCGGTGTACGAGTCCTCCGGGCTCAGCGTGCGCTGCTCCGCTAGTTCAGTGACAAGGCCGGAGAAAGCTGCAGACAATGCATTCGAGTCAACACGGGAGAGGTTGACACTACCTTCGCCGCTGGAGTCGAACCGGACCCTCGGGCTGCGATCGGGGATCGAGGACAACTCCTTCGCCAGGCGCAGCACCAAATCGGCGACCCCTACGGCTCCTGCTGAGCCGCCCGTGAGCACTACCGAGTCGCCTTCGAACTCGACTTGACCGATCTCCGGATAGTGGAATCGCAGTTGGGTGGCCAAGGTGCGCCGTGCCTGGCGGCCCAGGATTACCGACCCCATCGGGAAGGATTCCTGGCGAGCATTCTCGCCGATGTCGCTCACAGCAGCGTCACCTTCCGGTCCATGAGGACCAGTCCCCCTGTGTCCGACCAAAGCCTGTTGTTCGCGTGGGTCAGCGAGGCTGAGCGGAGGTCCCGAAGTGAGCGCGCCAGCGGCACTGGGGAGTCCTCCGTGTAGCCGACGGCCATTCCCGCGACCTCGACCATGCGGTTGACCGCGTCGAAGGTAAGTTCCGAGGCCAGCAATTTCAACGTGTTGAAATGGATGCGCGCAGGTGCGGCCCGAAGTGCGGCGATATCCTCACTGCGCGCGCTTTCCACCTTGTCGACCGCGAGTTTCAAGTAGCCGCCAACCGCTTCGAGCCGGGCTCTGATCTGCGCCAGCTGGTAGCGGGTGAGATCGGAGCCCACGTCCGGTCCGCCTCGACGGCCGGGATCCCGCAGCCACGCGACGAGCTGCGCGAAGGCTCCGCTCGCGGCCCCGAGCCAGCAAGCGGCCCAGGCCATATGCGCAACTGGGATGATGGTTTCCGCAGCGATCTCACTGAAGTCGCGGTCGCCCGCGATAACGGCCGACCGCTCGACGGCACCCTCGATGTACAACCCACCGCTTGCGGTGCCTCTCATTCCAAGGGTCGACCACTGTGCTCGAGGCTCGATGCTCAGTTGATCACGGTCCGCGTACACCAGGCGGACTTCCCCCGGTCCGGCTTCAGGGCGGGACCGCAGCGTGAGCAGGAAGCCGTCCGCGTTCATCCCACCGGTGACAACTGGCGCATGGCGTTCGAACTTGTAGCCGTCGTCCTTCTCAATGAGGGCCGCCTGTGCGGATTGAAGGCGGGCACCTGTGCCCGGTTCCGTCGTTACCGAGGCGATGTACACCTGGCCTCGCGCGATCCTCGGCAGGAGATTTTCGATCAGCCGAGGTTCTCCGAGCCTGGCGATGGTATCCGCCTGTTGGCAGTGCATCGCCCAGATGAGCGACGTAGACATGCAAGCCGCACCGATCGTTCGGGCAGCCCAAGAGAAGTCTCCGAGACTCCATCCCAGACCCTCGTACTCCTTCTCTACGAGGGCACCCATGAATCCGCTTCGCCGAAGCAACTCAAGATTCTCTACAGGGAATCTGCCATTGAGGTCAGTCTCTCTGGCTCTATCTCGAATTTGATCGGCGACACCGAAGACAGCTTGCCTGTCCAATCCCATTTGCCCATCCGTTCGCGGTCGTAAAGCTCTCGAACTCTGTCGAGTCTCCAGGACTGCCGGGGCAATGGCAATGGTCATTCACCTTGGGTTGGAATCCACGGGAGATTCACAACGGTGTGGTTGCTCATGGATTAGGTTGCATCTCAATGTCATGAGCGATACCGGGCAGCTCATTCACAGAGATACATCATCGGTCTACGAACACCGCCCTATCCGATCTCGCTTCAGAATCCACGATTGCTGCCACCACTTCCGACTCTGCCGTGTTGGCATTAGAATTCATCGGTGAACCCGGAACGGCTCTGAGCACTTCAAAGTATCCGACCACTGCCAGCAGACAGCGACTATCCACACCGAGCCGGTACTTCAAATCCTTTACATGATTCTCGACAGTAGGACTGGCGATGCCGAGACGGTTTGATATCTGCGCGTTCGTCGCCCCTCCGGCAATGAGCTTCAGGACCTCACGTTGACGTTTCGAAAGAAGTGCAAGACGTTCAACGGACTGACGAACAACTTTGACGGTCGAAAGCTCGCCGAGCTGGACAGAAGACACGACAGAGGGGTTCGGGGTAGTGAACTTCATGTGAACAGAATACAACACCATAGCTCGCACCAAGTAACGATCTCAATATTTGAGATAATCGTTGCGCGTCCTTCGCAAACTGACCGAACTTACTGCGGCTCACACTCAAGGATTTGGCGCGTCCCATCTTCGAACATCACTGCGATCCACGTTCGATCATCGAGCAGGCAACCAATGTCTTTCACCTGAAGGAAAACCAGGTGGCGGTTTTCCATGTTCCGCAGAGTGCTCATAGGATGCGAAATGATGGGGTCGATCTGAGAGGGCGACCGGGTTCGAGGATGTCCGGGGCATCACGGCGGCTATGCGAGGGGACGGGTGGATGGAACGCACGGGCCCATTGAACGAGAGACAGCTTGCGACTCTCCAACTGATCGGGAGCGGTGACGACCTCAGCACCGAGCAGCACGTCAAGCTGCGGATCACCGGTCGCGCTCTCGCATCGAGAGGGTTGGTGGAGGTCAGCAGGCGCGACGGGGGCTGGCGGGCGACGATCACTGAGGCGGGCCGCTACTACCTCAGGCACGGCGAGCATCCCGGCACAGGGCGCGACACGGGCGTGCCGGTCCGGCCGCCTCAGCAGCGTCGCCCACGCCGTTCGATCTCCGGTGCGGCATCGGGATACAACGAACGCTTCACTCACGTCGATGAACGACCCGCGGCGCCCGGCGAGCGGCATCGGGATGCACTCGCCCTGATCGAGCGGCTGCACAAGGAGAACCCCGTCAGATTGCTGTCGCTGACCGAACCTGAGCAAGACCGATGGCGCAAGACCATTGACTACGCGAAGCGCCACCACCTCGTACCAGGCGGGAGGTTCATCGAGGCCAGCACCTCCGCGCGTGGTTCCATGACCATCCGCTTGGTGTCTTCGATCCATCCCAACGCAGCCCGCAAACTCGCCGCAAGCCTCCCACCGGTGCCGGTCTCCGAGCGGCTGCACCGGCCCCATCCGGTCATCGCACGACTCCGCGATGACGATCAACGGCTCCAAATGCCCCCAGATCTGCGTCTCCGCAGTCTCTTGCTGCTGCAGGCCATCACGGCTGCCGCTGTGGACCAAGGTTGGAAGGTCACCGAGCCGGCTGTCGAAGGCCACCGCCACCGGAATTCCTACTACCAGCACTCGCCGCCCTACCGGGAAGGCGAGATCCAAATCGGCATCGACGGCTTTACCTACAAGGTCACCATCGACCAGGAGTTTCCGCAGTCGGCCGACCCCGTCAAATCCAGGACTTTGAAAATCGATCTGCCGCATTACAACGCGCACGGCAGCCGATGCGAGTGGGCTGACCGGAAGACGATGACACTTGAGGAGCGGCTACCCGAGATCGCCGACGCCCTCGCCAAGCGCGCTGTCGCCGACCGCGAAGGCGTCATCACCGAAACGAACAAGAAAGCCGAGCGGCAGCGCCGATGGGAAGCCGCCGTCACCCAAGCCAGGGTTCAAGCACGCGAGCACCACCTCGAAAAAGAGCTCAAGCGCCAGGCCCGGGCACACGAGGAATGCCGGATCCTGCGCGAGTACTGCAGGCAGTTCGAACAGCGGATCGCCGCTGCGGATCCCGATGCGCCAGAACTGGAATCAGCCAGAGCCTGGCTCACATGGACCCGCGCCTTCATCGAGACCATCGACCCCTTCCGGACCCTCCCGACCATGCCCGAAGCGCCAGTGTTCGAACAAGAGGCGCTGCGACCGTTCCTGAACGGGCTGAACTCCAACGGTCCCGAACCGCCATCATCACTCTGAGCCGACCGTTCCCGCTACCATCGCAGGTCATTACGGTGGCAGAAATCACTACACAACCAGAGAATCCGGCTCTGGGCACGAAACTTAGGCAGAACTTAGGCAGAAAACTGGCGGGACCCGGCTGGATCCAACTGGACCCGACGGGACAGAAAGACCTGGTCAAGCCGCTATTTCTCCCGCCAGAGGCCTTGTTCGCTCATTTCTTCGTACATATCTCCGAAGGTGCGGAGACGACTGCGGGGACACTGTCCAATGTGACAGTGTCCCCGCAGGTCAACCACGTCTTGAGATGGCCAATGGCGGAGGATATGGGATTTGAACCCATGATCGGGTATCACCCGAAACCCGCTTAGCAGGCGGGCGCACTAGGCCACTATGCGAATCCTCCAGGACGCGCCGGAGCGCGTACCAAGCACAGAGCATACCGGGCCGGTGCTTGGCGGGCCAAGCGGGTTCGGTTCGGTCAGAGCCAGGTCACGTGGGGCGCGACCAGGAGGTATCCGACGAAGGCGGCGATGTCGAGGACGGTGTGGGCGACGACGAGCGGGCCCGTCCGCTTCCAGCGGAGGTAGAAGAGCGCGAAGACCGCGCCCATGACCATATTGCCGACGAACCCGCCGAAGCCCTGGTAGAGGTGGTAGGTACCGCGCAGGAGGGCGTGGGTGGCGATGATCGCGGGCGCGCGCCAGGCGAGCTGGCGCAGGCGGGTGACGAGGTAGCCGACGCCGATCACCTCCTCGACGACCGCGTTCTTCAGTGCGGCGAGGACGAGGATCGGGACGGCCCACCACACGTCGTTGAGGTTCGCGGCGTCGATCGTGGCGTTGAGACCGAGGGCCCGGGCGGCGAAGTAGAGGCCGAGGCCGGGGATGCCGATGCACGCGGCCAGCCCCACGCCGCTGAGGAGGTCGAAGCCCGGGCGGCGCAGGTCGAGGCCGATGGCGCGGAACGGGTTGCCGCGGTCGAGGCTGAGGAAGTGCAGCGCGAGCGCGACGGGGGCCATCGCGAGGGCGAGGCTGACGAGCTGGCGCGCGAGGTCGTACCAGGGCCGTTCGGCCTCGGCCTTGGCCGAGTTCATGGACTGGACGCTGTCAGCGAGGCCGCCCGGTTCGGTGAGGGTGCCGACGATGCTGACGATCGACCAGATCGCGGACGCGCCGAGGGAGAGCGCGAGGACGATCCAGATCTCGCGGCGGATGGTGCGGGGCGCGAGGAGCGGCGTCGTCGCCGGTTCGTCGGCGAGTGCGGTCCCAGGGTTCGGCATGGGTTCCAGCGTGCCAGAACGCCGGCCCGGCCGCGACACGCCCGGGCTGCGGATTCGCGCCGTCGCACCGCGTGTGCGACGCGGCCGCGTCCGTCGCGGGCATGATCAACATGTTAGGCGAGGTGCTGTGAGGCTCATCCCACTCGGCGACGCTCACCGCTCGCGGCACCTCGCTTTCCTACACCCCGTCGCGGCCCGGTGTCTGTCGGTTTCTTGACACTCGGAGCTGCGAATCAGGTAAGGTTAGCCAGTCCTTACCTTGAGAGGGGTACCCTTATGCGGCTCGCGACTGCGGAGGCTCACGTCCTGAGCGCCACCGCACTCGGACGCCGTCCCCTCGCGCCCCTGCTCCCCCAGCCGATCGACGCATTGCGCGCGGTCGCCGACCGGGTCGACCGGGACGTCAGCGCGCACCCGCTCGCGGGCGTCCGCGCCTGGCTCGACGGGACCCCGGGTCCTGAAGCGGTCGAGTTCTCGGGCGCCGAGCTGGCCGCCGGGGAGCGCATCGGGGAGCTCATGGGAACGGCCGCCGCGCTGTGGGGCGGCTCCGCTCACGCGAACGCCGCCCTCGCCTGGAAGACCTACTGCTACTGGACGCTCGCGCCCGTGGTGCTCGGCTACGTCGCCGCCCGCCGCGTGCCGGTCCTCGACGCCGCGAACGCGGTGTTCCGCGTGTCCGCCGACGCCCCGATGTTCTCGGTGCGTCAGGTCCGGCCGAGGTTCCTGGCGCTGCCGCACGACCCGTGCGCCTCGCACCCGGACGTCGAGGTCGTCGCGAACGAGTCGGAGTTGCTGGACCGCTTGCGCGCCACCGTGTTCGACGCGCACCTCGCCCCGGTCCTGGACGCGTTCCTGGCGAACGCGCGGGTGGGGCGGCGCACGCTCATGGGCTCGGTCGCCTCCGGGATCGCCTACGCGGTCGCGTCGATTGCACAGGTCGTGCCCGACCCGGACGACGTGCTCGCCAAGACCCTGCTGGAAGCGCTCGACGTCACCGACCTCGTCGACGTCAGCACCGACGAAGCGGGCCGCCTGGTCTACCAGCGGCGCACCTGCTGCCTGGCGCTCACCATCGAGGGCAACCGCACCTGCTCCACCTGCTGCGTCCGCCACGAGCGGCCCTGACGGCCGTTTGGTAGATTGGCGCTTGCCTCAAGGGGCCCTGGAGGGGTCGCATAGTGGACTAGTGCAGCGGTCTTGAAAACCGCCGAGGGTGTCAAAACCCTCCGTGGGTTCGAATCCCACCCTCTCCGCCACCACGCCGCCAATGGTTCGCGGCTTTTCCGGTGAATTGCGCATTCGCGCGAGGATTTCGATCGCACAAGACCCGGGGCACTGCTGTGCGCCTGGGGTCTTCCCGTGCCCGGGACATGAAAAAGGACTCAGCACCCCGGCACGGTGCTGAGTCCACGATTAGGGTAACCCCATGGCGCAACATGCTTCACTTCCGGGTCGGGATATTCACAGAATCGTTACGATGGCGCACCGCTGCGAGGAGGCCGACGGGATCGCCCCGTTCAACGAGCAGACCACGCTCGGGCTCTCCCGCCACCCTGAGAAACATCGCAGGCATTTCGTTGTGCCCCTTGGTGAAACGGTCATCGCGTACGCGGGTGCGGAGCAGGTCGGCGGGGTCGCCGAGGCGGAGTTGGCGGTCGATCCGGCCCACCGGGGCAAGGGGGTCGGCCACAGATTGCTCGCCAACGTCTTGGATTGGATCGAGACGGATATCACGCAGCTGCGGATGTGGGCGCACGGCGATCTGCCCGCTTCGCAACGGTTCGCCCAGAAGCACGGCTTCACGCGCGACCGCGTGCTGTACCAGTTCTCGCGCGACCTCGCCGGGTTCGCCTGGCCCGCCGCGTGGCCGGAGGGGATCGGCCGGAACTGGCCGGTCGGGGACGGCCCTGCCGCGACCCTCGCGGAAGGAGTGCGCCTGCGGCCCTTCAGGGTCGGGGCCGACGAGGCCGAATGGCTGCGGGTGAACGCGGCGGCGTTCGCCTCGCACCCGGAGCAGGGGCGGTGGACCGCAGCGGATCTCGCCGCGCGGCAGGAAGAGACCTGGTTCGACCCCGACGGGCTGCTGGTCGCGGAGGACGAGACGGGCCTGCTCGGCTTCCATTGGACCAAAGTGGAGGAAGGCGTCGGCGAGGTCTACGTCCTCGGCGTCGACCCCCGCGCCCAGGGCACGGGACTGGGCCGCACCCTCACCCTGGCCGGACTCGCCCACCTTGCGGCGCACGGCATCCAGCAGGTCGACCTGTACGCCGACGAGTCGAACGCCAAGGCGGTCAAGCTCTACCGGTCCCAGGGCTTCGAGGTCGTGCGGACGGACGTGCAGTGGGCGAAGCAGCTGCCCTGACGCGAGAACAGCTCACGCGGCGGTCGTGTCGGTCCTCGCCGGTACCTTGGTTGGCAAGGGGGCCTTCATCGAGGACATATCCGGAATGACGGAAATACCCCCGCTCAAGCCGAAGCGAGCGCGTCCGCCGGGTAGCCCTCTTCGCCCGGCAGCACCAGGCGGGCCTCCTCGCCGGCGACCGCGACGCGCGGCAGGATCGGCGACATGTCGCGCTGCTCGGCGGCGGCGAACACCTCACCCACCGTCGAGTACCGCGCGAGCTCCGCGAGCGTCGTCGCCTCCGGGATCGACATCTGGCCGCCGTACTGGCACACCGCCTGCTCGGGCCCGATCCACGTCGCGTACTCCGGCTCGCGCACCCGGATGCGCGGCTGGAAGCCCTCCGCGAGCGTCGCCACGTAGATCCACGAGTCGAACCGCACCGGCTCGTACTCGGGCGTCACCCAGCGCGCCCAGGCGCGCTGCAGAGCGACCATCGCGCCGGTCTCCTCCTCCACCGAGCGCAGACCGGTCATCGCCACGTCAGGGTCGTCCGGCTTGTGCCGCCCGCCCGGGAAGCCGTACTGGGCGCCCCTGGCGGGCCCGTTCATGGCGTTCTCGTACGTGTCGACGTCCAGGTGCGCCCAGCGCTCGCGCACCTGCATCACGTCGGCGCGGCCGATCGACGGGAGCCCGAACGGCTCCTTCGCGGCGTGCCGCAGCAGGAACACCCGCAGCGGGGCCTCGCGCAGGAGGACGACGGCGGCGGCGCGCTCGGGCTCGGCGGGAGCGCCCTGCTGGCGGAGGCGGGCGAGAGCACGAGCGGCCGACGACGAGTCGACCGCTCTGAAGTCCCATTTCCCGAAGCGCTGGATGGACATGCCATCACGCTAGCCCAAGATCGGGCGATTCCAGTGCGCAACGGCTGAAACGACAGCGGCCCGGCCAGGAGCCGGGCCGCTGTCGTCGAGGTCTTAGCCGATGAACTGGATCGGCAGGTAGAACAGGGCGCCCACGAGCGCCGCGATCGGGAACGTGATGATCCACGCGATCACGATCGAGCGGGCCACGCCCCACCGCACGGCCCGCTTGCCGCCGGTCGAGCCGACGCCCATGATGGCGGACGTGATGGTGTGCGTGGTCGAGATCGGCGCGCCCAGCAGGAACGTGTTCGCGTAGAGCACGGCGCTGGCCACGGTCTCGGCCGCGAAGCCCTGGGGCGGGCCGAGGTCGATGATCTTGCGGCCCATGGTCTTGATGATGCGCCAGCCGCCCGCGTACGTGCCCGCGGCCATGACTGCGGCGCTGGCGAGGTACACCCACTCGGGGATGGGCTCGCTCGTGTCGTAGTACCCGCCGACCGAGAGGGCCAGGATGATGATGCCCATGACCTTCGCGGCGTCCTGCATGCCGTGGCCGATGGCCATGGCGGCCGCCGAGGCGGTCTGCGCGTGGCGGAAGCCGCGGTTGAGCTTGTCGGGGCGTCCGCGCCGGAACAGCCAGTAGACGGCGATCATGACGAGGAAGCCGAGGGTGAAGCCCACGAGCGGGGAGATGATCGTGGGGAGCACGATCTTGTCGACGATGCCGCCCCAGAGGACGACCGCGCCGCCGGCCATGGTCGCGCCGACCATGCCGCCGAACAGGGCGTGCGAGGAGGAGGTCGGCAGGCCGAAGTACCAGGTGGTGAAGTTCCAGGCGATCGCGCCGAAGAGGCCGGCGATGACGATCAGGATGCCGTCGATGCCGTCGGGGAGCTCCACGAGGCCGCTCGCGACGGTCGCTGCGACCTTGCCGCCGAGGTGGGCGCCGACGAAGTTGCCGATCGCGGCCATGCCGAGCGCGACGCGGGGCCGGAGCGCCCGGGTCGAGATCGAGGTGGCGATGGCGTTCGCGGAGTCGTGGAAGCCGTTCGTGTAGCCGAACAGCAGGGCCGCGGCGATACAGATCGAGACCGCGATGAACACACTGTCCACGTTCAGGATTCCTTGACGTAGACCGACTCGACGACGTTGGAGACCGCTTCGAAGGAGTCGCAGGCGGCCTCGAGCTCGTCACCGACCTCCTTGAGCTTCATGACCGTCAGGGCCGGGTACTCGCCGGAGTAGAGGCGGACCAGGAGCATGCGGTAAGCGCGGTCGCCGTCGTTCTCGAGGCGGTTGCACTCGACCCAGAACTCCTTCATCGACTCGTTGAGGCCCTTGAGCTTCGGCATGTACTCGGCGAGGAGGTCGGCCTGCGAGACGAGGACGGTGATCTGCTCGACCATCTCGCGCGGCAGGGCGGGGAGCTCGGAGAGGCCGTAGAGGTAGACGAGGTTCGCCGCGGCTTCCATGTGGTCGAGGATGTCGTCGAGCTTGCCGGCGAGGTGGTACATGTCCGTGCGGTCCATCGGCGTGACGAACGTCGAGTTGATCTTGTTGAACAGCCGGTGGGTCAGCTGGTCGTTGTCGTGCTCGACGTCGACGAGGCGCTCGGAGATCTTCTGGTAGTCGGCCGACTCGTCGCCCAGTTCGGCCAGGATTCCCACGCCGCGGCGGATGTTGTCGGCCGCGTCCGTGAAGTAGGCGTAGAACGCGTCGTCCTGAGGCTTCAGCGAGAACCGCACTGGGCACCCCTGCTTTCGGTCGTTTTGACTGTCCTCACTGTACCGATCGGCTCAGGGGACGGGCGGAAATCGTCACCGCGAAGTTAACATCCAGGTGAACGAGACACAAGCTCGCGAAGTCTGCTGTGTGAGACTCCACGAAACCGCTCCAAGCTGGGGTTATGCAAAGGTTTCACTTGAATTCATCTAACGTTCACCTTTCGATTCGGCGGGGGCGCCGAAAAGCGCCCGGCCGCCGTGCGGGCGAATCGGGTTCCCCGAGGAGGGGCCGGTTAATCAGTCGTCCGCGGTTTCGGCGAGACGCCCCAGCGCGCCCACGACCGAATCGGACTTCGTCGTGTACCAGAACGGCGGCAGCGAGTCCCGCAGGAACTTCCCGTACGACCGGCTCGTCTCCAGCCGCGAGTCCAGGATCGCGACCACGCCGCGGTCGGTGGTGCGGCGGATGAGCCGCCCCGCGCCCTGCGCGAGCCGGATCGCGGCCGCCGGGACCGAGACCTCGGTGAAGCCCGAGCGGCCCGCCGCGTCCGCCGCCTCCGAGCGGGCGGCCGTCAGCGGCTCGGTCGGGCGCGGGAACGGGATGCGGTCGACGACGACGAGGCGGCATGTCATGCCCGGCACGTCCACGCCCTGCCAGAGGCTCATCACCCCGAGGAGGCACGTGGACTCCTCTTCCTTGAACCGCTTCACGAGGCTCGCGAGGGTCTCCTCGCCCTGGAGGAGGATGTCGTAGTCGGTCTGGGCGCGCAGCAGCTCGGCCGCCTCGGCGGCGGCCTTCTTCGACGAGAACAGGCCGAGCGCGGCCCCGCGGCTCGCCTCGACCAGCCGCAGCAGCTCCTTGCCCGACTCGCTCGAGAGGCCCGACGCGGTCGGGCGCGGGAGCGACGCCGCGACGTAGAGGATGCCCTGCTTGCGGTAGTCGAACGGGGAGCCGACGTCGAGCGACGACCAGCCGTGCCCGTCCGCGGGCAGACCCAGGTTGCGGGCGACGATGTCGAAGCGGCCGCCGAGGGTGAGCGTCGCCGACGCGGCGATCACCGTGCGGTCCTCGTAGAGCATCGCCGAGAGCAGGCCGCCCACCGAGAGCGGCGCGGCGACCAGCTGCGGGCCGTTCGGCTCCGACCAGATCACGTCGTCCCCGGCCGGGCCGATGCACCGCCCGGCCGTCTCGATCGTCTCGACCAGGCCGGCCTTGAGCTGCTGGGCGCTCAGCTGCTTCTTCGTCTCCGCGTCGAGCGTCGACAGGTGCGTGGTGGCCTTGACGCACGCGCCGTTGACGAGGTTCAGCGCCTCGACGAGCGGCGCGGGCAGGTCCCCGGAGAAGCGGCGCTCCCCGGCCGCGTTCAGCGCGCCCTCGAGCGCGTCGGCGGCCTCCCGGACCTGGTCGGCCACATCGGGATCGATGAGGCGGCGCCCGCGCTGGGCGAGCCAGCGCAGCCGGGCCGGGTGGAGCTCGGCGCGGGCGGCGGAGGTGACGCGGTCGACCAGTTCGTGCGCCTCGTCGACGATGAGGACGGCGTGCTCGGGGAGCACCGACCGCTCGTTCATCATGTCGATCGACAGGAGCGCGTGGTTGGTGACGACGATGTCGGCCTCGTGGGCCTTCGCGCGGGCCCACTCGGCGAAGCAGTCGGAACCCTGGGCGCAGTCCTTCGCGCCGGGGCATTCGGAGGACGAGGTGGAGGCCTGCTTCCAGGCGCGGTCGGAGACGCCCGGGTCGAGGTCGTCGCGGTCGCCGGTGTCGGTGTCGTTCGCCCAGTCGAAGAGGCGCTGCACCTGTTTGGCGAAGGACGCCTGCTGCCCGGCCCACTTCAGGGTCTCGGTGCCCTCGATCGCGCCGTCGTCCTCGTCCTCTTCGCCGGCGATCTTGCGTTTGCAGATGTAGTTGTGGCGGCCTTTGAGGAGCGCGAAGGTCGGCTTGCGGCCGAGGACGGGCGCGACGGCCTCGACCAGGCGCGGCAGGTCGACGGCGACGAGCTGGTGCTGGAGGGCGAGCGTGGCGGTCGAGACGACCACGGGCTTGCCCGCGGCGAGGGCGGCGCACAGGTAGGCGAGGGACTTGCCGGTGCCGGTGCCCGCCTGGACGAGCAGGTGCTTGTCGGTGTCGACGGCGGCGGCGACGGCCGCGCACATCTCGCGCTGGCCTTCGCGGGCCTGGCCGTGGGGGGTGGCGGCGACGGCGGCGTCGAGGATCGCGAGGGCGTCGCGTTCGGCTTTGGTGGCGGTTGCGTTGGTGCTCATGCCTCCTGGGCCGCCTGCTCGCCCGCGGTGGTGGTGTCGTCGGCGGGCGCGCCGCCGGAGCTGACCCTGACCGCTTCGGCGGTGGCGTCCTCGCCTTCGAGGCCGCGGGCCTGGGCTTCGCGGCGGGCCGCGCGGTAGCGGTTGAGGGCGCGGACGGTGCCGTTGACGATGGCGAGGATGGGGACGGCGACGAGCGCGCCGATGATGCCCCACACGAAGCCGCCCGCGGTGACGGCGAGGACGATCGCGAGCGGGTGGAGCTTCACGGCGCGGCTCATGAGGAACGGCTGCAGGAGGTTCGACTCGAGCTGCTGCACGGCGAGGACGATGCCGAGGACGATGAGGGCGGTGACGATGCCGTTCGGGGTGCCGACGAGGGCGACGACGACGGCGACGATGCCCGAGACCGTCGCGCCGATGATGGGGATGAACGCGCCCAGGAAGATCAGCGTGGTCAGCGGGAGCCACAGCGGGACGTCCAGGAGCCACAGGCCGAAGCCGATGAAGATCGCGTCGACGGCGGCGACGACCACGATGGTGCGCATGTACTGCACGAGCGTGCCCCAGCCCGCGCCGCCCGCGTAGCGGAGCGGTTCGGAGGCGGTGCGCGGGAGCATGCCGGTGAGGAAGGTCCAGATCTTGCGGCCGTCGCGGATGAAGAAGTAGGTGGTGAACAGGACCAGGAACAGGCCGGTGACGAAGTTGCCGAGGCCGGAGGCGGTCGAGGTGGCGACGTCGACGCCGGTCTGGACGATGGTCTGCTGGTTCTCGTTGTACCAGTTGGTGATGTTGTCCTGGATGTCCACGAGGACCACGGCGACCTGGTTGCCGTCGAGGCCGTAGGGGCCGGACTCGAGCCAGGTCTGCGCGTCTTTGAGGCCGTCGACGATCGAGTCGTAGAAGCCGGGGACGCCCGCGATGAACTGCTGGATGACGAACGTGAGGATCGCGGCGACCGCCGAGAGCCCGGCGACGAGCATGAGGATCGAGGCGAGTGACTTGTTCCAGCCGTGGCGGATGAGCCAGGCGGCTGCGGGCTGGAGCATGGCGGCGAGGAGGAACGAGATCGCGACGGGGATGACGACGACGGTGACGTAGGAGAGGAGGTAGAGCGCGACGGCGACGGTGACGCCGATGACGAGGATGCGCCAGCACCAGGCCGCGCCGACGGCGAGGCCGGTGGGGACGAAGCGGCGTTCGGGGTTCTCGCCGTCGCCCGCCTGGTCGAGTTCGGGCGGTATGTCGCTGCCGCCGCCCGCGGGGATCTCGGGCTCGTCGTCGGCGGGTTCGCGCGCGGCGAGGGCGCGTTCGGCGACGGGGTTGACGCGCATGCCGATCCACAGTTGACGTGCCCGGGCGGTGGTGCGGCGGAATCGGCTCACGGTCTCTCCAAGGACGGTTCCTCCGGGAGGGAGGCGGGTGCAACGTCAACACGTACCGTACCGGTTCGGTGCGACTCGTCCGATACAGCAGGCTGTACCGAGTGCGCGCGGGCACCTCTCGGTGCACCCGGGGTCGGGAGTGTCGGAACCCCGGTCCCCCGACTGCAATGATCGCGCGGGGGTACGACATTGCGCGAGGTGCGGCGTCGCCGCGGGCGGCCTGCGCGTGACTTCCGCAGCGGGGAATGTCGTACCCGTGGGGCACCCTGGTGTTCGGGGGCGCTCAATGCCGACACGCCCGGTTGCGGGTGCGTGAGACTCCCCGCTCGCGCTGCGCTTCGAGGCCGTGCAGCCGGTAGGCTGGCGCGTTGTGACCGATACACCGTTGGACTCCACGACCGGGCTGCCGGTCCGGCTCCTGCACGACCGCCTCCTCGTGCGCGAGGACGCGGACTCCGAGCGCCGCTCCGCCGCCGGGATCGTCATCCCCGCCACCGCCGCCATGGGCCGCCGCCTGCACTGGGCCGAGGCCGTCGGCGTCGGCCCGCTCGTGCGCTCGGTCGAGGCCGGGGACCGCGTCCTGTTCGACCCCGAAGAAAAAGCCGAGGTCGAGATCCAGGGCCGCACCTTCCTCCTCCTGCGCGAGCGCGACATCCACGCCGTCGCCGCCAAGCGCGTCGACAACGACAACACGGGGCTCTACCTCTGATGCGCGTCGCGGTCGTCGGCCTCGGCCTCATCGGCGGCTCGGCCGCGCTCGCGCTCGCCGACGCCGGTCACGACGTGCTCGGCTACGACCCCGACCCGGCGACGCGCGACGCCGCCGCCGCGCGCCTGCCCGTCACCGGCGACCCGGCCGCGCTGCTCGACACCGAGCTCGCGGTGGTCGCCGCGCCGTTCCGGCACCTCGCGGCCGTCGCGTCCGAGACCCTGCACGGCTACACGGGCCTGGTCACGGACGTGTCCTCGGTGAAGGCCGCGCCCGCGCGGCTGTTCGCCGGGCACCGGTTCGTGGGCGGGCACCCCATGGCGGGCAAGGAGACCAACGGGTTCGCGTCCGCCGAGCCCGGGCTCTTCCGGAGCGCCAAGTGGGTGCTGTGCCTCGAGGCGGACACCGACCTCGCCGACTGGACGTCGCTGGCGGCGCTGTGGACCTCGGTCGGCGCGCACGTCGTGCCCGCCACCGCCGCCGACCACGACCGGGCCGCCGCGCGCATCTCGCACCTGGAGCACCTGGTCGCGGCAGCGCTGGTGCGCGTCGCCGACGAGCCGCTGGCCCGCACGCTCGGGGCGGGCTCGTTCCGGGATGGGACGCGGGTCGCGGCGAGCCCGACCGCGCTCTTCGCGGGCATGGTCGAAGGCAACCGGGACGAGCTCATGCGCGCCCTCGAAGACCTCGGCGGCGAGCTCGAGACGGCCCGGGCGGACCTCGACGCCTACACTGATCGGCCGAACTCAATCAGTGAATGGTTCGACGGGGCGCGCGTCCGCCGCGCGGACTGGCCTCCGGAACCCCTTGCGGCGCAAGAGATCCCGCTGACGAGAGCGGCGCTCGAGGAATTGGGCGCGGCGGGCGGATGGCTTGAAGCGGTCGAAAGCGAGGTCGCGCTGGCCCGGCGTCCTCGCGTAAAGTCCACTCCATGAGAAGCATCGACCGCATCGCCGACCAGTACGTCGAGGACGTCATCGCCATGAGCCCGCTCACGGCCACGGGCATGGGCGTCCCCGGACACGACCACGAGATCGACGACCTCTCGCCCGCCGGGCTGGAGGCCGAGGCCGCCCTGACCCGCAAGGCGATCGCCGACCTGGAGGCCGCCGAGCCGGTCGACGAGCGCGAGCGCGTCGCCAAGGAAGCCATCCTGGAGCGCCTGCGCCTCCAGATCGAGCGCCACGACGCGGGCGACGCCTACCTGAGCCTGAACGTGCTCGCGTCCCCGGTGCACAGCGTGCGCCAGATCTTCGACCTCATGCCGAAGGACGGCAAGGCGGCCGCCGAGAACATCGCGGCCCGCCTCGAGGCCGTCCCGACCGCGTTCGAGCAGTACACCGAGACGCTGCGCGCCGAGGCCGCCGCGGGCCGCGTCGCCGCGAAGCGCCAGGTCCTCGAGGTCGCCACCCACTGCGACAACTGGAACGGCGCCAAGGGGATCGACACCGACTTCTGGGCGAACCTGGTCAACTCGGTCACCGTGGACGGCGAGCCGGTCAAGACCGGCGCGCTGCGCATCGCCCTGAGCGACGGCGCGTCCCGCGCCCGCTACGCCGCCACGCGGTTCGCGGTGTTCCTGCGCGAGGAGCTGGCCCCGCAGGCGCCGGAGAAGGACGCGGTCGGCCGCGACCGGTACTCCCGCGCGTCCCGGTACTTCATCGGCTCGGGCATCGACCTCGAGGAGACCTACGCGTGGGGCTGGCAGGAGCTGGCCCGCATCGAGGCGGACATGCGCGCGACCTGCGAGCGCATCAAGCCGGGCGCGTCGATCGAGGAGGTCGTGGCCTTCCTCGACCAGGACCCCGACGAGAACATGACCGACAAGAACGTGTTCCGCGACTGGATGCAGGAGCTCGCCGACTCCACGATCGCCGACCTCGCGGACAAGCACTTCGACATCCCCGAGCAGATCCGCACCATCGACTGCAAGATCGCGCCGACCGAGGACGGGGCGATCTACTACACCGGTCCGAGCGAGGACTTCTCCCGTCCGGGCGCGATGTGGTGGTCGGTGCCGGAGGGCCAGCAGCTGTTCGGCAAGTGGCGCGAGAAGTCCACTGTGTACCACGAGGGCGTGCCGGGGCACCACCTCCAGGTCGGCCAGACCATGGCCCGCATCGAGCTGCTCAACCGCTTCCAGCGCCAGATGATGTGGTGCTCGGGCCACGGCGAGGGCTGGGCCCTCTACTCCGAGCGGCTCATGGACGAGCTCGGCTACTACGACGAGGACCCGGCCGGGCGCCTCGGCATGCTCGACGCGCAGGCCTTCCGCGCCGCCCGCGTCGTCGTCGACATCGGCCTCCACTGCGAGTTCGCCATCCCCGAGGACAACCCGTTCGGCTGGCGGCCGGGCGAGGACTGGGACGGCGAGAAGATGTTCGAGTTCATGCGCGCCCACACCCGCACCATCGAGGACGACATGCTCTCCTTCGAGCGCAACCGCTACCTCGGCTGGGCCGGCCAGGCCCCGTCGTACAAGGTCGGCGAGCGCCTGTGGATGCAGGCCCGCGAGGACTACAAGGCCCGCAAGGGCGACGCCTTCAGCCTCAAGCAGTTCCACACCGACGCGCTGAACCTCGGCTCGATGGGCCTCGCCCCGTTCGCCGAGGCCCTCGCCCGCCTGTAAGCAGCACTTTCGGGCCCGCGCCGGTCGGCGCGGGCCCTTTTCACGCCTCGTGGTCGAGGACGAGCTCCATCTCGGGCCTGCCGTACCAGGCGCGCAGGCGGTCGGCGCCGCGGCGCAGGGCCGCGATCTCGGCGGCCGTGAAGCCGCGCACCCGCCACGTCTCGATGAGCACGGACTCCTTCTTGGGCGTCGCCTTCCAACTCCCGATGACCTGGCCGTCGAGCAGGATCACCGACGTGAACCGCGGCCGGGCCGGGAAGCGCGTCCGCGGCACCGAGTGGTGCAGCACGAACTCCTTCGAGTCGGTGTACGAGCACAGCATCTCGTCGTAGCCCTGCACGAAGTCGACCACCGGCCCGCCGTCGCGCGCCTCCGGCGGCTCCTCGGCGTAGTAGAGCACCTTGTCGCCGACCCGCAGCTCCTGGAGGCCGAGCCCGTCGAGCGCGGCCTTCGCGTCGGACACCTTCAGCGTCGCCCAGCGCGTGAAGTCCTTCACCGTGGCCGGGCCGCGCGAGGTGAAGAACCGCCGCGCCAGCGCCCGGACCGCCTCGTCCTGCGCGATCGTCCCCGCCGGGACGCGCTCGTCGAAGTTCGCGTAGGTCTGCTTGCCGCCCTTCGGGGTCCCCGAGCAGATCGCCGACCGCAGCTCGGCGTGCATGAGCAGGTGCATCAGCCGCGTCGTGGTCGGGTCGGCGACCCCGGCGGCGGCCAGCGCCTCGCCGGCCTCCTCGCGCGTCAGGTGGTTCCCACCCGCGGTCACGGCCGCGAGGGTCTCGGTGCCGAGGTCGAGCGTGGCGGCGTCGAGCCCCCAGGACTTGTTGTTCGCGCCCATGGTGTGGAGGATGCGGTCGGCGCTGGCGGCGAGCATCATGCGCAGGTCCTCGACCGGGACGGTGTGCCAGGTGCCGCGGAGCACGTGGGTGCGCACGACCGCACCCTTGTCGATGAGCGCGTCGACGGTCTCGGCGGATGCGAAGGCCTGGCCTTCGGCCTCGGGCGACGTGCGCATCGCGGGGGTGAGCTTCGAAGGCTGGAACTCCTGGGACTGGACCGCGCCGAGGTGCCGGAACGCGTCCATGGGGGCGGCGAGGCGCTCGCCCCAGAGGCGCTGCGAGTGGGCCCGCCAGGCGGCGACCGCGCCCGGTTCGAGGTCCGTGCCGAGTCGGCCGGTGGGTGTTGCCATCCGCACATGCTAACCGTCCCTTACGACATGAGGGCTCCGCCGATCCGCGTGTCCCGCCGGACGGGCGCATGGCCGGGATCACCTCGCCCGCAGGCCGTTCGGCGGGTGGACGCGGTTGCGAACAACGGCCACAATTGCGGCATGTCCCTTCCCGATGCGGTCCTCAGGCTCTCCACCGACGTCCTCGCCGAGATCAACGACGACGAGCGCCTGGCGTTCGCGTACGCGCACGGCCCCGCCCTCTCCGGTTTCGGCGAGGAGGCCGAGCTGGTGTGCGTGTGGGAGACCGACGCCGTCCCCGCCGACGCGAGCCCCGATGCGGTGCATCTCACCGTGGGGCGTTTCCAGGCGCATCTGGAGGCGCTGGACCGGGGCGAGGGCTGGGAGCACCCGGGCGCGGAGGCGTTGCACGTCATCGCGCGTTTCGCTGAGGGGACGCTGCTGGCGGACGACTCCGAGCTGGGTTCGAAGGCGCGCGCCGAGGCGACCGAGTTCCCGCAGGCGCTGGCCGACGCGTCGCGCGAGGCCGTGGCGGGCGAGGTCGAGGCTTTGGCGAAGCGCCTGGGCGACGCGGCGGATCCGTGGGAGCTGTCCGAGACGCTGACGGAGGGCCTGCACCGGGCGTACGTGGCGCTGTTCGCGGCGGGCGGGTACTTCTTCCCCGGGCACGAGCACCGCGCGGCGTTCGTCGAGCGCTACGTGCTGGGCGACGAGGTCCCGGAGGCCGAGGCGGCCGTGTGGGCGGCGGCGGGCGCCCCACTCCCCGAGCGCGCCGAGGCACTGCCCGCCGCGTGGCGGGCGCTGGCGAAGACGGTCCTCGACAACTGCTGACGCGCCGTCCGGCCCGTGCGATGACACAGCGCACATCCGCTTACCCGGTTGCAGATCCGTTTTCGGCCCGGGTAAGGTTATGCCCGGTCCTGATCGAAACGATCAAGCCGACCTGCGCCGCTAGCTCAACGGATAGAGCATCTGACTACGGATCAGAAGGTTGGGGGTTCGAATCCCTCGCGGCGCACCACTGGAAAGCCAGGTCTTCGGACCTGGCTTTTTGTCGAGCTTTCGTGAACCGCGTCTCTCACTGTCCGAGCGCTGCATGCCCTGCTTCCCATGCTTCACGACTCTCGCTGAGCACCTCAGCCAAGGTCGGCCAGTCCTCAGCTTCCAGCGGACGGCGAATGCGGTCGATCTCCGCAGCGTACGCATCGGCCAGATCTTCCCAGGCTTCGTCGAGGTCATCCTCGCCGATGGGCTCCACTGAACGCATTCCCGCGAGGGCGCTGTCCATTTCAGCGAGGCCTCCACGGAGGTCGTCGATCACCGCAGCGGAAGGGACCCACCCTGAGGGGATCTTGAAAGTAGACATGACTTGAAACTCCTCTGATCGAACGAGGTCACGGCAGGTAACCGACGCTGGCGCATCGCAAGACACACCATCTGGGCACCCGGTGAACCCCGTAAACGGCTTGGACGTTTGGGTTGCCAGAAAGTAAGAGTTTCGATACATTCAGTGAATGTCGCAGCCTCTCCGTGTCCGGCAGCTCTCTCATGCCTTGCAGCAGAAGGTAGTTGGACTACTTGATCTTTCCGATCCCCACGTCTTCGGAGCAAAGCCGGACGAGCCGCGAGTGCTCACTCGGGCGCTCGCGGCGGTGACGGTCTGGGACCAGGTCGGATGCTCACTCGAAGAGGCCGCGGCATCAGTCGTCGACGGCGGCAAGGACGGCGGCATCGACGCCATTTACGTGCAGCAGCAGCCGCCCCGCCTGTACCTGGTGCAGTCGAAGTGGCGCAACCCCGGCAACGCCACGCTCAACGCGGACGCGGTCAACAGTCTCGCCAACGGCTACGACGATCTCAACCACGATCGGTTCGACGATTTCAACGACCGTGTCAAGGCGTTTCGAGAGTCGGTCAACCTGGTCCAGAGCGACCCGAACTGCAAGATCATCGTCGTCATGGCATTGCTCGGAGACGACGCCGTCCATCCTGACCAGCGGCGGGCGCTGGAGCGTCTGGGGGCGAGGCATGCCGAGGACGCGTTCGAGTTCCGGTTCCTGCATCTGCGGGACTTCCACCCGATGATCAAGTCCGGCCTGTCCCTCCCCACCATCGAGTTGCGGGTGACCCTTCAAGAGTCGTTCCGCCGCAAGCAGATCGGGAAGCAGCCCGAGTCCTACACGGGGACGGTCCGCGCACGGGACGTCTTCGACTGGGTCGAGCGCTACGGGTCGCGCCTTTTCGACCAGAATGTTCGCGGCTCACTCGGGAACACCACCGTCAACGAGAAGATTCGCGGCACGCTCCAGAGCACACCTGAACTGTTCTTCACTCTGAACAAGGGCCTCACGCTGATCGCGAACCGGGTCGACAAGGCAGTGGCCGACTCCGGCGCCTACTCAGACCCCGCTCACCTCACTCTGCGGGGCGCGAGCGTGGTCGACGGGGCCCAGACCGTGACTCAGGTGCACCAGGTCTTGGCGGGGCTCAGAGGCTCGGGTGCTTCCGGCGAAGCACTCATCCCGGTGCGCGTCATCTCGCTCGACGGCGCGCCGCACGACCTCGCCAAGCGGATCACGATGGCGGCGAACACCCAGAACGCCATCCTCGCCCGTGACTTCGCCGGCAACGACGACGTCCAGGAAGAGCTCCAGCTCGAGCTCGACGCCTTGGGCAAGCGGTACGTCTACCGCCGCAGCGTCGACGCCCCGAAGCCCGACGAGCAGACCTGCACGATCTTCGAGGTCGCCCGCGCGCTGGTCTGCATGCAGAAGGACGCGGCGCTCGTGGCCCGCATCAAGCACAATCCCGATGCGCTGTGGGACCGGGAACAGGGCGGCATCTACGAGCAACTGTTCCTGAGAAGCGCGCCCGACGCAAGAGAGGCATGGAACGGCGCCGTGTTCGTCCGGGCGGTCCTCGACGCGATGGACCGCGCCGCCGCGCGCCGCCGGGGCCGTGCTGAAGCCATAGCCCAGCAGGCCAATCTGCTCATCGCGCATCTGCTGCTGCGGCTCGTGGACGTGACTTCGATCCGGGAGGCCGACGATACCGACTGGGCGCGCATCGTGGCCGAATCTGCGGCGCGCTGCGATCAGGTGCTCGACTCGGTCATCGTCCACACGACGAATCGGTACAACGACGATCCGGCGACCAAGACCTTCACTGACGGGACTCGGGTCAAATTGATCGCCAGCCAGGTGCTCGCCGATATTCGCCAGGGAGCCATGGCCGCACCGCTGGCTCCCGCCGACCAGCGCCCGAAGCGGGCCCCCAACACGGTCGCCTACATCGTGGATCACAACCTCATCCCGGAAGGAACGGCCCTGACCTTCAAGTCCCACACAGTAACCCGCCGCAAACAGGTAGACGCGTGGACCGAAGCGCATCCGGACGAGTGCCGGGCGTACTGGGTCGCCAACCGCAGGACGCCGCTGCGCTGGGGCGGCGACGGGAAGCGGTACGCGCCCTCCCCGCTCGCGGTCGACATCCTGGAGCACATCACCGGAGCCCGGCTGCGGGCGGTGCGGGGACCGGACTGCTGGACCACCCCTGACGGCCGCACCCTGAACGAGATCATGCAGGAGCACCTGCGCAGCAAAGCTGATCAATAGGGTCGGCTTCACTGCGGCCACTGCCGCGCCGCCGACGGCCGCGCGGCGCGGTACAGAACCGCGGCGCGCACCACCCGCTCCTCCCGCTGCTCGTACGCGAGCCAGTCGAGATGCCCGGGCTGGGCGATGAAGCGAGGACCGGACGGGCGCATGACGATCGTGCCGATGCGCTTCGGCTCGATGTCCGCGAAATCGACCAGGACCGAATCGGTGAGCGTCAGCAACACCAGTTCGATCCTCCTGTCGTCGAGTACGAAGGACCCGAGCGGGACCGCGGCGAGCCGCGGCACCGGCTCGAATTCGGGCCGACCGCCACGCGGCGTCAACGGCGCAGCGGTCGGCCCCGCCGGAAGGCGGCCTGGTCGAGCATTCAGACGACGGCCCTCCCGGCGTTCGGGCGGCAATCGGGACACCAGGCGCGTTCGTGGAGGTGAAGCCCTGGCGTGTACTGCCACCCGGCCGCCTCTGCCCGGCGCGCCATCTCCCCGTACCCGAAGGCGGTGAGACGGATCGCGGCCGGGCAGAGGCAGCAGGACACCGTGACGCGGCGCAGCGGCCCCACCAAGCCCTGGCGGTCTGCGGTGTCGGAGTGCGGTTCGTGGAAGACGACAGCGCGGTAGCCGCCGCTTCGAGTGGCGTCCGGCGCGGAGCGGACGGGCTCCGGCAGGCGTATCGCGAAGACGCTGCGGGACAGGAGATCGGCGAAGTCGTTCACGGCATCCCCACCGAGTTCCGCGGGGACGCGAGGCCTGTGTCTACCGCCTTGAACGCGAGCTGTTTGAGTTCCTGCTTCCAGGCCGCCGGGTTCGAGGACCAGAGGCCGCCCCTGCCACCTGATGAACCGCTCGGTGGGCGAGGTCGGATTACAGACCACGGCGATCTGCGCGCCCTCATCGTGATGCAGGCGGATCTCCATGCGCAGGCCGCTTCGGCTGGCGCGGAGCACGAACACCGTTCCGTTGGCGTTGACGAACTCGCCGTAGACCACCCCTGGATCGAGCGGCGGTCGCTCTCGTCGGGCCATGCCGTGTCCTTCCCCGCAGTCGCTTGTGAGTCGCGTTAGGACTCCGCACCGAATCACCGGAGCGTTGACACGAGCCTAAGAGCAGGGGAAACACTGGCACAAGATCGAGTAGTGGCCGGAGAGTCTGCCGGGAGCGGCGAGCAGACTCCGAGTTAAGCCAGTCTCGTGGGACAAAACCAGCTACAGATTTGTCCTGTTCCATTGGCCGTTTGCGGCCGGACGGGACAGGGAGAGCGCTACTCGGCGGCGTCTCACGCGTCCTGGACGAGGACGGCGAAATCGAGTTCGCCGTCCCGGACGCCGCCGACGAACGCCTCCCACTCCTCCGGGGTGTAGATGAGGATCGTGCCCTCGGGGTCGTCGAAGCGGCGCAAGGCAACCAGGCCGTTGTCGGCGAAGCCGATCTCGAGCTCACCAGGGGTTCCATCGTCGGCGTCGGGCCGCACCCAGCGGGCGGCGGCGGTGTCGAACTCGCCTTTGAAAGGGTGTGCGCGCTTGTGCTCGCCCATGCGGCTCCTCGGATGTGCTTGCGGCGCTTCAGAAGTGAACGAGCGGCGGGCCGGAGCCTGCCGCTGCGTTCGCAATATTCGGGCTGTTCCGGTCGCGACCCTCAAGCCTCCACGCGAAGCCGCCGCCGGTCCACGGTGCTACCCGTTCTCCTTCACCCACGACAGGAATCCGTTGTAGGACTCGGTCGTGACGGTGAGGATGGGGCGGTCGTCGGCGAGCTTCGAGTCCGAGACCTGGGGGGTGTCGCCGTTGAGGCGCACTTCGACGCAGTTGTTGTCCTGGTTGCCGCCGCTGCGGCTGGACTTGCGCCAGGGTCCTGTGTTGCTCACTGTAGGAAGTCCTCCAATGGGATCGACATGCCCGATGCCAGTTTGGCGGCACCGGTGAAGAACCTACCTCGCGGCGAGTCGACCGGGACGAACCCGGATCCCCGGGGCGACTCGACGTTGACCACAGTCTCTTCGCCGTCATCGTATTCGAGCAGGTTGAGCGTCCAGGTTTGGAGCTCATAGCGGCCCGCGCTGAACGGGATGACCCAGATGTCGGCGAAGGGAAGCGCCGCGATCTCGCGCAGGTCGGAGAGGATCGCGTCCTTCTCAGGGCCGAGTTCGATGGCCAGCGCCATCTCCCCGATGAGGAGCTGAGCAGGGCGCTCGGACTCGATCCAGCGTTCACGCCGCGCCATGCGGAACTCCTGGCCCTCCTCCCAGTCGAATTCGCCTTCGATCGCGATCCTGGTGGTGTCTCGGAGCATCCGGTAGTAGGCGGGCCCTTGGATGAGCGAAGGCAGCACAGAATTCGAGTGGAACATCATGTAGCTAGCGCTGTCCTCGCATTGCTGGTAGAACCAGCCACGGTCTTCGACGACGCTGGCGTAGTGACTGCACCAGTCGCGTGCTTTCGAGGCTTCGGCGAGCCTCGCGATGTGGTCGAACCGCTCGAACGGCGTCTGGTAGAACCTGAGCAGCTTGAGCACCGTTCCAAGGTTGACGCCGCGGTAGCGCCCGGACTCCAAGCGGCCCAGGGTCTTCGTCGAGCAGATGTCCCGGGGGATCTCCGTCTTCTGATAGCCCTGCGGCAGATACTGGCGCGGACGGGTCCGCTCGGAGACGAGCTGTCGCGCAAGTTCCATGAGTGGGGGCGGCCCTGGAGGCAGATCTTCTTCGAGGTCCGTCATGATCACGGATTGTAAATAGTCCGCGTACTTCGATACAAGATCAACTCACCTGTGCTAGGCGTGGGCTTTTGAGTCAGATATCCGACTCTCCTCAGATGCCTTGTGTCGCTTCAGCATCGACTTGCAGCCTTCAGACATTGGCACATGAGGAGCCGCGAAGCCGTGAACGACGCTCGTCCCACCGCGAGCGTAGACTGCCCTCGTGATTCAGGGAGAACTGCGCAGCAAGATTGACCGTGTTTGGGATGCTTTCTGGTCGGGAGGCATCTCCAACCCGCTGGAGGTCATCGAGCAGATCACCTATCTGATCTTCCTCCGGCGGCTCGACCAAGAGCAGGAGCTGAAGGAAGCGAAGGCGAACCGAACGAAGGCGCCTATCGAACGCCCGATCTTCACGGAGGACCAGAAGGACCTTCGCTGGGAGCAATTCACGCGCTTGTCGTCTGACAAGATGTTCACCACCGTCCGGGACAAGGTCTTCCCGTGGCTCCGCCAGCTCGGCGGCGAAGGCTCGACCTACTCCCACCACATGAAGGACGCCCGTTTCACCATCCCGACCGAGGCGCTGCTCGTCCGCGTGGTCAAGATGCTGAACGACCCTGAACTGCGCCTTGATGACAAGGACACCAAGGGCGATCTCTACGAGTACATGCTCTCAAAGATCGCGACTGCGGGCCAGAATGGCCAGTTCCGCACGCCTCGCCACATCATCGAGCTGATGGTCGAGATGATGCAGCCGGGGCCGGACGACGAGATCTGCGACCCGGCTTGCGGCACCGCTGGCTTCCTGGTCGCCAGCGCCGCATACCTGGAGCGCGAGCACCGCGAGGCACTGCTTAGAGCGGAACAGCGCGAGCACTTCAATAAGAGCATGTTCCACGGCTTCGACTTCGACAGCACGATGCTCCGCATCGGCTCGATGAATATGATGCTCCACGACGTAGAAGAACCCGACATCCGTTACCGGGACTCACTCTCGCAGGCGGTTGAGGACGAGGAAGAGCGCTACTCGCTGATTCTGGCGAACCCGCCCTTCGCGGGTAGCCTTGACTACGAGGCTTCATCGAAGAAGCTCCAGACGATGGTCAAAACGAAAAAGACCGAACTGCTGTTCATGGCCCTATTTCTGAGACTCCTCAAACGGGGTGGCCGTGCTGCGGTGATCGTGCCGGAGGGAGTGCTCTTCGGCTCAACGAAGGCGCACAAGACGATTCGGAAGATGTTGGTGGAAGATCACCAGCTTCAGGCCGTGGTGAAATTGCCTTCGGGAGTCTTCAAACCCTACGCAGGGGTCTCAACCGCGATCCTGTTCTTCCAGCGGACCGACTCAGGCGGAACCAAAGACGTCTGGTTCTACGACATCCAGGCCGACGGCCTGAGCCTCGACGACAAGCGCGCCCCACTCCTTCCGGAATCAAAACTCGGAGCGGTCCCGGTGGACACCCTCACAGAGGACGAGCACGGGAAGAACAACCTCCCGGATGTCCTAGCCAGGTGGTCCGAACGCGCCAGCTCGGAGCAAGACCGAGCGAGGACCGATCAGAGCTTCTGTGTCCCGAAGGAAGAGCTCGCAACAAACGACTATGACCTGAGCCTGAACAGGTACAAGGAAGTGGTCTACGAAGAAGCCGAACACCGTCTCCCGATGGAAATCATCCAAGAGCTGGAGAAGCTAGAGTCAAATATCCTGCAAGCTACGAGCGACCTGAAAGGGATGCTCAATTGAATCGATGGAAAAGTCAGAAACTTGCTGACCTCGCAGTGTTCTACCCTGGAACAGCTTTCCCTATCAAGTATCAAGGGAGATCGAAAGGCGCGATTCCTTTCGCTAAAGTCGGAGATATTTCAAAGGCCGCTCGATCTCGAAAAAGGTACCTTACAAGCACAGATCATTACATTGATCAGACCGATCTTGCAGAACTTCGCGCAAGACTAATTCCTCCTGGTACAGTCGTGTTCGCGAAGATCGGTGAAGCGATCAGACACAACTATCGAGTTGTCACCTCGAATTCATGCTTGATCGACAACAACGCCATGGGCGTCAAGCCTAATAACGAGGCACTCGACTCCGGCTACTTCTATCATTTCACTCGCACACTTGATTTCTACCAATTGGCCGCATCTACTACCGTTCCATCTGTTCGAAAGTCAGACCTCGCTGAAATTGAAGTGCCACTTCCTTCTTTGGACGAGCAGCAGCGGATCGCAGCCGTGTTGGACAAGGTGGATGTCCTGCGTGAGCAGCGTCGCAGGGCGATCGCCCTCCTCGATGAGCTGACTCAATCCATCTTCATCGAGATGTTCGGGAATCCGCCTGATCGTTGGGCGGCTACGACCGTTGAGAATGTGGCCAAGGACCAGAAAGGCAGCATCCGCACCGGTCCCTTTGGAAGCCAACTTCTACACGAGGAGTTCGTCGAGGAAGGCGTTGCGGTACTTGGCATCGACAATGCGGTGAGTAACGAGTTTCGTTGGAGTGGGCGAAGGTTCATCACACTCGAGAAATATCGGAAGCTCTCGCGGTATAAGGTCCACCCGGGCGATGTATTGATCACCATCATGGGCACCTGCGGTCGGAGTGCAGTGGTGCCTGTCGATATTCCCGAAGCAATCAACACAAAGCATCTTTGCTGCATCACGCTCGACCAAGATCAATGCTTGCCGGACTTTCTGCACGACTATTTCCTCATGCACCCGATAGCGAAATCCTACCTTGCCAAGACGACCAAGGGCGCAATCATGTCGGGGCTCAACATGGGAATCATCAAGATGCTGCCGCTCAAACTGCCCCCGCTCGACCTTCAACTGGATTATGTATCGAAAATCGCAGCCATCCGCACACAGAAGCAAGCTGCGCAGGCGCACCTGGCCGAGCTGGATGCGCTCTTTGCCTCGGTGCAGTGGCGTGCGTTTCGTGGGGAGTTGTGGGAGACTTCGTCTGATTGACGTCCTTGTGGAGGAGGAGCCACCCCTTGGCCAGCAACTTCGACTTCTTGGAGGCCGTGCGGCCTGACTGGTTCGAGCAGGCCCGCAAAGCCGAACGGTATGCACTTGGTGATCCCCGCGCCTCGTGTTTCTACGCGCGGCACACGCTCGAACTCTTCGTCACCTGGATGTTCGAAGCAGAACCGGCCCTGACCCTCCCCTACCGGCTTGAGCTCGGAGCCAAGATCACCGATCCCGGATTCAAAAGCGTCATCGCCCCTGGCATCTGGAGCAAGATGGATGTCATCCGTCGCGTCGGTAACCAGGCCGTGCACCGCTCTGCCTCCATCCCTGAGAGCGACTCGACCCGACTGCTCAAGGAACTGTGGCACATCATGTTCTGGGCGGCTCGTATCTACGGCCGCAACGGCACCGAACTGGCCGCCAATCCCCCGACCTTCAGCCTCGACCTCCTTGAGCGCCCGCTCCCTGAAGGCGAGCGCCAGCTCAAGCGCGCCGAGGTCCAAGCCCTCGCCGACCAGATCGCCCGCCAGCAGGAAGAGCTCGAAGCCGCGCGGGCCGCAAGCGAAGACGCGCGCGCCGCCTACGAGACCCAGATCGCCGCGCTGCAGGCCGAAGTCCGGGAACTGCGCGCCCGCAACGAGGCCATCCCCGACACGCACGACTACAACGAGGCCGACACCCGCCGCTACCTCATCGACGTGCTCCTCGCCGAAGTCGGATGGATCCACGGCGACCGGCTCGCCAGCGAGGTCCCCGTCCACGACCTGCCGACCAAGACCGGAAAGGGCAAGGTCGACTATGTGCTCTACGGGAAGGACGGCAAGCCCCTCGGGCTCGTCGAAGCCAAGAAGACCACCAAGGACCCCCGCGTCGGCCAGGAGCAGGCCCGGCAGTACGCGAACGCCCTTGAGAAGATCCATGGCCAGCGCCCTGTCATCTTCTACACCAACGGCTATAAGACCTGGATCTGGGATGACGCCTTCTACCCGCCCCGCGAGGTCTCCGGTTTCTACACCGCCGAGCAGCTTCGCACGCTCGTTCAGCGCCGGGCCGGGCGCAAGGTCCTGAAGCAGGAGCCGACCAGCCGCCAGATCGCCGGTCGCGACTACCAGAGGCGGGTCATCACCTCGGTGGCCGAGGCGTTCGACAAGTGCCAGCGGCACGCCCTGCTCGTCATGGCGACCGGCACCGGCAAGACCCGTGTGTCGATCGCAATGGTGGACAAGATGATGCGTGCGGGCTGGGTGCAGAACGTGCTGTTCCTGGCCGACCGCAGGGCCCTGGTGAGGCAGGCGACGAACGCGTTCAAGCGGCATCTGCCGGGTGCGGCGCCGGTGAACCTGGTCGAGGACAAGCTCGCTGAGGGCCGCGTTTTCGTCTCGACCTATCAGACCATGATGAGTCTGATCGAGCAGCGCAGCGACGGCACTCAGCGCCGGTTCGGGCCCGGATATTTCGACCTGGTGATCGTCGACGAGGCGCACCGGTCGATCTATCAGAAGTACGGGGCGCTGTTCGACTACTTCGACGCGCTCCTGCTCGGCCTGACCGCCACGCCGCGCGACGAGATCGACCGGAACACCTACAGCCGCTTCGAACTCGACGACGGCGACCCGACCGACGTGTTCGATCTCGACGAGGCTGTGCACCTCGGGTACCTGGTGCCGCCGCGGGGTGTCGACGTGCCGCTGGTGTTCCCACGCCTGGGAAAGCGGTATGCCGAGCTGACCGAGGAGGAGCGCGAGCAGTGGGACGCGCTCGAATGGGACTCGGAGGGGAACATCCCCGACGTGGTCAACGCCGAGGAGGTCAACCGGTACCTGTTCAACCGGCAGACCGTGGACGAGGCGCTGAAGGCGCTTATGGTCAACGGGATCAAGGTCGACGGCGGCGACCGGCTCGGCAAGACGATCGTCTTCGCGCGCAACGAGAAGCATGCGAACTTCATCGTGGAGCGGTTCAATGCGAACTATCCGGAGTACCGGGGCGAGTTCGCGCGGGTCATCACGAGCAAGTCGGTGTACGCGGACCAGCTCATCGACGACTTCGCCGAGGCCGACAAGGCCCCGCACATCGCCGTGTCGGTGGACATGCTCGACACGGGGATCGACGTGCCCGAGGTCGTGAACCTGCTGCTGTTCAAGCCGGTCCGGTCGAAGACGAAGTACTGGCAGATGATCGGGCGCGGGACCCGGCTGCGCCCGAACCTATTCGGGCCCGACGACGACAAGAAGGAGTTCCTGGTCTTCGACGTGTGCGGGAACCTGGACTACTTCGGGCTGAACCTGCCGAGTCGCGAGGGACGCGTCATGCCGCCCGTCGGCGAGCGGGTGTTTCTGCACCGGGCCGAGCTCGTCCACATTCTCGACGAGCAGTATCCCGATGCGGCGGGCGCGCCTGGAGACGACCCTGAGACGAGTGTCGAGGGACTGCGGTCGGCGACCGCGCACCGCCTCCACGAGGAGGTCCAGGGCATGAACCGGGACAACTTCGTGGTGCGCACCCGACTGGAAGCGGTCGAACGGTTCGCTGACTTCCAGGCATGGGAGCAGCGCATGACCAGGGAGACGCTCGACACGGCGTCGGAACTGGCGGGGCTGCCCACCGGGTATCGGCCGCCGGAAACCGAGGACAGGAGCCAGGAAGCTCGCCGGTTCGACCTGCTCGCGTTGCAGTTGCAGCTCGCGGTCCTGCAGCACGACGGGCAGGAGTTCGACCGACTTCGCAAGCGCGCCGCCGAGACGGCGTCGCTGCTGCTGGATCAGCTCTCTATCCCGGCAGTCGCCGAGCAGGTCGGGCTGCTCGAAGCCGTCGCGGGCGACGAGTGGTGGACCGACGTGACCGTCCCGATGCTCGAGCAGATGCGCCGGCGCCTGCGCGGTCTGGTGCGCCTCATCGACCGAAAACGCCGCAACCCCGTCTACAGCGATTTCACCGACAAGGCCGGGGAGCTGCGCGAGACCGAGCTGCTCGGTGCCGCCGGCGGGGTGGACCACAAGAAGTTCAAGGAACGCATCCGCGCCTACATGCACGGCCACGAAGACGATCCGGCCGTCGACAAGCTGCGGCACAACCTTCCGATCACCGCCGCCGAACTCGACCACCTCACCGAGGTGTTCGTACAGATCGGCATCGCCACACCCGAAGACCTCGATCACGCCACAGAGCAGGCAGGCGGACTCGGTCTGTTCCTGCGGACGCTCGTCGGCATGGACCCCGACAGCGTGCGGCGCTCGTTCAGGGACTTCACCGACGGCCGCGAGTTCACCAGGCAGCAGTGGGATTTCCTCGACCTGCTCATCGACTACATGGCGCACAACGGCACGGCGAAGGTCGGGCTGCTCTACGAGCCTCCGTTCTCCCACATCAGCCGCCAAGGGCCAGACGGGCTGTTCGGAGGCGAGCAGACCGACGCACTCGTGGCGACGATCGAAGGCATCAACGCGAACGCCGAGCCGGTCGGCTGATGGCACGATTGCTGACCCTGAATCCCTTCCGCTGCAAGTGAAGTCGAGGCTGCGGGAAACTTGCACTTGCTGGTTAAATGAACTTATGACTCCTCTATCGGTCATCCCCTGCGGTCCAGAAGAACTCGAGTGGCTCGGGCAACGGCGCGAAGGCCACATCGAACCCGACGACAGAGGATGGCCCGAGTTCACGTTCCCCTCGGAGCGGTCCGGGCTTCGCAAGAAATGGCAAGTGGCGTTCCTGCGAGTCGCTGATGAGCTTCACGCGGTCGTGATCGCGCGCCGGGGCGACAATGTGGGCAGGGTGGGATCAAGGTTCGAAGTACAGGCTTGGCGGCGCTTCGAGAAGGGGATCCCTGTAGCCGAATTCGGAGACGCAGGCGCCGCCATCGACGCACTCACCCGGGACGTACCGTTGCCTGCGGTCGAGGAAGGGCTCCTGATAGCAGTCTTGGGCGCTCGGGAGCCGTGGCTTCCCGAAACGATCGAGGAATGGCGGCGACTGGTCGATCCTCCAACGATCCCGGAGGACGTGATCGGACAGCTCTCGTTCGAGCGCGACTGCGTGCGCATGGCGTTGGAGCTCGCGTCGCAGCCGCTCGAGCATGTGGAGTCCTATGCCTTCGAGCAAGGGCAGCGCGGATTCCTGCCCGCGATGCGGGGAGGAATCCGCCCCAGCGAGGACTCGATGATTCGCCACGACTGGGCGAATGTGATCGGGTGGGACGCGCCCAAGGACACCTTCTTCGATGCCCGCACCTTCACGAGCCCCGGCGGGCGCAACCAGTTGACCGTGCTCTATGCCAATCGCGAGGACCTCGAACACACCACCGGCGCAGATCTGGTCTACATCGATGAGACACACAACGCGCTGGTGCTCCTCCAGTACAAGCGGCTGAAGCACACCGCGCCAGGCGGGGGGCCAGGCTATCGCCCGGACAAGCAACTTGAGAAGGAGCTCAAACGGATGCGCTCGGTTCGCGAGCGCTTCCAGCATCAGCCGCGCGGGCTGGGGTCCGAAGCGTTCCGGCTCCACGCCGATCCCTGCTACATCAAGCTCTGCGATCCCGTCGTCGATCTGGACCTCGGCACCGCACCAGTGCCTGGCATGGTGATCCCCCTAGGGCTGTTCGACACCTTGCACGAGGAACTGCGAGGGAGCGGGCCAAAGGGCGGCACCTGCTTCAGCAGGAAGAACGTTCGCCGCTCGATCGGCAGCACCACACTCATCGAGATGGTCAAGGCCGGGTGGCTCGGCACCAACGCCGATGGCGATGTGATCGAGGCGCTGAGCGACTACTGCGACATCGCACTGGCCGAAGGAAAGTCGGTCACTTTGGCCCGCGGAACGCGGCAGATGCCAAAAACGAAGCGGCCAGGACGGATGCAAACGACGCTCTTCTAGCCTTGTATCGCATTTCCGCATTCAAGGCCGAGATTCGAGCCAACGTCCACGACACCGAGCGCTATCGAGCCAGCCTTAGGCTGGGTCGAAAAGGCGTCGAAAGCTGGTGCGGCTGCCCGTGGGGCGAGGACGGTGGCTTCGGCGAGAATGGGCCCGATAGCAACAGGAAACCGGCGCGGGCTGGTCGGGGTATCGACCAGCCCACTCTCGGCGCTCAGGGATTGCGCTTCAGTTCGTCGCGCAAATCGAACAGTGTCTTGTCGCTCTTGTCGTGCTTCCAGCACTCCCAGCCGCTCTGCGACCCACCGACATAGGCCTCGGCTGCCGGCGACGGGCTCGAGAAGCGGCGACCGTCCTCCAGTTCGATCCAGCCTCGATCGGCAACCAAGGCGGAGAACACCTGTCCTAGCCGCGGGCGTTCGAAGGTAAGGCTGTCGCCGACCGCGATGAGCCCGGCGTTGACGAGCCCGGCAAGCGACCCATCCTTTGCGACTGGTCCCGCTGGCACCTTGACCGCCGCCGGCACCTTGACCGTGGTATCTACGGAGAGCCCGAGCACGCGTTGGAGCACTTCGTCTCGGCTGAGACCGAACCTGTCTCCAAGCGTGCCGAGCGCCGCGTCCACGTCAGCGGGAAGTTGAAGGTTCACCGAATTGGACACATACATCACCCCTTCTTCAAGTTCGTGATCCTGTTATCTGGATAATATCCTACGGAGATACCAGGAGCGCATACCGGGTCTCGCCGAGACCCGGCCCTCTTACCCATGAGACAACTCGGGACCTCCGATTTCGAGCCTGGAAAGGCGACTGTCGGGCCCTCAAAGCAACTTTCGGGTCGAGGCAGAGCGTAGGTCTTTGGACTGGTTCGGGTGTCGCACACTGTCAGGTGGTTCGCGGCCCGGATCGGGTGCGGACGCTTCCTACCCCCACGAGGAGCAAGTATGAAGAGGCGGAACATCCTTCGCGCGGTGGCCATCGGTGCGCCGCTGGCGGCGGCCGGGGCCATCGGGGCCGGGGTCGCCGCGGCGGACACGGCGAACTTCAAGGTGATGGTGACCGAGCAGGTCTCCAACAAGGTGTACGTGTTCGACAAGAACAGCGCTTTCAGCAACGCCAACGCCTACAAGACGTGGAGCCCCGGCACGGGCGGCTGGTCGAACCTCTCCGACTGCCGCATCCGGGACACGTCGACCTTCGGGGCGATCGGCCTGGCTGCGGCGTCCGGCGGGCGCGTCGGGATCTGGAACATCACCGACGAGAAGGACCAGGAGCTCAACGACGTGCTGTGGAGCGCGTCGCCGGGCGGGAACCCGCATGCGCTGGAGCGCATCCCGGACATCGGGGCGTTCGTCGCGGCGTCGTCGGACGGGTTCCTCACGGTGTACGGGCCGACGGCGGTGTCGAAGCCCTCGACACTCGCGCAGGTGCAGAGGGTGAACCTCGCGGGCGCGCACGGGGTCGTGTGGGACCCGAACAACAAGCTGCTGTGGGCGTGCGGCAACAAGGTCGTGCAGGCGTACACGGTGTCGGGCACGTACCGGAACGTGCGGATCAAGGCCTCCAGCAAGAAGGTGGCGCTCTCGGGCCTCGGGCACGACCTGCAGCCGGACTACTCGAACTCGGACCGGCTGATCGTGTCCGACTCGTACGGCGTGTACTCGTTCTCGAAGTCGACGCTGGCGAAGACGACGCTGCACACCACGACGCGCATCAAGGCGTACGTGAAGATGAAGACCGGCGAGTACTTCTACGTGCGCGGCGACAACGCCGGGTCGCGCGACTGGGGCAGCCCGACCGTGGTGTTCTCGCAGTCGGCGGACCGGACGCGGTCCGGCGCGGAGTTCTACAAGGCGCGGTCCTACCAGATGTCGTACAACTAGCCGATCGCCGTGGACGGCCCGTTCGGCGCTGTGTCGAACGGGCCGTTCGCTATCCGGAGACGGTGACGGTGTCGCCGACGGCGACCGCACCGACCGCGCGGACCTCGGCGTAGAAGCCGAAGCAGGTGGCGCGGCCGAACGCGGGGACGTCGACGCGGCGGTGGGCGGCGAGGGTCTTGAGGAGCGCGCGGTCGGCGGGGGCGTCGCCGTGGGCGAGGGACGGGATGACGCAGCGCGGGGTCGGGATCGCGACTTCGAGGACGGTGTCGGCGCCGATGGCGATGCGCTGGCCCGGTTCGGGGTCGGCGGGTAGGTCGAGGATGAGGTTGGGGCGGAAGCGGGCCGGGTCGACCTGGCTGCCGTGCCGGGCGCTGAGGCGTTCGAGGGCGCCGGTGGTGACGAGGTGGATCGCGCCGTAGTCGAAGAAGCGGCCGCCTTCGGCGTCGTGGCGGGCGGCGACCACGTCGTCGCCGCCGGGTTCCTTGTCACGGGCCCAGTCGGGGATCATGCCGGGCTCGTCGGGCCACCAGTGGTGGCGTTTGAGTTCGGTCGGTGGCTTGCGGGTGAGGGTGACGGGGCGGCCGAGCCAGGCCGAGACGGCGTCGTCGGCTTCGGGACTGCCAGCGGCGGCGGGTTCCCTGCCGGGGACGGTGATGTGGACGTCGCCTGTGTCGGTAGCGAACTCGGCTCGGACGGCGAGGAGTGTCTGCCACAGGCGGGGCTGCTTGGCGCTGCCGATGGTGCCGTCGGCGTCGAGGCAGGTCCAGGTGCGGTCGCCGTCGAGGCCGTGCTTGCCGACGAAGGCTGCGGCGACGTGTTCGGCGGCGGCCGATTTGAGCGGGTGGCGGCGGACGCCGAGGACACGGTTCACGCCCCCGATCCTATGCCGCCCGGCTCAGGACCCGCCGGGGAAGAAGTACAGGACCGGTGATTCGGCGATCGTGTCGGGAAGCGTTGTGGTCCAAGCGGTCTCGCCTTCGTAGTCGAGAAATGAGACGTCGGCGTCGGCGCGGGCGACGAAGCCGTCCTCGTGCAGGGTGGTGCAGCCCGCGTCGGCGGGCCCGACGGCGTCGCCGGTCGCGAGGTCGACGACGCGGGTGCCGGCCTCGGCGCGGATGGTGAAGCCGCCCTTGACGGCGCCGTCGGGGCCGTAGCCGTCGACGACGCACGCGTAGCGGCCGGTCGGGTCGACGTTGACGAGGCCGATCGCGAGCGGTTCGACGCCGCTCAGGCTCGGCACCGGGATCGTCTCCAGCACTTGGCCTGCCGTGTCGACGCGGTAGAACTGGGTGAGGCCGAGGTCGTGGTAGATCGCCTGCGCGGAGCCGTCTTCGGCGGTGTACCAGCGCAGTCGGCAGCCCTGCCGGTCGAGTTCCACAGTGGTCGGCAGCTGTCCTGCGCCGGGCGCGTACCACTCGGTGTCGCCCCAGGTCTCGACCGGCAGCGGGATGTCGTCGGTGCCTTGGTCGTCACCCCACACGGGGGCGCGGTGGGCGAGGACGGCGGAGCCGTCGGGGAGCCAGGCGGGGTCGATGCAGGCGTGGTCGACGGGGTATTCGACGGCGGTGGTCGTCTCGCCGGTGCCGAGGTCGCCGAACATGAGCGCCGCGTCGGGCGAGCCCCCGGCGATCCACGCGGCGTGGCGTTCGGTCGGGTCGAGGGTGAGGGACGCGCGGAGCACGGTGCCGACGTCGCCTTCGCCTTCCCATGCGCCGCTGAGGTCGAGCACGGGTTCGGTGTCGTCGGCGGCCGTGTCCCAGCGGTAGAGGCGGTGGTCGTCGCCGAGGGCGTAGAACACCCCGGAGGCGGTGCCGTTGCCGGAGACGGCGTTGACGTCGCAGGCGGTCGTCGCGCCCGCGAGGGCGAGGACGGCGGCGATGGCGAAGTGCTTGCAGCCGTTGCGGTGCGGGTCGTCCAAGGCGTGCTCCTCTGGTGCGTGCTCGCGGTCAGTCGCCTGCGGCGGCGGCCTCGGTCTGGAGGGCGGCGTCGGCGGGGAACGCGCCCGCGGCCTGGTCGGCGACGCCGTGGCGGCCGATGAGGGTGAGCCAGACGCGGAAGGCGTCGCCCGAGGCGGTCGGATCGACGCCGCCGGTGCCGAAGCGCTCGCGCAGCAGCTCGAAGCCGCGTTTGGTCTTGGGGCCGAAGTCGCCGTCGATGGGCATGTCCTTCACTCCGGCGAGATCCCTTGCAGCCCATTGGATGATGGTCGTGTCGGTCTGGTAGTCCCAGTTCGCGGCGACGGCCTGGCGGCCCCGGTCGACGTGGATGTGGTTCCAGTGGGAGCCGTCGGGGTCGTTGTTGCAGTGCAGGACGATGCCGAAGTGCTTGCGGCAGGTCGCGATCACGGCGAGGTAGCGGCGGCGCAGGTACAGGCGCTTGTCCTTGCCGTGGACGGCGGTGTCGACGTAGTTCCCTGCGCCCCAGTCGAAGCGGGTGAAGTCGATGGCCGCGCCGTAGCGGTGGTAGCCGGGCTTGCAGACCTTCGCGCCCGCGAGGCCGGTCCACTGGTAGGACCACGGGCCCTCGCTGCGGGCGTAGTTCGCGCCGAGGTGGTGGAGGTCGCGGATCACCAGGCCCGCCTTGGCGTGCGCCTCCTCGTGCATCGTGAACGAGGTCGTGTTCGGGTGGACGCCGTTGCCGTCGCCGTCGAACGCGGTGCGGTAGCGGGTCTTGAGGGCGTCCTGGTGGAGCCAGTCGCGCGTGATGTCGGGAAGCTCGCACGTCGAGCGCGCGAACGCGGTGCTGCTGCTGGGGAATGCCATCGGTCCTCCTTCGCCGCCTCAGGCGATGCCTCTGATGTGGATGGTCTGACCGTCGATCTCCAGCCACGTGCCGGGCCTGCCCGGGACGGCGAGGATCTCGCCCCGGCAGGCGCACGCGGGCGCGGCCTCGAGCGGCGCGCCGGAAGCGGTGAAGCGGGTCTCGGCGACGGTGCCGCCTTGGTCGGAGAAGACGCTGACGTGATCGTCGTAGGCGACGGCGGCCATGGGACGGCCCGCGTCGGGGATCGCGGCGGCCCGGGTGACGCGGGCGGCGGTGCGTGCGATGTGGACGGTCTGCGTGCCTTGGCCGTCGGCGGTGGCGGCGAACAGGCCGCGCCCGGCGGGGGCGAGGACGGTGCCGTAGCCCTCGCCGAGCCCGGTGGCGAGCGGCCGGTCGGCCCACGTGCGTCCGCCGTCGCCGCTGAGGGCCAGGTGGGCGCTGGAGATGACGGCCAGGTGCGGGTCGGGGCCGCCCTCGACGGCGACGGCGAGGCCGCGCGTCCCGAGCGGGGCGACGGCCGTCGCGATGCCCGACCGGATCGTCTTCGGCACGGGCAGTTCGGCATAGGCGGCCTTGGAGTCACGGACGCGGACGAGCGCGGGCCGGGCCCGGTCGCGCGCGAGCTCGGCCGCGCCGGTGATCCACAGGGCGTCGCCGAGCGCGGCCATCGAATGCGGGTGGAACCCGGCTGGCAGGGGCAGCGGCAGCGGAGGGCCGAGTTCGGCCCCGGCGTCAGGGTTCTCGGTGGGCGTGAGGAGCCTGAGCGCGTAGTCGGCCTCGGTCGCCGGGTCGGCGGTGAGGACGAGGAGCTCGCCGCCGCGCCCGGTCCAGCCCGCGGCGGCGGCGCGGATCTGCGGCAGTCCGGCGGCGTGGGCTGGCCGCGCAGTGGTGAGGACTGCGGCGGTGATGAGGGCGGTCGCACCGGTGAGGACGGTGCGACGAGTCAGGCCCAGTGGTTCGGGAACGGCCATGTGTGCACTATGACCAACCGTGCCGGGTTATTCCGGCGAACCCGAAACTTTCACTCCATAGTGCACTTGCGTCAGAGCCAAAGGAGTGCTGCGAGTCCCGCCGTCGTGCCGAGGGCGGCGAGGAGCGCGCCGAGCGCGGTGAAGCGGCCTATCGGGACGCGCAGCGGTTCGGGCCCGCTCGATCGGACCAGGTCGAACCAGAGGAGGGTGGCCATCGAGGCCCACGGGAGGATCAGCGGCCCGACGTTCGTGCCGATGAGCAGGCCGAGCAGCGTCGTCGCGTCGCCGGGCGGCACGACCGCTTCGACGGCGGTGTAGGCGGGGAGGTTGTTGACGAGGTTCGCGAGCCCTGCGCCGGTGAGCCCGGCCCGGACCACCGCTCCGTCGCCGGACCCGGAGCCGATGAGCGCCGCGACGGCGTCGGCGCCGCCGTGGCGCATGACCGCCGGGATGACGAGGAACAGTCCGGCGGTGAGCACGAGGAGCCGCCACGGGATGAGCCTCCAGGTCAGGAGGTCGCGGCGGCGGCGCAGGCAGTGGACGACGAGGAGCCCGGCCGCGCACGTCGAGACGATCTGGATCGGCACGTCCGCGACGACGGCGACGACGAAACCGGCCGTGACGAATGCGGCCGTCCGCAACAGGGGCTTGTCGGCGACTGCCGGGAGGCGCTCGGGCACGACGTAGCGGTCGAGCTCGCGGCGGCCGCGCCGCCAGAACCCGAACCACAGGCACAGGGCGGTGGCGGCGAGCACCGCGAGCTGCGGCGCCCACATGCGGGACGCGAACGCGAGCGGGTCGAGGCCGATCCGGTCGGCCGCGAGGAGGTTCGTCAGGTTCGAGACCGGCAGGAGCAGGCTCGCGGTGTTGGCGAGCCAGACCGTGGTCATGGCGAGGGCGAGCGCGGGCGCGCGGGTGGCCGCCGCGAGGGCGAGCATGACGGGGGTGAGCAGGACGATCGTCGTGTCGAGGTTGAGGAACACGGTGGTCGCGGTGGCGAGCCCGAAGCAGCACGCGAACAGCGCGGCGTGGCTGCCCCGGCCCAGGCGCGCGAGCGCGGCGGCGGCGAGGTCGAACAGCTGGGAGGCCTGGACGATCGCGACCATGACCATCACGGACCCGAGGAAGAGCACGAGCGGCGCGACCCTGGTGAGGTTCGCGAGCGCTTCGGAGTCGGGGAGTACGCCGGTGGCCCAGCAGAGCAGCCCGGCGGCGAGGATGCCGAGGCTGACGAGGTCGAGTGGTTCGAGGCGGAGTGCTCTCGCGCGGGCCGGGGCGTTCGTCACCTGCTCAATGGTAGGAACGGGCAGGGCCTGCGGCCACGGTGAGTGACGGAATCGCGCGGCGGCTGGCAGCGTGCGGTGAAGTCGGCTGTGACGGGTGCTTGCGATAGGTGGCGCGGAGCGGCGCGCGCGGGCAGCGAGGCGCGCGCAGGTAGCGCGGCGAGGCGCGGCGCGCGCAGGCAGTGCGGCGAGGCGCGCGTGACATGCGCTGGCGGCGGGTGGCGAGGCGCGCGTGACATGTGCTGGCGGCGGGTGGCGAGGCGCGCATGACATGCGCTGGCAGCGGGCGGCGAAGCCCGTCGCGACACGCGCGGACGGGGAGTCGGGCGGGTCGCGGCGGGTCTCCGCAAATCGGGCGCCGCGAGCCGCCCCCGAATCAATGATCGCGCGAGGGTACGACAGCCCTCGGCTCGCGAATGTCGTACCCGTGGTGCAGGGTTGATACCGGGGGCCCGTCGCGAACGTGAACGGCGGTTCCGGGCGGAACCGGTAGAAAGGGGCGGCCCGACGGCCGCCCCTTTTGGCTTTCAGCGTCTGGTGACGGTGAGTTTGTCTCCTTGGTCGCTCACGCCGACTTCGACGGTGTCGCCGTCGATGATCTTGCCTTCGAGGAGTTCGCGGGAGAGCGGGTCGCCGATCGCGGACTGGATGAGGCGGCGGAGGGGGCGCGCCCCGTAGACGGGGTCGAAGCCGCGGTCGGCGAGCCAGGACTTGGCGGGGTCGGTGACCGAGAGCTTGAGGCGGCGGGTCTCCATGCGGTGCTCCAGGAACCGGAGCTGGACTTCGACGATCGACTTCAGCTGGTCGTGCTCGAGGGCGTGGAAGATGACGATGTCGTCCAGGCGGTTGAGGAACTCCGGCTTGAAGTGGGAGCGGATCGCGGCCATGACCTGGTCGCGTTTCGCCGTCTCCTCCAGGAGCGGGTCGACCAGGGCCGAGGAGCCGAGGTTCGAGGTCATGATGAGGATGACGTTCCGGAAGTCGACCGTGCGGCCCTGGCCGTCGGTGAGGCGGCCGTCGTCCAGGACCTGCAAGAGGGTGTCGAAGACTCTCGGGTGGGCTTTCTCGACCTCGTCGAGGAGGACCACCGAATACGGGCGGCGACGCACGGGTTCAGTGAGCTGACCGCCCTCCTCGTAGCCGACGTAGCCGGGCGGGGCGCCGATGAGGCGGGCGACCGAGTGCTGCTCGGTGTACTCGCCCATGTCGATGCGGATCATCGCGCGGTCGTCGTCGAACATGAACTGCGCCAAGGCCTTCGCCAGCTCGGTCTTGCCGACGCCGGTGGGCCCGGCGAAGATGAACGAACCCGTCGGGCGGTTGGGGTCGGCCAGGCCCGCGCGGGCGCGGCGCAGCGCGTCCGAGACGACGGTGACCGCCTCGAGCTGGCCGACGACGCGTTCGCCGAGGACCTCTTCGGCGTGCAGGAGCTTGTGGGTCTCGGACTCCTGGAGCCGCCCGGCGGGGATGCCCGTCCAGGCGGAGACGACGTCGGCGATCTCGTCGGCGTCGATCTCCTCCTTGAGCATCGGCTGGTGGGCCGGGTCGGTGTCGGCGCTGGCGAGTTCGGCCTCGGCGTCGGCGAGCTGCTGCTCGAGTTCGGGGATACGGCCGTAGCGCAGCTGCGCGGCCTTCTCGAGGTCGTATTCGCGTTCGGCGCGTTCGGCCTGCGTGCGGAGGTCGTCGAGTTCCTCTTTGAGTTCGGAGACCTTGCCGATGCGGCCCTTCTCGGACTCCCACTGGCGGGAGAGGGCGGCGAGCCTCTCGCGTTCGTCGGCGAGTTCGCGCTGGAGGGACGCGAGGCGCTCGGCGGAGGCCGGGTCGTCCTTCTCGTTCTGGAGGGCGGTCTCCTCGATCTCGAGGCGGCGCACGGAGCGCTCGATGGTGTCGATCTCCTCTGGGCGCGAGTCGATCTCGATGCGCAGGCGGCTGGCGGCCTCGTCGACGAGGTCGATGGCCTTGTCGGGGAGGCGGCGGTCCTGCAGGTACCGGTCGGAGAGCTGCGCGGCGGCGACGAGCGCGGAGTCGGTGATGCGGACGCCGTGGTGGACCTCGTAGCGCTCCTTGAGGCCGCGGAGGATCGCAACGGTGTCCTCGACGGACGGCTCGCCGACGAACACCTGCTGGAAACGGCGTTCGAGCGCGGCGTCCTTCTCGATGTGCTCGCGGTACTCGTTGAGGGTGGTCGCGCCGATCATGTGGAGCTCGCCGCGCGCGAGGGCGGGCTTGAGCATGTTCCCGGCGTCGAGGGAGCCTTCGGACTTCCCGGCGCCGACCATGGTGTGGAGCTCGTCGATGAACGGGATGATCTCGCCGTCGGAGGATTTGATCTCCTCCATGACGGACTTGAACCGCTCTTCGAACTGGCCGCGGTACTGGGCTCCGGCGATCATGCTGGCGAGGTCGAGGAGGATGACGCGGCGGTCGCGCAGCGACTCGGGGACGTCCCCGGCGACGATGCGCTGGGCGAGGCCCTCGACGATCGCGGTCTTGCCGACGCCGGGCTCGCCGATGAGGACCGGGTTGTTCTTGGTGCGGCGCGACAGGACCTGGATGACGCGGCGGATCTCGGTGTCGCGGCCGATGACGGGGTCCACTTTGCCCGACCGGGCGGTCTCGGTGAGGTCGACGCCGTACTTCTCCAGGGCCTTGTACCCCTGCTCGGGGTCGGCGCTGGAGATCTTGCGGTCGCCGCCGCGGAGGGTCGGGAAGGCGCTGATGAGCTTCTTGTCGGTCGCGCCCTCGGCGGCCAGGAACGTGCCGACCTCCCCGCCGGCCTGGGCGAGGCCGGTGACGAGGTGCTCGGTGGAGACGTACTCGTCGCCGTAGTCGGTGGCGATCTTGTCGGCGGCGTTGATGGCGCGCAAGGACTCCCGGGCCATGGACGGCTCGGAGACCGAGGGCCCGGAGGCGGACGGGAGCTCGTCGATGCGCCGCTCGGTCTCGGCCGAGACGGTGCCGGGGGTGACGCCGACGAGCTGGAGCAGGCCCGGGGCGGTGGAGCCGTCGACGGTGAGGAGCGCGTCGAGGAGGTGCCAGGGTTCGACTGCCGGGTTCCCTCCGGCGGCTGCCGTGCGCGCGGCCTGGGAGATCACTTCTCGACTCTTGGTGGTCAAACGGTTGACGTCCACGGTTCCCCTGTTCGTTTTCGCTGTCTCCAGGAAGGCCGCTGCGGTCGGCTGCCGAAGCGACCCGAAGTTGAGTGTAACCGGCTCAACTTCTGAGAACGGCTCGATCCGTTTCGCCTGTAGCGTAAAGCCCTGGACGCGCGGGCTCGGGGCGTACGGCGGACGTGGCGCCGCGAAATCGCCCGTCACCGGTCCGCGGCGAGCGCTTCCGCCGGGACGCCCCTGGCGAGCGCCTGGTCCCTCCACCGCTTGATGCGCAGCGGGAACGCGGCCTCGGCGGCGGCGAAGTCCCACCGGTAGTCGCTGCGGCTGGTGCGCTTGCCGTTTCGCAGGTAGAAGACCAGCCAGCGTCCGTCTTCTTTGACGAGGCACCAGGCGCTGTCCCGGATTTCGCCGATCGAGTAATGGGCCGTGCCGACGCCGAAGGCCCGGATCCGCTCCTCGACCGGGACGCGGTCGCGCGCGAAGTACTCCTGGAGGACTCGGTTCGCCTTGGCACCGTCCGGACCGGCGCGGTACTCCTCGTCGTTGATGAGGCGGAAGACGTACTGGCACGCCTCGCGTTCGTCGTCGAAGCGGCCGACGGCCGTCATGTGGCCCTCGAATTTGGGGCATACGACCCACGCATCGCCGACCTGCTGGATACAGACGGCGTTCCTGCGGGGGACGCCGATCGAGTAGTGGGCGCTGCCGTAACCGCGCGCGGCGAGGCGCGCGGGCAGTTCGGCGACGGTGCAGCGGTACACGGCTGCCTTCCCCTCACTCGTTGCAGCCGCCGCGGGTAGGCGGCAGGGCCCCGAGCCGGAAGGCTCGGGGCCCTGTGGTTCGAGCGCTACTTCTTGGCGGTGCTCATGCCGAAGATCGACTTGATCTTGTCGAGGAAGGACGGCTTGGCCGACTTCTCCTCGGACTTCGCGTCGCTCTCGATGGCGGGGGCCTCCGCCTGGGACGGGACGGTCTTCTCGGGGTCGGCCGCTTCCGCTTCGGGCTCGTCGATCGCCTCGGCGACGGGCTCGACGACCTCGTCGGCCTTGGCCTCGGCGGCCGGCTCGGGGTCGGCGGCGGCCTCGGGCTCGTCCACGAGCGGGGGCTCGGGCTCGGCGACCGGTTCGGGCTCCTCGACCGGCTCGGGCTCGGCCACCACGGGCGCGGCGGGCTCGTCGACGATCTCCGGCTCGGGTTCGGGCTCCGGCTCGGTGTCCACCACGGCGACAGGGGTCTCGGCGGGGGCCTCTTCAAGCTCGGCCTCGATGACCTCGTCGGCCTCGTCCTCGGCGCCGGCGACGAGCAGGGCGCGGAACTCGGCGACGGTGAGGACCGGGACGCCGGCCTCCTCGGCCTTCTTGACGCGCGCCTCGGTCGACTTCACGGTGTCGTCGACGACCAGGTGGGTCACGGTCTTCGTGAACTGTTTGGCGAGCGCGACATCGGCGTCGGACTCGGCGATCGCGCGGGCGGTTTCGGCGTCGGGGCCGGTGCCCAAGACGATGATCCGGACCTTATCTCCCGTCTTCGTCGGCACGGGGGACCTCCCTTATTCGGTGGTTTTTCGGCTGCAGGGGCACTACGGGCTACGCGCCAAGCTTCTGCACAAGAGCGTACCGGGTGGCAAGGGAGGTCCGGGCCAGCGGAGAGGACTTATTCCAGTTCGGCGCCGCTCCTTTGTTGCAGGGCGGTTTCGATGCCCTTCACGCGGTCGGAGAGCAAGGTGATGGCGCCGACCGCCCTCGACATTGGATCGTCGCTCGCGCCGCCGAGGGTCTGCTCGCGCCGGTAGGCCTCCTTCACGGCCTCCCAACGCGCGGCCCGCTCGGGGGTGAGGCGGCCGCGGAGGTCGGCGAGTTTGAGGAGGTTGGCCTCCGCGCCGGAGGCGAGCGTCTGCGCCTCGCCCGCGTAGTGGTCGTCGATGACCGCTTCGAGCTCGTCGTCGTTCATCACCGGGACCACCCGTTCGGTGAGCCGGTTCATGTTCCGGTACGAGCCCTGGAGCAGGAACGGCGGCTCGGTGCGGGCGCTGTCGTCCATCGCGGCAGAGGCGATGTACGCGAGGTTGTTGGCGAGCACGGTCTTCTGGATCCGCACGAGTTTGCGCAGGACCGAGAGGACCTGGTCCAGCTCGCCCGCGCTGTAGGGGTGGCGCAGCGCCGCGGCGTCGGCGGTCGGGTCGCCGCTGGCGAGGCGGATGAGGACGGAGGTGTCGGCGCGCTCGCGTCCGGCGAGCGGCGCGGTGACCTTGTTCGAGGTGAGCGCGTTCTCGATGTAGGACTGGGCGAAGACCTGGTCGCGCCCGGAGAGGACGTCGCCGAGGTTCCACACGTCGGCGCGGTTGGCGAGCATGTCGGGGATGCGGAACTTCTGGCCCGCCTCGGTGTACGGGTTGCCTGCCATGCACACCGCGAACCGCTTGCCGCGCAGGTCGTACGTGCGGGTGCGGCCGTTCCAGACGCCCTCCATCTTGCGCTGCGCGTCGCACAGCGAGATGAACTTCTGCAGCAGCTCGGGGTTGGTGTGCTGGATGTCGTCGAGGTACAGCAGCACGTTGTTGCCGCATTCGAGCGCGAAGTTGATCTTCTCGACCTCGGCGCGGGCGGTCGCGTTCGGCGCGTCGTTCGGGTCGACGGAGACCGTCTCGTGCCCGAGCGCGGGGCCGTTCACCTTGACCAGGAGCATCCCGAGCCGGTCGGCGACGTACTCCATGAGGGTCGTCTTGCCGTAGCCGGGCGGGGAGATGAGCATGAGCATGCCCGACTGGTCGGTGCGGCGGCCCTCGCCCGAGCCCGCGCCGATCTGCTTGGCGAGGTTGGAGCCGATGAGCGGCAGGTACACGTCGTCGATGAGCTGGTTGCGCACGAACCCGGCCATCGTCTTGGGCTTGAACTCCTCGACGCGGAGGCTGCGGCGGTGCGTCTCGATGAGTTCGCCGCGGCGGCGCTGGTAGGCGCGGTAGCCGGGGAGGACGACGCGGCGGAAGCGGCCGGTGCGGGCGAGGAACTCGTCGAGGCGCAGCGGCAGGACGCGGCCTTCGACGCGGGCGTGCGTGCCGAGCAGTCCCGTGACGCTGCTGGAGAGCTCGGCGGTGACGTCGTACGTGTCGGTCTCCGCGAGGAGGACGGCGAGCGCCTCGGGGAGGTCCGCTTCGTCGAAGCCGTCGGGTTCGGCCTGGCGCAAGAACGACTCGAGCCAGACGGCGGCGAGCTCCCATTTGGAGGTCATGTCGTCTTCGAGGGCGCGCAGGTCGGATTCGAAGTCCGCCTTGGCGCCCGGGCCGATCTGGCGTTCGAACGCGGCCAGGAGCGAACGGGCCCTCTGTGAGACGGCGAAGCCGCCGCTGGGGTCGGCGAGCTCCTCGGCCAGGTACTCCCCCGCGAGGTCGGCGTCGACTTCGAGGGGCAGCAGGGTGTTGTTGAGGTAGTGGTTGACGGCTTCGCCGAGGTCGGCGGCGAGGTCGGCGAGGGCGTCGGCGCGGCCGAAGACGGCGCGGGCGCGCGCGAGCGACCGGGCCTGGGTGCGGATCGCGATCCGCTCCTCCTTCGGGACGCCGTGGCCCCAGTACAGCTGGGCGGCGGCGCGCTCGGCGGAGCGGTAGCGCAGGAGCCCGGAGGCGGCGTAGAGCCGCAGGGCCTCGGCGAGGATCGCGGCGGCGTCGGCGTCGTGGACGCCGCGCTCGTAGCCCTCGTCGTAGCGTTCGGCCGCGGCGGCGGCGCAGAACGCGGGCAGGTCCTCGGCGAGGAGCTTCGCGGGGCCGTGCTCGGCGAGGAGCGCGGCGGCCAGGTGCTCGGCGCGGTAGACGCTCTCGTTCTCGGAGGGCAGGAACTGGTGCCAGTACGGCTTCGTGTCCGCGAAGCCCGGGTCGTCGACGACGTGGCGGTAGTCGGTGCCGGTGAGCGAGAACGCGAGCGCGTCCCCGGAGGGCACGAGCGTGAGGTCGAGCGGCTGCGTATTGACGGGGATGCGGTGCTCGCCGAACTTGACGGCGTCGCCGTCGAAGAGGTCGAGCCGGTCGGAGAGGGCCCGCCCGGCCTCGGCGCGGGCGGCGCTGATGCGGCCCTCGATCTCCTCGGCGCGCACGGTGTCGTCGAGTCCGCGCAGCTCGGCGATGACCTTGCGCAGGCGCTCGACCATCGGGTCGGTCGCGAAGTACGTGTTCACTTCGTCCAGTGAGGACAGTGTGGCGGTGCGGCGGGCCACGGCCTCCAGGATGCGGTCGGCCGACTGCGCGAGCTGCTCGGCGCGGCGCGCGGCCTCGTCGAGGAGGTGCTGCTTGCGGGAGGAGAACGCCTCGTAGACGTCGGTCCGCTTGTCCGCCAGGCGCGTCAGGAACTCGTCGAAGTCCGCGAAGCGGGTCTCCAGGTTCTCCACGGTGAGGAGGAGGCGGCCCAGCTGCTCGTCGCACGCCGCGGGCGTGTCGGCCGCGGCGATGGCGGCGGTGACGGACTGGCCGAGGAGCGCGAACTCGGCCGCGAACTCCGCTTTCCCTTCGCCCACAGCCAGTTCGCGGCGGCGGGCGGCGAGGGTGGCGCGGGCGCGGTTGACGGCGGCGAGCACCTCGGAGACGCGCCCGAGGATCGCGGTGCGGACGACGGCGTCGCCGATCTCCAGGGTCGCGACCACTTCGGTGAGCGTTTCGAGGCCGCGCTGGCGCTCGTCGAGGTCGGCCAGGAGCGGGTCCGACTCGGCGACGGACGCAATGGCCTCGGCTTTGCGTTCGAGGTCGGCGACCTGCTCGAAGTAGGCGGTGAACGCGTCGTCCCGTTCGAGGAACGCGACGGCGCGGCGGCCGGTCGAGTCGAGGGTCTCGGTGACCTCGGCGGCGAGCGCGTCGAGCCCCGCGAGGTCGATGTAGCGGGTCTCGCGGAGGGTGACGAGGTGGCCGCCCGCGCCGCGCAGCTCGGCGAGGAGCGCGACCCAGTCCGCGGCGGACTTGGGGGCCTCGCCGCGGGCGCGGCGCAGGAGCTTGACGGTGCCGGTCTGCGCTTCTTCAAGGGCCTTCTGGGCTTCGGCAGTGAGCTCGGCGACCGTGGCGTACTCGTCGAGGACGGCTTCGGCGGTGTCGCGGACCTTGGCGAGGCTCTCGTCGAGGCCGTGCAGGCCCTCGTCGCCGAGCCACGGGTAGTCGTCGAGGCAGCGGGTGGCGGCACTGATGAGCGCTTCGAAGACCGCTTGGGCCGGTTCCATCTCACGGACCATGCGGGCCACGGAGAGCGCGTCGGAGACGGCGCGGACGGCCTCGGCGTTGCCGATGCGGTGCACAGGGGTGTCGCCCGTTTCCGTTGCGGCGGCGTGGGCTTCGGAGACGAACGGCGTCGACCAGATCTGCATCGGGTGGACGCGGGTGGCCTCTTCGCCGGCGAAGCGGAAGGCCGCGAGGGTGCCGTCGTCGAAGACCGCGTAGCCGTGGACGCTCATCGGCGCGGCCACTTCCTTGCGGATGACGTTGTAGGGCAACAGGAGTGAGCGTCCCTCGGTGGGGCTGTAGAAGATGTAGAGGACGTCTTCGCCGTTGGGCGAGCGGATCACGCGCTTGAAGCGGAGGTCGGCGACGTCGTGGTCGAAGGTCTTGAGCTTGCCCTCGTTGAGGTAGTAGCCGCCGGGGAAGATGAGGCCGTGGTCCTCGGGGAGGCGGCGGCAGGCCTGGCCGATGGCGTCGGCGCGGACGATGGTTCCCGTGCGGGAGTTGAAGACCAGGTACCGGGTGACGGTCTCCTTGTACGGGAGGATCTTCAGGAGGATGAGCGGGCCGACGCGGGCGTAGGCGATGTCGGCGTCGGCGAGGGACTGCAAGGGCTCGGCGACAGGCTCCTTGTAGATGCCCTCGCCGGAGTCGGTGTTGTCCTCGATCTTGACGGTGAGGTCGCCGTTGATGCACTCGACGAAGATCTCGTCTTCGATGGAGACGTGCGGGTGGCGGCCGGTGACGTGGTGCTCGCGGCCGGTCGGGGTCCACTCGAAGTCGTACGGCTCGGGCCAGACGGCGTCGGCGTCGCCGCGTGCGTCCATGTAGGACGGTTCCTGCCCGGCGGCGAGCTGCCAGCGCAGGACGCGCTGGTCGGCGAGGTTCTCGCCGATCTTGAAGACGGCGAGGAGGCGGCCGTCGACCTCGCGGACCTGGAGGAGCTCGGTGGACCGGTAGTACCGGTACATCTCGGTGAAGTCGGCGGTGAACTTGGGCTGGTCGAGGAGGTGCCCGGGTTCGGTGACTTCGGTGAAGGCGAACTCGGCGCCGTCGCGCTTGAAGTCGTGGAGGGTGAAGACGTCGCCGACGTTCATCTGCGATTTGAGTCCCATATGGACGTTGTAGCCGAAGAGGAGGCGGTCGCCGACGCGGGCGATGTCGCGGGGCACGCAGTTGTTGGCGGTGCGGATGCGCGTGGTGCCCAGGAGGGTGAGGCCGGCGGAGCCGAAGGCGTCGGTGCGGGCGGTGTTGAGCGCCTCGGCGCGCCCGGCCAGCTCTGCGGCGAAGTCGGCGAGGCGGGACGAGAGGACCTCGTACGTGCCGGCGTCGAGGCGGGAGGCGGGGGCGGTGTTCTCTTCGGCCATGGGTTCCCCTGGGAGCGTTGGGTTGCGGGCTCGGGCGGGAGGGGCGGGCGGGCATAGGGCGTGCCCCTTCCCACCCGCATCCACCTCCGACCAACCGAAGAAATGCCATGACGATCCCATACGGGTCCGACATTCCAGCGTTCCGGCTGGTCGCGGGCGCGGGCCTGGCGGCCCGCGCCCGTTCGAGAGTTACTTGGCGATTTCCAGCGCGGGCTTCTCTGCGACGCCGAGCTCCTTGGCCTTGCCGAGGAGGCCCGAGAGCACGTCGTGGTCGCCGCCGCCCTGCATGAGCTTGACGAGCGCGGCGGAGACCGTCAGGTTCTTGACGTCCTCGCTGCCGACCCCCGACAGGACCCCCTTGAGGTCCTCGGCGAAGGACGTGGAGCCGTTGCTCCACGTGGCCGCGACGCTCTGCGCCACATCGGAGTGCGCGACGAAGCCGTCGACGGCCTTGCCGTAGCCGATCGCGCCGACGACCCGGTCGAAGAACTGGGTGTCGCCGCCGACCAGGGAGATGTCGGCGTTCGAGAGCCCGGCCGAGATGACCCCGGCCTGCTGCTCGGCGATCGAGCGGCGGGCGTCGATCTCCATGCCGCGCAGCTCCTTCTCCATCTCCAGGCGCAGGCGGTACTCCTCGTGCCCGCGGCTGGCGTCCGAGAGGGCGTCCATCGCGGCGGCCTTCTCGGTGAGGCCCGCGGACTCGGCGAGGAGCTTCTCGCGCAGGGCGTTCGCCTCAGCGGAGCCCTTCGCGGCCTGGGCCTCGGCCTCGGCCTGGCCCTTCGCGGCGGTCGCGGCGGCCTCGGCCTTGCCGATGGCGGCGTACGCCTCGGCCTCGGCCAGGCCCTTGGCCTCGGCGGCCTTCGCCTCGGCGAGCCCGCCCTTCTCGATCGCGTCCGCCTCGGCCTCGCGGACCTGGACGGCGGCCAGGCCCGGGGCGGCCGCGACGGCCTGGTCCCCTTCGGCCTGGCGGATCTTGGCGCGCGCCTCCAGCTCGGCGGCCTGCTGCGCGGCCTCGGCCTCGGTCAGGCGCTGACGCGCGAGGTGCTTCGCGGCGACCTCGGCGGCCTCGGCGGCCTTGATGTCCTTGACCAGGTTCTCCTGGGCCTCGGCCTCGGCGAGGATGATGACCTTCTGGCGCTCGCGCTCGGCCTCTTCGGTCGCGCGCAGGCGCTTGATGCCCTCTTCCTGCTCGGCGACGGTCTTCTCGACGGCGATGCGCTCGCGGATGACGTCGGCGATGTCGCGCTTCTGCGCCTCGAGCTCCTTGTTGGCGGCGATGCGGGCGAGCTCTTCCTCGCGTTCGCGGGCGACGACCTCGAGGATGCGGTCCTTCTCGATGCGCTCGGTCTCGACGGCGATGACGCGCTCGCGGTTCTTCTCGGCGACGGCGATCTCGCGGAGGCGGTTCTCGTGCTGGATGCCCGTGGCCTCTTCGGTCTTGATGCGCGCGGTCTCGCTCTTGAGGCGCTCCTCGGCCTGGACCTTCTGGACCTCGGCGGACTCGCGGGCGCGGAGGGTCTCGATCTCGCGCTGCTGGCGGATCTCGGCCTCGGTCTGGCGGCGCTCGAGTTCGAGCACGGCCTCGCGGGCCTCGACGTCCTGGCGCTTGATCTCCTTCTCCTCGGTGCGGCGGTGCTCGTTCGTGGTGACCGCTTCGACCGCGGTGAGCTGGGTGATCTTGCGGATGCCCTGCGCGTCGAGGATGTTCTTGGGGTCGAGCTGGTCCATCGGGGTCTGCTCGAGGTAGTCGATGGCCGCGTCCTCGAGGGAGTAGCCGTTGAGGTCGGTGCCGATCACGTGGATGATGCGGTCGCGGAACTCGTCGCGGTTGGTGTACAGGTCGGTGAAGTCGAGCTGCTTGCCGACGGTCTTGAGCGCCTCGGCGAACTTGGCGTTGAACAGCTCCTGCAGGGTGTCCTGGTCGGAGGCGCGCTTGGTGCCGATGGCCCCGGCGACGTTGAGGACGTCCTCGACGGTGGCGTTGACGCGCACGAAGAACGTGATGGAGATGTCGGCCCGGATGTTGTCCTGGCAGATGAGGCCGTCCTTGCCCGCGCGGTTGATCTCGATGGTCTTGACCGAGATGTCCATGTACTCGGCGCGGTGGATGATCGGCAGGACCAGCGCAGAGGTGAAGGACACCTTGCGGGTGCGCAGCTTCGTCACGACGAGGGCCTGGCCCGGCGCGACCTTCCGGTACAGCCGGATGATCATGAGCAGCAGGCCGATGAAGACGACCGCGACGACCACGAACGTGATCAGCGTCGCCGAATTGGTGGCGTCCATGCGATGGTTCCTAACGAGACTTCGGGGGAACGGGGACTAGCGAGCGGCGCGTGTTGTCAGCGTCGCGGGCGGGCGTGATCACACGATAGCCAAACCGCGCCAGGCTGTGGGTACGCGAGGTGGAGGCGGCACGAATCGGGGAGAGCGCAAACCGGTCACCGCGTGGCAATACAGCGCGGTCCACTGTGATGGAGCCGGAGCGCGCGGGCTCAGGCCTCGAAGACGACTTCGGGCGGGAGCGCGACCGGGACGACGAGGAACACCTTCTCGACCTCGTCGTAGTCGAAGACGACGACCTTCGAGTGGCGCGCGAACAGGTCCGCGTCGAGGCCCTCGGGCTCGTGCGGGGAGCGGCGGACGTTGATGAGGAGGACGTTGCCCTCGTCGTCGGTGATCTCGGCCTGGCCGGTCTCCAGGGTGACGGTGCCGGTGCGCACCACGCACACCTTGCCGACGAGGTCGGCGTGCGCCGTGGCGGGCGCGTCCTCGAAGAGCCGCCCGAGCGGGCGCGTGAGCAGCTTCGCGCCGAGCATCCCGACGCCCATCCCGGCAACGAGCACGGCGGTGCCCGTGAGCGCCGGGGGGATGAACATGTCGGCGCTGCGCACCCACGTCGTGCCGAGCACGGTCACGATCCAGCCCAACGTGATCCACAGCGAGAGGACCACGGTGAAGGGGACGGCGCCGAACCCGAAGGCCGACCAGAACCCGCCTCCGGCGTCGAGCTCGGCGTCGCCGACGTCCACGATGTCGACGTCGAGCGCGCCGACGATCACGGTGAGCCAGTACAGGACCACGACGACGAGGCCGAAGGAGAAGACGACCGGAGGGAAGGATAGGGCGATATCCAGGAACTCACTCATGGGGCACGGGTCCTTCTTGGCGAAACCGAAGGCCCGCGGGCGCTGTGCGGGCGGCTTCGGTGCTGGAGGCGTTCGGGCGGTCTCTCCGGGTCAGCGAGACCGGGCCTGCTTCTAGGGTAATGCACGCGTCCCCTCCGGGGAAGGTTGCGCAAAGCGGACGGACGGGGTGAGGCGGAGGCATCGCGGACCGGCGGCCGCACGGGGCACGGGCTGCGGACCGGAGGCCGCGCCGGACGGCGTCGTGGACCGGCGTTCCGCACCGGGAACCGGCATCGCGGATCAACGGCCGCACGGGGCGCTGGCGTCGCGGACCGGCTGCCGCACCTCCGAACCCACGCCGGACCCGGCTCGGCCCGGCACGGGGAGCCCGGCCCGGCACAGGGCAGGCCCGCGGCGGCTTCCCGCGATATGGTGTGACCGGTCGAACAACCCCGGTTCGCGGCCGGGGCGCGCCGACCGCGCATCCGAACGGCTGCGCACCGACGACGCGCAACTCGCGCAAGGAGGTCCGGTGCCCGGTTTCCAGACCGCGCTGGCGAACGCGGCCGCGGGCTGCGACGCCGCCGCCGCCCGCCTCGCCCAGGTCGCGCAGCGCCTCGGCGACGCCGCCTTCCAGACCCCGGTGGACCCCGAACTGCTGGCCGCCGAACGCCAGATCGCCGACGCGGCCGCCGCCTCCGCGCAGCAGCTGCGCACCGACCCCGGGCTCCTGCACGCCGGACGCGTCCTGCTCCACGAGGGACGCAGCGTCCCGCTCCTCGTCCCGTTCGGCGAACGCGGGCACCTCGCGACCTCCGTGGACGCCCGCGTCGAAGGCGTCGCGAACCTGGTGCGGACCGCGATCCTCCACGCCGTCGCCACCCGCGAACCGGGCGGGCTGCGCGTGGTCGGCATCGACACCGCGACGCTCGGCGCGTCGTTCGCGCCGCTGCGCCCGCTCGCCGACGCGGGCGTCATCGAAGCGGTCGCCACTGACGCGCGCGCCGCCGCCGACGCCGTCGCGCTCGCCGAAACCCAAGTGGCCGAGCACATCGCGGGCCGCCGCGCCGACCGGATGCTGCTGGTCGTCGCCTCGCTCGGCGAAGCGCCCCGCACCCTGGTCGAACGCATCGACGCGCTCGCTCGCTCGGGCCTGGCGCACGGCGTCACCGTCCTCGGCTGCGGCCTGCCCGACCTGCCGCAGGCCGCCGTCATGCACGCGTTCGAAGGCCGCGTCGAGATCACGAACCCGCCCGCCGCGCCGTTCGGCCGCGGCGAGCGCCTGGCAGCCCCCGTCGACTGGCCCGAGACGCCCGACCCGGTGTTCGTCTCCGGCGAGGCGCAGCGCCTCGCCGAACGGGCCAAGGCCGCCGCAACACTCACCTTCAGCGACCTCATTCCGGCGCAACCGGAGTCGGGCGACCCCGCGAAGGGCCTGGAAGTCCTCATCGGACGCGACGCCGCCGGGGAGGTGCGGCTGCGGTTCGACGACGCGACCCCGCACTGGCTCGTCGGCGGGCGCACCGGCGGCGGCAAGACCGTGTTCCTCCTCGACGTCCTGTACGGGCTCGCGTCCCGTTACGCCCCTTCGGATCTGGCGCTGTTCCTCCTCGACTTCAAGGAAGGCGTCTCGTTCACCGAGTTCATCCCGACCGAGCGCGACCGGAGCTTCATCCCGCACGCCCGGGCGGTCGGCGTCGAATCCGACCGCGAATACGGGCTCGCGGTGCTCAAGACGCTGAACGAGGAGATGACGCGCCGGTCGACGGTGATGAAGCGCTACGGCGTGGCGTCGTTCGCGGGCCTGCGCGGTCACGAGGCGTACCCGCGGATCGTGTGCGTCGCCGACGAGTTCCAGGTACTCCTCGCCGGGAACGACCGAGTCGCCTCCGAAGCCGTTGCGCTGCTTGAGAACCTGGCGCGCAAGGGCCGCTCGTACGGCGTGCACCTCGTGCTCGCGTCGCAGACGGTCTCGGGCATCGAGGCGCTGTGGGCGAAGAAGGACTCGATCTTCGGGCAGTTCCCGATGCGCATCGCGCTGCCGGGCGCGCGCACGGTGCTGGAGCCCAACAACGATGCGGCGTCACGGATCTCGCTCGGGCAGGTCGTGGTCAACACCGAGGGCGGCACCGCCGGGGCCGACCGGGTCGCGCGCTTCCCCGACACCGATGCGCACGTGATGCACCGGCTGCGCGAGCAGCTCGGCGAGGCCCACGCGAGCGTCGGCGCGCCGCGCGTGTTCTACGGCTACCGGCCCGTCCACCTCGCCGAGACCCTGCCGGGCGAACGCAAGCCGGGACGGGCCCTGCTCGGCCGCGAGGTCTCGATGCGCCTCGACGCGGCCGGGGTCGACCTCGACCGCCGCCCCGGGCGGCACCTGGCCGTGCTCGGCTCCGATCCCGTAGGCGGCGAAGCGCTCGAAGCGGCCGCCGAAAGCCTGGCGGGCAACGGGTCCCAGGTGTGGGGCGTCGACTTCACCGGCGCCGCCGCGCTGGACCGCGTCTCCAGCAGGATCTCGCCCGAGGCGTTCGTCGCGTCCCTCGCCGAGATCCCCGACGGCACGGTGGTCGCGGCGTGGGGCCTCGACGCGGCCGCGCTCGACATGAAGGCGCAGCAGGCGCTGCGCGCGCTCCTGCGCACCGGGCCCGCGCGGGGCGTGCACCTGCTCGGATGGTGGCGGAACTTCCGGCGGTTCACCGACGACATCGGCGGCAGCGCCGGACGCGAGGACGTCGCGTGCGCGCTCGTCCTCAACCTCCCCGGCGGCGAGATCATGGGCCACTTCGGGCAGCAGTTCCAGCACTGGAGCCCGCGCGCGGGCCGCGCGCTGCTCATCGACCGGCACGCCGACGCGAGCGCCGGGCGGCTCCTGGTCCCGTTCTCGCGCAACGAGGAACACGGACCCGGCCAGCAGCGCAGCGCCCCGATGGAGGAGAGGACCCGCCAGTGAGCGCCTTCGACGACTACATCGCGCAGCTGCGCCGCCTCGACGAGGCCCGGCGCAGCGCCGACGAGGCCGCCGCCCGGACCGCCACTGCGGCGGAGTCCCTCGGCCAGCGCACGGCCCGCCTCGCCGAGCGGGCGGCGGCGCAGCGCGCCGCCGTCGACGACCTGGCCCGCGCCGCACGCACGCCCCCGCCGCAGCGCGGCGCAGCGCCGCCGCTGAGCGGCGACCCGCACGCGGATCTCGCTGCGGCCGAAGCGGACCTGGAGGCGTCGGCTTCGGAGCTGGAGGAGGCGCGATTCCTCGCGCACCGGCCGCCGTGGCTGCCGCGGTGGCGCTCGGACGAGCGGAACGGGCTGATCTACGGGCTGTTCGCGCTGGTGTGCGTCGTGGTGCAGCTGTTCGTGCTGCGCAACGTGCGCGCGGACGACACGCTGAGCGCGATCCTGCTCGCGGCGGTCCTCATCGGCTGCCCGCTCGGCGCGTTCGGCCTGGGCTGGCTGACGATCGGCGTGGCCGCCCGCCCCAAGATCGGCGACGAGGACCAGCGCCTCGAACGCAACTACCGCCTCGGCCTGGTCCTGTGCGGCTCGACCCTGATCGTGGCCTGCCTGGGCTTCTTCAGCTGACTGGCAGGGATCACTTATCGTGTCCGCCACGGCACCGCTGCCCCTTCGCCGCGGTGGGAACACTGGAGCAGACACCTCATGACCGACACCACCAACGCCGACCAGTACGGGTCGGACATCACGCAGTACGCCCCGGTCGACAGCCCCGGCACCGGCGAGCGGATCATGAACGGCTCGACGTTCGGCAAAGGCGCTTACGGCCTGGCGGAGGACATCACCTCGGTCGTGCAGGGCGACAAGTCGATCGGAGATGCCGCAGGCGGCATCTCGGTAGACCTCACGATGCTCGCGGCCGGCGCGGCGGGCATCATCAAAGACCCGATCTTCGAGCTGGTCAACGCTGGGCTCTCCGTGCTGCTCGAACTCGTGACCCCGTTGAACGACATCCTCGAATGGGTCAGCGGCGATCCAGGCCAGATGGACGAGCAGCAGCAGGTCTGGGGTCAGGTCGAGGAAGCGCTCGGGGCGTTGAGCGAGGAGGTCGGCACCGCTGTCAGCACGACCATGCCGACATGGGCGGGCACGGCGGCGGACGCCGCGTACAACGAGCTGTACGGCCTGTCGGCCGCGATCGGTGCGATGGCGCACGAGTGCGGCGCCATCAAGCAGCTCCTGGCCTGGGCCGAGGTCGTGGCGCAGACGATCTATGCGGTGATCAAAGCGCTCATCGCGGAGTTCGTCTCCTGGGCGATCACGCGCGGCCTCGTAGCGCTGGCGGCGAGTCCCGCCTCGTTCGGCTCGTCGTGGGCGGCGTTCCTGGTGAGTGCGATCGCGAAGTACATCTCGGCGATGACCCGGACCTTCAAGAAGATGGCGATGGCGAACAGGGTCTTCGCGAAGATCGCGCCGCTGCTCGCCAAGTACTTCGTGCCTGCGGGCAAGTCACTGTGGAAGACGGTCCTCATGCGGGCGGTCATGACCGCCGGGATAACCGGCGGCCTGGGTGCGGCCACGACCGGCTACGCGCAGGCGTCGAGCCAGACAGCCGAGACCGGCGTCTTCTCCGCGGCCAGCCCGGCCGGCCTCACCGTCGATCTCGACGAACTCGATGCGCTCGCGTCGGAGCTCGACTCGCTCTCGAGCAATGGGGAGTCCATCCACTCCGTTGCGACGGGCGCCGCTTCCGAGGACATGACCTGGGGAATCACTGGCCTGTTCTTCGCGAGTTCGTACAATGGCTCATGCGGTGAGGCAGTGGAGATGACCAAGCAGCTCGGACCTGCCTGCACCGGCCACGCGCAGCGTCTGCGGGACTGCAAGGAGGCGTATGCCGGGTCCGACGAGGCGGCGGTCGCGGACTTCGAGCAGCAGTACAACCAGATCTAGTTCCGGGACGAGGCCATGGAGACCATCGCGCTGTTCTTCGCTGACGTGCTCTTCGGCGAGGCCACCAAAGCGGCTCGGCGGCGGCGGGCTGCGGCCTTCGCCGCGTCGTACGGGCTGCGCTTTCACTCCGAGGGCCGTTCGTCCGATCCGGACGCATCGGGGTGGTTCGACGAGCTGGAGATGCTGGGTGTGCCGTTCGTGCAGCCGGTCGTGGACACGTTTGCGGGCCCGTATCAGGGCAGACACGTGATCGGGTTCGAGAACATGCTGTGGAGCAAGGACAAGCGCCGCAACGTCCCGTATCGGTTCACGGCGGTGCGGCTGGTGCGGGCGGTGCCGGACATGCTTGTCGCTGAAGCGGCTCTGCCCTGGTTTGGTCCCGGCGCACTGGGCCTGCCCATGCCGGTGCCGCGGAGTGCGGGCCGGAAGGTCACGGCGGTCGATCCGGCCGCCGCCGACGCGGTGCTCGCGGCATTGAGCAGTGAAGGGCCGCTTGAGCGTTCGTGGATGGCGCGGGCGAACTGGGTCGTGACCTGGCACCGCGGCAGACTGCGGATGCGAGGCGGAGACGACGCGGCGTCGGCGCTGCGGTTCCTTTCCGCCGCGGCCGACGCTTGCGAGCGCGGGTGAGTCAGACGCGGACGACCATTTTGCCGGTGTTCTTGCCGCGCATCATGTCGAGGAACGCGTCGACGGCGTGCTCCACACCATCCACAATGGTCTCGTCGTAGGCGATCGCGCCCCGCCCGAACCACTCGGTCATCCGCGCGCCGAACTCCTCGCGCAGGTGCAGGTACCCGCCGAGCGTGAAGCCCTTGATGGTGAGGCTCTGCTGGATGATCTTGGCGAGGTTGTCCGGGCCGGGCGTCTTCTCGGTGTTGTTGTACAGCGAGATCGCGCCGCACACGGCGATGCGGCCGTCGCGGTTCATGACGTCGAGCGCGGCTTCGAGGTGGTCGCCGCCGACGTTGTCGAAGAAGACGTCGACGCCCTCGGGAGCGAGGCCCGCGAGCTGCTCCCGCACCGGCGCGTCCTTGTAGTTGAACGCGGCGTCGTAGCCGTACTTCTCGGTGAGGAGCCGCACCTTCTCAGGGCTCCCGGCCGAGCCGATGACGCGGCCCGCGCCGAGGAGCTTCGCGATCTGGCCGACTGCAGTGCCGACCGCGCCCGCCGCGCCGGAGACGAACACGGTGTCGCCCTCCTTGAGGCCGGCGATCGCGGTGAGGCCGACGTAGGCGGTCATCCCGGTCATGCCGAGGACGCCCAGGTGCAGCGAGAGCGGCACGCCCGGGATCTCGGGGACGGCGGTGAACCCGGCGGCGTCCTCCTGGACGAGGTCGCGCCAGCCGTACTGGTGGAGGACCACGGTGCCGACCGGGAGGCCTTCGGCGGCGGAGGCGACGACGCGGCCGACCGCGCCGCCGGTCATGGTCTCGCCGAGGCCGAAGGGCGGGATGTAGCTCTTGGCGTCGTTCATGCGCCCGCGCATGTACGGGTCGACCGACAGGTATTCGTTGGCGACCCTGACCTGGCCCGGCGCGAGCTCGCCGTACACGACTTCCTCCGTGCGGAAGTCCTCGTGGGTCGGCCAGCCCTGCGGGCGGCGGACGAGCTGGATCTGGGTGCTGACGGCCTCGGTCATGGTGATGCGCTCCTGCAAGTTTTGTAATGGTCGTTCCACAAACATATACTGGAACGGTCATTACGCAAAGAGAGGTTCGTCATGGGGCGCACGCAGACGTTCGACACCGCCGAGGCCGTGCGGTCCGCCCGCGCCGTCTTCTGGCGGCACGGCTACGAGGCCGCCTCCGTCCCCGCGCTCGAAGCCGCGACCGGCCTGCGCCGGTCGAGCATCTACCACGCGTTCGGCAGCAAACGGGGGCTCTTCGACGCCGCCGTCGAGTCGTACCTCGACGAGATCGTGCGCCCGCGCCTCGCGCCGCTCACCGGCACGCCCAACCCTGACGCGGTCCTCGACTACCTCACCGGCCTGCGCGAAGCGCTCGAACGCGCCGGGTCCGTCATCGCCGCCAACGGCTGCCTGCTCATCAACGCCGCCGGGGCCGACATCGCCGACGACGCGGCCGTGCGCGAGACCATCACCGCCTACCGGGCCGAACTCGGCGCGGCGATCGGCAACGGCATCCGCGCGCACCTCGCCGACCTCCCCGAAGCCGACGCGAAGCGGCTCACCGAGACCGTCACCGCCCTCGTCGTCGCCGCCTACGCCCTCGCGCGGGTCGACACCGTCAGCGCCGTGCACAGCCTCGACGCGGCGCTCGACCTCATCGGCCGGGCCTGAACGGCGGCCCGCAAAGCCCCGTCTACGCGGTCGCCTTGCGGCGCTTGAAGAGGTAGGCCAGGCCGATCGCCGGGAGCACCAGCGGCACGTACCCGTAGCCCGACCCGAAGTGCGACCACACCGAAGGCTCCGGGAACCAGCCGGGCACCGCGAAGCTCAGCGCGCCCACCGCGAGCACCCCGGCCATCTCCACGCCCACCGCCAAGAGCGCGAGCCCCCCGGCGCCGCGGATGATCGCGACCGCCGCCACGAGGTAGATGAGCGCGGCGATCGCGCTCAGCGTGAAGCTCACCGGCGCCTCGTCGAACTTCGTCACGACCTGGAACACCGCCCGCACCCCGGCCGAGACCGCGAACACGACGTAGACGAGCACGATCAGGCGCCCGAACCCGGCCGCGAGCTCCCGCGGCGCCTCGGTCACAGGGGCGTCAGCGGGCCCAGAGGTCTCAGACATGGATCTGCAGCTCCCAGATCTGGTGGATCCGCAGCATGAGCGCCGCGACGATGAGGCCCGAGGCCGCCACCGTCCCGATCCCCCACCGGCTCCGGTCGATCGAGCCCCAGAAGCTCGCCGCGACCGGCACGAGGACCGCCGTCACCATGTACGAGAAGAACAGCGCCTTCCCGCCGCCCGCCTCGCCCGGCACGATCGCGATGGCCACCGCGAGCTGCACGAGCAGCACGACCTCGAGCACCGCGACCCCGATGAGGTGGCGGCGGCCGACCAGCTGGGAGCGGGCCGTGTCGACGAAGAACCAGGCGCTCATCGCCAGCGCGGCGCCCTGGACGGCGAGGTAGAGCCATTCGATCACGCCTCGACGCTAATACAGGCCCCCGGAGCCGAATCCGAGGCCGCACCGCGAAGTGGCCGACGCGTAAAATCGGCGTGCCCCGGCCGCCACTCCCGCCCCTCGAAACCCTCCCCCGCCCCTCTCTCCCTGGAACGGATCCGCCCATGCGCGCCTTCAAGTTCAGCGCCGCCGCGCTCGCCCTCGCGGCCTGGTTCGGCCTCGCCGCCGCCGTCGTCGTCTGGTGCGTCGCGTACCTGTTCTGGGGCGAATACGAGACCGTGAACGTTCTCGACGACGGGAAGGACCAGAGCTGCGTCGGCACCTGGTGCACCGACGGGACCTGGATGCGCTCGCCCGCGACCCTCGAGGACGGCGACCCGATCACGGTCCTCGGCGACTACGAGCCCGGCATGGAGGTCGACATGCTCGTCGGCCCGCTGCCCGGCCTCGGCCTGCCCTCCCGGTTCGAGGCGATCTTCCCCCTGATCTTCGCCCTGCCCGGGACGATCACGGCGACGCTCGCGAACATCGCCTTCTGGACCGACCGTCTCGAACGCTGAGCTCGGCGGCTCGGCGGGACCCCGTCCCGCGACTAGACTTCGCGGCATGGCAGACCTCACGCATGTCGACTCGTCCGGGGCCGCCCGCATGGTCGACGTCTCCGAGAAGGACGTCTCGCACCGTTCGGCGCTGGCGACCGGGCGGCTCCTGACCACTCCCGAGGTGGTCGCGGCGCTGCGCGAGAACTCGCTGGCGAAGGGCGACGCGCTCGCGACGGCGCGGATCGCGGGCATCATGGCCGCGAAGCGCACGCCGGACCTGGTGCCGCTGTGCCACCCGATCGCGATCAGCGGCGTGAAGGTCGACCTCACCGTCACCGACGAGGGCGTCGAGATCAGCGCCCGCGTGAAGACCGCCGACCGCACCGGGGTCGAGATGGAGGCCCTGACGGCGGTGTCCGTCGCGGCGCTGACCCTGGTGGACATGGTGAAGGCTGTCGACCCGGCCGCCGTCATCACCGACGTCAAGGTCGAGGAGAAGCTCGGGGGGAAGACCGGCGCATGGCAGCGGTGAAAGCGGTCGTGGTCGTCGCCTCGAACCGGGCGGCCGACGGGGTTTACGAGGACACCTCCGGGCCGATCCTCGTCGAAGGGTTCACCCGGTACGGCTTCGACGTGTCCGGTCCGGTCGTCGTCCATGACGGCCAGGAGGTCGCCGTGGCGCTCCGCGAGGCCGTCGCAGGAGGCGCGGACCTCGTGGTCACCTCCGGCGGGACCGGCCTGACCTCGAAGGACCTCACGCCGGAGATGACCGGCAGCGTCGTCGACTTCCACGTCCCCGGCATTGCCGAGGCGATCCGCGCGGCCGGGCTCGCGAAGACCCCGCACGCGGCGCTCTCGCGCGGCATCGCCGGGGTCGCGGGCCGCACGCTCATCGTGAACCTGGCCGGGTCGCGGGGCGCGGCGAAGGACGGCCTGGCCGTGCTCACCGCCGAGTTCGTCGAGCACGCGGTCTCGCAGCTCCACGACGGCGACCACGAACGCGAGGACGGGCCGGACGAGCCGGGCTCCGCGCCGACCGAAGCGACCGCGTCCGCCGACGGCGGCGCGCACAGGAGAGGGCATTGATGACGACCGCGAACCCGCTCCCCTGGGCCGAGGCCCGCGAGACCGCTTGGGCCGCAGGCTTCGCGGCGAAACCGGCCGCGACCGAGCTGCCGTTCGGCGAGGCGGTCGGCTCCGCGCTGGCCGCGCCGCTCGTGGCCGTCTCCGACCTGCCCGCGTTCCCGACCTCCGCGGTCGACGGCTGGGCCGTCGCCGGTGAAGGCCCGTGGCACACCAACGGCGCGGTCCTGGCGGGCCAGGTGCCCGAGCCGCTCAAGCCCGGCCAGGCCGTCAAGATCGCCACGGGCGCGCAGGTCCCCGAGGGCACCGAGGGCATCATCCGCTTGGAGCACAGCGAGGTCCAGTACGGCTCGGTGACCGGGCCGGCCGCGCGCGAATGGCGCGAGGCGGGCGAGGAGGCCGGGCACGGCGAGGAGCTGCTGCCCGCCGGGACACCGGTGAGCCCGCCCGTGGTCGGCCTCGCGGCCGCCGCCGGGCACTCGACGCTGCCCGCACACGCCAGGCCCGTCACCCGCATGGTCGTCTTCGGCGACGAGCTCTTGACCACCGGGGTCTCCCGGGACGGCCGCGTCCGCGATTCCTTGGGGCCCATGGTCCCCCACATGCTGCAGGCCGCCGGGGCCCAGGCCGGGCCGAGCATCGGGCCGGTCGAGGACACCCTCGAGGCGCACGTCGCGGCGCTGCGCGAGGCACTCGACGACGCCGACCTGGTGTGCACCACCGGCGGCACCATGGTCGGTCCCGTCGACCACCTCCACGCCGCGCTCGCCGAGATCGGCGCGGAGTACGTGATCAACACCGTCGCGGTGCGGCCCGGGTTCCCGATGCTGCTGGCGCGCACCGGGAACGGGAAGTTCATCGCCGGGCTGCCGGGCAACCCGCAGTCCGCGGTGATCGCCGTCGTCTCGCTCGTCGCGCCGCTCCTGGCGGGCCTGCGCGGCCTGCCGCTGCCCGCGCTGCAGCGCATCACGCTGGCCGAGGAGATCCCCGGCCGCGGCGGGTTCACCCACCTCGCCCTCGTCGACCGGGCCGGTCACCGGCTCGGCCACCACGGCTCCGCGATGCTGCGGGGCCTGGCCAATGCCGCGGGCTTCGCGGTGATCGGCCCCGAAGCCGTTGGGGCCGAAGGCTCCAGCGTCGAACTCGCCACCGTCCCCGGAGTGTGACCATGATCCGCGCACGTGTCCTGGACGCCCCGCTCGACGTCGCCGAGCACGAGGCCGCCGTCGCCGCGGCCGAAGCCGGCGCCGTCGTGTCGTTCTCGGGCGTCGTCCGCAACCACGACCACGGCCGGGACGTGCTCCGGCTGTCCTACGAGGGGCACCCGTCCGCCGGGGAGCTCCTGCGCACTATCGCCGAGGAGATCGCGGCGCGGCCCGGCGTGCGGGGCGTCGTCGTCTCGCACCGGGTCGGCGACCTGGAGATCGGCGACCCGGCCCTCGTCGCGGCCGTCGCCGCCGAGCACCGCAAGGAGGCCTTCGACGCCTGCGCCGACCTCGTCGACGAGGTGAAGGCCCGCCTGCCGATCTGGAAGCACCAGTTCTTCGGGGACGGCACGGACGAGTGGGTCAACTGCCCCTAGGACTCGTCCTCTTTGCCCTTGCGGCCCACCACTTTCACGAGGACCACGCCGCCGACGACGACCACGAGCACGCCGAGCAGGATCGCGGCCAGCGCCGCGCCCGTGTTCGAGTCCTCGGCGGCCTGCTCGGCCTCCGGGCTGGACGCCTCCTGCGTCGCGGGCCCGGTCGCCTCGGCAGTGGCTTCGGCATCGGTCGTGGCGTCGGTCGCCGGTTCCGAGCCGGGCGCGTACAGGCCCTCGGGGATCGACTCGACGGTGAACGAGATCGCGTCGTCCACGCGGTGGCCGTCCTCGGAGATCACCCGGAACGCCAGCGTGTACTCGCCGGGCGTGGTGTAGAGCATCGGCTGGATGAACGTGTCGCCGTCGTAGCCGGGGTCGGCGACGTCCACGACCGCGCCGCTCGGGTCGGTCACCGCGATCTCCGTGGAGGCCTCGTCGAGGATCTCGGAGAAGGACGCCGTGACCTCCGCGGGGGCCTCCGCCACGGTCGCGCCGTCCTCGGGGTCGGTGCCGGTGAGGGCCGCGTGCGCGGAGGCCGGGGCGGCGAGGCCGAGCGTCAGGAGGCCGCCGCCGAGACCGGCGAGCGCGAGCGCAGCGGCGCGTTTGATGGGAGTTCGATCCATTTCGCCATAGTGCCACGGAGCGTTCGGTTCCCCATTGCGGGAAAGGTCACATCAATCACCAGGTCACAGGAGGGACGTGACTGACAGTGATCCCCGTTGGCGAATATGGCCCGGTTGGCGGAGATAGTACCGCTGACCCTCGTGTTGACGATCGCGAGAAGTTGTGGTGTGCTTACGTCCATGGTTGAACCGATCCGATGGGGAATCCTGGCGACCGGTGGAATCGCATCGACCTTTGTGGAAGATCTTGCCCTCCTCGACGATTGCCGCGTCACCGCTGTGGCCTCTCGATCGGCGGAGCGCGCCGCCGCGTTCGCCAAGAAGCACGACATCCCCCAGGCCTGGGAGTCCGTCCAGGCCCTAGCGGCGGACGACGAAGTCGACATCGTCTACGTCGCGACCCCGCACTCGCACCACTACCTGCCCACGCTCCAGCTCCTCGAGGCCGGGAAGCACGTCCTGTGCGAGAAGGCGTTCGCGTACAACGCCTCCCAGGCCCGCACGATGTTCGACGTCGCCCGCGAACACCAGCGGTTCCTCATGGAAGCAATGTGGACCCGCTGCAACCCGGCCATCCGCGAGATGCGCCGCGCCATCAAGGAAGGCATGATCGGCGAGGTCGTGTCGGTGCACGGCAACTTCTCGTTCGCCTCCGACATCCCGCCGAGCCACCGGCTCCGCAACCTCGAGCTCGCCGGGGGCGCCCTGCTCGACCTCGGCGTCTACCCGATCACGCTCGCGCACCTGGTCCTCGGCAAGCCCGACTCGATCGAGGCCCACAGCGTCATGGACACCACGGGGGTGGACGCGCAGACCGCGCTGACCCTCAAGTACCCCAACGCGATCGCGCAGCTGTCCTGCTCCTACCGGGGCGGGCCCGCCAACGAGGTCACCATCGCCGGCACCGAGGGCCGCATCGAACTGCGCGAGTACGCGTACCGGCCGAGCGGCTACACGCTCGTGCGGTACGACGAGGCGCCGCGCGAGTTCGAGGCGCCGTTCGTCGGCCACGGCTACGTCCACGAGGCGCTCGAAGTGCACCGGGCGCTGCGCCAGGGACGGCTCGAGTCGACGCTCGTGCCGCCCCAGAGCACCATCGAGGTCATGGAGATCATGGACGAGGCGCGCGCCCAGATCGGGCTGCGCTACCCCGGCGAGACCCACCCGAAGTAGACGTCTCCTGAAGGCCCGCAGGCGGATCAGTACTCGATCTGCTTGCGGGCCTCTTCGCGCTTGGCCGCGATCGCGGCGTGCTTCTCGCGCAGCCACGCCACGCGCGCCTCGGCGTTCTCGATCGCGGTCTGCTCGGCCTGCTCGACGAGCACGCCGCGCCGGGCGGCCTCGTCGCGGAAGACCTGGTCGAGGTTGGGCAGCAGGGCCATCACGGGACCGGTGAAGAACCCGGTCTCGGCCTCCTTCGTGCGGATCCAGCCCTTGTACTCGATCTCGCAGACGACCTGGCGGCGGCCGGCCTCGGGGTCGCGGATGGCGAGGTCGGCGACCATCGCCCAGATCGTGAAGATCGCGGACGTGGCCTTCTCGGAGACCCAGCCGCGGCCGGGGACGGGCGGCAGCAGGTTCTCGATGCTCTCGGTGAAGGAGTCGGTGGAGAGCTTCTGGATGATGCCGTCCAGGGAACGCGTGCGGATCGCCTTCACCTTGTGCCACTTGGCGGTCGCGCCGTCGAAGCCGACCTCCTCGGGGCCGATGTCGATCGTCCCGAAGTTGTCGAGCAGGCCCAGGAGCATCCCGGTTCCCAAGGGGGGCTTGTTGCCCGAGGTGATGAGCTTGCCGAGGCTCCACTGCCACTCCTGCTGCACCGGGGAGGCGGGCAGCGGCAGGCGCTTGAGCAGGTCTTCGAGGTCGCCTTCCTTGAACGCGGTCTTCGCGTCGGAGGCGAAGTTGACGGCACCGTCGCGCTTCTCGACGGCGTAGTTGACCGCCCCGTCGCGCTTCTCCACGGCATACCCGGTGGCGGCGTCCACTTTGCTCTTGGCGAGTCCCACTGCGGCGTCGCGCTTCTCACGGGCGGCGTCGACGCCCACGTCGACGACCATCTTGCCCGCTTCCTGCGCGCGCTGCTTCATCTGCTCGAGGCGGTCTTTCATTCCCATGCGAGCAAGATACAGGTCTGGGGCCACCGCCCGGTCACCCAGAGGAGCCGGGGTCGCCTATCTTGTCCCTACCCCCGTCGAAAGGACCCATATGACCCCCGAGCGCGACGACCTGCCCCGCCGCCGCCCCGGCCTCGCCGCCTACCGGACCCGCGAGGACGCCTACGCCCGGCCGCGACCGCTCCGCCTGGGCGACAGCGAGATGCGCGTCCTGAACGACCGGATCACGGCCCTGGCCCGCCCCTCGGCCTCCCGCAGCGACCCGCGCACGGGCCTGCCGAACCGCGCGCCCGTCCGGGCCCTGAGCGAACCGGGGCTCCAGCCCGGCCCTGGCGAAGGGGTCCTCTCGGTCCTCGCCGACGGCGGCGGCGCCGCCCCGGTGGTCAGCGTCGACGGCGTCCCGGTCTCGGTCGGCGACGGCCAGCTCGACCTGGTGCTGCTCGCCGGAACCCACCGCGTCGAAGTCCAATCAACCTACACAGTGGACCCTGTGGACATCGCGATCACGGACGGCGGCACGTACACCCTCCAGTTCTTCGAAGACCCCGCCACCGGCCGCGCCGTCTTCGGCGAGCTCCCCGAGACGCGGGACTTCATCCCCACGAGCGCCGGGTGCTGGTCCTGGCTGGCGCTGACCTCCCTGATCTGCTGCCTTCCCATGAGCGGGGCCATGATCGGACTCCCCAGCGAGGACTGGCACCTGCCCTCGGGCGTCGCCCTCGGCGTCCTCGCCGTGGTCCTCATCGTCACCGGCCTGCCCCTGTACCGCCGCGCCAAGGCCAAGTACCACCGCGACCTCGCAACGCAACGCCAGGCCGCGCCCCGCGAGCCCGTCCCGCACGGCACCGACGCGATCCACCTGGGCGCCAAGCCCACCGCGCTCCCACCGCTCCCCGAAGGCACGGCCGCCATCGACCTCCGCCTCACCTGCGGCAGGCACCTGTGGGCGGGCCACCGCAAGGCCGCGCACGGCTCGTTCCTCGCCCGCGCCTGGACCCGCCCGCCCCGCGTCTACATCAACGGCACCGAGCGGCCCGCCTCCTGGGGCCACTGGCGCTACCTCGTCCCCACCGGCGCCTACCAGGTCACCGTCGCGATCGACGGCCGCCCGCTCAACCTCGACATCCCGGCCCGCCACACCGGCAACCCGGAGAAGCAGCGCGACCTCCGCATCGAAGCCCATGCGGGCCGAGCGACTGCGGTGCACGCCGAAGCCCACGTCTACGCGGTCTGGCGCCCCGCCACCGGCGACATCGAATCCTACGAACCCCGCCTCTGGCTCGAACCCGCCTAGCCGTTCAGCAGAGCGGCGTACTCACGCTGCAGCTCGACGAGCTTGGGCGCGAACAGGTACTGGTGCTGCTGGCTCTTCGCGTCGGCGCCCCGATCGAGGTCCGGCGTCGCGTAAATGAACCATCCGCCTCGCGACAGCCACACCACTCTGCGCCGGTCCCGCTCCTTCCGGGCGGCCTCTGCCACCCGCTGCGCGACCCCGGCATCCCTGGCCCACACGGTGACCTGCACTGAGGTGTCGAGGAACTCGTTGACCTTTCCCGCGATCGCGCGGCCGATGAGATTCTTCGTGAACCGGCCCTCCTTGATCACAGGCCTGTCGGCTCTGAACCCGGCGGCCCTCGCGAACTCGCCGGGCGCCTCGCACCAGGCCGCCTCGTCGGGCACTTCTCCACGGCTGGAACGGTAGTCGCAAATCAGCTCCGGCAGCGGCGCCGCGAGCGGCAGCACCCACACCCGGTACGGCAGGACCTTCCCGTCCTCATCCGCATCGCACACGCACAGGTTCTCGAACCGCACCCCGCCGCGCTCACCGCGCACCAGGCTTCGCACCCGCTGCACCGGCAACCCGAACGCACGCAAGCGCTCCAGCACAGGCGCCCACTGCGGCAGCGCGAACGCCTCGGCGTCGCTTTTCACGTCGACGAACTCGTACCCGTTGGCGCGAGCGTTCGTCTTCCAGATCCGCGCGTCGGCATTGACCTCGTCGAGCTTCGTCGTCGCAGGATCGAGAGTCGCATCGCCCAACACCAGATCGGTCAAGAACACCGCATTGTCGAGCCGGTGCCACTTGCGCTCCTGGTCGTCCGGGCCTCCGGCCCAGGTCCCGCTCACCGCGCCGACTCCCAGAGCCGGTGTACCGCTGTGAGCGCGTTCAGCAGCGAGGCGACTGCGCTCTCGGGCTCGGCCGGGACGTGCCGCGCCTCCGCCCGGAAGACCATCAGCCAACGCCCGCGCACGGCCCAGCTGACATAGAACGGGTCCCGCTCGAACGGCACCGCGGCGAGGGCGTTCGCCTTGTCGAGCGACGTCGTGTGCAGCTTCGGCATCGTCAACCGGTCGGCCGCGCCTTCGACGGCCTTGGCGAACCCGCGCCCGAGAGCGTGCTTCTTCAGCGCTCCAGGCACTTTCAGTACGCTGTCGGGCTCGTTCCAGGGACCGGTGAACAGCTTGTACTCGCCCAGTCGCGGGTACCACTCGACGTGGTACGGCCGCCGTTTGCGCAGCGCCTGGTCGTGGACGACCTCCAGTCGCTCGTCCCGCACTGGCGTGCAGACGAACCGGTAGGGCCAGTGCGTGCCCGCCGCGCCGAAGTTGAGCGTGTCGAAGGTCGTGAACGGCACGCCGTCCCACGAGCCCTCGCACAAGCCCGTGACCTCGTTGAGGGGCAGCCGCAGCGCCCGCATGTCGTCGAGGAACGCCGCCAGCCGCTCTCCCGGGTCGAATCCGGGCGCGGACACCCCGCCCCGGTACGCGAAGTTCTCGCCGCCCGAGAAGTCACGCCAGTGCTCGACCCAGGTCCGCCCGATCTCACGGGGCGTGGGCTCGCGCCGCAGGTCGTCATCGGGGTCGGGGAACGGGTCGTCGAGGATCTTCGCGGCGATGTCTAGCGTCTTCTCGATCCTGCCGGGCTCCTTCGGCCCGTACGGGTAATCAGCGTGCATCAGGGCTACTTCCTGTAGCGGCGCAGGTCGATGCCCGAGCCGTCCGTGAACGAGATCCGGCGGTACACCCCTGCGGGCTTGTACCGCCGCAGGATGCGGGTCCGGCGGAGCCGATCGACTTCGCCTTCGTACTCGTACTGCGCGTCGCGCACCTCGATGAGCGTCCGGATCGGCACCGGCTCGGTGTACTCGTTCGGCTCGCCGCTGCCGCTCAGGAACTTCCCGCAGGTGCGGGCCCGCACTTCGATGAACGCGATCCGCCGGTTCGTGAACACCCACAGCCCACGGCAGCGCAGCGCGGGCGTCGCCATCCGGCCCATCATCGATTCGCGGCCCCGTCCGCGCAGGACCACGTCGGGGCCTTTCGTCTTCTTGCCGTCGGGGCCGCCTGAACTCGCACCGCTGAGCCCTTCACCGATGACTGCGAGCACGATCAGCAGCACCACCGAGCCGACGATCCACAAGAGCGTCAGCAGCGCGACCCGGGCCGTGCGGCGCAGGACCTGTTCACCTGTCCACGGCGGCTTCGGCACACCGTCGAATACGGGCAGCCTCCATTGCGGGATCCAGTCGATGACGCGTTCGTCGGGCTCGAGCCACTGCCGGTCGAGCAGGCCCGGCGAGTCGAGGCGCAGGTCGAATTTCGGGGTTCGGGGCATCGGGGGGCCTTCACAGCCGGGGGCGTCGGCTACCGCCCGTGCTCGCGGTCGAAACTCGCGCGCATGTGCTCGGGAAGCGTGTCGCGGACCATGCCCATGACGTCCATCCGGTCGCCCAGCAGCGACTGCGCCATCTCGGTCATCTTGACCCCGTACTCGGCCTTGGCCTGTTCGATGAGCATGATGATCGCGGGCCCCAGGCTCTGGCGCATCCGCATCGCGTACTCGTCGATCCCGATCTCGGCGACCTTGCCTTCAGCGTCGAGCTTCACGCGAAGCAGGCCGTCGTCGGAGACGACCTCGATCCGGTCGGCGCCCATCTCGTCCGCGAGCCGGTTGTACCGCTCCATCATCTGCTCGGCGTCGGCCTGCATCTGCTCGAGACGCCGCATCATCTCCTGGGGGTCGCGGTTCATGTCGCTCATCGTCAGGCCTCCGTCTCGGGTTCGATTCGCGTGAGGCCGCCGCCGAACACGTCCTCGCCGACGGAGACGCCCATGATCCGGCTCATCTCCGCGGACAGGTCGGCCTGGACCTTCCGCTCCGCGGCCTTGATGGTCTCGACGATCACTTCGCCGAGCTCGACGCCGCTCAGCTCGAACGCACTGAGCCGCAGGTCGAGCACCTTGATGTTCCCTGCGGCGCCTGCGACGACGCGCACCTTGCCGTCCTCGCTCACCGCCTCGCCCTCGGCCTCGGCGGCGAGACGTTGGATCTCACCCGCTTTGCGCTGCATGTCCGCTGTCGGATCCGCGTCCACGGCGCCTCCCTTCGATCTCGCCGCGCTCGCATTTCGCCCGCGGTTCACCTGCATGCTAACCGGGGCCTGCACCTCTCACCGAGGGGTGCCTAGCGCGCACGGAAAGAAGCGACAACACCGCCACTGGCCCCAGCAGTTAACAGTGACCTATATTGGCTCGAACCCGTACCAGTCCCCGCAACCGAGGTGATCCCCCATGGGCGAGCCGGTCGGCATCACGCCATCGCAACTCGAACAGGCCGAACAGCAGTTGAAAGACCAGCTCCCGGCCGCGCAACAGCTCCAGGGCAAGGCCGACGACGAGGGCCTCGACATGATGGCCTGGGGCGTGCCCGGCCTGTTCTTCTCCCCCGGCTACTACCAGATGCTCGGCGAGCTCCGCGAGATGTTCGAGATGACCGTCGAGGGCCTCGAAGGTCACGCGACGCGCCTCAAGGAGTGCCGCGAGGCATGGCAGAACATCGACTTCGAGAACGCCAAGGAGTTCTCGAAGTACGACCCCGAGGGCATCGGCGACAGCATCCAATGGGGCGGCTCGACGTTCACCCAGAGCGACGGCAGCTTCGACATGTTCGAGATCGGCGAATCGAAGAAGCAGTCCTACGCCAAGCCGGTCTTCGGCGTCATGGACATCGGCGAGAAGGTGCAGAAGGTCGGCAAGGCCGAGAACGCGGGCGAGCTCGTCGGCGCCGTCGCCGAAGTCTCCAACTCCGTGCTCGGCACGCTGAACGACTTCGCGCAGGCCGCCACCGACCCGCTCATGTTCCTCATCTCGGCCGGACTCGACTTCGCGGTCTCGTTCATCCAGCCGGTCGACGACCTCGTCGGCATGGTCACCGGCAACGGCGAGCGGATGAACGCCGAGATCCAGCGCTGGGACCCCATCAAGGAGGGCCTGCCGCCGATCGGCGAGGCGATCGCCAAGGTGCCTGAGGAAATGCTCACCGAGTGGGCCGGGAAGGACGGCGACGCCGCCCGCGAGAAGATCGCCCAGTTCGCCGAAGCCGTCATCGACGTGGGCGACAAGATCCAGGTCATGCAGGGACTGCTCCAGCTGACGGAGATGATCGCGACCCTGATCCGCAAGACGCTCCTCGACATCATCTCCAAATGGGCCAGCAACGCCATCATGACCTGGGCGGCCGCGGGCCCGCTCTCCGCGGTGACCTTCGGCGGCGCCGCCGTCGCCGCCATGCTCAACATGATCCGGACCGCGATCCAGTCGATCGTCCTGGCGCTCAAGCGGTACAAGACCGCCGTCGATGCGTTCCTGCAGGCGCACACCATCCTCGGCCGCGTCGTCGAGGCCCTCGCCAAGGCCGCCCACCCGCTGTCGGAGGCCGGTATCAAGTCGATCGGCATGGTCGGCAACCTCGCCGGAGCAGGGGGTCCCTCGGACTCCTCGATCATCGACGGGCTCAACGGCTAGATGCAGTCCGGACACGGGTTCACCGGGCCCGACGACATCGACTCGACCCCGCAGGCGGCCTACCGTGACGCCGCCGGACGGCGCCACGAAGCACCGGGCGCACCCGCGATGCGCTTCGATTCGATCCCCGATTACCGCGAGGGCCGCTCCGCCACACTCGCGCCCAGCGCCGGGAGCGGCCTCGTCGACGTCCTCGTCTGCACAGCCGCGTCCTTGGACGCCTGCGGGATCCTGCTGCTCGACGGCCGCCCGATCGCCGCAGGGGACGGGCGCTACCAGTTCGAGATCGCTCCCGGACGGCACCGCCTTGAAGTGCAGGGCTACGACGCCGCCTCCACCGAGTTCACCGTCGCGGCAGGCGAAACAGCGCATTTCACGACCGGCCAGAGCGTCGCCGTCCGCAACCAGGTCGACTACCGGACGCAGCTGTACCGGGTCAAAGACGCCACCGACCTCATCCCGGTCCTCTCCCAGCGAGCCGCCAACCAGTCGGGCATCGGCTGCCTCACCGCGGTCGTCGGCATCCTGCTCATTGTCGCCTCCGCCGTCACCTCGCAGTTCGCCGAGAGCACGGCCCTTGAGATCTCCTTCGCTGCCGCCGTGTTCATCGGGCTCACCGCACTCATCACCGGCACCGCCCTCGCCTTCCGCACGACCGGACGACTCCACAAGCGCGCCAAGGCGAACCGTCTCACCGTCGCCCGGGTCGCTCCCGCCGCGGCACCGCTGACCGGCCCCGCCGTGGCGTTCCCGTCCCCGTACGACGCCAAGGAATGGTCCTCCGGCCGCACCGTTCGAGGACCGCTCATGGTCTTCGACCTCTACCTCTACCGGCTCGCCCGCCGCGCCAACGGCACCGCCGCCTACACCGGGACCGGCGAAGACCTGGCGCTGGCGCACGCCGCGGGCGTGCGCGCCTGGATCGACGGCACCGAAGTGCCGAGCGACTGGGCCGCCTGGTACTACCCGCTCGCCGCGGGCGAGCACCGCTGCCGCGTCGTCTACGGCGACGACGAGGCCGAACTCGACTTCGCCTTCAAGGTCGCGTCCGTCGCCGACATGACGGTGATCCACGTGCCGGTCCGGGTCTTCCGCGTCCTGGACGAACTCGCCGGCACGTTCACCGACCTCCGCCCCGAGATAGCACAGTGGACCGCCAAAGCTCCGCAGAGCGATGTCGGCGCGTTCGTCAACGCCGACAACAAGAAAGCAGCCGATTGGGTCCCCGCCCGCCGCTGGCTCGCCGAATGACCGTGTGCTGCCCGGTTTGCGAAACGGCTGTAATCTGAGATTCCTCCTTGTGACTCCGCGATACATCAGATGTTCGAAGCGTTGAACTGAACCCGGGGCCGCATCGTTGACACACGCAGAGGAATACGACGTTGTCTGACAGCTCTCTCTGACCAGTACGGCTCCGACATCGACAGCTACCCGGAACCCGAGACTCCCGGCGCCGCAGAGAGCATCGCCGAGCGCACGCCGGTCGTCAAGAGCCTGTACAAGACCACCAACGACATCATCGACGCGAACAGCAACGACCAGGGCTTCGGCTCTGACGCGGCCACGATCTCAGGCGACATCGCCGTCCTGGGCCTCGAAGCCGCCTTCGCGATCAAAGATCCCCTCTACACGCTCGCCCAAGCCGGCCTCTCCATCGTGCTCGCCCTGGTCGAACCGCTCGACGACATGATTCAGATGGTCTCCGGCGACCCGGACGAGATGGCGCGGTCCGAGGAGCGCTGGGGACAGATCGCCACCGCATACAGCGCATTCGGTGAAGAGATCGGGGCGAGCGTCGAGAGCGACATCCCGACCTGGGCAGGCCAGGACGCCGATGCGGCGCGCGACCAGATCGCGGCCCTCGGCGCGATCGTCCAGGGAGTGTCGACGGACGCACAGAAGGTACAGTCACTCCTGGCCTGGGCCAGGACGCTGGCCGAGACGATCTACGCCGTCATCAAGTCGATCCTGGCAGAACTCGTCTCGTGGCTGCTCACCAACGGCCTCGTCGCGCTCGCCCTCAGCCCCGCCACATTCGGCTCCTCGGTGGCGGGATTCGTCGTCCGGGCCTCTATCAAGGGCTCGATGATGTTCACGAAGGCGTTGAGCAAGCTGCAGAAGGCGTTCAACATCTTCGGCAAGATTGGCAAGGCCCTCTTCAAGATCCTCTCGAAGACCTCGTACCGCGGCAACCCGGCGAAGAAGCTCTGGAAAGAGGTCATGATGAAGGCGCTCATCGGTGGCGGCCTGGGCGCGATCAGTCCGGCTCTCAACGCGCACTCGACCTACACCTCCATCCGCGGCGAGTCCGGCTGGATCGACGGTGGCAGCAGCGCCCCCGGCCAGATCTCGGTGGACCCCGCCGAACTCGACCAGCTCAAGTCCAGCCTCGAAACACATGCGGGTCGAAGCGAGTCCCTCCACCAGGCGGCGCAGGACGCGGCGGTGGCAGAGATGACCTGGGGCCTGCCCGGCGTGATGGGAATGGAGAGCGCGTACCAGGACAGCTGCGACGCGATCGACGAGATCGGTGGCGACATCACCAACGCGCTCAACGGCAACGCAACCAAGGTGAGCCAGTGTGCGGAGGACTATCGTGCCGCTGACGAGGAGATGGCGAGCGCATTCGACTCCATCGGCAGCGACCTCAACTGAGACGGCGGTAGTGCATGGCAAAGCAGCGGAAGCGCCCCGAACCAGCGCCTTACCGTCGATTCAACCCGCTGGTCGATGGCGCAGCTTGGTTTGCATCGCAGGCCCGCAATCCCGGTGAAGGCCTTGCAGCCTACGCCGAAGGCGGCATCCAGCGGTTCAACGTGAAAGGCAGGCTTTCGGACGGCTCGCGGTCCTGGCTCGCAGTCGTGGCGCTTCCGCTGGCGGCCTTGATCGTCTTCGGCAGCGGGGGCAACATCAGCCTCACCGGCGACTCGCGTAATCCGGTTCCACCGCGGGTGATCGCGTTCGGCCCACGGCCCTCATGCCGAGCGATCATCGACCCGAAGGACCCCGAACTCACCGCGGCCCCGGGACTGTGGGTGTTTACGGATCACCGGATCGCCTACGCCCGCTTCGCTCCTGGTATTGCTGACGCGGACGAGCGAAAGCGCATGACCCGCCGGCTCGGAGCGGAAGCCTTGCCGCTCGAACCAATCACCCCATCGATCGAGTTCCAGGTCGGGCTGCGAGAAGTTCAGTTCGCAAGAGTTCAACACCGGTTCGGCCGCAAGTTCACTCCCCGTGAGGCTGTGTACGACCGGGTCCTGCTCAGCGACGGTTCAGGGTTCGACTTCATCGCTGGGACGCTGCCCACGGCGATGATGCCGCAGCACAGCTGAGCGGCCAGATCGGCCTTTCACTCTTCACACAGAGAGCAGGAGCGGCATCGACAAACCGATGCCGCTCCTGACTAGTTCCTTACGCGTAGGGGTCTTCTTCTTCGTTGCCGATGCCCCAGACGTCTTCGTCCTCGGTCAGCCAGGTGCCGGCTTCCTGTTCGCCCTCACCCTGGCCCATCGGCCCGCGGCCGCCACCGGCGCCGCCCATCATGCCGCCGGCCATACCGCGGCCACCACCAGCGCCCATGCCCTTGCCCATGCCCTTGGGGCCGCCGGCACCCCGGCCGCCTGCGCCGCGACCACCGCCCGCGCCGGCACCGCGGCCGCCACCGGCGCCGCCCATCATGCCGCCCATACCGGCACCCATGGCGCCGCCGAGGCCGCCGCCGCCCAGACCGCCACCGGCACCGCCGCCGACACCGCCGCCAGGGCCACCGCCGAGGCCGCCGCCACCGAGACCGCCGAGACCGCCACCGCCGGAGGCCAGACCACCGGAGATGTCGTCGGGGTCGGGGACGTTGGACTCCCACGGGTTGTCGTCGTTGAGGCCGCCCGTGTCGATGCCCGGGTTGTACTTACCGGGGTCGGTACCGACGTTCGGGGGCGTGTCAGGCGTCCCGAGGTCGCCGGAGAAGTCGCCCGGCGACTGAGCCGAAGGCATGTCGCTCATGCCGCCGGGGATGCTCGGCGATCCGGGAGGACTCGGGTTGGTCAGGTTCGGCGGCTGCTCCAGCTCCTCGCCTTCGGTGATCGCCGGGGGCTTACCAGGTGTGGCGTCGTACTCGGTCTCGTTGACGCCGCCTTCCTGGTTGGTCTTGCGCACGGAGATGTCGTCGGCGGTTCGCTCCGACGCGGACTTGAGGGCTTCCGCCACGTCCTCTCGCTCGTAGAAGATCCAGTCGTCGAGTTCGCCATCCGCGATGGATTGCGCTTCGGCCTGGTCCATGCCGTTCTGCACGAGGTAGTTGACGCGTCCTTGCCGCCACTCGTCGGCCGAGACGAACATTTCCTCGCCCCAGTTGGTGTTCCCGTCACCGGTGCCGCCGTCAGCGGCGCCGCCGCCGAACCAGAAGGCCGCCTTCTCGTCGTCCATGATCTCGCAGTCACCGGAATGCCACGGGGGACGGAAGTGGATCTTGGCTTCGCCGCAGCCGCCGTTCTTGACGTAGTACTGCGGCTCGGGGAAGGGGATATGTCCCGTGTCGCCGCCTTGCTGCGTGAAGATCTCCTGGCCTGCTTGGTCCAACGAGGTTGCCACGCTGTCGATCTTGTCGACGGTGTCGAAGACCAGGGTCTTCAACTCGTCATTGGTCTCGATGAAGGAGTCGAAGTCGTCACCGGTCCAGAACTTCGAGAGCTGCTCGATGTTGTACTTGTGCCGCTCTTCGAAGTCGCTCAGGTCTTTGCTGACTTCCCGCCAACCCGTGACCATTGGTTCGATGGCGTGGTTTTCGCTCGGCCTGATGGCCGCGAGAACGGCCTGAAATGTAGCGTCGCTGGGGGCGGCGTAGCGGTGTCCGGAATTCTCCAAAGCAAAGCTCTGGCCACCCCTGTAGACGCCGGCCATCAATGATTCCCAGTCAGTGTCCGCCTGGGCGCGTCCCAGCGAGCATCCGTCCGAGTGACACCTTGTGGTCTGCTCGTAGTGCTTTGCTTCGTGCTCTTTCGGACCCTCGTGGGTCTCGACCTCTTCTTCCGCCATAGTGGGGTGCTCCTCTTGATCAGGACTCGATCTGGCTACTGACTGCCTCGAACATCGTGGTGATGTACTCGTCCGCAACCCAATTCACCAGTTCGGTCCGATCGAACGCAAGAGCTGTGCGCGCGTCGATCTCTTCCTGGCTCAGTCCGTACCGGGCCGCAGCGGTCTTTTCCGCATCCGTCGGGATTGTCAAGTAAGCCTCGACAATGTAGTTTTCCGTACGGGCATCGACGATCATCGAACCCGCAGCGCCCGAGCGCTCGCCGACCGTCCCAAGAATCGCGTACGCATGCGCCTGGTCCCACGCACCATCGAGATCCTTGTCGACCACGAGGTCATCGGCGGTGAGATCTTCGACGTTCGTCTCAACGTTGTCTCGATACCAGCCGTCCTGGCGCATCGACCACATGTCGTCGACGTGTTCGGCCGAGTTCCCGGGGAAGACACTGAGGTGGACCTGCATCCAGTGGGTCGTGCCGTCCGTGTCGGGAATCTCGATCTCGCCTCGGCAACCGACCGCTTCAGCGTTAAAGGCAGTACCCATAGGGACATGATTCGGTCCCTCCGCATACGTCGTGGCGGCGGCCTTGTCTCGGATCGGGTCGAGAGGAAGTACCTCGCACATGTCCCAGCTCGAGACCTGTTCGGTGACGTCGGTGAACCCGCCTTCAGAGGAGTCTCCTCCGTTGTCCGAGTCGCCTCCGCCGGTCAGTGCCGAACAACCGGACAGCAGTACCAGAGCGGTTCCCGCTAGGCCCGCCGAGAACACCTTCATACGCTGCTTGAACATGCCTGGACTGGTTCCTCTCTAGTATCTGCGCCGGAGCGGCCGGATCACAGTTCGTCGTAGTAGTTGGTCGTGGGTGCTTCGGCCGGGACGGACTCCCCGACACTGAGATACTGCTCGATCTCGGTGACGTTGGAGTCCTCGGTCTCCGCGTTCTGCTTGACGATCTCGTCCAGCGCTTCCAGCATCTTCTTGATGGTCACCTTGATGTTCTGCACATCGGTCCAGGTCGACGCGAAGCTGGTCTGGTACTCGGTCTTCTTCCCGTCGACCCCTTCGAGCCCGAACGCCGGCATGTAGCTGAGGTCGCCGTCGCGCATCCGGGGAATGATCTGCTCCTCGATGAAGTCGAGGTCAGCCTTGAGGATCCGCTGGAAATCGGCGACGGCTTCCGGATCGAACTCGCGCTGAGACATCGGGACTCCTTGGGGGAGGTAGGGGCTCCAGTAGGCGGGACTGGCTTGGATTTCAGGTTATCAGGGGCTCGCAACCCGTACAGTCCAGGCAAAACCGCGGCAGAAATACAGCTCAGACGGGCTGACGGGCTCAGCCCGTCCCGTCTGTCGATAGCACGCGCTCGACGATCCTGCTCGACTCGGCTGCGGCCTCGGCTCGGGCGGCTTTGATCGTTACCAGGATCTCCTGCGACACGGCCGAGGGCTCCTCGATGCCGAATACGTCAGTGCGGTAGAAGACCACGTCGAGAAGGTTGCCGTCGAGGCCGACGAAGACCCGGCAGAGTCCGGTCTCGGAGACCCTCTCGAAGACGCGGCCGCTCTCGGCCGCGAGCTCGGCCTGGATTCGTTCCGTCCTGTCCAGGGATTCGCGCAGCATCCGGTTCGGATCGATCATGCCTGCCCCTCTTCCTTGATCCGGGTGATCGCCCGGTTGACGTCGAGCGCGGCCTCGTCTCGGAACGCCACCGCGGTGTTCCAAGCTTCGACCATCGCCGCCGAGAGCGCCTGCGGGCTGCGGGCCGCTACGGCGATCTGCGTGAATTCCAATTCCTGCGGCTCACCGTCGAAACCGACCACGAAACGGGTCGAGCCCGCCTCGTCCCAGCCCTCGAACCGCTGCTCGGTGATGTCACCGACGGCCTCCTGCAGCGCGCTCGTCTGGGCTGTGAGCGCCGCGAGTTCGTCTGCAGAAGGAAGTGTCTCGACCTGGGCCATGGCGGCGTCCCGCATGTGCGGCGGCAGCGAGTCCGCCGCCTCGCGCATGAAGGCCAGCTGCTCCTCATGGCTGCCTCCAGCCGGGAACTGCCAGCGCGCGGCGATGGCGGCGGCGTCCTCTGGCGAACCGCCGGGCAGGTACCGGTCCTCGTACGGGTCGTCGTAGTACTCATCGTCGTCGTCTTCGTGGCGATCAACCATGGCTACTCCTTGCGCTGGATCGGTTTCGGTTTGGCGAGGCCTTTGGTTATCCACCATGGCGGAAGCGAACCGCCCAGGAAGTCCGGGTAGTCGTAGCGAGTGATCATTCGGATGAGGGCTTCCGTGAAGGTGGCACCGTCTCTGTGCAGCTGGCCTTGTCTGGAGTCGTAGATCTGGCCGTCGTCACCGACGAGGATGAGGCCGAGTCCGTCATCGGCATCGGCTATCGGGAAAATCGACGCGCCGATCGACTCCCCCACGTTGTTCACGAGTTCGAGCAGGTCGATCGGGTCGCCGTAGGGCAGGAACGCGATTCTTGAGCGGCCGTACTTGGCGCCTGGAACCTTGGGCTCCTCGCGGTCGATCTTGATGCCGTGGAACCTTTGCAGGATCTCGACGGCGTAAGGGTTGCAGGTGAACCCCTCAGCCACCAGACGGTCGATGGTCGCACTGGGGTCGACTCGGCGGTCCGGGTCCCACCCCGACATCTGCAGCGCGGCCCGTACGTACTCGTTCGCCCAGAGAGGCCCAAAATCAATCAGCATAGGTAACTCCGAACTGGTTCAGTACGTGCGCGCAGGTGCCGCATGGCGGGTGGGCGGAGCGGTAATCGTTCGAGTTCGCTCCACGGTTCTTCATCGTGGCGATGACGCTGCCGCGAACGTCGTTGCGACTGGGTTGCGCCGCGTTGAGGGCGCCGATCTCGGCACAGTACCCGTGCGATCTCGACTGCTCGTCCAATGGAACCCTGTCCAGCGCTTCTTGGACGGCCGGGTCATTGATCCGCTCATGACGCACGCTCGGGCCGTAGGTGATGTTCCCGTTGGGGTCGACCATGGCCGCGGTGGTGCGCGGGTCGAATTCCGAGCGTGGGAGGTCTTGCTGCTGGCAGTAGGAGTCGACGGCGGTCCGGGCGAGGTCGCTCGGGTTCGACGGCAGCGGGCCGGCCTGGTAGGCGCCGATCGAGGTGTCCAACGGGAGGACGTCGGTGGTGCCCAGCGACATCGCGAACCCCTGCAGTTGGGCGCTCGCCCCGGCGTCCTGGCCGTTCAGGGCCACCAGGCCTGAGATGAGGGCCGAGGTGTACACCCCGGCGATGCTCCAGTAGGCCGCGATGACCGCCGGAGCGCCATAGCCCGCGTTGGCGGCCTGCTGGTAGTGGCGCGGTCCGGGGACGACGAACGGAACGTCCAGGACTTTGAAGCCCGCTTTCTCCGCCATGTCCTTGCCTTGGTCGAGGCCTTCTGCGGTCGCCTTCATGGTCGTGCCGAGGACCTTGAGGGCATTGCCCGCCGCCTCGGTCATGACCCGGTTGGTGTTGGCGGTAAGTGCGAGTCGGTCGACTTGACGCGCTAGGGCCTCTGCGTCGTCGCCCTTCCACATTCTGCCGCTGGAGCTGTCCGCCGTGCCGCGGAAGTTGTCGATCTGCTTGGTGTACGCGCGACGGGCCGCTTTGACGTCGTCGGCGGCTGCCGTGAGGTCGCCGCCGAAGTCTTCGAGCTTTCCGGGCTTGGAGGCGGTGGCCTGCTGGAATGTCGGCATGTTGCTCCTACCTGTCGAATTCCGTGGCGAGGTCGTTGAGGTCCTTGGCGGCGGCTTCGTCGGCGTCCGCCCAAGTGTCGGCGGCGCGCTTGATCAGGTCGGTCTGCGTCTCGATGCTGTCCTTGAGCGAGGTCATGGCCTCTTCGAAGCGGTCCGAGAAGTGCTTCGCGGCTTCACCGGTGAAATAGCCGCTGTTGCTCTGGTTGGCAGTGTTGGCGCCACGGCCGACTTTCGGAGTCATCGCGGTCATTTTCGGGGCGGTGGCCCGAGTCTTCTGGGCACCGGTGCGGAGTCCGTCCGGGTCGACCAGGATCTCACTCAACGACAGGCTCTTTCAGGGGCGAAGGGGATCGCAAGGGGTGGGGGGACAACCGGACCTCCACGTCAGTCAGGTGTTGTGAGCGATCAACATGTTACCGAAGTGGCACCCGCTGTGGGGTTCCCTATCTGTATGCCTTTGGGGCACAGGCGCGATCAGCGAACGCCCGGTCGAAGTCGGTGTCTCCGGTCGCGAGCCGCAGGCTGCGTGGATCCACAGCGAGCGCCACGGCGGTCAGCGGGTGTGGATCTCGACTCCGGAGCCGTCGTGGAAGCGGATACGGAGGTAGACGGCGTCACCGCGGGTGACCCGGTCCTCGTAGGTGAACTGGGCCGCGGGGACCTCGACGACCGTGTCCATGAAGACGCTGAGGTCGAGGGAGCGCTGCAGACCGCCTGGGCGCTTCTTCGCCGACTCGATTCGGTCGGATGCGAACGCGAAGCGCTGGTGCGTGAGGATCCAGACGCCGCTCCTGTGCGGGCCGGTGCCGAGCAGCTGAGCGGCTCGGCACCCCCGGCCGTCGCCGAAAGCGATGAGGCCGGGCGGGTAGCCCTCGAAGCGGCGGAGTTCCTTCCAGTAGGGCACTCCCCCGGTGACGATTCCGATCGGGCTCGCCAGTTTTGCTGCGGCCCAGCCGATTCCGGTCGCGGTACGCCAAAGCGGAGACGGGAAGCCGCGGATCTCCGAGCGGTAGTTCCCTCGGCCGGTCGGGGCGTAGGCCCGCAGGGTCTCGCCCTCCTTGAGCCATTGGCCGACCACCAGACTGCGGGCGTCCTCACGCAGGTCGTACTCGCGACCGGTCATGTCAGGCTCCGAGTTCGCTCATGAGCTTGTTCAGCGCGTCGGCCTGTTCTTCGTCGCAGGCGGCATAGTCGCTGCGGCAGTCGCCGATGCGCATCGCGTGTCCGTCGAACGCGGCACCGATCTCGCCGATCGCCTCCTGCAGGCCCTCGGCTGTGGACGAGTAGTGGCCGTCGAGCCCGACCCAGCCCGGCACGCCCCAGGTCATCTCTTCGGCAAGCACTTCCCCTGCCTGGGAGCTGATCCCTTCGGCCTGGCCTTTCAGCCCTTGAAGCGCGGACTGCAGGCCGTCGAGCTCATCCAGGTCGACCGCCACTGCCCCGGTCGAGCCTCCGCCTCCACCTCCGCCTGTGGGTGCTGCAGGAGAGTCGAAGAAGTCGCCGATCGCCTGCGACGCATTGCCCATCAGGCTCACGCCGCCACCGATTCCGGCTTTGATGAGTACGCCCTTCCAAAGCGAGTAGTTCAGGCTGTCGCGGATGCCGAACGGCTGTCCGGCGGTGACGTGGAACGGACCCTTGCGGTTGAGGGCCTGGTCGAAGAAGACGCGCAGGATCTTGCCGAAGATCCCTGTTGCGTGCTTGACCTTGTTCATGGCGCGCAGGAACATCGAGGTCGCCTTGTAGAACGCCGACAGCACGAACGTGGCGACGCTGGCTCCGAACGACCACGGCCCGGTCGCCAGTGCGATGAGGCCGCGGGTGATGAGCCAGGAGACGAGCTCGGCGAGGATCGACTCGATCACGGCTTTGATGGCCTCGGCGAGCATCCGGCACCAGCTGACGATCTGTGCCACGTTCGATGCTTCGTTGGAAGCGGCGGCGATCGCCGCCGACAGCGCGTCCAACTGCTCTTGGGCGGCGGTCGCGGCCTGGCCCTGCCATTGGGTGAGGTTCTCGCCGACAGCGGAGCTCGTGTCGGAGGAGAGGGTGGTAAGCGAGGTTGCGACCTTTCCCCATGCCTCCTCGACCTTCTTCATGTCGTCGGGGGAGCCAGAGACGTACTCGATCGCGTCGTTGAAGGGTTCGACGAGTTCGAGAACGATGCTGAGCCCGGCCGAGGCGAGCGCGTAGACGGGGTCTTTCATGGCCATGAGGCCTTCGGTCGCGAGTCCGAGAACTTCACCCGGGATTGCCGCGGCGGAGGAGAGGCGGTCGTCGCCGGCGATGGTGCCCCAGATGTTCTGCGCGAGGCTGGTGCCGGTGGTCACGACTGGAATGCTCGACATGTTCCTGCCTTGTAGGTGGGGGGCTTTCGTTTTCCGCCAGCCTACTGCTGTTCATCTAGCCCAGGGTTAGTACGCGTCTAGACACTTTCGTACATGACGGCGTGTCGCACTTGACCGCTTCTGCGTCGTGTGTCAACCTCGGGACACGTGCGAAGCGCACGTTGATGAACCAACTGAATACGGTCCGGTGGGCCGCCTTCTCCAACGCCAATCGAATCGGCGGCCCACCTTCACAACCAGGAAGGCGAGCCTCCCATGGCACAGACCACCCTACGCGAAAACAGGCGTAGCGCAACTCATCAAAACGCGACGATCGTGAACCAGGCACGCATGCGCGTCCTGGTCCAGGAACCGTTCTACCAGCACGATCGTCTCGGCCCTGGCGCTCCGCTGACCGCGATCACCGGTCAGGGCGAAGGCAACGGCTACTACGACTGGGCGGGCCGCCGCCTGTTCCTCGCCGACGGCGAGCCCGACCCGATGTGCCCCGGCGCGTACCGGTACCAGCACAACCCCGACGCTTGCGACCTCGAAGCACCCGACTCCGACCCCCGCAGCCCTCGCTACGAACCGATGCACCTGCGCCACAGGCCCGGCGACACCTGGATCATCGACTCGAACCGCCCCCACGACCCGTTCGACCCCGGCCCGTACGGCTCCCCGGGCTGGTACAAGGACGAACGCACCGGCCGCCACCGCCGCGACGAAACCCCCGACCCACTCCCTGCCGAGAACTGGACGAACCCCGGCAACGCCTGGTATCCCGGGACATCCGACTGGCCCGAACCCGAACCGCCACAACAGGAACCGCCACGCAGGAACGGCCGTTGCAGCGGTGGCGGTTCGGACCGTCCCCCGCCCACGACCGGCACCGGCTGGCGGCCGGTTCCCTCCGATCCCGAGGACGACGACGGCGGCCGCTCCGCACGGCGTTTCTGGGACCGTGGCGGATCGGGCGACTCTGATCCGCGCGATGCGGGCTGGATCAGCGGATCGTGCGAAGTCGACCGGCAAAGCGGAACGGACACCGGTGGCGAGTTCCGGTTCTCCAAGCCCCGCGAGGACGCGTTCGATCGGTTCATCGTCAAGTCCGCCGAACTGCGCGCCGCGCACTTCGCACCTGAGAAGCCGTACTTCCGCGAACGCCTCGTGTGGGCGCTGCGGTGGGTCGCGTGGGTGGTCGGACTCGGACTGGTCGCGATGCCCGAGCCGTTGGCGACGAGCGGGTGCAGGCCCGGACCGGGTACCGCTCGATCGGTTGCGCCGCAATCGTTCCCAGCGCCCGAGGAAATCGCGGTGATGCGGCTGGAACACGCGCCCCGACTGGTCACAGTGCGGGAAAGCGCTGGAGCGGCAAATCCGGAGCACGCGCCCCGGCCCGGGGCCGCGATCGCCGCCGCGATCGGGGGTGCCCGCGCCGCCCGCAAGGTCATCGCCGAACGCCAGACCCGCACGAGCGACGATCTGGCTGCGGCCGTGCGCGACAGCGCTGCGCACTGGCGTGTGCGACCGAGCCAGAAACGCCCCAGGCTCTCGCCCAGGCCCGCCCCCAGGTCCGACTACGTCACCGCCTGGGAACTTGCCTTTGACCACGCCTTCGACACCGGCCGCATCCTCATCCTCGGCATCGGAGGCACCGCGTGACAGAGCACCCCAGGGACTCCGAAACCATCATGATCAGCGAGCGGGCGCTGACCTTCGCCGTCATCCCGGTCCAGGCACGCGTCCGCATCACCGACCACCACGACGCGGCCATCGGCTCTGTCATCCGCCTCGACTCCGACCACCCGGCCCTGTGCATCTCGGCCCCGATCGAAGCCGACTGGGCCGGGGTTCACTGCACACTCCTCATCGCCGAGGCCGCCCGCATCTGGAACGCGACCGTCCGGAACTGCGACAACTAAACCAACCACGACAAGAGGTGCGCCGCCGGGCAGTCGCCCGGCGGCGCACCAGCCGAGTTAGCACCCGGAAGTCGCGGAAGGCTATCGATCGCGAAGACCCCAAGCCGCACTAGGCAGGTACTGCACGAAGGCGGTGACGAGTGCGATGCGGTCGGGCACGGTGGCGAGGCGCAAAGGTTCATGGCGCGCGGCGTAGCACCACTTGCCGTCGAGCACCAGCACCGTCCTGGCGGGGATGCCGGTGTTCAGGAGCGAAGAGCGCACCCCTGCGTCGAGAACGAGTGCCATGTACGCGGGATCGGCTCCCAGCACGGCGAACTCCCGGTCGAAGTCTGAATCTCCGGTCGCGAGCCGCAGGCGGCGGTGGATCCACAGCGAGGCGCGCATCCTGTGGCGGCGTGTGATGAGCAGGGGCCCTGCGGTGCCGGGCAGGCTGATCGCGACCGCGTCGGCCCAGTGGTAGTCCAGCGCCATGCCCAGGGCCGTGCGGGGCCGCGCCCGGCGCGGGTTCCCGTTCCGGATGCCGTGCTGCACGACCCAGTGGCCCGTAGTCGGCCGGTAAAGCAGCAGCTTGACGTTGTCCTCGAACGGCGTCGCCGCGATCCCCGCGAACAGCTTGGCGTCGGTACCCTCAAGTCCTTGTCGTCTCCCGGTGGCGCGTACCGCGTCAGCGTCGTCCACCAGCGTGAATCCGTGCTCGCCCGCCCATCGCGGAACCTCGCGTGTCTGCGCGGCGATGATGCGGGCCCGTCGCCCGTAGGTCACGGCGACGGCGACCACGAGTGCCACCAGCAACGCCACCACGACCGCGTTGAACACCGCCGTCCCGTCGATCTCCATACTCACACCATTCCATCCGAAGTCTCGCGCAAGGTCATTCGGGGATCAGCCCGTCGAAGGCCTCCTTGATCTCCTGGTCAACCGCTTCCCAGTCCTCAGCGCTCGCTTTCAGCTTGTCGGCCGAGCCGCTCAGAGCGGTCTCGCAGAGCTCGATCTGCCCGGTGAGGTCGTTCGCGGTCTGCTTGTACCGGTCCTCGAACAACAGCGCACAGATACCCCAGGTCAGCTCTCCGTCGGTGGTCTCGCGGGCGACGTCGGCGATGTGGGTGGCATCGGTCGCGAGTGGCCGCAGCTTGGTCTCTGCGTCGGTGATCGCCTGGATGTCGGCGACGATGATCCCCGCCTCGACGACGGAGGTGGAAGACGGCATGGCCGTGTCGGAGTGCCCGAGGGTGGAGAAGAGCGGTTGCGCCGCGTTGCCCGCAGCAGTGGCGACCGCGCCGCCTGCGGTGAGCAGCACGCCCTTCGTCATAGAGAGTGTCTGGGATCCTGAGATCGCGATGCAGATGTCGGCGAACTTGTTGGCGATCTTCATGGCGTTCTTGGTGAAGCCGAGCGCTTTGAACATCGCCGAGATGGCGTCGCCGACCATCTTGCAGATGGCCGCGGCGACCGAGCTCCCGAAAGTGACGACGGCACCGGCTGCGCCCGCGATCGCGGACTCGATGAGCTTGGTGATCAGCCAGCTGATCACCCACTTGATGGCTTCCTTGATGAGTTCCGCCATCGTCTGGGCCAGACCCAGCAGCTGCTCAATACCGCCTGTGTTCTTCCCGAGCGCGTCAAGTGTCGCCGCGAGATCGTCGAGCTTCGTCTTCGCGACCTGCCCGTCGACGGTCGACCAGCCGTCGATCTCGGGAATGACTTCAGCAGTGTCGCCGGAGAGCTGTTGGAGCGCTTCCCCGATGCGACCCCAGAGGTCGATCTTGTCGCGCATGCCGCCTGGGTCGCCGCTGACCATGTGCAGCAGGTCTTCCAGTGGCTGGACCAGCGCCAGGACGATGTCGAAGCCCATCGAGACGACGGTTTGGAGTGCCGCGGACGGCGAGCCGAACGATCCGATCTTGGCGGCGAAGTCCAGGAGCGTGCCGGTAATGCCCACACACGAACCAGCGATGCTCGCCGCGTCGCCTTCGCCCATGGCCCAGATGTTGCTGCGGATGCTCTCGAGGTGGCTGAGGCCGGGCGCGGACATGATCGCACCGACAGGCCGGATGTCACCGGTCGCATTGTCGGCCGTTTCTTTCCAGTCGTTCGTATTGGTATCGATCTTGATGGGCTCGTGCTCGGTCATTACGACTCCACGGGGGTAGTGGAAACAAGACCAACACAAACTACCAAGAATCGGCCCGCGGGCTATGCACTCGATTTTCGCTCGGCCAGGTCAGTGGGCAGGAGAGAAGCGGTGCTGTTCCGGCTTTCGCAAGTAGCCGAGGTAGAAGCTGTCGGTCTTGCCGCTGAGGAGTCCGAGCAGGAGCTCCGTGGCCGTGCCGGGGAGGAACTCCCATTCGCCGCCTCGGGCGATGTCCACGGCGATCCGCCAGGTCGCAGGGTCCTGGCCGGGGACCGCGATCCAATGGAGGTAGTACCCGAGACCTGAAGAGGCCCAGAGGATCGGCTCGACGCCGTGCTCGTCGAGTACTGCGGGTTTGCTGCGCTCTTCCGGCGGGTCTTCGGCTTCGAACTCCCAGATCTCGTCGAGGCCCGCGCGGCGCTCCCGGTGCATGGCGATCTGGTCGTAGCTGGGGTGGGAAGCGCCCGGCGCGAGGAGGAGGGTGTCGTTGCCGATCAGGCCCGGACCGAGGGTGTCGAGCAAAGCCCGGAAGTCGGCGGGGATGGTCGCGCCGAGCGCGTCGCTGGCGGCGTCCCAGTCGAAGGCCGGTCCTGTGTAGCGGGGCGCGCCGAGGAGGGCGCGGAGTTCGTCGAGGTCGGTCATGGGTCAGGCGTAGAGGTCGTCGCCCTCGGTGAGGCGGGCTATGTCGGTGGCGACTTGTTGGTCGACGGTGCCGCCAGTATCGATGGCGGTTTGGAGGCCTGCGATGAGGCCGTGGAGGGTGCCGCGGAGGTATTGGAGGTTGCGCCAGGTGGTGGCGTGGAAGTCGGCGTATTCGACGGCGGCGTTCTCAGCCGCGCCGGGGGCGGTGCCGAAGGCGGGGGCCTTCTTCAGGTCGCCTTCGGAGAGGGACGGGATGATCTCGTTCTCGAGCTCTTCGAGGAGTTCGGCGAGGAACTGCCGGTAGCGCTCGAGGGCGGCCGGGTCGAATGCGCGCGTGGACATGTCAGGGTTCCTTCTCTACGCGTAGGGGTCGTCGTCTTCGTTGACGTAGCCCCACATGTTCTCGTCCTCGACCAGGTCGACGTCGGGTTCGCGGTCCTTGTCCTCGGCGCCCATGCCGCGCCCGCCTGCCATGCCGCCGCCTCCACCCATCATGGCGGTCGAGGAACGGGGACCGGCCTGCGCGGCCGCGGCGGCGCCCGCCGCCGTTGCGCCGAGGGCCGCGCCTCCCATCGAGCTGCCGAAGGATGCGCCGGAACCCGTTGCGGCGGTCGACGGTACGGATCCGCCGCCGAAGCCGCCGCCCCCGCCGACACCGGAACCGCCGGAGGCGAGGCCGCCGCTCGGGTCCTCTTCGTCCGGGTCGGGTTCGGGAGCGGGCTGGTCGGGTTCGGGGGTCTCGCCCGCGGGCGGGTCGAGGGAGGGGTCTTCGCTGGCCATGGGCTGCGCGGTGGCGGCGGGCTGCTCCATCGGCGGGGGTTCGAGGTTCATGTACGCGGGGTCGGCGGTCGCCGGGTACTCCTTGTCGCTGCGCACGGTGCGCACGGAGCGGTCCTCCGCGTCGGTGTCCGTGCTGCGCTGCTGAATGTCCTCATTGGACGCCGATTGGCGGGAGTCGTACGCGCCCCAGCTCGATTCGACGAGGGTCCCGTAGTGCTCCATCGCGTCGGCTACGGCGAGCTCCTTGGCCTCCACGACGGTGAGGCCCTTCGAAGGGTCGAGGCCGTCGCGCTCGATGTTCACCGGGCTCGCGTAGTAGTCGATGTAGTGGAGGATGCGCTCGTCGATGTAGTCGATGATCTCGGTCGCCAGCTCGGGTTCGGCCCCGCCGAGCGCGAGCACGTGCTCGGCGTCCTGGCAGGTGTACTCGATGCAGTCGCCGTGCCACCAGGCGGGCCTGACGTGCACGGACACCCAGCTGTGCCAGTCGCCGTCGATCCAGAACTGCGGTGCGGGGTAAGGGATCTCGCCCGAGTCGCCGCCTTGTATCGAGTACAGCGACTCCTCGGTCGACTGCAGGTTCGCGACCGTCGCGTCGATGTCGTCGATGAGGTCGTCGACGAGCTCGCGGGTCTGCGTGCAGGCCGATTCGAAGGCCTCGAAGTCGGTGCCGGACCAGCCCTCGGCCAGGTCGTTCAGGTTGGACTTGAGCCGCTCGGACCAGTCGGCGAGCTTGCCGGTCACGTTGTCGTTCCAGGCGTTGCGCAGGTGCTCGAGCGAGTGCGCGTCGGCGTACTCGGGGCGGACGGCCGCGACGGCGGCGCGGAAGTCGGCCTCGGTCGGGAACGCCATCCCGGCTTCTTTGGGGCGCAGGCGGTACAGCTGCCGCTCGACCGGCACGGCCGACATGAGCTGCTGCCAGTCCTTCTCGGCCGGGTGCTCGGTCGGGTTGCCGCAGTTCGCGTTCGAGCACGCCGGGCGGATCGGCACCGGGACGATGCCGGTGTTGTCCGGCGGGGGCGGGGGCGGCGGCGCGGCCCCGCCGACCGCGACGTCGCCGAAGGCGGGGGCGCTCAAGGAGGGGGCGGCGGCGTCGAGTCCGTCGTAGGACTCGATCGAGTTGTCGCTCATCGACACGCACCTCGCGGCTTCAAGGGGGACCGGTTGCGTTCACGGTAGCAACAGGACGCCAGGAAAGTGAACCGCCGAGAGGTCACTCCTTGGGCGGGACGTCGTCCTTCGTCTCCCAGTACCGGCCGGTGACCGCTCGCCGGAGCCCGCCCCGGACGTCGGCACGGGGCGCGGCCGGAGGTTCGGGTTCGCGTGCGGGGCCGAGCCGGTCGATCTTGCAGTGCCACAGGTGCAGGACGGGGCGTTCGGGGTCCGGCACCGCCGTCACTGTGACGGCCAGGTCGATCCGGGCCACTTCGCCCTCGCCGAGGTTCACTGTCGCCGCCGCCGAATGCGGTTCGTGCGCCTCGCCTTCGACCGGGAGCGGCGACGCCGGAGTGCGCACGTCGAGCCGGTGCGTCCCCGGCGGGACCTCCAGCCACATGCGAGTCCACAAGGCCCCCACCGGAACCCCGTCCAGGAGGACTTCAGGCGGCGGCACGGCGTACCGGTGCCGGATCGGGACGATCTCGCCGATCGCGTTGAGCGCCTTGGCCTGCTTCCCGTCGATGCGGACCCGGCCCTCGGGTAGTTGTTTTGCCAGTTCGTCGGAGGCCAAGTCCGCCTTCAGGAACCGGGCGTCGAGGAGTACCGCCGCGGCTCCGCCCGCCAGCGCGGGCAGGTCGCCGTCGGCGTCGAGGACGAGCGGCGCGGCCGAGCCCGGCGGGGCGAACGCGCGCGAGTCGAGCGGCGGCTCCGGTTCGAGCCGGTTGTAGCGGGCCCGGGTCCACAGCACCCGGAACCCCCAGAACGCCAGCGCGCCCGCCCAGATCACGGCCCCGGCGGGGATCGCGATGCCGACCGGGACGCCGGAGTAGCCGAGCGCGGCCGAGAGCGCGGCGCCGACGAAGAGGGCGAGCATGAAGACCAGGAAGCTCTTGCGCTCCTTGGCGTTCGCAGGGAGGTACTGGTAGTAGTTCAACCTCCCGCGCGGCCCGATCGTGTGGCCGTGGAGGCCGCGGAGGTTCCACCGCAGTTGGTCCTCGCCGTAGGCCCGGTGGGATTCGCCGGTCATGCCGATGTAGTCGAGTTTCGTGGTCTTCCCGGCTTCGATGGCGAAGGCCCGCCAGGTCCGGGAGTGCTGGCTCTGCACTTGGATCAGGTGCCGCCCGGCGGGCAGGGGCAGTCTGATGCGGCCCCAGCCCGTCGCTCTCGGCTCGCCGTCGATGAGCACTACCGGGACGAGGCTCGACCGCAGGTCGCTCCAGACGGCGATCGGGTCGCCCGCCTTCCGGCGCTCGGAGACGTTCACCGCGGCTTGGGCCGGGGTCTTGTCGGTCGCGCCGCCGCAGTAGCCGACCCGCAGGTCCAGCTCGCCGTCGCCGGTCGCGGGCGCGCCGACGGCGGTGATCTCCCAGCCCGGCCGCGGGGGCTTGAAGGTGGGGCTGGCCGTCATGACCAGTCCAGGTCTTCGGGGTTCTTCATCGACTCGGGTGCGTTGTCCTCCCACAGCCAGTTCAGCAGTGAGTCGGGGGCCCCCAGGAGCGGCCCGCCGCCGTCGTATCCGGCCTCCCAGCCTTCGTCCTCGCCCTTGTAGGTCGGGAACGCCGTCGAGGCCGCTTGGGTGAGGTGGCTCGCGAGCGCCCAGCCGCTCTGCAAGGCGCCCGTGGCGTGCCGTCCGCCCGAGGTCATCGTGGCCGCGTTGAGGCCGTAGACGAGGAGCCCTTCGATCATGTTCGTCAGGCCCGCACCGGCGATGTCCAAGGGCGACACCTGGTTGCCCTTGGCCTTCTGGAACGCGAACGTGAAGATCGACATCGCGCCGGTGATCGCCGCGCACCCGGTCGAGATCGAGATGAGCGTGGCCTCGAAGCTCTTCGCGGTGGCGAGGAGCGCGGCGGCGGTGACGTTGGCGCTGGCCATGATCGCGGGGGCGCCGACTGAGGAGACGACCCCGGCGAGGGCCGCCGCGTAGGCCCCGAAGTACACGACCATGATCGCGGTGGCGGCGGTGAGGAAGAGCCAGAAGACGGTGAGCATGACGGCGAACGCGAGGAGCTGCGCCCCCACGAGGTAGGCGTTCACGGCGAGCTGGGTGAGCTGGGCCTTGACGTCGGCGGAGGCGGCCTTGAACGCTTCGGCGTCGTCGCCGGACCAGTTCCCGTCGTTGACCTTGTCGACCTCGGCCTGGAGCGCTTCGACCGCTTCGAGGTTCTTCTCCGCCAGGGCGATCCAGGCCCCGGCGCCCTTCATGATGTCGCCGGGGTTGCATTGGTTGAGGTAGACGACGGTGGCCAGTGCCTGCGTGGAGAGCCCGAAGGCGATCGCGGGGGCGGCGATGCCGATGGCGCAGCTCTTGATGACGGCGTTGTACTCGCCGGCCATCGCCTCCCCGGCTTCCATGATGCTCTGCCCCGTGGACATGTCCCCCTCCGCTCCTATCCGTTCGCGCCGAACGCGGTGGCGCAGGCTTCGTCGGTGTCGTCCATATCCTGCGCGCACGCGTCAAGTGCGGCGTTGACCTCGCGGAAGCATGCGGCGGCTCCGGCCATGGACTCGGCGACGGTGGACGTGGCGATGGAGTACGCGGCGGCCATGGGGAGGGTGACGGTGGTGTAGAGGCCGCGGTCGATCTCGCTCATGACCTGCAGGTACTGGTCGGTGCTCTCCAGGATCGGGACGACGTTGGCCTCGATGTCGGCTCCGAGCTGACGGACGAATTCGCTGTCGAAGACGCGGGTCATCGTTCTGCCTTTCGCTGGATGCTCTCGCTGAGCGCCTTGATGTGCTGGGCCATGTCGCCGGTGGTGCGGGCGGCGCGGTCGGCGGCGGCCGGGGCCGCTTCGGTCTTGCGGGCGAGGTCGGCGGGGAGGGCGGCGCGGGCGCGCTGTTCGGCGGCGGCGCGCAGGTCGTCGCGGGCGCGGGCGATGAGGTCGGTGAGGGCTTGGCCGAGGCCGTCGGTGCCGCGCTGGCGGGCGGCGGGTTCGATCCAGACGCGGGCGACGGCGCGGTCGGCGCCGGTGGTGACGGAGAGGTCGCCTTCGTCGCTGTGGACGGTGATCTCGAGCTGTTCGGGGTCGGGTCGGGCACGGGCGGTCTGGGCGGCGCGCATGGTCTTGAGGACGCCGTCGAGGTGTCCGGCGAGGGCGCGGTCGTGCTCGGGATCGCGACTGAGGGTGCCGGTGGGGCCGATGGGGCTGGTGTGTCCGTCGATGCCGAGGCGGCCGCGCATCATGGCGGCGAAGGCCTCGTAGCCGCCGGTGGCGGCGGCCTGCTGGAGTTCGCCGATGGCCTTGATGCCGTTGGCGACGGCGGCGTCCGCTTCGGCGCCGGGGCGCGGGAGCCGGGCGGCGAGTTCGGTGACGAGACGCGCGATGGTGCTGGGGGGTTGGCGGAAACCGGCGGCCGTCACCGCGACGATGATCTTGTCGTCGTCGAGGCGCAGCGTCACATATTCATCGATGTCGGTGAAAATCTGGCCGGGTTCGGTCACAGCGGCGGCTCACTTCGGTGGACGTCACCACGACAATACCGAACAAACCCGGGTCGGGCGCACCGCTGCGTGCGGGGCCGGTTCGGCCGTTCGGGCAGCTCACCGGCGCGGCCGGGGTTATCCCAACCGGGCGTAGTGGACGGCGGCGATCTCGCCCGCGAGGGCCGCGGCGGCGGCCTGGGCCCGTTTCAAGGCAGCGGCGAGCTGTTCGGCGAGGGAGTGCCGGTCGGTGAGGTTGAGGACGTTGTTCTGCAGGAAGACGACGTCGGTGAGGCGTCCGCGCAGGTTGACGGCGAGTTTGCCGAGCCCGTCTTCGGTGGCGGCCTCGAAGCGCTCGTGCTCGCGGGCGGAGAGGGCGAACTCGATGTCGGCGAGGACCTGGTCGGCGGGGGTGGAGCCGCCGCCGAGCGCGCCGGAGCGGGACGCGTAGGCGCTCTGGCTCTCGGCGCGGGCGTCCTCGGCGTCGGCCCAGGCGAGGCCGATCGCGTTGGCGAGGCCGTGGTTGCCGAGCCGGACGGCGTCGACGCCGAACGTGAGCCCGTGCAGCTGCCCGGCGGCGTCGATGACGACCTCGGTGGTCTGGTCGGGGTCGCGGCCGGTGTGGCGGATCTGCTGGAACTCGGCGAGCGCGGCCATGGCCTGCTCGGCTTCGCGCTGGGCGGCCTCGACGTCCTCGCGGCTGGGCGGGTTCGCGAGGAAGCGCTGGGCGTTCTCCCAGTTCTCGTTGCGGGGCACGACGTCGAGTGCGGCGCGGGCGGCCTCGATGCGCCGCTCGTAGTCGTCGGGGACCTGGAACTCGAAAGGCTGGTTCATGGTCGCGCCTCCTAGGACGGGCTGAGGGCGAGGGCGGTGCGGATGACCGCGTATCCGGCGGTGTCCTGGGCGATCACGGCGGTGTACATGGAGACGAGCGCGGTGGTGAACGCGACCGCTCCGGCCTGGTAGGCGGCGAGGACCGCCGGGGCGCCGGGCCCGGCCGAGGAGACCTGGGACCACTGGCTGGGGCCGAGGATGACGAACGGGGTGGGGAGGACGCGGTAGCCGACGCCTTCGGCGGCCTGCTTGGTGGCCTTCATGGCGGTGCAGGTGGCCATGAGGGCGGCGCCGGTGCCTTCGAGGGCGCCCGCGCAGGTGAGCATGGCGGCGTCGCTGCGGCCGATGAAGGTGGCGACCTCGACCGACCATTTGACGAGTTCCTGGTAGTCCTTGCCCTGCCAGGAGGCGGCGAGCCCGGCGACGGTCTGGCCGTAGGAGGCGCCGAGCTGGGTGAGCTGGGCGGCGGCGGAGCCGATGGAGACGCCGAGGGACATGAGCTCGGTCGGGTTGGCGTCGATGCACTGCTGGAAGGTCGGCATCCGGTCACGCCCCGCCGGGGATGGTGGGGACCTTGAAGCCGTTGAGGTCGGACTCGATCGGCTTGAAGTCGGAGGCGGCGTCCTCGTCGGCGCGGTCCCAGTGCTCGGCGATGTCCTCGAGGACCTCGGCGGTGTCCTCCCAGTGGTCGTGGAGGTCCTGCATGTCCTCTTCGAGGTCGTCGGCGAAGTCCTTCGCGCCGTCGGCGCACATGAAACCGCGGTTGGCGCTCTCGGCCCGCTGCGCGGCCTGCACGGCGCTCTGCGGGAGGCTCTTCGCTTGGGACGCATACTGCTTCATCTGCGTCGAAGCGCTGCGTATCGACTGGCTCTCCACCTGGATCAAGCCGAACACGGGAAGCCTCCCCGGGGGTGCTGGACGACGGGCTGCCTCAAGCATGCACCATGCCCGCCTCCCCGGGATCCGCGCGTCCGGACCGTCAGGCGGCCCCTGTTAGTTTTGCCGTGCACACCCGGCGTCGACGGCAGCGGAGACGAGATGACCACCCCGAAGCAGAGCTCCCTTCCCAGCAGCTCGGCCCGGAAACCCGGCCAGGGCGTCCCCCAGGCCGCCAACCCGATCAGCAACCCCCTCGCGCCGAACTACCGGCGCACCTACGGGAACCGTGTCCCGTACGGGCAGGGCACGCTCGGTCAGCACGTCGCGAACATGCGCACGCCGCGGTCGATCGGCAAGCCGCCCAACACGAAGACCGACCTCGACCCGAGCCTGAAGCGCAACCTGGCGGCGGCCCGGCTCAGCGACGGGACGGTCGTCGACGGCGTGAGCGGCAAGTCCGGCTGCTCCGAGAACGTCATCAAGGAGAAGCTCGACAAGCTCAACGAGGGCCGGGCCGCCGACGACCAGCTGAAGATCGAGGAGATGTACTCCGAGCGGCAGCCGTGCTGCCGCTGCGAGGGCCTGGTGCGCGGCAACAACCCGAAGGCGAAGGTGGAGTGGACCGTCGAGTACTTCGACTCCACCAACAGGCCCAACTGGACGCCGGAAGACAAGGCCGCCGTCGCGGCGCTCAACGCGGCCGAGAACGCCGAGCTCAAGCGCGTCGCCGAGATCTACCATGGCATCTGACCCGGGTGCGCCGGACCGACTGGAAGGAACCGTCAATGAGTCTTGAGCAGGCCTCGCCGCAGGAGCTCGCACGCATCGCCGACCTCGTGTCCGACGCGCTCACGGCCGCCGCCGTCCCGTGGTCCTACGCGGGCAAGCCGGGGGAGCGGGAGTCGGCGCAGCTCACCGTCGACGACGCCGACGACGGGCGCGGCGTCTACATCACCTGGGAGCTGTCCGAGCGGGAGCACACCGCGCTCATGGCGCTCATCGAGGCCGGCGAGTTCGGCGATCCCGCCGTCCTCGCTTCCGGCCGGAAGCGGCAGGAGGGCCTGGACCGGGTCGCCGCGGTCCTGCGGCAGGCCGGGATCGAGACGGTCGACCCCGAGGACGACTTCAACCCCTACACCCTCGAGGTCGTCAGCGCGCCCGACGCCTGATCCGCGGGCCTTCCGCTCCTCGCACGCAACCGCTACATTGCAGGGAGAGCTTCCGAAACCCCCGCGGAAGGACCCCTGTGACGACCAGCAAGCACGGCTCGAGCCTGCCCAAGAGCAGCGCCAGGAAGCCGACCGGCTCCGGACCGCCCTCCAAGAAGGACCTGTACGACCAGTGGATGGGCGACCCCGCCCCGGTCGGCACGAATCCCGGCCCGGGCCACGGCGACCGCGACAACCCTCCCGATCCGAGCTGCCCTCGCGGCGACCTGAACTGGCCGCCGAACGCGGGCGCGCTCGGCCCGTCCCGGAAGGTCACGCTGCCCAAGGGCACGATCATCGACCGGTACGGCAGCGACTGGGGCGACTACACCTCGCCTGACGGGATCCCGTTCGAGCAGCGGGCGATGCCGCCCTCCGGCAAGTCCTCCCCGTACAGCCGGTTCCGGCTGAACGAGGACATGGAGGTGGACGAGGGCACGATCGCGCCGTGGTTCGGCGAGCCCGGCATGGGCGTGCAGTACAAGCTGCCCGCGCCGGTCAAGGACCTGCTGGTGCCCGACGCGTCGGGCTATTCGAAGATCACTCGGCTGTAAGGTGCTCAGCATGAAGAAGGACGAGCTCGCCCGGCTGCTCGAAGCCGAAGGCGTCCGCGAGGACATGTACTGGCTCGAAGGCGGCCTGCCGAACGAGAACCACACGCTGGAGCAGCGCGAGGACGGCTGGGCCGTCTACTACTCGCAGCGCGGCGAGCGCTCCTCGGAAGTGGTCTTCGCGACCGAGGACGAGGCGTGCGCGGAGCTGTACAGCCGCATCATGGACGACCCGACGACCCGCTGAGGCCTCAGCGCTCGGCTTCGGCCTCGGCGCGGCCGTTCTCGCCGTTCTCCAAGGGCCACACGGTGGCCTCGACGGAGCCGACGAGTTCGAGCGGGCCGACGAGCGAGGCCGTGCGGGCGACGGTGAAGTCGTCGAGGGCCAGGAGGCTGATGCCGCCGCGGCTCTGGGCGACGGCGGCGTAGTACGCGCCGGTGCCGCGGTCCTGGAAGACCCAGCCGGGCCGGGTGTCGGTGGGGATGGTCGGCACCTTGGAGCGCGCGCCGGGGAGGCTGCCGGTCGCGGTCGTGTCGGGCGCGTACGGCGATTGCGGCGCTTCGTATCCCGGGTGGCGCGGTTCGGGCGCGGTGTGCGGGTAGTCCTGCGGCTCGGGTTCCATGGGGGTCTCCGTGTAGTCCGGCATCTGGTAGCGGGTCGGGTCGCCCGACACCGGGATCGGCGGCGGGTTCACCGGCTGGTCGGGAACGTTGATGAGCGTTCGCATCTCGACGTTCCCCGCAACGTAGCTCACCAACCACAGCCCGATCGCGAGGGCCGCGAGGTCGACGCCGACGGCGAGGAGCACCCGCAGGTTCGCGTTGAGCCCGGTGCCGAACTGCGCCAAGGAGAACAGTGCGGCGGCGAGGGCGAAGACGACCAGGCCGAACAGCGCGCCGGTCATGACGACGGGGCGGCCGAAGCGCGGGACGGGCGCGGAGGGCCACTTCTCTGAGGCCCGGACCCCGCCGAGGGCGGCGGCCGAGAGGGCGGCGACGGCGAGACCGGCGACGGCGAAGGCGATCGCGGCGGCGGTCAGCCGCCCGGCGATGTCGTCGATGTAGTCCAAGATGGTCTCCGCGAGGTCGGTGCTCGGCCTGGTGGCCGGCGGTCTGGGCTGGATTCGGTTGTGCTGGACGGTGCCGCGTCGTCGGGCTCTATTGTGCGGTGCCGGGGCGTCTCCGAGCGTAGGACACCGGCCTCCCCGAGTTTAGTGTCGGATTGCCGACACGGAGTGATCGCGTCCATCGGATTGCCTTTCCCCCGCGAATCGCTTTCAATGAGGAACTGCACTGTCTTCTGGCAGCGCTTGCACCGCCGCGGAGCGGCGGGAAGGTGCGTTCTGTCAGCGCAGCGGCATATGATGAGGGCAGACCCCGCAATGGGTTGGGAGACAAGAAACATGAGTGAAAATTGCGTTACGTGAGACTGTAGTGACTCCTGTGACGGAAGGATGGGACTGACGATGATGAGCGAGACACTCTGGACGGTAGCCGCGCACGCCCAGGCCGGCGCCGAGATCAACACGCAGGGGATCATCGGCTTCTTCCTGTCGAAGATCGCCCCGATCCTCCTGGCGATCCTCGGACTCATCTTCATCGCGCGCTCCAACAAGGGCGAGGTCAGCCGCGTGCTCACCTCCTCCACGATCGCGATCATCGGCATCGCCTTCATCGCCGGAGCCGTGGTCCTGGTGGCCGTCGGCAGCGGCCTGGTCGACGTCCTCTTCAGCTCCGAGGATTGAGCAGCCCCCACATTGCCCCTGAAGTAAGGCCGGACGGAGGACGCCCATGCGCTTGCGCACCGACGACGACATCTACCGTGCCCGCCTGCTGTACCTCGGCCCTCCCGGCTACACCCTCCCCGTCCACCTCCCCTACGGGCAGTACGGCGCCTTCGCCGCCCTGCTCGCCCTGTTCATGCTGCTCCGGTGGGCCTTCACCGGCGACGTGGACCTCTTCCCCGCCATCGAGATCTCCCTCGCCCTCGTCGCCACCTCGCTGATCTTCCGATACGTCGACGCCGACCGCCCCGCGACCACGGTCGTCCGCACGCTGCTCACCGACTGGAAGCACACGCGCGAGTCCGCGGACGAGAAGCGGATACCGGCGTTCACGACCCGTTCGATCCGCCTGCGGCCCACACTCGTGGAGCCCGTCCGAACTGAGGAGCGCCTATGAGCGGCGAGGATCGCCGACAGCCCGTCGCCAAGTTCTCCGCCCCCCGACCGCCCGCACCCGTGCGGGACCGGGAGCGGTCCGGCGACCTCGGCGACGACGCCACGGCCCTGGCCGACGCTGTATTCAAAGCGGAACCGGTCAAGGCGCACCGCTCGGCGAGCCCGCCCGCCCCGGCCCCTACACAGCCGAGCCCGGCCGCCACGCCGTCCCCAGTGGACCCGATGCGACACGCCTCGCCACCTGCGTCGATGACGCCGCCCGCGAGCGTTCGTCCACAGGGTTATCCCCAGGGTTATCCACAGAATCCGGCGAGTTATCCACAGGGCTATCAACAGCGTTACCCACAGGCTCCCACCAGCGGAAATCCACAGGGTTATCCACAGCACAACGGAAGTTATCCACAGCAGGGGCAGAGTTATCCACAGGCTGTTGACCAGCGGCGCGGGAATGTTTCCACAGGTCGTACAGCAGCTGAACAAAAGGGTGCACAACGGGTGCCCGGCCAGGACCTCGTCCCGGTCAAGCAGGCCCGCGCCGAGGCCGCGGTGCTCGACACCGCCGACCACAAGCCGACCCGCGTCAAGCCGCTGCCCAGGGACAAGGAGAAGCAGCCGCTCCGCGAGCTGAGCCTCACCGAGATCGCCGGGCACGCCACGTTCACGCCCGCCTCGGTCACCGCCTGGTACAAGCTGCCCGGCGTCCGCTGGTCCTTCCGGCCCGACCTCGAGCGCGAGGCGCTCATCGTCGCCATCGCCGAGCAGTTCGCCGGCCTCGCTGGCATGCGCGTCCACCTGCGCCGCACCACCCGGCCGTTCCCGGCCGACCAGTGGGCCCGCACTGTGGACAAGTACACGGCCCGCCCGCTGCGCACCGTCCCCGGCGGCACCAGCTGGGCCGACCACCTCGTGGCCGCCCAGCGCCACCTGCAGCAGCTCTCGCACGCCGAGGGCGAGACGTTCCTCGGCATCACCTTCAGCCGCCGCGGCGCCCTCGACCAGCTGGGAGAGAAGGTCGGCCGCATGTTCGGCCGCGGCACCAAGCTCTCCGAGCGCGAGAAGATCGAGAAGCGCAGCCTCCAGTTCGACGAGGTCCTCGGCTCCTTCGGCGTCCGCGCCCGCCGCGCGACCACCGCCGAGCTCGAATGGCTCGTCTACCGCTCGGTCGCCCTCGGCATGTCCCCGCCGCGCCTGCTCTCGGGCTCGAACGGTGAGTGGGAGTCCGGCGACGTCCTGGCCCTCACCGAGTCGATCGAGCGCTACCGCAGCCCGTACGGCTCCACGGTGAAGCTCGTCAACCGCCTCACCGGCGAGGAGAAGCACACCGCGGTCCTCACCGTCGGCCGCATGGAGGAGCTTGAGATCCCCCAGCGCCATGAGCCGTGGCTGCACTTCCACGAGCGCTGCCCGTGGCCCGTCGAGATCTCCAGCCGCATCGACATCCTCGGCCCCGGCGAGGCCTTCCGCGACCTCGACCACCGCCTGCGCCTCATCCGTTCGCAGCAGCGCGACTACGACGAGCACGCGATGGACGCCCCGCCGGAGCTCCAGCGCCTCGCCGAACGCGCCCTCGGCGTCGGCGACGAGATGACCACCGGCCTGCCGATCGACGCCGCGCGCGCCCACGGCTGGCACCGCATCGCCGTCACCGCCGACACGAAAGAGGAGTGCCTGGAGCGCGCCCGCACCTTGATGCAGATGTACCAGCGGGACATGCGCATCAGCCTCCAGCACCCGAAGAACCAGGACTGGCTCGCCCGCGAGTTCATCCCCGGCGAACCGGTCGCGCAGACCGGGTACGTGCGGCGTATGCCGGTGAAGCTCTTCGCCGCGGCCCTGCCGCAGGCAGCATCCACAGTGGGCGACCAACGCGGCGACCTCATCGGCCGCACGGCTGGCACGTGCCGCCGCCCGGTCTTCCTCGACATGCACTTCGCCACCGAGGTCCGCGAGAAGTCCGGCCTTTCGGTCTTCGTCGCCGAACCCGGCGGCGGCAAGTCGACGCTCATGGGCGCGATCGGCTACCTCGCGGCCCGCCGCGGCGTGCAGGTCACGCTCCTGGACCCATCCGGCCCGCTCGCGCGGCTGTGCGAGATGCCCGAGCTCAAGCCGTACTCGCGGGTCCTCAACCTCACGGGTTCGGAGTACGGGACGCTCGCGCCGTACGCGCTCATCCCGTCGCCCAGGCGCGAGCACTTCGACGACTCGCCCGACGGCCAGCGCGACTACGACATCGCCGTCTCCAACGCCCGCAGCGAAAGGCGCATGCTCGTGCAGGACATCTGCGCGATGCTCCTGCCGCCGCAGATCCAGCGCGAGGCCAGCACGGCCCGCCTCCTGCGCCACGCCGCCCGGCACGTCCCGGCCGAAGAGGACTCGACGATCGAGGACATCGTCGAGACCCTCCAGGACGCCGAGGACCACGTCACCGGCGACGGCGCCGAACTCGCCGCGCTCCTGCTCGACACCGCGGAGATGCCGCTCGCGAAGCTGTTCTTCGGCAACCCCGACAAGGGCGTCCTGGAGGACGACACCGCGCTCACGGTCATCACCATGTCCGGCCTGCGCCTGCCCGACCTCGGGATCGAGCGCGAGTACTGGAGCGCCGAAGAGGCCCTGGCCCTGCCGATGCTCCACACCGCGCACCGCCTCGCCGTGCGCCGCGCGTACGGCGGGGACATGCACCGCCGCAAGCTCGTCGGCCTCGACGAGGCGCACTTCATGGAGGGCTGGAAGTCCGGCCGCTCGTTCCTGGTCCGCCTCGCCCGCGACTCCCGTAAGTGGAACCTCGCAGCGCTTGTGGCGAGCCAGAACCCGAAGGACATCCTCGGACTCGACGTGCAGAACCTCGTCTCCACGGTCTTCGTCGGCCGCATCGCCGAGGACCGCGAGGTCGCCGAGGAGGCGCTGAAGCTGCTCCGCGTGCCCACGGGGGTCGGCTACGAGAGCGTCCTCGCCTCGCTGTCCGAAGTGGACGCGTCTGAGACGCAGAAGCTCTCCTACCGCGAGTTCGTCATGAGGGACGTCGACGGACGCGTCCAGCGCATCCGCGCCGACTTCAGCTGGGTCCGCAACCTACTCGAGTACCTGAACACCACGCCCGGGGAGGCGAAGTGACCGACCCCTCCGCCGATCACGACCTTGCTCCTCCGAAACACCAGCACCGACGACCCGGCCTCGCCAAACGCGCGGCCGGACGGATCGGGAGGGTCCTGCTCGCCCTGACGGCGGCGGCCGGTGCCCTGGTACTGACGCCAGGAATGGCTGGGGCGCAAGGTGATGCGGAGGGGTGCACGGACTACGAGTGGCACACCTACTGGTCCCAGTGCGTCGACGAACTGCCTGCGGGCCAGGAACTCCAGTGCGAGGCCGCACCCCAACCGGCGTCGCCGGACTCCGGCATGGCGGGCTGGTTCGCCGACCCAAGCACCCTCGATAAGAGCGAGGGCATCGGCACCTACAGCCGCTACGGCTACGCCGGTTACCAGCTCCCGATGTACGGCTCCCAAGAGATGTCGATCGGCGGCGGCTGCGTCGACTCCGTGTCGATCCCCAACGGCGCCGACACCGCGAATGCCTTGGCGAACATGGAGTTCAACCTTTCGGTCGCCACTGTCGGGGCCGCGAATTCGATGCGGCAGGCCGCCTGGGAGCCCGACAACATGTGGGGCTGGTCCAACGAGTTCATGGAGCAGGGCACCGAGATCCTGTACCGCCAGATCTTCACGGTCTTCGGCGCGGTCACCGTGGGTCTCATCGGCCTTTACCTGCTTTGGCGCTCAAAGCAAGCCGACATGAACAACGCGGTCACGACCGTGGCCTGGGCCGTGCTCATCCTTGTTCTCGTGACTGCCGTGGTGCGCTGGCCGGTCAAGGCCGCCGAATACACCGACCAGGCCTTGACCATCGGAATGAACCTCAGCACCGTGCTCATCAACGATGATCAAGTCGAAGGTTGCTGGCGCGAAGACGGCATGGACCAAGCGCGCTACGACGAGCTCAAGGAGAACAACGGCGAGGACTTCTGCATCGACACCCGAACTGCTGCGGTCGTCGCTTCCGACACCGTCGCTGGCCAGGTGCTCTACCAGAACTGGCTGCGGACCATGCTCGGCCAGAGCGAAGAAGTCAAGTTCCAGGAACGCGACGGCGAGGTCGTCGAAGACGCCGAGGGCAACCCGGTCGTCACCGAATCCAACGCTGCCTACAAGTACGGTCCGGCGCTCTTCGCAGCACAGGCCTTCTCGTGGGAGGAGCAGGCTGAAGCGGAGGACTCGGCCACCTACCGCAACGACCTCATCGAGGAGAAGCAGGAACTCTGGCGGAACCTGGTCGCTCAGATCCAGACCGAAGACCCCGAGGCCTACGCGAACATCAGCGGCCAGCGCGCCTGGGAGCGCACCGGCACCGGCTTCCTCGCCCTGCTGACCGCAATCTTCTTCTCACTGTTCGACCTCACGGCCTCGATCCTGATCATCCTGGGCTTCATGATCGTGCGCTTCGCGATCGTCGCCCTGCCGATCATCGGCACGATCGCGCTGCTCCGCCCGGCCGGTGGCCCATTCAAACGCCTGGTCAACACGGTCCTCGGCGCGATCATCAACGTCGCGATCTTCTCGCTGGCAGCGGTGATCTACATCTGGGCGTCGAGTCGGATCCTGGGCACCAATATGCCCGTCTGGCTACAGGTAGTCCTCATTGGACTCTTGGGCGTCGCCGCGTGGCTGCTCCTGCGACCGGGTCGACGCATCGCCGGACTCGTATCGGGCGGAGGTGTGGCCGACGCCTTCCTCGGCAGGCGCACCACCGAGACCGAGCGCGAGGCCGAACGCGAGCGCGAGCGCGAACGGACTTCGCGCCGCCGCGACGACGCGCGACCCGAAGAGGTCGCCGACACCGTGCGCACCCCGCGCAGCGGCTCTGACACCCTGCCCGAGCAGAAGACGGGAGCCGACCAACCGGCCGGCACCAGCAGTCCCACGTCAAGTGGCGGCGGCGGCTCGGGCGGTGGAGAGGTCTACCGGCCTTCGAGAAAAGAGTGACCGATGAACCGAGCCCTCCGGATCATCTTCTCCCGCTACGGGATCGTCGTCATCATCCTGGTCCTGGTGCTAGGGGTGATCGCGCTGGCGACGCAGCGCGAGCAGACGCCGCTTGACGGCAACGATTCGAGCAGCGGGGGCTCGACCTCGGAAGCGAGCTCCGAGGCCTTCACTGAAGACGACGGCCTCGCGACCGAGGCATGCGAAGGCGACGACTGCTACCCCGAAGAGGAACTCCCGCAGGAAGCGGTAGACCGCTCGGTCGAGTTCGCGCAAGCTTGGCTCAACCCGAACGGCTACAGCGCTGGCAGCTGGTACGACTCGATCGCGCCGTTCCTCACCGACAACCAGGCCGATCTGATGCAGGGCGTCGACCCGCTCTCGGTCCCCGCCACGGAGATCACCGGAGAACCGGTCCCGGACGGCGCGGAAGTCGGCATCCAGATGGACACGGGGACGCTGATCCTCACCATGACTGAAGGCTCCAACGACTGGACCGACCTCGACTGGTTGGTCTCGGCTATCGACTGGGAGCAGTCATGAGCAGCATCGAGTACGACGACGCGACCGCCAAAGAGCGATCGGCGGACCCCCAGCCCCCCAAGATGCCCAAGAAGCTGCGGCCGTTGATGTGGACCCTCACGGTCCTCAGCGTGTGCTGCCTCGGCGCGGTCATCTCGATCGTGCAGCTGCTGTCCGACCAGTCGAACGGCGAAGACGGCACGGTGTCCCTCGCGGGCTGCGGCACGAACTCCACGGTCGACCCGAACGCCGAGTTCCCTGCCATCGACCCGTACACCTCCGAGGAGATCAAGAACGCGGCGATCATCATCTCGGTCGGGCAGGACCTCGAGATCCCCGCACGCGGCTGGATCATCGCCGTCGCCACATCGATGCAGGAGTCGAGCCTCACCAACCACGGTCACCTGGGTGCCGCGAACGACCACGACTCCCTTGGACTGTTCCAGCAGCGTCCCTCATCTGGTTGGGGCACACCGGAACAGATCCAAGACCCCGTCTACGCCTCGACCAAGTTCTACGAGAAGCTCCTGACCATCGACAACTGGGAGACACTGCCGCTCACCGTCGCGGCCCAGCGAGTCCAGATCTCCGCCTTCCCCGACGCGTACGCCAAGCACGAGCCGAAGGCGACCGAGATCGTCAACACGCTGACCGGCGGCGGAGGCCGAGTCGCCGCAGTCTCGACGCAGCTCGGCACCTGCACGCAGCCCGGCCAGCTGTCCGCCTCCGGCTGGATGATTCCCGTTGAGGGGCCGCTGAACTCCGGGTTCCGGACCGCCGAGCGTCCCACCCACAACGGCGTCGACATCGGCGCTCCTCGCGGTGCGACCGTGGTGGCCGCCGCTGCGGGCACCGTGATCACCTCCGAGTGCAACGCCAGCCTCTACGGGGCTCCCTACTCCTGCAACCAGGACGGCTCTCCTGAGGTGGCCGGGTGCGGCTGGTACGTCAACATCGTGCACGCTGGTGACTACCTGACCCGCTACTGCCACTTCGGATCCGCTCCGCTCGTGAAAGAAGGCGACGTGGTCCAGGCCGGTCAGATCCTCGGTTATGTCGGCTCTTCTGGCCGATCGAGCGGCCCGCACCTCCACTTCGAGACGCACCTCAACGCCGACCGAAGCCCAGCTGGTGCGGTCGACCCCGTCGACTTCATGAACCAGATGGGCGCTCCCCTCGAATAGTCAAGGGGTCGTGGACAGCGATCGCAGGTTGGCATCGTTTGGCAACGGATCGTGATTGACAGCGCGTTCAGGCGCTGTTAACGTTGCGACAATCCATTTCGCTCAATAGCCTGAGTCCCCCTCATGCCGGAATGCGTTCCGGCGCAGTGCAATCACTCCCCTACACCCCCTACCCCACAAGCAAGAAACTTCTGACCACCTGCCGTTTGCTTCGCGCCCGGCAGGCGGTGTTCATCGTGCCTGCCCTCGATTCCCATCTCCAATACCCCATCGGGTCGCACGCAGACGTGGCCCGACTCCTCGAAGAGACAGGAGAACTCGTTGTTGACAGCATTCGCAGACAAGACGGCCGCAAGAATCGTCGGATTCTGCGCTGTGGTGCTCGTGGTCCTGGCGGCTACCGCCGGGCTCGCTTGGGCCGCTTACACAGACAACATGTACCCGACTCAGTACGCCAACTCCGGGTGCTTCTCGGAAGAACCCAACGCCCGGCAGTCCACCTGCCGTACCGACAACGCCACCCTCACTTACTACATGGACAGCGGCGGGGACTTCGAACTCGAGACGCCGGACAAGGACGACGTCCGCGAGACGATGTCCTCTGACTACAACCCGACCGATCTCTCGGTCTCATACGACTCCACGCCTTCGTTCTCCGGAAGCGCCGAGACCGACATCATCTACCAGGAGGGCTCTGAAGCCATCCCTTCCGGGCTTGACGGTATGACCTGGTGCAACAACGCCGTGACCCTCGACGAATGCGACCAGCAGTTCGTGCGGATCCGCGGCGCCGGCTCGTACACACGCGGCCTGGCCTGCCATGAGACCGGCCACGCCGTCGGTCTCGTCCACGGAAGCGTCTCGTCGCCGATCAGATCCAACACCGACAGCCAGTTGGGCTGCATGCAGACGCCGGTCGGCTCCAACACAGCGCTTGGAGCCAACAACAAAGAGAACATCAACAACGAGTACTAGGGAGACGACAATGAAGCGAATTCCCCTTATCGTCTCCGCTGGAACGGTAATGGTCACAGTAGGAGCCGTCGGACTCGCGATCGCCGGGCTCGCCGCCCCGGGACCTCCCGAAACGGTCCTACCCGAACCCGGCGTCGTGATGGTCGAAGGCGCCGACCACCTGCCGAGCGAGACCGCGGCCGACTGGGTCACCTACGCCGACCATGTGGTCGTGGTGAACGCGGTCGCCGAAACCGCAGTCCCTCCGACACAGATCGAACTCGATCGCGGCGAAGGCCTCATCGGCCGCACCGTGACGCTCGAAATCGCCGAGGTGCTCTGGTCGCGCGAGGGCTCCCTCATGGAAGCACCGACTACCTGGGAGTACACCGCGATCGGCGCACAGTTCGTCGAGGGTGACACCTCCGCACCGCTGGAAATGGCGCTGCACGAGCGGCCGCGAGTCGAGGTCGGCCACACCTATGTCATGGCCATCCGCTGGGAGGTTGAGCGCTGTGAAGACGGCGAAACCGAACCCGCCCAGTGGCGCGGCCTCGGCGAAGGATCTGAGATCCCCTTCGACGACGCCACACTCGGCAACGGTGAACTGGAGGGCGAAATCCAGAGCGCAGAGCAGTTCGCGGCTGCTGCAGCTGAGGAGACCGCACTCGGACTAGAAGAACAGGTCGCCGGTCAGACAGCCGATGCCTTGGTCAGCGAGCTTGAGGCCGCCACGCCTGTGGCGCCTGAAGCTCAGGTCGGCACGCTCGCTGCGACCTCCGGCTGTGGCTGACCTTCAGGTGAAGTAGCCGCGTTGGGGCAGCCGGTCTCCAAATCCAGGACCGGCTGCCTCGAACGCGGAAAAGTTGACCCGAGCCCCGAACGTTTCGGCCGACTTCCCCGTCATAGGTATCGACAGTGAGGAGGAGACCGCCATGGCGAGACCGCGCAACGCGAAGAAGGCCGATCGCGGCACCTCGCTTCTCACCGACCACCAGGATGTTTCGCGCGTTCGCGCCGTGCTCGCCCTCGGCGGCGTACCTTGGGACGATCTCGATGACGCGCTCCAGGAAGTGCGCCTGAAACTCCTGCAAGCCAGTTCAGCACAAGCAGCCGAGTCGATCAGAAACCACGGTGCCTGGAGTTCGGTCGTCGCCTCTCGAGTAGCAGCCGACTGGCATCGCTCCCGAAATCGAGACAACGGACTGCGAGATCGGCTGGCCGCGCGATGGGCCGAGCGACCACCGGCCCACCCGCAGGAGGAGCGCGATCTCGCTCTAGCGGTTGCTGCTCGGTTGGACCTCTTGACGGAACTCCAACGGCAGGTGGTGGCCTTGCGCTTCTATGTCGACCTGCCGGTCCGGGACATCGCGACGCTGCTTGAGATCCCTGAAGGTACGGTGAAAAGCCGATTGCACTCGGCCGTCACCGCGCTTCGAAACGGCTTCAACACGGAGGAGATCCGATGACGGAGAAGGAATCGGAACCGACTGAGTCGGATCTGCGTCGAGCGGTCAACCTGATCGGGAACGAAGCTGGTGCAGGCACTCGAAAGCGCCCATCCGGCGGATTGATCGCCGGGCTGGCATTGGCGGCCGTATTTGTGGCCTTCGGCGGGTTCATCCTGTTCACGGTCGACTTCGACGACGACAGCGAGCAGCCGTTCGTCCATAGCCTCAACGAAGCTGAGAACATCGCCTGCTCGCAATTCATGGCGGTCGGCGAGGTCGTCTCGGTCGAACCGGCCGACGCCGATGGCCGCGTCATCGTGACTTTTGAGGTGGAACAGCCGCTCAAACCGACTGATGCCCAGGGCCTCGTGGAGCTGGAGATGACCGATCCCGCCGCGACCGACCCCGCGAGCGCCCTCAAAGCCGATGACCGAGTGCTCCTCGAAGTCCCACGGCGAGACGACCTCTCTCCGGCCGTCTACCGGGGCACTTACCTTGACTCGCGCGTCACGGAGATTCAGCAGTACCTCGATGCCGCCGCCACGACCGAATGCCCGCCCCAGTTCCAGGAGGGCGGCAGCACCGCCGAGGTGGAAGAGAATCCCAACGACGCTGGATGACGTACCTCTAGAGTCTTTGGGCGGCAAGGACCGGTGCAACTCGGACTTTGAAGACTTGGATAATGAAAAGGTCGGCGCACTGCCCCACCGCGGTGCGCCGACCTGCTTCCAATACCGCTCAAGCTTCGCAGTCTCGTGCGATGGATCTCCAGACCGACACGGCTTCGGCGATGATTTTCTCCGCGTGCCGGCTCGCCCACTCGACTTCCATTGGGGCGCAGACACGAAGGCCTGGCTCATCGGTGTCGAGCCGGATCACCGAGCCGAGGGGTTCGGTCTTCAACTCCCAGGCTCGGGCCATCGTGATGCGAAAGCGCGCTTGGGAAGGGAACGCGGCGAAGTAGAGCCGCCGCCCGCCGATCACAGCCGCGAAGTGCAGGCCGTCAAGGTCGTCCTCGGCTGCGTTCGCGCACTTGGGGTTTGGTTCCACGAACTCAAAGCTCACAGCGCCACCGCCTCTCGGAACGCCTGCCGCTCATCGAAATGGCGCTCCCAGTTGCCGAGGTACGGGCTGATGGGGTTGGTGCGACGCGCCCCTTGGAAGGGCGTTCCCGCAAGCAGGGAGCGCGTTGAGGCCTTGGCGGGTGAGGTCACTGTCCGGAGCTGCAGTGTCGGGCCCTCCACCGTGGGTGGCTCTTCGACCGCTTCCTCGATCCCGAGGGCTCGGAAGAGGAAGGCGCGCAACGTGGCCCAGAACTTGAACCATCGGTCGCCGAAGGTGGTCGTGGCGATCAGGTGGGCGCGGTGCAGTTCTTGCGACCCGGCAAGGAAGCGGGTCCAGGCTTCCTCGCGGAGCTTGCCGAAGTCGTAGCGGTCTTCGTGGTCGTCCTCCCAGAACCGGCGGCGGGGGCGCTCAGGCGGTTCAGGCGGCTCGTTGCCGATGCGACCGGGAGACACGTGATGCCCTTCGGCCCCTTCGGAGGTGGGGCCGGGTGACGGTCGATTAGCCCGCTCGGATCGGGGTCGGACGGGCTCGGTCTCTCGGGGCTCGTCGGGCAGTTCGCCCCTGCGGTGGCGGCCGGTTCGGGTGTCGGGTCGCCACTCCGGCGAGCCGAACGGGCCGGGGTCGAGCGGATCGTGCGGTCGTTCGCGGTCGATGATCCACGTGTCGCCGGGCCGGTGCCGCAGATGCGGAGGCTCGTAGCGCGGGGATCGCGGGTCCGATTCAGGACGGGTCGGGTCGGAGGTCTCGGGGTCGTAGCGGTACGCGCCGGGTGAATCGGGGTCGGCGGAAACGGCGTAAACCACCTGCTCAAGGTAGGTGGGAACGCCCGGTCGACGGTTCTGATTCGCCCCGGAATGGCTGTTTGCGGGCAGCCCGAAATCGAGTATGGTCGTAGTTGCCAAGGGAGCTTGCTCCTCTGGTGTATGGGCGCCGCCCGGTGGCATTCTCGCCAAAGAAACCACCACCGGGCGGCAGCAACTTTCACTGCCATGTTCAGTTAGAAGCTAGCCCTCGCACAAACGGTTCAACCGAACGTGCGGATGAGGCGCGCTGACCAAATGGTGAGCGAACATCCCTCGATTGTCAACCGCCACTTACGGCGTGTCGCGAAGTCTCAAATGGACCCTAGTTCCCAGCGGGTTCCATCAGTTCCTCTCCCCCGTCGATCGAGGAGACGCAATCTCCTTGCACCCCAACAGTAAAGACGAAGGACTCAACATTCAAATCCCCGGCAAGCGTGATCTGGATATCAAAGGCTGTGACGGACGACTCTGAGGTTTCCGCAGACTTAGTCGAGTCGATGGCGCCATCGGTCTCGCCGTTGGTCGAAGCCCACTCTGTGATCGCTGCATCAAGCTCTTCTGGGGTAATGCCCGAGTATGACGCAGGGGCGCACTGGAACTCGGCAGCCGCGGCGGGATCTTGATGAAGCACCACCGCCTGCATGAGCCCGCGTGCGATTTCCTTCGGATCGACAGGCTCGCCGGTAGCCTCGGGCTCGGTCGGCCCTGCTTCCTCAGCCTGCGTGGCATTCGAAACACAGTAGGTGCCATTGGTTTCTTGCACGGTGACAAGGAAGTCCTCTTGTCGCCGATTACCCTGAGCGATGTACGAGACTGTTCCCGCGATGCTGATGCCTTCTGTAGACGGAACAGGGTCGCCAGCATTGACATCGATGTCCGTGATACCGCCAAACTCCTCGGCATAGGCCTGGCGGATCGCGTCAAGGTCCTCGGGAGCGACCTCAGGGGAGGCGTCCTCGCACAGAGCCGATTCAGCCCGATCGAGATCCTCATTCGAGCCGTATCGGAGGTACCGAAGGGCGGCACCGTCAGCGTCAGTGGCGGCCTCGTCGCGCGGGTCTTGGTTCTCGGGGTTGCCGCTGGCAGCGAAGCCGGGCGCAACCCAAGCACCCAACGCCAGGGCGATGGCCCAGGCCCCAGCCATCACACCAACCCTCCCCCACTTCCTTGGGGGGTCTGCAAATTCGGTGTCCTTGGCTTCGTCGACCGCTACGACGCGGTACTGCTTGCCCCCCGCGCTGCGGACGGTCGTCGCGCCGGTACCACGACGCGGACGACGAGCGGTGCGAACGACACGCCGGAACAACCTACCCATGCCCTCACCCTATTGGACCGAACCCACCGACCTCAACCAGAAGCCTGCGCCGGGCCGCTGTTTTCAGAATCCGGAATGAATGAAACGGTTGCCTCCGTGAACGGAGCATCCGGGTCCGCCGTCCACTCGACCGGGGGCCACCAGCGCGGGTGCTCCCAGCTCTGAGTGACCGTGGCGACGGGCTCGCCGTCGATCCTCGCGATCCATCGGCGTTTGCCGCCGGATATGGCCGGGATGAGTTGCAACAACAAGACCGAGTCGATGACCTCCTCAGCGCTGGCGGTCCTTCGGGCGGCGACGGACACGGTGACCGTGTCCGAGGCGTCCCGTTCGCTTGAGGAGATGAGCCGGGCGTCCACCAGGTCCGCTCCTGGGAGCACCGGAGGCGGTAGTGCTTCAGGGCCGAGCTGCCGGGATTTCAACACCCAAAAGAGCCACGCACCTGGGATCACCACCGCCCAAGTGATCAGGGAAGCAAACATGCCGTGCGTGAATCCCCAGTCGTGTGCCGGCCCGACGCCCTGCATGACCGGTAGGAACGAGAACAAGCCTTGCGCCCAGAGGACCATTTCGCGGTCCTCGCGGATCGCCAGCCGCCCCAGACGCTGGGATCGAATGATGAAGCGGGTGAAGGGGCCGAGGAAGTTGTAGATCGCGATGGTTGCGATTACCACCAGACCGGTCGCCCAGAGCCGCAGGAGATACGTCCCGTCTGAGGCCAGCCAGAGGAGCAGGGCGGTGAGGGGCAGTGAGACCACCGTGAACCAGGCGAGCTGCCAGAACAGGACCGGTCCGTTCGTGCTGATGAAGCGTCGCATCTCGGGTCCCTCAACAGTTCTCGCTGGCGGCGATGGTGATCTGGGCGTTGATGATGCTCGGGTTCGGGTTCACGGCTGTCAGCATGAGGAAGGCGGGGCAGACACGATCGGTGCGTACGACCAGGTCGTCTGCTTCGATTTCGAGGTACTCGTCGACCCAGGCGGCTCCGGCAACCTGGTCGGCACCCGTCACTGCGGCGCCCTCCCAGCAGGTTCGGAGGAACTCTTCGGCTGAGTCGGTTCGCGGGCCGATCGCGTAGCAGGTGAACCATGCGACCGCGTCGTCCTCGAATCCGATCACCGCTGTCAGGTCGGTGCCCTGTACCTCGGCTGTTCCGGCGAGGTAGCTGTCGAACTCGTCGTCGAAGGTGAGGAGGGTGCCTGGCCGTTCGGTCTGCAGGACTTCGCTTTCAGGCCATTGGAGAGCGAATCCGATGAAGGCGGACTTCCAGGCGTCGATATCGGTGGCAGTCGGTAGTGGACCTTGGAGATCGGGGCGGACGATGTCACCGTAAGTGACTGTGCCCGGTGGTTCGGTGCGGTCGCGGAGGCGAAGTCCCACACCGCAAGTGGCGAAGACAACGAATACGACGGCGAAGGCGATACCCCGGCTAAGGCGTGGTTCGGGGGGCCAATTGCCGGAGCGATCGGTTGAGAGCTTGCGCATTGGGGGCTGAGGGGCTTTCCAGTTGTATGTGCGAGGGGATGCCGAAAGTATATTTCGCCTGGAGCTGCGACGGGTGCCCCGAACTTGCGAGGTCCCGAGCTGGCCAGTGCCCCTGGTCTCCCGTCGCGCGGCTCGGGTGAGCTTCCTCTTATTCAGGCTTCGGCTTGGGCCGTCGTGTTGTCTCGACAATGATCGACAGGGTGACGGCCGCTGCGGCGGGGACCACCCACGCGCCCAGCAGAGTGCTGAGCGAGATGAGCCCGACAGCCGGAGCCACGGCGGGGATGTACCGAACGGCCCAGTGGCGGCGATGGGCGCAGATCGCCAGCGGGATGCCGACGACGAGCGAGTAGATGACCCCGGACAGGATCCAGCCAAGCGGCCAGAAGAGGGGGCCGCCGGGGTCGTTGTAGAGGATCGCGGCTACGAGGAAGGTGCCGATGACGACCGTGGCGAATACTGCGGGCCAGACGAGCAGGCACATCGCGATGAGGCGCCAGGTGACAAGGCTCGGGCCTCGACGCCGGACCGCCTGCGGCTGCGGCTGGTAGGGGGCGGGGTTGAGGCCCATGGGAGGCTCGCTGGGGTAGTTCGGCGCTGCGGTCATGGTGCCGTCGACTCCTCATCGCTTCAGGGTGCACATGAACTGAACATGTTCAATTCATTGCACCGAGCCTAGCAGGTTCTTGAACAAGTTCAAATACTGGGCTCAGGGGCCTCCCGTGGCAGTCGCGCGCACCCCAGGGCAGGCATCGCCGCCTTAGGCTGTGACGGTATGAGCACACCCTCGGAGGCGGAGGCCGCTTCGGCGGCGGTTCCCTTGGCGCGCACTGGGTCGGATGACGATGTGTTCGAGGGGCCGCTGGGGGCCCGGGACGAGGGTGTCCACCTGCGGATCGAGGCGCGGTTGCGGGCGTGCGGGGTTGATACCAGGGCGTTGCGGGACTGCTTCGTGTGGAACGGGCTGCAGTCGGAGATCGGGGCCGAGGGCGGGCCGGAGTTCGAGGAGACGTTCCTGGCGCTGGCGGGGGCGGAGTTCGCGGCGCAGGCGGCCAGGACGAAGAGCGGTCTGGACCGGGCGCTGCTGTGCCTGTGGGTGCACCACGGTTCGGTGCGGGCGTGGAACCACACCTACCGGGTGGATCTGCTGACCAAGTGCATGATCCGGTTCTCGGCCACCGTGCGGGAGTTGTGGGGTCTGGAGGACGCGCCGGACGAGTCGGTGGGGCTGGCGCTGCGGCTGTGCGACCTGGTGCGGGCCGAGATCCTGCTGGAGGACCGGTTGAAGACTGGTTCGCGGCTGCGGTACGAGCGGGCGCTGGACGAGGTCATCGCCGGTTTCGCGGCGGTGCTGGACGAGACGGAGGGGCTGACCGACCCGGTCGCGGGGTACGTGCGGGAGGAGGTGGGGGTCCGGCACGAGTACCACCTGGTGCTGCGGCGGGCCTACCGGGCGCTCGTCACTGTCTCCAATGGAGGTAAGGCGCGGTACGAGATGCGCAAGGAGCTACAGCGCCTGGCGAACTCGTGGCCGTTCTCCTCGGTCGAGCTGAGCAAGCTCAACGCGCACCGGCAGGCGCTGGAGCAGCTTCAGGGCGCGGGCTCGCGGTGGATGCGGGTGGATGAGGGCCGGATCGTGTACCTGTTCCCGTTCGGGGTGACGGGGTTGGACTACGAGGCGGTCACGTCCCGCCTGCGTAGCTCGTTCGAGGCGGGCGTGTCGCCGGACCTGGTGCGGCCCAGGGCGATCCTCGACCATTTCACGTACCACGCCGACATCTGGGAGCCGCGCCTGGAGACGGACAAGCGGTTCGACGGGATGGAGATGGCGCTGCCGAAGGTGCGGCTGCGGGTGGACGAGGCGACGGTGGAGGAGCTGTCGGCGTCGGTCCGGTTCTCCCCCATGGGCGTGCACTGCCTGCGGCTGGAGCGGACGCTCACCGACGTGTACCCCGGCGAGCTGCACGCCGCGATGTTCCGGGCCGCGCGCGAGCACGGCCAGATCGAGGTGACGTGCGGGGATTCGGGCCGCACCTGGGACCGATTGTCGCGCTTCGCGAGGGACCTGCTGCTCAAGCAGCTGCCCGTGCTGCTCGAGGGCGACCAGGAGGCCGAAGGGCGGCGCCGCACATTCGCGCCACCCGTGGAAATCCATAGAGGACGATCACATGTGCTCATCAGGGTGCTGCGGGCGAGCGTGCGCAAGCACGAGTACGGACCGCACGTGGGCGGCAACGGCAGCGAGATGGTGAAGGACGGCCGCGAGCTCTTGGCGCTCACGGGATCGTCGGTGCTCCTGCACGCCGCGCCGGATGCGAAGGAGTCGCTGTGGGACTGGGTGCGGCTCGCCGACGACCACTCGCGGCAGATCTGGAACCAGCGCAACCAGGGCGACCTCTTGATCTCGACCGAGAACACGACGGTGATCGCGGCGCTGGACGCCCCGAACTTCATCTCCGGGGACCTGGAGGCGGTCGCGGAGTTCACCGCGTGCCTGGGCGGGACGCTCGCGGCGTGGAACCACCAGCTCGACAGCTACCGCGCGAGCGTCACCGAGTACATCGCCGCGTACAACACGCCGGGCTCGGACCGGTCGGCGCAACTGGAGGCGATCAAGGCGTCGCGGACCCGCATGCTGGGCTTCGAGAGCGAGACGCGGCAGGTGATCTCGCTGCTGCACTCGCCCGCGCTGCTCAGGTCGCCGTCGAACGCGGCGGCGCTGCGCAGGCTCCTGGACGTGAGCGGCGTGGACGAGCAGCTGGAGACGTTCGAGGCCGGGCTGGGCGAGGTCATGGCCGACCAGTCGGAGGCGACCCTGCAGCGGTGGGAGGGCGACCGGCAGCAGCGCATCCGCGACTCCCTGACGGCGGCCGTGTCGGCGTTGAGCGTGTGCGCGGCGATCAGCATCTGGCAGGCCGCGGGCCTGTGGACGCCGATCGGGTGGAGCGTCGTCACCGCGGTGGTGGCGTTCTGGGCGGTCGTCTACGTGATGCGCCGGTGGGTCTCGTACTACGGCGTCTGGTCGACGCTGCTGCGCATCGCGAAGGCCCCGGCGGCGCTGTTCCGCCGGGCGCGGGGCAGGCGCGGCTGAGCTACTCGGGGGCGCAGACCCTGCGGCCGTCCTCGATCTCGCATCCGATGGGGCCGATGAGGAACGGCCCGGCGACCACGATGAGGACCAGGGCGGCCAGCGCCGACCAGATGAGGAACCGCTGCAGGCCGGAGAGGTGCGGCCACATGACGGTCTTGAGCATCCACAGCGACATGCGCCGGTGGCTTCCCGGATCGGGGTGCGCCTGCCGTGTGGCGATGAGGTTCGGCAGCGGGTCGAGTCTGAGTCCGTTGTGGATCGGATGGCGCGGGTCGCGCAGCCAGGCCTCCTGCTGCGGGGTCAGCGGCCTGCTCATGCGGATCCGAACGCGCGGAACAGGACGAGCCCGGCGAGGTTCATGAGGACGAGCGCCCACAGGCCCGCGGCGAGGATCCAGCCGTGGCGGCGGTAGTGCCGTCCGGCCTCCTCGGGGGTGACGACGCGGCCGTAGAGCTCGGCGAGCCGTTCGGGCGGGATCTGCGACGGGTGCATGCGGGTCCTTTTCGCTAGCGCGGCTGGTAGGGGCGCATCTGCTCGGTGAGCTGCTCGCGGGCCGCCGCGAGCGCGGCGAGGATCGCGGGGCCGAGTCGACGGTAGCCCTGGCGGCCGACGGAGGCGTTGATCTCCAGGGATTTCAGGTACCCGTTGTGGCCGACGGTGACCGTGACCGTGCCGTCGGGGTCGCTCGCGGTGGCCTCGACGGTCATGACGGCGGCGCGGGCCTGCTCCAGTTGCGCGAGTCGCTGCTCGGTGTCGGCGCGCATGGCGTCGAGGCGCTGCAGGAGTTCGCGGGGGTCGGCGATGCCGCCGAGGGCGCTCGCGTCGGTCATGCCTGTCCGCCTTTGGCTCTGGTGATGAACGCGGTGATCTGCTCCTGGACGCGCCGGTTGAACTCGGCGTCGGCGAGGCGCTGGGCCTCGTTGAGGACGTGCATGATCTCGCGGGCGGCGGCTTCGGCGCCGCCGTCGGCGAGTTCGGCTTCGACCTTGATCTCGTCGATGCGGCCGCTGGGGCCGGCGGTCGCCTTGACGAGGCCGTCGGCGTCCTGCGCGGTGACCTGGACGTCCTGCGCCATCGCGGCGAGGGCGTCGACGTCGATCTCGGGTGCTGCCATGCCTATACCTCCACCGGGGGGCTCGAGCCGGGGTTCGCGAGCTGCTCCAGGACCGACATGGCCTTCTCGAAGCACTCCTTGATGGCCGTCATGAGGGTGACGCCTTCGATGATGAGCCACGCGACCTGGGTGGCGAGCTGGATGAGGCGCATGACGTAGCTGGCGATGAGGATCGCGACGTCCGCGGCGATGAACGGGATCGCGAACGGGCCCTTGGTCCCGGCTTCGACGAGGGCGGCGATGACGACCGCGACGACGTCGGAGACGATCTGCAGGACAAGGTCGTTCACGCCCTGCGCGAGGTCCTTGTAGCACAGGAGGAAGTCGTGGAGGCCCATCGAGCTGGTGGCGGCGAACTGCGTGGTCTGCATGAGGTCGGAGCCGCGCACGGTCGCGCCCGCTCCGGCCTTGCTGCACCAGTCGTTGCAGGCGGCTTCGAGGTCGGGGCCGATCTCGTCGGCGAGGGCCGTCAGGTTCTCGGAGACGGCCTTCCACATGTTCGCGGACTCGTCGAGGCGCGCGGGGTTGCCGTAGAGGATGCCGACGAGGTCCTGGATCGGCTGGATGGTGGAGATGAGGAAGCTGAGGACGCTCTTGGCGAGGGCCCCGGCGAGGACGCCGATGATGTCGCCGGGGTTGGCCGACATGACGCCTCGGACGACGCCGACGACTTCGAGGATCTGCTCGCCCATCTTCGCGACCTGCTGGAGGGAGTTGAGCAGGATCTCCCACCACTCGCCGTCGAAGTACTCCTGCGGCGGGTCGACCAGGTCGACCGCGGCCTTGCCGAACTTGTAGACGTTGCCGCCGACGGGGATGTTCTCGAGCTGCTTCTTGGCGTTGCCGCCGGGGTCCTGGAAGACGCCGCCGTCGGGGGCCTCGCCCCAGCCGGATTTGGTCGGCGCGTCGGAGAAGTCGACGACGGGGTCAGACATTCTGGATCTCCCCTTCGATGCCGTCGAGGTCGTCCTTGCATTGGCCGTCGGCGTCCTCGTAGTCGTTCGCGCAGTCGACGAAGCGCTGCCCGAGGCCGTCGGCGGCGGGGGCGAACTCCTTGAGGATCTCCTGGATGCGGTCGGCGCTGGCGAAGTAGAGCTGTGCGAGGGCGATGCCGTAGGTGCCCCAGACGTACCACTCGGGGTCGGCTTCGGAGGCGTAGTCGGCGACGGTGCCGTATTGCGGGGCGAGTGCCTTCAGCCGTTCGCCCTCGGCTCTGATGGCCGTCGGGTCGCAGTCGGTGGCGGTCGGTACAGAGGTCATGCGTCTCCTTGCGGGGTAACGCCGTCCGCCGCGATCCGGTTGGGGCCGCGGGGCCGGGTGGCGGGAGGCGGATACGGGCTGTTTGCGTCGTTGGTCACACCGTAGGTGAACAATGCAAGACCGTCCCAATATTTGGGATGACCGAGTACGCGCAACCGGCCACCAGGGGGCTTCCGCGTTGCGATACTCGACCCGCCGGGCCGCGCCCGGCGTCGGGGGGAGGCTCGGGATGAAGTACCGGATCATGGAGCAGACGCGGCCGGGCGGGCTGCTCGACCAGGTGTACCGCGAGGTCCTGGTGCCCGCGTTCCCGCCCGAGGAGCTCGAGGGCGAGTCGGACGTCGCCGAGACGCTGGAGGCCGGGCTCGGGAGCCTCCTCGTGGCCGTCGACGACGCCGGGAAGCCCGCCGGGGCGGCGTTCGGGCGCTGGTCGGAGGCCTCGCGCGTGCAGATCCTCACCTATCTCGCCGTCACGCCCGCCACGCGCGGGCACGGCCTCGGCGGGCGGCTCCTGCGCGACGCCCTGGACGCCTGGCGCGACCGGTACGACCCGTGCGTCGTCGTCGCCGAGATCGAGAACCCCGACGCGAAGGTCGTGCACGAGGCCTACGGCGACCCGCGCCGCCGCCTCGCCTTCTACGAGCAGCACGGGGCGCGGGCGCTCGACCTGCCGTACTTCCAGCCGGGCATCGGGTCCCCCTCGCGGCGCGTGCACGGGATGCTCCTGCTCGTCCTCCACGCCGACCCGTCGTTCACGCCCGACCGCGCGGACCGCCTGGCAGGCAAGCCGCTGCGCACGTTCATGGAGGCGTACCTCGAGTCCTCCGAAGGCGTGCGCCCGGGCGACTGGGACGCCAAGGCCCTGTTCAAGGCCATCGACCGCGACGGCGGCATCCCCATGGGGCGCAAAAGCGCCGAGGCCTGACCGCCGCCGCGGTAGCGGCAGCTGGAACACCGGGTGTACCGCTCGGGGTATTCCGGGCCCGCCCCCGGTGCACTACAGTCGCTCCCAGTGCGCCAAACCACACCCCGAGCGAACCCGAAACTGGAATGATCGAGCACTCCGCCACCTGCGCCCCCGCCTCCTCCGACGCCGCGGCGCGCGCCGCGGCCCCGCGAGGGGCGCGCCCGTGATCGCCGCGTGCCTCACGGCCGCGCTGACCGCGCTCGTGTCGGCGTTCTTCCCCGTCACCCCGGTCGAGCCCTACCTGGTGGCGCTGGCCGCCACGACCGACTACAGCCCGGTCGCGCTCGGCGTCGCGGCGGCGGTCGGCCAGACCGTGGGCAAGACGACCCTGTTCCTGGGCGTGCGCGGGGCACTCCACTCGGCCCGGCTGCGCTCGTGGGTCGACGCGGTCGAGGAACGGCGCGAACGCCGACGGGCCTGCGCCGCAAGCGATCCCGAGCCCGCCCGCTCCGGTCCCGGCACTGCGGTGCGCGAACGGCTCCGCGCACCACTGGCTCCACTGTGGGCGATCGGCCGCAAGCTCCTGCGGCTCCTCGACCGCCCGGCGCTGGCCGCGCCGATCCTGCTGCTCAGCGCCACAACGGGTCTGCCGCCACTCATGGCGACGAGCGTCTGCGCGGCCGGGACGCGGATCAGCCTGCCGCTGTTCGTCGCCGCGTGCCTCGTCGGCCGCTCGGTCCGGTTCGTCGCGATCGCGTACGCGCCGCAGCTCGTCCTGGGCTAGCGGTGGCGGCTAGCGGTGGCGGTCTTCCAAGTACCGCATGAGGTTCGACGCGGACTGCTCGAGCTTCGCGTCGCCCGCGATGACGTCGCGGAGGTCGTCGGGCGCGCAGGGGAGGCGGTCGGCGAGGCGGGCGATGTCGAGGAAGTGCGGGCGGATCCCGGTGCGGCGGTAGGCGGCCAGCTTGTGGTGGCCGTCGATGAGGAACGAGGCGCAGTCCTGCTCGTCCCCGGGCGGCTCGGAGCGGAGGATGACCGCGAGCGGGCGGTCGCCCTCCTCGATGGCGTCGACGTAGCCGGTGACGGTGTCGTCGTCGCGCGGCGGCCACGCGTCGGTGGGGATGACGGCGGTGCCCTCGGTCCCGATGGGCTCGTACGGGTACCACCAGGCGGTGCCGTTGTCGCCGAACGGTTCGATGTGGACGTTCGCGTCGCGCCAGATCCGGACCCCGTAGTGGCCCGGCTGCATGAGCCCGAGGATCGGGCGGGCGAGCTCGACCGGGTCGGTGTCGCCCTCGGGGTGGCGCAGGCGCCCGCGCAGGTCCCGCAGCGAGCCGCGGAACTCGGCGTCGCGGGTGCGGATCGCGAAACGGTCGATCGAGCCCGAACCTGTATAGCCCTCGACGATGAGCGGTCTCCAGCCGACGCGCAGCGCGCTCGCACCGTCGTGGCCGCCGATGGAGAGGGTCCCGTCGCCGTCCTGCACGTCGAGCACCCGGTATCCGAGGGACTCGGCCAATCGCGTGATCATCTGCTCCTCCGTCCAACCGTCGGCCGCCGTCCGCTACCGCGACGAACCCGTCATTTCGGGCGTCGCAGCGCGTCCGTCCAGCCTAGTACCCCGTCGCGACTCGCATGAACACCGCCGCGGTGAGCTGCGTCTTCACGCTGGCGTGCATAGCGGCCGCAGTTTCGGGGTACCCCGGTTCGCGCCGTTGCAACTACAATGAGCGACACGACCCCTCATTGCCCATGGAGCGCACCCCATGACGGTCCCGCCGCCCCAGCACCCCGCCTATCCGCACCCGCAGCCCGGCCAGCCCTACGGCCCGCCGCAGCCGCCGCGCATGCCCGGGCTCACGACGACCGCTGTCGTGCTCCTGTGGGTGACGGTCGCGATCAGCACGTTCGGGGCGCTCATGACGATCCCGGTGCTCCTGACCGAGCCGGAGACGCTCGGCATGCTCGGGCCCGACGCGACACTGCTGGTGTCGGTCGGCGCGGTGCAGGGCGTCGTGTGGGCAGGCCTGCGCGCCTACCTCGCGGTCAAGATCGCCCGGCGCAGCCGCGCGGCCCGGACCGCGGCGTTCGTCGTCGAGTCGGCCGGGATGGCCTGCCAGCTCGTGCTCGCCCTGCTGATCTTCGACAGCATCACGCCCCTCGCGCCCCGTGACGGCATGAGCGTCAACTACACCTTCGACTGCACGGGGCTCGTACTGCCGATCCTCGTCATGTGCTTCCTGGCCACCGCCCGGTCCAGCTGGTGGTGCGACCGCTGAAACCCCTGTTGTCCGCCCTACGTTAGGAGTACGCCCATGAGCTATCCCCCTCCCCCGGCCGCGCCCCCGCCCGGCCCGCCGCTGGGCGCGACGCCCGAGCGGATGCCCGGCACCACGAAGGGCGCCGTCGTCCTCCTGTGGATCATGTTCGGCCTCGGCATCTGCGGCGGCGGCGCGTCCCTCGTCGGCTACTTCACGCTCACCGCGCTCGAAGACACGGGCGACGTGATCCTGCCCGACTCGTACATGCTGTTCCTGATCGCCTCGATCGTGCAGGTCCTGATCTGGACGGTGCTGCGCGGCGTGTTCGCGGTGCAGATCTCCAAGCGCAAGTCCAGCGCCCGCATGGGCGCGATCATCCTGGAGGCCGTGGGCGTGGCCCTCAGCCTCCTGTCGTACCTCTTCACCCCGGAGATCGAGGTGACCGGTCAGAGCGCCGGGAGCAGCGCCGCGGGCGCCATCGCGGGCGCGGCCATCGGCCTCGCCATCGCGGGCATCATGATCGGCCTGCTGTCCACTGCGGACTCCAAGCGCTGGTGCAACCAGTAGCGAATGCTGTTGCGGCCGCCGGATTTCCGCCCCGGCGGCCGCTTCGTGTTTAACGCGTTGCCGGGGTGGCGCGCGGGTCCTATGGTGTAGTCCGAAAGTGAGGGTTGCCCCGTGACCAAGTTGAACCAGATCATCGCGATCGAGAAGAGCGTCAAGGCGAAGGCCGTGCGCGCGCTCGGCGACGCCGGACGCGAGCTCGCCAAGGCGCCGCTGCTGTCGGGTATCTCCCGGACCTACCAGCCCAAGGACGAGGAGGGCGAGCAGCTGCCGCCCGAGTCGACGAAGGTGCAGCGGCGGGTCGAGGAGCAGCTGCGCGAGGTCTCGGCGGCGATGACGCGGCTGTTCGACGTCACGGCCACGAAGGACCGCACCAACGCCCTCGCCACCGCTGACATCACAGTGGACGGCGAGGTGCTGGTGGCCGACGTCCCCGTCACCTATCTGCTCTTCCTGGAGAAGCAGCTCGCCGAGCTGCAGGCGTTCGTGAAGGGCCTGCCGGTGCTCGACGCGGGCGAGTCGTGGTCGTTCAACGACGCGTCGGACGCGTTCGCGACCGACCCGGTGAAGACGGTGCGCACCAAGAAGATCCCGCGCAACCACGTCAAGGCCGAGGCCACCGAGGAGCACCCCGCGCAGGTCGAGGTGTACTACGAGGACATCCCGGTCGGGTACTGGACAACGGTGAAGTTCTCAGGCGCGGCCCCCGCCAAGCGGGTCGCGCAGCTCTCCGAGCGCCTCGAGAAGCTCCAGATGGCGGTCAAGTTCGCGCGGGAGGAGGCCAACGGGACCGAGGTCGTCGACGAGCAGGTCGGCGCGAAGGTCTTCGGCTACCTGCTGGGCGAATAGCCCCTACAGACCCCCCTGTTTTGAGCGACAGGGGTGGCGCGCACAGCGCCGAAACACGCTGAAATTGAAGTTCAGTAGCAGCACAACGCGGTAGAGATGGGGGTTCGATTCCCTCCCCCGGCACTTCGAGCCGGGGTGGCCCAAGTGGCAGAGGCAAGCCGCGGAGACTGAGACTCTCGCTCCAGCTTCAGCATTCGCCACGCCGCGCGTATCCGTGAGCGGTCCCCTGGGACATCGAAGTTGAAGGTTCGAATCCTTCCCGCCCCACCACACGGGGCGGTAGCTCAATGGCAGAGCGCGATGCTAGCAGCAGACTCAACGGTTGCCACGGATCGCAGCGGCCACTATGTGGCACATGGCGGCCCGGTGTCGAGGTCAACGACCCGGGCCGCACCTATTCTTCTTGTCGCACCCTCGGGGCATACTGGTCGGCATGGACGACAACAGAAAGGGCCATGCCGCGTAGGCAGCCCGCGCGAGTACGCGCTGAACAGCCCAGGTACCGACGCTGGCGGTACCGGAAGTACCCGATCCCCCGCGTCAACGGCGCCTCAGGCGCGTTGCAGGCCGCCGTCGTGCGGTTGGAGAACGCCGACACCCGCTTTGAGATCGGCGGCATCGCGCGAGCACTGCGCGGCTGGCGCGGCCGCGTCCGGTGCACTCTCCGGCCGCAGTGCCGGGACTACTACTGCCCCTGCTGCAGCGACCCGGACCGGGAGACGCTCGAAGATGCGATGCGGCGACTCCCGAAACGCCAAGCGCAGGAACTGCGACGGCTGGTCGAGCCGCTCGACGAGGAGTTCATCCGCCGCACGATCCCGGTCCCGCAGTGGAAGGCGGGCCCGTGGTGGTGGTTCCGGGAATGAACCCGAACGCCCGCAAGCGCATCCGTCCGCCCCCTGGCGATTGAAGAGCGGCGCCGACATTGGGAATGGCGCTGCCGGCGCCGCTCTCATCCGGGGAGGATGGGAGCAAAGCCTTAGGCGTCAGTGCTTTCGGTGGTCTCCTCGGTGGCTTCCTGCTGGCCGGGCGGGGTGCCGCCGGGCATGCCGCCGCCCTGCGGGAGCTGGTCGGCGCAGGCCTCGGTGGCCGCCGTCCAGTCCGCCTCGTCGACGCCGTCGGGCGCAGCCATCGCGCCGGGCCCGGCTGGCGCACCGGACGGCATGTCGGTGGGCATCTCCCCGGTCGGCATCTCGCCGTCGGCGGGCATCTCACCCGTCGGCATCTCACCGGGCGCGCCGCCGCCCTGGCCGAACGGCGTCCAGTCCTCGGGCAGCTCGATCCCCTGCTCGGTGAGGCAGGCGGTGTAGGCCGCGAGCGGGTCCTCGGCGGCGGCCGCCGTGTCCTCGCTTGACGCCGTGTCCTCGCCGCAGGCGGCCAACGCCAGTGCGGCGAGGGCCGCGACGCAGCCGGCCCGGGCCGATTGGGAAAGCATCGATCTCATAGCGAGCGAGCGTCCCCCGCGAACCTCGGAGACACCTCGGAACGGGCTCGGCGCCCGCTCGGTCCGGGCAGGCCCGAGGACGCTGGTAGGGCTGTCCCTACCGGTGAAATGCCTGCTCGCAGGGTCGTTGCGGGGCGCTGCGCGGACGAGAATTGTCTCCATGAACAAGATCTTCAAGCAGCTCGGCGCCGACTCCGCGTACCTGCTCTCCTCGTTTCCGATCGCGCTTCCCGCGTTCGTCATCACCGTCACCGGTTTCGCCGCCGGGATCGGGACCGCCGTCGTGTGGGTGGGCGTGCCGCTCCTGGCCGCGACCCTGTTCGCCATGCGCGGCCTCGCCGCCGCCGGGCGCAGCCAGCTCGGGGCCGTCCTGCGCCAGCCGATCAACGCGCCGCACTACAAGCGGGCGCCCGAGGGCGCGTCGGCGCTGCGCCGCTACCTGACGCCGCTGACCGACGGCCAGTCGTGGCTGAACCTGCTGTGGGGCCTGGTGAACTTCCCGCTGGCCGTCGCCGGGTTCTGCGTGGCCCTGAGCTGGTGGGCCGCGACCGTGGCGACGCTGTTCTACCCGCTGTACGCGTGGATCATCGAGCGCTCGGTGGACGGCAGCGACGGCCTGGAGTACGCGACGCGCTGGCTCGGCTGGGGCGACTCGTACCTCGCCGGTTCGGCGCTGGCGGTCCTCGGCGGCCTGGTCATGGCCCTGCTGCTGCCGCTGGTGCTGCGCGGTTTCGCGCTGACCCAGGCGGCGCTCGGCCGGGGCCTGCTCGCCTCGCTGTCGGCGTCGGACGCGCCGCACGACGGCCCGGTCCGGACCGCTTCGCTCGACGCGGAGGTCACCCGCGTCCAGGAGCGGCTGGCCGCATAGACCTGCATACAGGGAACCAGAACCGGGCGGCCGCGAGGCCGCCCGGTCGCCTTCGTTTCGGTAATGGTTTTCAACAGTGCTAGGTTGGGGCGCATGGCATCGCATCACGGACACCACCACGGCGACCACGCCGCCACGTTCGACTTCGCCGAAGCCGCGCCCCGGTTCAAGGAGCGCGCGGCCGCGGAATCCGCGAAGTACCGGCGGCTCGCCGGGCATCTCGCCGCCCCTGGCGACCGGACCGTCGCCGACATCGGCTGCGGGGCCGCGTCGATGGCGTTCGCACTCGCCGAGACCCTCCCGGACGCGCAGGTCGTCGCGGTGGACGCGGAGCCGGCGATGCTCGACCTGGTGCGCGAACGCGCGGCCGAGACCGGCGCGGCGGTGCGGGCGGCGCAGGCGTCGGTGGACGACGCGGACGCGCTCGCGGCGGCCGTCGGGGGGCCCGCAGACCTGCTGTGGGCCGGGCACGTCATCCACCACGCGTCCGATCCGCAAGCGGCCCTTGGCAACCTGGCGGGGCTCCTCGCCCCGGGCGGGCGGCTGGCGATCGGCGAGGGCGGCACGGCCCCGCAGTACCTGCCCTGGCATGTGGGCGTGGGCAGGCCGGGCCTGGAGCTGCGGCTCATCGAAGCCGGTTCGCGCCGCCTCGAAGGCGAAGGCGTCGAGCACGGGTCGACGCTCCTGGAGTACGGCTGGAACCTGGCGCTGGAGCGCGCGGGCCTGACCGAGGTGCGCGAGGTCAACGAGCTCAACGCGACTCCGGCCCCGCTCGAAGGCGCGGACCTCACGCACGCCCTGGAGTCGCTGCGCACCAGGACGGGCTGGTTCGAGCACTTCCTCAGCGACGAGGACAACGCCGCCTGGGCGCGGCTGCTCGACGAGGACGGTCCGGACTGGCTCGGCCGCCGCCGCGACCTCCACCACCTCGCGATCGACACGTACTTCGTCGCTGTCAAACCCTAGGGGCCTTGCGGCCCTTCGGGTCTCACTCGTTCCCGGAGTCGACTTCCAGCTGGAAGAGCCTCTCCAGCGCGGCCCGCGCGTACACCTCTTCCACGTGGTCGGCGCGGGCGAAGTCGCTGAGCAGGTCGTAGCCGTCGCGCAGGCCGATCCGGCCGAGCCGGTACGCGGCCTCGATGCGCCCGAACCAGTGGAAGCACTCGTCTGAGGCGAGCACCGAGTACGCCTCGACGCCGACGTCGGGGCTGATGCCGTACATCGCTTCGGCCGCATCGACACCGAGGTGGAAGTCCATGACGGACTCGACGCCTTTGACGATCCGCCACAGCGCGTTCTCAGCGTCGATGACGCTGTCCTCGGCGAGCTGCTCGGCGCAGATGATCCGCAGCCGCACGGAGACCAGCGGCGCGTTCGCCAAGTGCCGCAGGGCCATCGAGGCCGCGGAGGCGTGGACGTCGCGCAGGGCGTGGGCGGCGCTGTGGCGCACGTACTCGTTGACGGAGTCGTCGGTGACGAGCTGCATGAGCGCGATCCCGGCGGGTCCGGCGGCGCAGTCGACGAGGGCGCTGGCGGCGTCGAGTCGGTACTTGGCGTCCACTGTGTGATCGGCGGCGATGGATTCGAGGGCGCGGGCGGCGTCCTCGACGCTGAAGCGCCCCATGTGCTCGGCGACTTCGAGCCGCACTTCGACATCCACATTGGACGATCTGGCTACGGGTGAGAGGCGCATGGCCATGTCTCTGCCGCCCAGGTCGACGAGGTCCTGGATGAGCTGTATGCGCAGCTCGGCGTCGATCGACTCGTTCTTGATGGAGCCGACGAGGTTGCTCATGGCGCGGTCGCGGCGCTGGTGAGGCACCGAGACGACCGCCATGCCAATTGACGGCTCGCGAACGTCGCCGAAGGTGCCAATCGACGGCTCGCGGGCGTCACCGAAGGGGCCAATTGACGGCTCGCGGGCGTCGCCGAAGGGGCCGATCGACGGCTCGCAGCCCGTGCCGAGCGGGACGCCGGAGGGCTCCTCAGCACCGGCGGGCGAGCGGTAGGCGTCCGAGACGGAGGGCTCGAAGGGGTCCTCGTCAGGTCCGGTCGCGGCGTCGCCGCCCCAGAAGCGGGTGCGGGTCGTACTCGGCCCGGGATCGGGCTCGTCGCGCATGCGGGCGAGCTGGCGGCGGCGCTGCCAGCGGCCGGTCGCCCATGTCGCGGCGAGCGCGGGGTAGAGGAGGCCGTAGCCCCAGAGGCGGCTCACGTCGAGGAGCTCGACCACCGGCACGGGAGCGAGCGCGGCGGAGAAGCGGATGGTCCAAAGCTGCACTGCATTGGCGTTCGCCATACGTCGAACCTCGGGTAGAAGCGGCGGGACTTCTCGGTACGGCTCCGCGGGGCGGCGGGCCGCCCCGGGCGCCGCGTGCGGCCTCGACGTGGGATCGTCGGCGCCTTGCTACCGGGCCGCATGCGTGGTGCCGGGGCATAAATCCTAGTCCCACAGGGGGATCCGGCGTCGCACAGGGTGTGCGACGGTTCGCTCGCGCGGGGCGGTGCGAACGGTTCGTCCCAGTACGGCCGCTTCGCCATCGGCACCCGATGCGACCTGGGGATTTCCGGGGGCCACGAGGTCGGCGCGGGGCTGTACGATCGAGTTCACCCCGGTGAAGCCCAATCACCGCGACCGATTGCCCCCGAGCAGACGAGGCGTGTAGAAGCGATGACGTATCCGCCCCCCGGCGGTGGGAACCCGCAGTACCAGCTGCAGCCCGAGCCGCAGGAACCCAGCGACCCGTACGCCCAGCCTTACGGCAGCACGCCTCCGCCCGCTGGGAACTACTACCAGCAGCCTCCGCCGCAGCAGTACACGCAGCCTTCGATGCCGCCCTCGATGCCCCCTTCGCAGCCGATGATCGGCGTGCAGCAGGGGTACCCGTCGGCGCCGGGCTCGGTGCTGCCGCCGCCGATCCCGCCCGCGAAGCAGGGCGGGAACCTGCCGGTGATCCTCGGCGTGGTCGTGGCGCTGGTGGTGGTGCTCGGCATCGCGGCCGTGCTCATCATCCCGGGGATGGTGAAGGACGACGACCCGGAGGCGGGCGGCGGCGACTCGGAGACGAGCGCCGAGCCGACCGAGGAGGAGGCGTCGAGCGACGCGGCCGAGGAGCCGACCGAGGAAGAGGAGCCCACGGACGACGCCAGCGCCGACGAGGACTTCGCGACCTGGGGCACCCCGGTCAACTCCGAGGAGTTCACGGAGGGCACGCCCGAGGCCGCCGCGCTCAACTACCGGATCGGGTCGGACACCGACGACGACGCGCTCATGCAGGCGCAGGTGTGCTCGTCGCCGAGCTCGGCGATGGAGACCGACCTCGAGTGGGAGCTGGAGAACACCGGGTACGACTCGGGCATCCTGCTCTGGGCCATGTCGCGCGAGGTCGACGGCGGCGTCGAGGTCTGGGTCGGCTGGACCTGGGACGACAGCGAGCCGAGCAGCACCGCCGAGATGGAGGAGGGCTCCGGCTACACCTTCACGGCGGTCGAGGAAGAAGGCGCCTGGAAGCTTTGCGACGTCGCTTGGTAGCGACGCCTGCAGCCCTTCGCCATTGCAGGAACGTTCGCGGCGGGGCCGCCTCCCCAAGGGAGGCGGCCCCGCCGCTTCGCTTGTGGGCCAACACACCACGAAAGTTATCCACAGGCTGCCGACCAGCGGTTCTCTTCAAGTTCCGATGAGTTATCCACAGGCGGAAAAGAAGTTGTTGACGCTCCGGAGCGGGTCGACGACAGTTGGTACATGACGCAACTACCGATGTACCGCACCACGACAGCCACGATGAACCGCCCGACCGGAGCGGCGCTCGACGACCGGCTCCACTACGGCGGCGAGGGGCCTGGAGACCTCCTCATGCGCTTCGAGTCCGCCTTCGAATCCGACTTCAGCCTGGTGGCGACGGGCCGGACCGCGGCCTGGATCCACGGCTTCGACGTCCTGCCGCCGGGGGCCGATCAGCGCGAGTGGCCGATCGAGTGCTCCTCCGATCCGCCGCTGGCGGATATCGCTGTGGTCGACGGCCTGCCGGTGACCTGCCTGGCGCGCACCCTGGTCGACTGCGCGGCGGACCTGCCGCGACTGGAGGCCGTGGCCGCCGCCGACCAGATGCTGCGGGCGGGCATCGACGCCGGGAGCCTCTCGGCCGCGCTCGAACCGCTGCACGGCGACCGGCTCAGACGGGCGAACGCGACCCTGATCGCGGCCGATCCGCGGTCGGAGTCGCCGATGAAGTCCTGGACCCGCTGCCTCATCGGCGACGCCGGCCTCCCGGCGGCGATCCCGCAACTGCGGGTCCGCACGCCGAACGGGCGCTCCAAGTTCCTCGACCTCGGCTGGGAGCAGTGGCGGGTCGGGGTCGAGTACGACGGCCTCGGCACCCACCTCGGCCTGGCGGCCGAGACCGCCGACCGGCGCCGCCACCAGGTGCTCCGGAACCTCGGCTGGGAGATCCTGGTCCTCACCGCCTCCGATGTCATGAAGCATCCGCGGCCCTGGCTGGTCCGGCTCCGCGAAATGCTCCTCGACCGGGGCTGGGACCCGGACCCGAACCAGCTGCGCGACATCAACGAGCGCATCGAGGCGGTGCACATGGCAGTGGGCCGAGCCTGACCGGCCGCCTGGCCGGTGGGCAGGGAAGGCGCCTCCCACCCACCGGCCCGGCGGACCGAGGCCCCGAAGGGCGCCTTCGGATCGCCGAGACCATGCGGCCAACGGCGGGCCGTCGATCGCGATCGATTGGAGGAGCTCATCGATGGCGGCCTGGGGCTTCCGCTCGTGGGCGGTCCACTCGAGCCTGAACATGTCTCCTCCTACCAGGGATGCCGGTACCAGACGCTTCACCGCCGCAGGCCATCGCGTCAAGCTCTATAGTCATCCGGCGAGTCGCTGCCATCGGCGACGGACGGCTGCGTACCTATCGCGCGCCTGCTCCGACGGGAAGGCCCCGGGGAGCGGGATCCGAGTTTCACACGCGGTCGCGGCCGCGAGCGCCTCCTCCCGCCCACCCCGAGCCCGCAGCGGCCCGGGTCCCACCGGTTGCGATCGTGGACCGGGCTCGGGGCGGGGTCGGGCTAGGATCGGTGCGAGCATCGTTCGAATCAGCAGGAGCGCGGGAGCGGCAGTGGCGGAAGGGTCCTTCAGGGGGTTCGCGCGCCCCGCCGTCCCCACTCCGCAGGAGATCCGCGACTGGGCGCTCGACCCGTACTCGACCGCGCCCGAGGGCCGCCAGTGGGACCTCACCCTCGCCACAGACGAACTCGTCGACACGTGGCTCGACCTCGCCGCCGACGCGACCTGCCCCAAGCGCTCGTTCGCGCTCCACGTGCTCTACATCTACGCCGGCGACGCCGTGCGTACCAACTTCCGCGTCCACACGCGCAAACGCGTCGACCGCCTCCTCGAGAAGGCGGTCGAATCCCGCGACCAGTACGTTGAACTCTGGGCCGCCAACACCAAAGCGCTCATCCGCCAGCCCGACCTGTTCGACTACCACGAATGGTGCAACGGCGGGCTCGTGCGCGGGCCCCGGCGGCTCAACCCAGGTCCGACGAGAAGGTAAGAGCCCGATGACCTCCGAGACAGCGAGCCCACGATGACGCACGACCCGAACATGCGCGTCTCCAACGCCGAGCGCGAGGCGATCATCGCCAAGCTCCACGCCGCCACCGAGGAGGGCCGCCTCGACCTCGACGAGTTCGCCGACCGCTCCCGCCAGGCCTACGAGGCCCGCACCTACGGCGAGGTCGAGCGCCTCCTCGCAGACCTGCCCGACACCGGCGGGACGCTCGCCGTGCCCGCCGCGAAGCGGCCCGTCCCCGAAGGCCCCGCCGAACTGCGGCTCAAGCCGACCGGGTCGTCCGTCAAGCGCGACGGCGACTGGGTCGTGCCGCGCAGGATCGTCGTCAACGCGACCGGCTCCTCGGTGAAGCTCGACTGCCGCCACGCGGTCATCCAGACCGACACGGTCGAACTCGACGTGAAGCTCCTCGGCTCCTCCCTCACCGTCGTCCTGCCCGACGGCGCCTACGCCGTGGACGACAACACCGAAGTGTTCGGCAGTTCCATGAAGAACCGCGCCACCTACAAAGGAGGCACGGCAATCCGCTTCTCCGTCTCCGGGAAGGCGACGGGCAGTTCCGTGAACTTCCGCCGGGAGCGCCGATTCCTCTGGTGGCGCTGGTGATCGCGCCCGCCGGAGCGCAGGGAATTCACTGAATATCCACCCGTCGGAACGTCCTTTGTAACGGACGCATAACAGTCACGCCTGATACCGGCATTCTCCTCATATGAGGGTTTACAGCGAACCAACCTCGCAATAGGCTCGTTTCCGTGCGCCGCGGCGCGGCGATCTCCACAGTCCGCGCCGGAGCACTCACCCACGGCGCACGTCCCCCTTGAGAGGAGCTCATCGCATGGGATCTCCGTCCCCCCGCAGGCAAAGACGCGCATCGACGCGCGCCCGAGCCAGAACCAGAGCCGTACTGGCGGCCGCGGCCGTCCCGCTGGTGGCCGTCGCGCTGACCACCAGCGCCGCCCCGGTCCAGGCCGAGCCCCCCACGCTCCCTGAGGTCACACCCGAATACCTCAAAGAGGGTGCGGCGCTGCCGATCGACTACAAGGACGGCAACTACATCGTCCAGCTCGCCTCCGACCCGATCGCCACCCACGAGGCCACCGCGCCCGCCGAGGGCGAGACGATCGACTTCGAGGCCGCCGCGGTCGAGGAGTACCGCGGCGCCCTCGCCGAGGAGCGCGAAGCGGTCATCGCCGAGTACGACGTCGACACGACCGCCGAGTACGACACGGTCCTCAACGGCTTCGCCGCGAACCTCACCGCCGCCGAAGCCGAAGCGCTCGCGGCCAGCGACGACGTCGCCGCGGTCGTCCCCGAGACGATCTACCAGCCCACGGGTGCGGTGGACACCACCGGCTTCCTCGGCCTCTCCGGCGACAACGGCTCCTGGGACGAGGAGTTCAGCGGCCCGAAGGACGCCGGCGAAGGCGTCATCGTCGGTGTGCTCGACACGGGCATCTGGCCCGAGAACCCGGCCCTCGCTCCGCTCTCCGAGCCGCGCCCCGACCAGGCGATCATCGACGCCAAGTGGAACGGCGAGTGCGTCACCGGCGTCGACGAGGACCCGGCGAACAACGTCGAGTGCAACAACAAGCTCATCGGCGCCCGCTACTTCGACACCTGGGGTTACGCCGAGGACGGCTTCGCGTCGCCGCGCGACCAGGACGGCCACGGCACCCACACCGCCACGACCGCCGCGGGCAACTACAAGACGAAGGTCGAGATCGACGGCGAGAAGGTCGGCACGGTCTCCGGTCTGGCCCCGGCCGCGCGCGTCGCGGCGTACAAGGTCTGCTGGGGCGGCTGCCCCGGCGCCGACCTCGTCGCCGGTATCGAAGCGGCCGTGAACGACGGCGTCGACGTCATCAACTTCTCGATCGGCTCCACGGGCACCCCCGAGTTCATCGACTCGGTGTCGCTCGCGTTCTTCAACGCGGCCGCCGCCGGCGTCTTCGTGGCCGCCAGCGCGGGCAACGACGGCCCGACCTCCACTGTGGACCACCAGGAACCGTGGGTGACCACGGTCGGCGCGTCCACGCACGACCAGACGTTCCGCACCGAGGTCGAGTTCGGCCGCGAGGAGATCCCGGCGGCCGCCCTGGTCGGCGAGGCGAAGTGGTACGTGAAGAACGCGGTCGACGCGGCGTACGACGGGACCGACGCGGAGGCCGCGGCGCGCTGCGACGCGGGCACGCTGGACCCGGCGAAGGCCGAGGGCTTCGCGATCATCTGCGTGCGCGGGAACCTGTTCAGCGCGAACGCGGAGCAGGTCGCCGCGGTCGGCGGCACGGCGCTGATCGTGCGCGACCAGTACGAGCGCGGGGCGGCGACGACGGTGACGTCGCAGGCGGTCCCGGTCGTCCACGTGAGCTACGAGGACGGTCTGGCGCTGGCCGAGTGGGTCGACTCGAAGTCGAACCCGCGCATCGAGGTCGAGACGTCCGAGCTGGAGGACGTGAACGCGCCGGTCATGGCGGCGTTCTCGTCGAACGGTCCGGCGCTCGCGGCGGAGCAGAACCTGCTGAAGCCGGACATCACGGCTCCGGGCGTGGAGATCCTGGCGGGTATCACGCCGTTCAACCACGCGGGCAACGACTTCGCGAACGCGCAGGGCACGTCGATGTCGAGTCCGCACATCGCGGGCCTGGCGGCGCTGCTGAAGTCGGCGCACCCGGACTGGTCGCCGATGGCGGTCAAGTCGGCGATCATGACGACGGCGTACCAGACCGACCAGAACGGCGACCCGATCCAGCGCGGCGGCGCCGACGCGACGCCGTTCGACTACGGGGCCGGTCACGTCGACGGTCGGGCGATGTTCGACCCGGGCCTGGTGTACGAGTCGAACCCGACCGAGTGGATCCAGTACATCTGCGGGACGCCGGAGGCGTCGAAGGTGCAGTCGTACTGCGACGCACTGGGTTCGATCGACCCGTCGCAGCTGAACTACCCGTCGGTGACGGTGGCGGAGCTGACGGGCACGTACCAGGTGACGCGCACGGTGACGAACGTGTCGGACAAGAAGAGCACGTACAAGGCCGACATCACGGCTCCGGCGGGCTTCGAGGTGTCTTCGGACGTCACGCAGTTCACGCTGAAGCCGGGCGAGTCGAAGGAGTACACGCTCACCATCACGCGCACTGACGCGGCGTTCGACGAGTGGTCGTTCGGCGATGTCACGTGGGTGGAGAAGAAGGGCACCAAGGTCGTCCACGAGGTGCGTTCGCCGATCGTGGTGAAGCCGGTGCAGCTGGCCGCCGCGGACGAGGCGTCGTACACGGGCGCTTCGGGTTCGGCGACGCTGTCGGGCACGTCGGGCTTCGACGGGACCCTGGGCGCTTCGGTGTCGGGTCTGGTCGCTTCCGAGGTGAAGACGGCGACGCTGACGGACCCGGATTCGTCGTCGTTCCCGTCGGACGCCCCGGTGGAGAACTCGCACGCGGTGTCGTACGAGTTCACGACGCCTGAGGACGCGGCGCTGGTGCGGTTCGCGACGTTCGACGCGGACCACCCGGCGGGCACGGACCTCGACCTGTTCGTGTACGTGAAGGACGCCGAGGGCGCGCTGACGCTGGTCGGCAGTTCGGCTTCGGGCGGCACCAACGAGTCGGTGTCGCTGCCTGGCGGCTACACGTTCGTGGTGTTCGTGGACGAGTGGGCCGGGCCTTCGCCGCTCGAGGCGAAGCTGCACGCGTGGGTCGTGCCGGCTGGGGACGCGGGGAACCTCGCGGTCGATCCGGCCGAGCAGCCGGTCGCGATGGGCGACGAGTACTCGGTGGGTCTGACGTGGTCGGGCCTGGCCGAGGGGCAGCGGTTCCTCGGGACGGTGAACTACGCCGCCGACGGTGCCGCGATCGACTCGACGATCGTGAGCGTCACGACCTGATCATGTTGAGCCGCAAGGCTTGAGCTGATCATCGCGCCCGCCGTGGCGACCGGGGCCTTCGGGTTCCCGGTTCGCTGCGGCGGGCGCTTCGCGTTCTACCATCCACAAACCCCCACCCACCCGAGGGGACCGAGGTCCAGGGTCGATGGTTGCAGCCGGGTCCGACAATTTCCGGCCGCGAGCGCCCGGTCGCGCGCGAAGTTCACCCGAACGATTGACCCCGTCGCCATGTTCCCGTTAACATTGAGTCGTTTCAATCCATCGATTCACGGACAAGGCGGTCTTCCATGCAACGGAAGCGCACCACCCTCATAGCCGCGGCCGGCGCGATCGGCCTCGCCGCCGCAGCGCTGGCGGTCGTCGCCCCGGCGGCCCTCGCCGACCCGGGCAACGGGCAGGGCAACGCCCACGGCCACGAGCGCCAGAACTGCGACCTCGAGGCCCCCGCCGCACTCGGCGGCGACCTCGGCGCGCACGACCCGGGCCTCTTCGCGCCCTGCACCGAAGGCGACCCCTGGTACGTCTTCGCGACCGGCTGGGGCCCCCTCGGCGACGGCAACGTGACCATCCGCTCCTCCACCGACGACGGCGCCACCTGGACCTACGTCGACACCGTGTGGGACACGAAACCCCAGTGGCTCAAGGACGCCGTCCCCGGCGTCGACAACATCTGGGCGCCCGAGATCTACTTCGACGAGGAGCAGGACCGGTACTACCTGTACTACTCCGCCTCGACGTTCGGCAAGCAGCGCTCGGTCATCGCCCTCGCCACCAACGAGACCCTCGACCCCGCCGACGACGACTACGAGTGGGTCGACGAGGGCCTGGTGTGGGAGTCCAACCCGGGCGACCCCTACAACGCGATCGACCCGACGATCCTCGAAGCCGACGGCAGGCACTACATGGCCTACGGCTCCTGGTGGAACGGCATCTACATGCTCGAACTCGACTGGCCCTCAGGCCAGGTGAAGAGCGGGGCCACCGCCGTCCACGTCGCCGGGCGCGGCGGCGCGGGCATCGAGGCGCCGGTGCTGACCGAGCACGACGGCTACTACTACCTCTTCACCTCGTGGGACGTCTGCTGCGCGGGCGCCGACTCGACCTACAACATCCGCGTCGGCCGCTCCACCTCGCCGACAGGCCCCTTCACCGACGCGAGCGGCAAGGCCCTCACCGACGGCGGCGGCACCCTCGTCCTCGGCGCCCACGGCGACTACGTGGCCACCGGCGGACAGTCGATCTCCAACGGCCTCATGGCGTACCACTCCTACCACGAGGACGGCCACTTCGACCTCGGCGTGGAGGAGATCGAGTGGAACGCGCAGGGCTGGCCGGTCCTCGACGGCGTCTAGGACCGGAAGCTCGGGTTGGACACCCATAGGCCGCCTGCGGCCCGCCCGGATCGGGCCGTCGCGCGAATGGCCATCCACTAGCCCCCACCCGCCACTAGAGGGGAAAGCAAGGTACGGCCGAGCGTCGCATCCGGGTCCGACAAGAACCCGCGCGAAAGCCGGCTGGCACGCGAAACTCCACCCGAAAGAGTGAACACGGGGCCGGGATCCGATGGATCCCGGCCCCGCCCGTCGTAGAACGAGCCTTGCGCCCCTAGGCGCAAGGGTCGTCAGGCCGCGATCCCGGCCGGCCGGCAACGGCCCATTTCGCGCTCTCGCCTGAAGGATCGCCGGGCCACGAACCCGGCCGACCGGCGAAAGCCGACCTCGCGCCCTAGGCGTAAGGATCGTCGTCGATGGCGCGGATGCCCCAGATCTCCTCGTCCTCCTCGAGCCAGTCGCGGTGCTCGCCCTCGGCCGCCTGGTCGGCGCCCATGCCGCGGCCCGCGCCGCCGCCCATGCCCCCCATCATGCCGCCCATGCCCCCCATGCCGCGGCTGCCGCCCGCTCCGCCGGAACCGCCGCCTTCCATAGTGGAGGACGCCGGGCCGACCGGGAACGCACCGCCGCTGCCGAGCGTCTTCCCGCCGCTCGCGAGACCACCGCTCACCTCGCCCGGAGGCACGAGGCCACCGCCGCCGCCCGCGCCGCCACCGCCGCCGGCCCCCTCCGGGGAGGGCGGCGGGTCGCCGGGCTTGAACCCGCCCGTGCCCGCGTCCAGGCCCCCGTAGGAGTCGTCCCCGTACATGTCCGAGGCCTCCCGGAAGCTCGACGTGTTCGAGGGCTTCGCCTCCGGCGTGAACGTCACCGCCGACTCCTCGGCGTTCTCCCAGCGGTTGATGACGTCCTCGTTGGCGACCCGCGACCGCTGGTCGTAGTCCTCCATGCCGTCGGCCATGTCGCCGCTGATCTCGTTGTTCGCGTCGGCCTGCGCCCACGCCGCCGCCTGCTCCCTGGTGGGCGGCGGCTTCTCGTTCTTGAACTTGTCCATGTAGTACTGGGTCTGGTTCTCGACGTAGTTGCGCGTCTCGCGCAGGTAGTCGCTGTCGAACCCGCCGAGCTCCAGCAGCGAGCCGAGCAGCCCGCCCGCGTGCCCGCACCCGTTGGTGACGTCGCACTGGCCGTTGCGGAACGGCGGCCGCACATGCACGTACGGGTCGGTGTACATCGTCTCGTGGTCCGAGATCCAGTACAGCGGCGCGGGATACGGCAGCTCGCCGGACGAGCCGCCCTGGAGCCCGTAGAACTCGTCGGCCTTCTGCTCCAGGAGCCCGACGGCACCGGTGGTGAGGTCGCCGATGTCGTCGCAGATCGACGCGCAGTTGGCCATCACGACCTCGACCTGCTCGGCGAACGCGTCGAAGTCGGTGCCCTGCCAGTGCTCCGAGAGCGTCCGCAGGCCCGACTTGAGCATCGGCGCGATCCCGGTGGTCGGGTCGGTGTCGAAGCCGTCTTTGAACGTCTGCCAGCCGGTGCTGATGGCCCTGAGCGCGTACCTGTCCGGGTTGTCGGGACGCACCTGGGACACGAGCGACTGGATCGCCTCCTGGCTCGGCGCGGCCGTCCCGGTCGTGACTACCGTGAGGTTGCTGACCTGCCCGACCTCGGGGATCGCCGAGACCAGCTTGATCCAGGCGGGTTCGGCGGTGTTCTCGCGGTTCTGGCAGGTCGCGTGCGGGCACGGCGCGCCCGAGAGGAACACGGCGTCGGCGTCCAGGCGCTGGTACTCGAAGTCGACGGAGTTGTCGGGAGCGGCACCGCTGTCCCACTCCTCGCGCACGTACGGCTGCTTGCCGCCCTTCTCGTCGTCGTCCTGGTCGTTCTTGCCGTCGTCGTCTTCCTCTTCTTCCTCGTCGTCCTCGTCCTCGTCTTCGTCGTCCTCTTCGTCTCCGTCGCCGGAGTCGTCGTCCTCGTCGTCCTCCGAGTCGTCATCCTCTGAGTCGTCGTCCTCATCGGAGTCGTCGTCTTCGGCGTCGCCCTCGTCCTCGTAGCCGTCGTCCTCGGCGGGCTCGTCGTCTACGTCGGATTCGGCGGGTGCGTCGGCAGGGGCGTCAGCCGGAGCGTCGGCAGGTTCCTGGCCGTCGGCCGAGTCCTGTGCGGTCTCCGGTTCGAGACCGCCGTCGGGGCCGAGCTCGTCGTCGTAGTTCGGCGCGTCGCCGAGGTCCGGGTCCTGCGCCTCGGTCTGGTTCTGCTGCTGCGTGTCGGACATGGCGATCAGTCCTGCGCGCGCGACATGTCGACGGCGGAGGTCGCATCGTCGGTGACGGCGCGCTCGGCGACGCCGTCGAGCGTGGCGATGATGCCGTTCAGGTCCGCCCGCAGGTCCTGGAGGTTGGTCCAGGTCTGGCGGTGGAACTCGCTGTATGCCTCGCGCGCGGTCAACGCGCTGTCGAGCAGCCCGAATCCGGGTTCGACGCCCAGCTCGTTGCCGTTGCGCAGCTGATCGATGAGGGTTTCGAGATAGTCCAAGCGGCCCTGAGCGAGCTCACGGAACACCGCGAGGGCTTCGGGGTCGACGGAGCGATCGGACACGGGGTCACACTCCAAGAGGGAAGGTTAGGTCCAAAGCGAACTCAATTCTAACCACCGAGGGCAATAGCTTGGGTACTCAGAGTTGCGGCATTTGTCCCGATAGGACCATTCTTTAGACTGCGAAAGAATGGTAAGTTTTCCTTATTCGATCGCATTGTTCGAAGAACATTTCAGTCCCGGAATCGACCGGTCCCCCAGGAAGAGCATCCGCCACTCTGTCAACTTCGGACGCAGCGAAAAGGACGGGCCCGCACCGCGGACCCGCCCTCAACGCTATTCAGCAGCAATCAGCCCAATTCAGGCGTCGACCCTTTCGGGGACCGGCTCCGAATCGCGCAGGTTCTCCGGCGGCGGGGCCACGAACTTGTAGCCGACCTGCCGCACCGTGCCGATCATCGACTCGTACTCGCTGCCGAGCTTCGCGCGCAGGCGACGCACGTGGACGTCGACGGTGCGGGTGCCCCCGAAGTAGTCGTAGCCCCACACCTCCCGCAGCAGCTGCTCGCGCGTGAACACCCGGCCCGGGTGCTGGGCGAGGAAGCGCAGCAGCTCGAACTCCTTGTACGTGAGGTCGAGCGGCGTGCCCTTGAGCTTGGCGGCGTAGGTGTCCGGGTCCACGGTCAGGTCCCCCGCGCGGATCACGGCCGGGCCGGCGGCCGTGGCCGCGTTCGGCTTGCCCGTGGCCAGGCGCAGCCGCGCCTCGACCTCGGCGGGGCCGGACGAGGCGAGCAGGAAGTCGTCCACGCCCCAGTCGGCCTGCAGCGCGGCCAGGCCCGCCTCGGTGACGATGGCGTACAGCGGCACGGTCAGACCGGTGGCCTGCAGGACGCGGCAGGTGGCGCGGGCGTCGGCGAGGTCGGACCTCGCGTCGACCATGACCGCGTCGGGGCTCGGGCCGCTCAGCAGCGCCCGCACGTCCCGGCCGGCGTAGCGCGCGCGGTGGGGCAGCAGTTCCAGCGAGGGCAGGATCGACTCAGGGGACTCCGGAACGGGGTTGGAAGTGAGGATAAGGATTTCCACAGCAGTCCTCCGCTGGTTGGTGAGCACACGCGACTATCGCTCTTCCCGGCTTCGGCGGCGGGCGGGCTTACATGCGGTAGGTGGAGTCCTGGCCAAGTGTAAACGGTCACCACTCAAAAGACCAGCGTCACCGCCGTGAAACCTCACCATGCGGGACGCCGCCGGGAGAGGACTCGGACAACCCGCGTTCACCGGATCGTCACAGCCCGGTCACGACCCCGCCCCACACCGTTGGCCCGCAGCCGAATCCGAGGCCCGGCCGAGCCTCAGGCGTGTACCCGCGCCGAGCCCGGAGATCCGCCGGGTCCACATACCGGGACGGCACGGCTCCGGACGGCACGTGCGGCGCGTCCACGGACGCGACGGCATCCGGCGCACCCGGCGTCCGTCCGCAAGGGTGACTCATGGCGAAGGTCGCGAGCCGGGATTTCCTGCTGCCGTAGGCTGTGGACGTGTCGTACAGCCGACCCGACGAGACCTGGGGCTACGAACCCCCCGAGGCGCCCGGAGCCGACGAGGGCCCCGCCTGGGGCGACGCCTACGCCGGAAACGCCGCCGACGGGCACCCGGACGCGCCCCCCAGCCGCACCGAGCGCCGCCGCGCCGCCGCCCGCTCCGGCGAGACCGGGGCGCACCCCACCGGCTCCTACCGGACCACCGGCGCCGACGGCAAGGAGGACCACACCCTCCCGCCGCCCAGCCCCGCACTCCTGCACCGCCTTCCCGCCATCGCCGTCACCATCGTCATCAGCGCCGGACTCGTCCTCGGCGCCCAGATGGAACGCCCCGTCTACGCCGCCGGGATCGCCGTCCTCCAGCTCGCCACCGTGGGCCTCGTGACCTGGGTGCGGAAGATCGAAGGCGCCTGGGTGCCCCTCGCGGTCGCCTCAGCCCTCGCGATCGCCGCCGACGCGGCCGCCGTCGCCTGGACGCCCGTGTCGCTCGTGCCGATCACCTGGCTCCTCGCGCTGGCCTTCGGGGCCGCTGTCGCCGCGCAGCTCATCCGCCGCACCCACGTCGGCGTCACCGAGAACCTCGGGTTCACGATGCTCCTGGGCGTCGCCGTGTGCGGCTACGCCTGCTACATCGCGATGTCGCGGCTCGGCTCCGCGCCGCCCGCCATGTACTCCGCGGTCGTCGCCGCCGGGACGGCGATCCTCGCCGCGCGCGCCGTCGACCTCGTCATGCCCGACCCGCGCATCAACCGGCAGGTGACGCGCGGCGCGTTCGGCATCGTCATCGGCACCATGTGCGGCACCGCGTCCGCCGCGTACGCCGGGCTCGTCATCGAAGGCCCCGAACCGTCCCACGCCGCGATCGGGGGGCTCCTCATCGCGCTCACCGCGGTCCTCGCCGACCTCGCATGCGGGTACATGGCCGCCTCCAGGCGCATCGACGGCGCGGGCGCGGCCCCGAACCCGGTGGTCAGCGCCGCCGGGCCGCTCCTCGCGTTCGCCGTCACCGGCCCCGTCGTATACCTGTTGTCGGCCTATTACATGATCGACTGACGCACCCCGTCCGCCGACTGGCGACCCTCCGCCAGGTCAAGCACAGGAGCCACCCTGGTGAAGATCCTCCGCCGCCTCCTCATCGCCCTCGTCATCGTCGTCGCGGTCGTCGCCCTCGGCGACCGGGTCGCCAATGCGCTCGTCGAAAGGCGCATCGCAACGGAGGTGGCGAACACCGCCGCCGAGCACGGCGCGTACTCCGACAGGGAACCCGACGTGAAGGTTCACGGCTGGCCGTTCCTCACCCAGGCCTGGACCGGCGACTTCGAGCAGATCGACATCACCCTCGAAGACGTCGGCTCGAACGGCCTCACCTTCCCGACGCTCGCGCTCGTCGCCCACGACGTCGAGGCGGACTGGCGCGAACTCAGCGACGGCGGCGACGCCGTCGCGAGCACCCTCGACGTCAGCGGCTCGGTCTCGGTCGACTCGATCGAGGCGATCATGGCCGAGCAGACCGGCTACGACCTGCAGATCAACGAGGACGGCACCGCGTCGCTCATCGGCTCGCAGGATCTCATGGGCGTCGAGGTCGAGATCGAGGCCACCGGCCGGTTCGAGTTCGGCCAGAACGAGCTCACCTTCACGCCCGACGCCGTCGAAGCCCTCACCGAGGGCCTGCCCGCGCAGGTGCAGCCGATGGTCGAGCAGGCCGCCTCCGAGTTCGCGTCCACCGTCGCCCTGCCCGAACTGCCATATGGGATCCAGCTGTCCGAGATCGAGTTCGACGGCGACGTCGTCACCGTCTCCGGCACCGCCCAGGACGTCGTCCTCACCTGATCTGCCTGCGTTTTCGGGGCCCGTCCGCCGCACGCGCGGGCGGGCACCCGGCGGCACCGACCCGTAGCTCTGGGTCTGCATCACAGTCCGCATCGCGAGAACGGGTATGGCCCCGGGCCGGGAAGTCTGCTAGCGTTCCTGCCATGCGCAAGCCGATGCTCACCAAGCGGCGCGCGATCGACTACTGCACGATCGCGGCCACGCTCTGTCGAATGCCTTAGGCGACTCGCCCGGCCCCCGAGGCCCGGAGGCAGTCGCCGCATTGCGGCCCAGCGTGCGCGAATTACAGAGCAAGGCTTGCGAACCACATAATCCCGACTCCCGCTCGCGAAGAGCGGTACTGCTCGGCTGTGGCGTCGAATCGGCTTGAATCCCGGACCGTTCCGTCCGGAACCACCCTGCTCAGCTGCGAATCGCAGCGTTCCGCCCCCGCTCGCTCCACGTACTGGGCTCGCTCTCGAACTCGAAAGCTCGAACTCGTTTCATTTACGTTCAGGAGAGAACAAGCCATGGCTCGTGAAGACGTGCTGGTCACCGCCGAATGGGCGGAAGAGAACCTCGACACCCCCGGAGTCGTGTTCGTCGAGGTCGACGAAGACGCCTCCGCCTACGACTACGGCCACATCAAGGGCGCGGTGAAGATCGACTGGAAGGACGACCTCCAGGACCCGGTCCGCCGCGACTTCGTCAACCAGGAGCAGTTCTCGCAGCTCCTTTCCGAGCGCGGGATCGCGAACGACGACACCGTCGTCCTCTACGGCGGCAACAACAACTGGTTCGCGGCCTACGCGTACTGGTACTTCAAGCTGTACGGCCACGAGGACGTCAAGCTCCTCGACGGCGGCCGCAAGAAGTGGGAGCTCGACGCCCGCGACGTGACCGCCGAGGTCGTCAAGCGCGAGCCCACCAACTACGTCGCCAAGCCGCTCGACTGGGACCTGCGCGCCAAGCGCGACGAGGTCGAGGCCGCCATCGGCGTCAAGAACCTCATCGACGTGCGCTCCCCCGACGAGTACGCCGGCCGCCTCCTGGCCCCGGCCCACCTCCCGCAGGAGCAGTCGCAGCGCGCCGGCCACATCCCGACCGCGCTCAGCGTGCCGTGGAGCAAGGCCGCCAACGAGGACGGGACCTTCAAGTCCGAGGCCGAGCTGCGCGAGCTCTACGTCGGCGAGGCCGGCCTGGACGAGTCCAAGTCGACGATCGCCTACTGCCGCATCGGCGAGCGCTCCAGCCACACCTGGTTCGCGCTCCGCGAGCTCCTCGGCTACACCGATGTGAAGAACTACGACGGCTCCTGGACCGAGTACGGCTCGCTGGTCGGCGTGCCGATCGCCCTCGGCGACGAGCCCGGCACCAAGTAACACCGGCGACGGTACTGAAAGGAACAACCATGTCTGACAGCTGCGCTGCACCCGACCAGGACGCGGCCCTGCCGGCGTCGGTCGACATCGAGAAGGAGACCGTGCTCACGGGCACCGTCGTGAACGGCGAGGGCGAACTCGTGCAGGGCGCCTACGTGCGCCTGCTCGACGGCTCCGGCGAGTTCACCGCCGAGGTCGTCACCGGTGAGGGCGGGCAGTTCCGCTTCTTCGCCGCCCCCGGCAAGTGGACGCTCCGCGCGCTCTCGCGCTACGGCGACGCCACCGGCGAGGTCGAGGCCGACCGCGGTCTCAATGAGACCAAGCTCGCCGTGAGCCGCTAGACGCTCACCCCAGACCGACCGGGGCGATTCAGCTCGTATCCCAGTCTGGAAGGCGGGGCCGCTTTTCGCGGCCCCGCCTTTTGCGTACCCGCCAAGCGGATTCGACGCTCCGGGGCTTCCGCCGACCGCTTCGCTACTGGTCCTGCATGTCCTTGTACCTGGCGGTCTTGGTGACCGGGTCGTAGAAGCCCGCCGGGGTGCGGAGGGCAACGTTGATGCGGTTCCAGGCGTTGATCTGGGCGCACATCGCCACGAGGGCCGCGATCTGCTCGTCGTCGTAGTGCTTGCGCACCAGCTGCCAGGTCTCCTCGCTGACGCCGTGTGGGTTGTCCGCGATGCGGGCCGACTCCTCGGCCAGCGCGAGCGCGGCGCGTTCGGGTTCGGTGAAGGCCGGGGCTTCGCGCCAGACGGTGACGAGGTTGAGGCGCTCGGGGTCTTCTCCGGCGTGGACGGCGTCCTTGTAGTGCATGTCGACGCAGTAGCCGCAGCCGTTGATCTGGCTGACGCGGAGTTTGAGCAGTTCCATGATGGCGTGGGGGATCGGGCCGGTGTGGAAGAGCTTCTCGTTGGCGAGCATGTTCTTGTAGTAGTGCTTGGCGAACTCGGTCTCGGTGAAGGCGAGTCGGGGTTCCATGGTGGTTCCTTCCTACTGTTCGGCCTGGGTGGTGCGCAGGCCGGCGAATTTCTGCGGGTTGCGGAGGTAGTCGACGGTGGTGATGCGGCCGTCTTCGATGCCGAGGGCGATGACGCCGTCGACGATGCCGCCGCCCACGGTGATGAGGGCGGGGCTGCCGTTGATGACGATGGGCCGGTGGTCGCGGTCGGCGTATTTGTGGGAGAGGCCGACGAGGAAGCGGGCGACCTTGTCGGCGCCGTGGATCGGGTTGCGGGCGGCTCTGACGAGGCCGCCGCCGTCTGAGGTGAGGACCGCTTCGGGGTCGAGGAGTTCGAGGAGGCCGTCGAGGTCGCCGGAGCGGGTGGCCTGGGAGAAGGCTTGGACGACGGCGCGGTGGGCTTCGGGGTCGACATCGAAGCGGGGTTTGCGCTGTTCGACGTGTTCGCGGGCGCGGCTGGCGAGTTTGCGGCAGGCGGATGGGGTGCGGCCGAGGGCGGTGCCGACTTCGTCGAAGGTGAGGCCGAAGACGTCGTGGAGGACGAACGCGGCGCGTTCGGCCGGGCTGAGGGTCTCGAGGACGACGAGCATGGCCCAGGACATGGAGTCGGCGAGGCTGACGGAGTCGGCGGGGTCTGGTGCGGTCTCGACTGGTTCGGGGAGCCAGGGGCCGACGTAGGCCTCGCGGCGGGTGCGTGCGGCGCGGAGGACGTCGAGGGCGAGGCGGGAGGTGGTGGTGACGAGCCAGCCGGTGAGGTCGTCGATCTGGTCGGGGTCGTTGCGCTGGAGGCGGATCCAGGCGTCTTGGACGACGTCTTCGGCTTCGGCGACGGAGCCGAGGAGGCCGTAGGCGACGCCGAAGAGGCGGGGCCGGAGTGCTTCGAACTGTGCGAGGGCGGTGCTCGCGGGAGGCGCCTGGGCGGGTGCCTCGGGGTGGTGCGCTTCCTGTCGGTTCATGTGAGGAGGACGGGGCATGGTTCAAGAGTGTGACATCAGATCGCAGATTGTGATGGCGATCTCACTGAAGCGGTAGGGCAGACTGGTGTCGTGTTCTCGAACCTCTCGGCGCGTTGGCGCCGCCGCCTGCGTGTCGCGGTGGTCGTGTGGGCGGTGCTGCTGGTCGCGGTCGCGTTCGCAGGGTCGCGTGCGACGGTGCGCGAGCAGGTCGACGCGGTCGGTGCGCGTGCGGTGCTCGACGGCGTGGTCGGCGAGGCGGCGTCGGTGTTCACCGGTGCGGCGGTGCTCGCGGTAGGGCCGTTGACCTGGGAGGAGTGCGAGGTGACGCCGGTGCGGCCGGGCCTGTCGCTGGAGCGGACTCTGCAGGTCTCGGGTGCGACGGTGGCGGATGTCGAGGCGCTGGCCGAGCGGTTCGGGTTGCGCGTCTTGGCGGACGGCCCCGACGGGGCCTCATGGTCGGGCGAGACCGCGGATTTCGTCGGGGTGCGCGTGACCGCTCCTGCGGCGGACCCGCCGGGCGGGCGCTGGGCGGAGCCCGTTGCGGTGCAGGCGGTCAGCGGATGCAGACCGTCGGAGGCCCCGGTGGGCGCATTCGCGCCCGAGCCTCCGGCGGAGGCGACGGCGGACTGGGCGTACGGCTCGGTCGGCTGCCCGGGCGGGGAGACGCTGTCGAGCTGGACGGAGGCGGTGGAGGCGCAGCCGATGCGGGTCCACGAGACCACCGGCGGGTGCGCCTGACGCGGGGGCCGGAGGCCTCGGGGCGTCTCGCTGAGCCGTTCGCTCGCGTCCTGACCGTCCACTCCGGGGAGTGTTCCGCGGCGAAGGCGTCGCCGGCCCCGCCGGGATGGAGCGGGTCGAGCGCGCTGCGTTAGAGTGATCGGGCCTTCACGCCATCCCTCGAAGGAGACCCCCGTGACCTACCAGCAGCCGCAATGGCAGCCCGGCCAGCAGCAGTTCCAGCAGCAGGCCCCGTACGCGCAGCAGCCGCCTCAGGCCCCGCCTTCCTATGCGCCCCAGGCGTACCAGCAACCGCCGCAGCCCTACGCGCAGCACCCCCGGCAACCGCAGGTCTACACCGGACCGCTGCCCGGCGGCGACCCGAAGGCGCAGGCGTGGAAGAACTACGGCCTGCAGTGGCTGCTCGGCCTGGGCTTTCTCGCGGTCATCGGGATCTTCGCGGTGATCTACAACTTCGCCACCGGCGCGTGGTGACGCCCGCTCACTTGTCGATGTCGCCGACCACGAAGAACATCGAGCCGAGGATCGCGATCATGTCCGGGATCAGGCATCCGGTCATGAGGGTCGCCAGGGCCTGCACGTTCGCGTAGGACGCGGTGCGCAGCTTCAGCCGCCACGGCGTCTTCTCGCCCCGGCTCACCAGGTAGTAGCCGTTGGCGCCCAGCGGGTTCTCGGTCCACACGTATGTCTCGCCCGCGGGCGGCTTGAAGATCTTCGGCTGCTTCGTGTTCACCGGCCCGCCCGTCAGGGACGCCTGCTCCAGGCACTGACGCGCCAGGTCGATCGAGACCTGGACCTGGTCGAGCATGCAGATGAACCGGGCGTGGCAGTCGCCCTCGTTCCGCAGCACGACCGGGACGTCCAGCTGGTCGTACGCGAGGTACGGCTCGTCACGGCGCAGGTCGAAGTCGAGGCCGCTCGCCCGCGCTACCGGCCCGGTCACGCCGTACGCGGCCGCCGTCGCCGCGTCCAGCACCCCGACGCCCTTGGTGCGCGCCGCGAAGATCTCGTTGTGCCGCAGCAGCTTGTCGAGCCTGACCATGCCGGTCTCGACCTCGTCGAGCGCGCGGTGCGCCCGCCCCTCCCACCCCGAGGGCACGTCGGCTTTCAGGCCGCCCACGCAGTTGTACATGTAGTGGATGCGGCCCCCGCTGGCCTCCTCGAAGACGTGCTGCAGCCGTTCGCGTTCGGTGAACGCGTAGAACATCGGGGTGATCGCGCCGATCTCCAGCGGGTACGAGCCGAGGAACATGAGGTGGTTGAGCACGCGGTTCATCTCCGCCAGCGCCATGCGCAGCCACACCGCGCGCTCGGGCACCTCGACGCCCGCGAGGCGTTCGGCGGCGAGGGCGACGCCGAGCTCGGAGGAGAACGCCGAGAGCCAGTCGTGGCGGTTGGCCAGGAGCATGATCTGGCGGAAGTCGCGCACTTCGTAGAGCTTCTCGGCGCCGCGGTGCATGTAGCCGACGATCGGCTCGCATTCGGTGACGCGTTCGCCGTCGACGCGCAGCCGCAGGCGCAGCACCCCGTGCGTGGACGGGTGCTGCGGGCCGATGTTGAGCACCATGTCGGCGGCTTCGGTGCCCGCTCCGACGCCGACGATCACTTGCTCCCGCTCGCTCACGGTCCCATCGTCGCAGCTTCGGGGCGTCCGGGGAAGGGTCGCCACGGCGAAGTTCGGGAGCCGTAGGTTTGTATGGCGTCGGTGGCGGGCTGCTGGCATCCTTGAGGAGCCCGACGATGGAGGTGTCGCCGAATGGACCGCGATCAGATGCGTGCGTCAGAGTCCGACCGCCAGGTCGTGATGGAGCGGCTGCGGCAGGCGGTCGAGGAAGGCCGCCTCGACGTGCCCGAGTACCAGGAGCGCATCGACGCGGCCATGCAGGCGAAGGTGTACTCCGAGCTCGACATCCTGCTGGCGGACCTACAGCAGCTGCCGCCCCCGGGTTTCGACGCGGCTGTGGAGCCGACGACGGTGATGCCGGCGGCGTCGTTGTCGAAGGCGAACCAGCAGTTGCGCGACAGTGCGGACGAAGGCTCGCGGAAGTGGAAGATCGCGGGCGTCGCGGTGGCGATCGCGGCCGTCCTGGCGCTGATCATGTTCGCGATCGCGCCGGAGATCTTCCTGTACATCGCGATCGGCGTGCTGGTCATCCTGGTCCTGTTCGTGGTCGCGGCCGTCGCCGGACTCTTCTGATCCCCCTCCCTGTAAGGAAGCACCGTGACCGACGCCGACGCCTATCGCAAGGCCTGGGAACCCGACAACACGATCCCCTATCCGCGTGCCGAGTGGCTCGCGCACTACACCGCGCCCGCCGCGACGTTCCCGGCGATCGACTTCCTGCCCATCGACATGTCGGTGGTGTACACGGCCTATCTCGAGGACGCACAGTTCGACCTGTACTCGCGGATCGACCTCGACATGGGCCGGGACGGGAAGCTGCGGCTGGCTGTGGTCGGCGCGGTGCCCGAGGACAAGGACGACATGCTGTTCTGCCTCGACCTCGACAGCGGACAGGTCCTGCTGCTCGGCGTGGGCGACGGGACGCTGGAGCTGGTGAACTCGACTTTCAAGGCGCTCGCCGAGTTCCTGTACGAGTTCGCGCTGTTCATCGACGCCGACACGGGCGGGGCCGGGCGGGCGCAGCGGGCGAAGGCGTTGCGCGCGAAGCTGAACGCGATCGACGCGGGGGCGCTGGCCGACCGCGAGTCGTGGTGGTCGGTTGCGCTCATGCAGTTGGGCGCGAAGGGCTGAGGGCCCGCTGTTCCCCGATTCGTGCCAGATCGTTCACCAATTCGTCACCACTGGTAACCCTGAGTCACATTGATTACCAGAGGTAGCATCGCCGTACCCAAAAGTGAGCAGTCTTTTCATATAGTCCGGAGTTGAACCTACCGACGGGCCCTTCCCCTTGGCCCTCAATCGGAACGGAGCGACGATGGACAACCCCTTTGCGAACATCCGCGGGCCTGAGGACGCACGGGCCGCTCTGGCCGACTGGAAGGAACGGGCCGACAAGCGGGCGGCAGAAGCGATCGCCGCATCTGAAGCGGTGCAGGCGGTCACCGCGGTCGGCGCGGACGACAACGGCATCGTCAACGTCAAGCTCGACTCCAGCGGCGCGATCGTCGCGGTCGCCTTCTCCCCCGAGGTGCGGCGTATCCAGCCGATCCATCTCGAGCGGCAGTTCATGCAGGCGTACAACAATGCTGGCCAGGCGCTGCTCGAAGCCGCGAAAGCCGCTGCGCAGGAACGGCTCTCGCCCGAGTCGCCGACGGCCAAGGCCCTGGTCGACAGCATCAAGATGCGCTTCCCCGAACGCGAAGCGGAGGCCTGACATGGGCGGCTACATCGAAGTCGTGACCGAAGACCTCGTCACCCACGCTTCCCACATCGACTCTCTTCGCGAACGGTTCGGCGCGATCTTGTCTGCAATGGACTCTGTCGAGCAGGACAACGAGGCGTACGGCATCATCTGCCAGTTCCTGCCACCCATCCTGGCCGGCCGCCAAGCCGATCAGAAAGAACTGGTCGAAATGGCGCAGGAGAACTTCGAAATGCTCGCACAGGCACTGCGTGACACCGCAGATGCCTATGACGCGGCGGACGAGGCGACTGCTCAGGAGCACAAACAGCTCCAGGACGAACTCTAGGAGGAATTCCTATGAGTGATCTCGTCGCCACCGAATCCGACGTCCCCCCGCAACCTGGCGCTGCTGTCTCGGGCGCGGGCATCGTAGAGTCCTATACCGGCCTGGCCCAGGCGATCGGCTCCGGTTCCTGGATCGACGCCTCCGTTGCCGGAATCGGCGTCGCACTGGAAACCGTCGGCGCCGTGGTCGATCCGATCGGCACCCTCGCATCAGCAGGCGTGGGTTGGCTTATAGAGCATGTAGAGCCGCTGACTGAAGCGCTGGACATGCTCGCTGGGAATCCCGATCTCGTTGAAGCCCATGCTATGACATGGGACAACATCGCGAACGAGTGCTTCGCGATGTCCGAGGAGATGGCCGCTTTCATCGATGCGGACGTCGAATCCTGGGACGGCGCGGCCGCCGACGCCTACCGTGGCAAGGGCGACGCTAACGCCGACGTCCTCGGATGCCTCGGCGGCACTGCCCTCTCGCTCGGAACCGCCACCAGAGGAGCCGGACAACTCGTGACGATGGTCCGAGAGTTCGTGCGGGACTTCGTGGCCGAGTGCATCGGATCGCTGATTGCCTGGGCCGCCGAGGTTGCCTTCACTGTCGGTGTCGGCGCCGCATGGGTGATCCCGAAAGCCGTCATGAAGATCACCGAGTGGGCCGGCAAGATCTTCGGCTGGATCACCGGCCTCATCGACTCCATCTCTGCCCTGCGCGATCTCCTCTTCGGCTGAAAGCACCCCCTGCCATGAGACTACTCAAACACGCCATCATCCCCTTCCTGATCCTCGCGCTGGGCTTGCACGGCCGCAAGACGAAACCGCACACGCACGCCACCCTCACCCGCGATGGACAGGTGAGCGCCCAGAAGGAAACGCGAGATCGCATCATCGGCGCCAAGGTCTACGTGCAGAACCTCGACCCCGACAACGCTGGAAACCAGATCGACGTGGCCGTCGAGCCCAGCCCAAACAACGACATCCCCCATAAGACAGACGAAGAATTGCGAGCGGACGCCAAAGAACTCGAGGCTCTGCAAGCCTCGTTCGAAAACAACCCAGAGGAATACAAGGGCCAGTACACGTTCGTGACCGTGCAGGACGCGAACGGCAACCTGTACTACACGACGAACGGCAAACAAGGGTGGACGCCTGACGCGGTCGTACGCCTGCGTGCCGAGGAGATGGGGTATAACCGGATCCACGGCGCGGAAATCCGCGGCGAGAACTCCAACCATGCCGAACAGCAGCTCTACAACGCACTCGACGCGAAGCAGCGGGCGATCGACAACGGCGAAGGAGACACGGAGCCCTATCGATCGCTGCCTGAGAAACCGCTACGGTTGTCACCGAGCAAGATGCCTTGCGACCAGCGCAACCCGAACAGCCCGACGAGCCAAGGCTGCGGAAGTCGCGGCGAGAGCATCGACGGCGTGTCCGTTGTCGGCTACTAGGAAGGTCTTGAGCTATGTCGAGCGCACGGGAGCAATTCGCCCTTCTCGAAGCACAGTACGCGAGCATCTCACCGCCGCAGCGGCTCTCCATGGCTGCGGAACTCCTTGAGTGGACCGTCGCGAACTTCGACACACCGATCAATGACCGCACCGTCGCGGACCTCGTCAGCCGTGCCCAAATCGCGATTAACGCAGCCGTCGACGCAGGGTTGTCAGCGGCACCCGCTGACCCCGCGCTCACCGACCAGCTGTTCTCCGTAGCCGAGGACACGAACGAACCCGGGGCGTTCAATCTGCTCGGCGCCTTCCGACTTTGCTTCGACCACATCGAACCGGAGATCACACCACAACGTCTCCTTGGCATCTTCGATAGGTGCTATCAGGCGGACTATGTCCGATACACCGAGCCGGCGATCGCGGTCGGGGAAGGCGATCCCTCAGCCCGGGGCCAGCGAATCTTCGCCCGCCAGGCCGAACTCCGCCAACGTTATCTCCCATAGACCTCGCTCACCGCATGGTGTAGCTACAACACCCCCGATCGCCGGCCCCGCCGTCAGCGACGTCGCTGCGCGAGCATACGGAAGCCCGCCGCTTTCAGTTCGGAGACGGCCCTTGGCGGTGCGTGATTGGATGGGCGGATGGCGAAGAAGAAGAAACGCGGGCCTGACACCATGAGCTTCCTCGTGCTGGCGCGCACGGAGTCCGGGGCGTATCCGCATCCTGTCGAGGTGGCGTTGTACCCGGACGGCGCGAACTCGATCGCCGCGATCTCGATCGGCCCGCATGCGGCGAACGCCGGCGGGCTGGTGCACCTGTCGGGGCTGATCGACCAGGCGCGGGGCGAGCTGAACCCGGCCCACAAGGCCGAGTTCGACGCGGCGGAGCTGCACTGGCTGGTGCCGTTCCTGGTCCGGCTGCAGGCCGGGGAGGACGTTACGAAGGAGATCGTCGCGGCTTACCGGGAGCGGCACGGTTCGCAGCCCGAGACCATGCTCCTGGCCAGAACCCGCTCCTGAGCCGCGCCGAAGGGGGCAGGGGTCAGAGCTCGGTCCCGATCCACTCCTGCGGCGTCGGGTCTGGATGGAAGGCGACGAAGACGAGGTCCTCGTCGTCCGGCCGCCGCGGGTCGAACAGGACCTCGGCAGGGCCTGCGGCCGGGATCGCGGCGCGGCCGCGGCTGAAGCGGGTCACCCACCTGTCAGCGCCCTGGGCATCGGTGAACCTCACCGTGACTTCGGAGCCGGCGACTGAACGCTGTCCCTGGTCGTTCGTGGTGATGCGCAGCGTCACGGCGGTGACGGCGCCCTTGGCGCGGGGGCCCTCCGCTAGCAGGCGGTCCCGGTCAGCGATCTGGCGGCGCAGACGGCGGTAGTGTCGGATCGCATGGGCGACAACGAGTCCGGCGATGGCGACGCTCAGGACGGGCAGCCATAGGTCGGCGTAGTAGGCGATCCAGCCGAAGACGCTCCAGGAGGTGTCCTCGTGGAACACCGGGTCCAGTCTGATCCCGACCGCGAGCGGGTTGAGCCAGGTCGGCGCGTCGACCACGATGGCGACGGCCGCCGCGCAGGACGCGAGGGCCGCGAGGATCCGGGGCTGGGGGCCACCGCCCCGATACGCGTCGATCAGCCACGACGCCACAATGGACCCGACGAGCGTCCCGATCATGCCGAGGCTCCAGAGGTAGCCGAGCGTTCCGACGCCCCAGAACGTCGGGATCGACTCCCGGTCGTCGAAGACGCTGTCGATCACAGAGTGCCGCAGCATGTCAGCGGTCGTAGCGATGGCCAGGCCGAGCAGGACCGAGCATGCGGTCATGGCCGCCGCGACGGCGATCACCCAGGCGAGGAAGCGCCCGTCCCCGGCGCGCTGCCGCAGTTTCGCCCGTCGTGCCGATGCAGAGTCCATTGTGCTTATTGTCGGCCTTCTCGAGGACGGGCGGGCCGGTGACGGCGCTCGCGTGGGCCCCGGCCGCGGTGCGCGGGGCATCGCAAGCGTCGCGCGCCGCGATGCCCTACCGGTCACAGCTTTCGGGTGCCGCCAGCGGTCAGGCGGTGAGCTGGTCGAAGACCAGGGGCCACCAGGCTCCTTGGGTGAAGGCGTTGGGGTCCAGACGGATGAGGATCTCGCGGAGGCTCGTGGCGCGGGCGGCGCGGCCCTGCTTTCCTTCGTCGGCGTTGACGAACTGGGCGAAGTGGTAGAGGAACTCGACGAAGAGGCGGTAGTTGGAGTTCACGGCCTGGACGTCGCGCGGGTTGGCCTGGTCGAGCTGGAGGATCTCGCCGGTGGCGGGGTCGAGCACGTACAGGAGGTTCTTGTCGTCCTCGACCGCGCCGACCACGATGAGCCGCAGGTCGACCGCGCCGTCCTCGGTGCCGAGGCTGACCGTGTCGTAGATGCCGGGGCTGCCGGGGAGGTAGGCGGTGTAGACGACCTCGACGTCGAGCGGAACCTCGTCGCCCTCGGGGAGGGCGGCGGCCGGGAAGCCGTCGGCGAGCCAGTCCTCGCGCGGGTACGGGAGCAGCTCGTCTTCGGTCCACAGTGCTTGGTACTTCGCCGCGGCGGGCATGCGGTCCTCCTCAGGGGTGCGTTCTGGTTGCGGGAAAAGGGGATCAGGAGAGGCCGAGGTCGTCGAGGAGGAGACGCCATTCATCCTCCTCCTCGTCCTCGGGGAGCGGGTAGCCGCCGACGAGATCGATGAGCTCGCGGTAGCGGGGGCCGAACAGGTACTCGTCGGCGAACTCGACCGGGCTGGGCGCCAACACCTTGGTCTCCAGCGGTCCGCCCGCCTTCACCGCGTTGATGTGCAAGTCGGCGTTGAGCAGGTGCACCGCGCCCGTGGTCGTGTCGACGCACACCGCGTCGCCGTAGCCGACGGTGCCGAACTGGACCAGGCCCGGGACGGGGTCGTGCAGGTCCCCCTCGCCTTTCTTCTCCAGTTCCGCAAGGGCCCCTTCGGCGTCGAAGATGTCGACGAAGCCCATGCGGGTGGCGAGGCCGTCGAAGACCCGGTACAGCTCCGCCAGCGCGGGCGGCAGCCCCGCGGCGTCGGCGGGTTCGCCGAGCTCGTAGTCCCAGCCGTAGCGGACGAGCTCCCCCATGCGGGGGCGGACGAGCGCCACTTTCGCCGCGAGTTCCATCCTGTGGTGACCTTTCAGTATCCGAGGACTCTGATGACGACGGGCGTGCCGTCGGGTACGCCTCTGAGCTGGCTCGCGATCTGCGAGCCGATGGTGCGGTTGGTGTAGGCGTCCATCCAGCGGAGGTTATCAGCGTGGTCCCGCCCGCCCAGCTGCAATTCGTGCACGTGGTCGGGGTCGAGTCCGTCACCGGCGCGGTTGGCGGAGGTGCGGCCCGAGAACTTCTGGGCGATGCGCCGCTGCTCGGCCCGGTTGCCGCGGTGGCGTCCGGTGAGCTTGCGGATGGTCGCGCCCCGGTAGTTGCGGGTGATCTGCGGGTCGCGTTTGACCGGGGTCTTGCGGAGCTTGCCCTCGCGGGAGAGCCGCACGAGGGAGTCCGCCTTGGTGCGGAAGTCCTTCTTGCTCATCTTGGGGTCGAACCTGATGGTGACGACCTTCGGCTTGACCTTCAGCGCGCCCTTCCCGGCGCGGAAGAAGCGCGGGTTGTCGATGAGGCCCGCGATGATCTTGGCGCCCTTGGAGACGGTCTTGCGGGCGGCCCGCGTGCGTGCCCTAGCCATTGAGCACCGCCTCGATCGCCATGTTGAGCAGCTGCTCGATGAGCATGGAGGTGATCATCTTGAAGATGGGGATCTCCAGGAGCGAGGCGCCGAACGTGGCCACGGCGGTGGCGATGGCCTGCGCGATCTGGATGGCGAGGGTGACGAGCTGGACGATCATCTGCATCTTGAGGGCGAGGACGACGCCGGAGGCGATCATGAGGCCGATGCTGACGATGTTGGAGGGCTCGTTGATGTCGGCGATGTTGCGCACCGCGGACTCGCCGTCCTCCCATTCGGAGCGGAACGCGTCGATGTCCTTGCTGACGTTGCCGTCGATGACGCCGCGGGCGGCGTCCTCGAGCTGGTCGATCGCGCCGGAGATCTTGTCGGACAGGTTCGTCCAGTTGTTGCCGAGGTCGAAGAGCTTGGTCTCGTCCGATTCGGGCCAGTCGTAGCCGAGCATGGAGAGCAGGCTCGTGAGTTCGGAGGGCAGTGACATACCCACTGGGGGTCTCCTTCGTAAGGGGAGGAACGCGGAGGGTGACGGGTGCGGGCGCGGGCGGGCGCCTGCGGCGGGGAGCGGCGGCTAGAGGCCGAGTTCGGCGAGGAGCTCGCGGAAGATGCGGGCGGCCTCGGAGTCGGCGTTCTCGTGGTTGTCGGCCATCTCGCGGAGGTTGACGGCGTAGTCGAGGAGGTCCTCGATGTTCGTCTCGATGCACTCCATGAGCGCCTCCATGACCACTTGGTGCGCGAGGTCGAGGAGGGAGCCGATCATGTCGCCGCCGAAGCAGTCGGCGAGGCCTTCGACGGCGGACTTGAACTCGTCGAAGACGCCCTGGACCATGTCGGTGGCGGCGTCGAGCGCGTCGGCGCCTTCGCGGATGGAGTCGAGGTCGAGCTGGACCACCATGTCAGGACCCTCCCTGGAGCTTCTTCATGACGGCGCTGATCTGGGTGGTCATGGCGCGCATCTGGGCGAGGCCCTGGTCCTGGATCTTGGCGACGGCTTCGCCGATGGCCTCCAGGTCGGGGGCGGCCATGTCGGCGTTCAGGGTCTCGGCGCGGGCGTCGAGGGCGGCGTTGACGGCGTTGCGCAGCTCCTCTTCGAGGAATTCGGTGCCCTCCTTGAGGACGCGCACTTCGAGGAACTCGAAGCGCTCGACGCGGCCGTTCGCGCCGAGGGTGACCTTGATGCGTCCGTCGGCCGCTTCGGCGGTGACGGGCGGGACCTGGTGGTCCTGTTGCGTTTGCCTGACGACGTCCAGTTGCGAGCGGGCTTCCGCCAGCTGCTGGGCGATGGCGTCCTCACCGAACATGCCGCCTCCGAGGGGCTCATTGGACTCGATACGAGTCTCAGCATAGTCCCGGAGTGCAAGTTTCGGGTCCCCTGAATTCGCCTGTCTACCAGGGGTTTTGGCAACTCTGTTTACCGAGTGTCACGATGTCGACTCTGTCCATATTGGTACGGATTCGAGGATGCACTCGGGTCACACTGGAGCGCTCCAGAAACAGGGCCGCCCCGGAGGGCGGCGTGCCTAGGCCGTGCCGCCGCGCAGCGCCGGGGTCTTGGCGGGGTCGGGGCGGTAGTCGAAGGGCTCGTCGCGGTCGCAGCGCAGCCAGCCGTCGCGGACGTAGAGGCGCGCGACCTGGACGGTGGAGCGCCGCCCGCCGCCTGGGTGGGTGAAGTAGTAGAGGAAGCCCTCGTCGGGGCCTTGGGTGAGGGCCATGGCGTGGTGGCCGAGGGCCTCGTCGTACGCGCGGCGGCCGGGCCCGGCGAGAAGCGGGACGGGCTGGCGGTGCCAGTGCTCGAGGTCGGTGGAGCGGTGGACGAGGAGGCCGGACCAGCCGTCGGTGACCATCCAGTAGACGCCGCCGAGCGGGAAGACCGTGGGGCCCTCCTGGGCCTGGTCGGTGACGGCGGGACCGGCAGGGGCCCAGGTGAAGAGGTCGTCGGAGTCGGCGGTGTAGATGCGGCTCTCGCGGGTCTCGTCCTTGAACCACATGCGCCACTTGCCGTCCGGGAGCCGGTGGACGGTGGCGTCGATGGCGCGCTCGGCGTCGAGGCCGAGGGTGGACTGGTAGGTCCACTCATCGAGGTCTGCGGAGGTGTAGTGGCGGATCTCGGCGGGGCCGGTCCAGTCCTCGCGCACGCCTTCGAGGTAGGTGGCGTACATGTGCCATTTGCCGTCGTGGCGGAGGAGCTCGGGGGCCCACCAGGTGTCGCCCGGCTTCGCGTCCGGGAGGGCGACGGTGCCCGCGTACGTCCATTCGCGACCGTCGGGGCTGGTGGCGCGGCCGATCTCGGTGCCGTGCACCCAGGCGACGCCCGCGTCGGCGGCGTTGGCGCGGCGCTGGGTGTAGAGCAGGTGCCACAGGCCGGTGCCGGGGTCGTGGACGACGGTGGGGTCGGTGGGGCCGTCGAAGACCGGGTCGGCGAAGAGCGGGGCGGGGGCGGCGTGCGGAGGCGGGGTAGGACCGGTCGTCATGGTTCCTCCTTGAGGTCGGCGGCCGGGAGGCGGCCCCGAGGGTGTGTAAGAAACGTAGCGGAAGAAAGCGCTTGCCGCAAGTTCGGACCCTAGCGTACGTGATGGCACAGCCCGTGCTTCCGGGGTAGGGTTTCTCCCCCCGTTCCCGAAGCGCCCGAATCCCTCGCGCTCCGGTACCGTTTACGTATGGACCTCAACGCGGACCTGGGGGAGGGTTTCGGTCGCTGGGTGCTCACGGACGACGACGCGCTGCTGCGGATCGTCACGAGCGCCAATGTCGCGTGCGGTTTCCACGGAGGGGACCCGGTCACGCTGCGCCGCGTCACCGCCCTGGCCGCCGCCGACGGCGTGCGCATCGGCGCCCAGGTGTCCTACTGGGACCTCGCCGGGTTCGGGCGGCGCGAGATCGACGTCCCCCCGCAAGAGCTGGCCGCCGAGGTGGCCTACCAGATCGGCGCGCTGCGCGTCTTCGCCGAGGCCGCCGGAACCGAGGTCGCGTACGTGAAACCCCATGGGGCGCTGTACCACCGGACCGGACGTGACCCGGTGCAGGCCGCCGCGGTCGTCGAAGGGGCGCAGCTGGCCGGGGTGGGCACCGTCCTCACCCAGCGCGGCAGCGTGCTCGACCGAGTGGCGTCGGAGGCCGGGCTCACCGTCGTGGGCGAGGCCTTCGCCGACCGGGCGTACACCTCCGACGGCCGCCTGGTCCCGCGCGACCGGCCCGGCGCGCTGCTCTCCCCGGTCGCCGCGCTCGCGCAGGCCGTGTCGCTCGCCGAGAAGGGGGTCGTGACCGCCGTCGACGGCACCGTCACTCCCGTTGCGGCCGAGTCGATCTGCGTGCACGGCGACGGTCCCGACGCGGTGGCGGTCGCCGCGTCCATCAGGTCCGCATTGGACGAACGAGGCATCGACGTGGAGGCTTTCTCGTGAGCACCCTACCCACCGCCAGGCGACTGCGGCCGCTCCCGGCCGGGCCGCGAGGCATCCTGATCGACTGCGGCACCACCGAACTCGCCCGCGCCTGCTACCGCTCGCTGCAGGCCCGGCGCATGTCGGGGCTGCTGGAGGCCTCCGACCTGGTGCCCGGCGCGACCACGGTGCTCGTCGACGGCATCGACGAACCCGAGCTGCTGGCAGCCGAACTCCCAGGCTGGCCGCTCACCGAGGAACCCGAGTCGGTCGGCGAGGCCGTCGAGATCCCCGTCTGCTACGACGGTCCCGACTTGGAAGCCGTTGCGCGGCAGTGGGGTGTGAGCACCGACGCGGTCGCCGACATCCACTCCGGCATCGAGTACGAGGCGGCGTTCTGCGGGTTCTCCCCCGGGTTCGCGTACCTCGAGGGCTTGCCCGAGGAGTACCACGTGCCGCGCCGCGAGACCCCCCGGACCTCGGTCCCGGCCGGGTCCGTGGCGATCGCCGGGCCCTACACGGGCGTGTACCCGCGTTCGAGTCCCGGCGGGTGGCAGCTCATCGCGACGATGACGAACCCCGGGCGGCTGTGGAACGAGCACCGCGAGCCCGCGGCGCTCCTGGTGCCCGGCACCAAGGTCCGGTTCGCGGCGGTGCGGGTATGAGCCACATCGAGATCCTGCGCGCGGGCGTCCTCACCACTTGCCAGGACGCCGGGCGGCCCGGCTGGGGCCACCTCGCGGTCCCGCCCTCGGGCGCGGCCGACCGGCCTTCGTGGCGGCTCGCGAACCAGTTGGCGGGCAACCCGACCGGGGCCTGTGCCCTGGAGACGACCCTGAACGGCGCCACCGTGAAGGCGCACCGGAACGTCACCGTGGTCGTGGGCGGCGCGCCCTGCCCGGTCACCGTCGACGGGCGACCCGAGGCGTGGGGCCAGCCGGTGAAGCTCAAGGCCGGCTCGGTGCTCGATGCCGGGCCCGCCGAAGTCGGCGTGCGCTCGTACCTGGCGTTCTCCGGTGGGCTGCACCCGAAGTCGAGCCTCGGTTCGCACTCGACGTGCCTGCTCTCCGGGCTCGGCCCAGCGCCGCTGGCCGACGGCGACACGATCCCGCTCGGGCCCAGCCCCGCGCACCCGCCGCTGCCGACGCAGTGGCCCGCGCCGTGGGCCGGGGTGAGCGAGGAGCTCGTCCTGAAGCTCCACCTGGGGCCGCGACTGGAGTGGTTCCGGCCCGAGGCGGTCGCCGAGCTCGCTCGCGGCGTGTGGACGGTCTCGGAGCACTCCAACCGGATCGGGCTGCGCCTCGACGGGCCCGCGTTGCGCCGCATCGACACCGCCGAGCTGCCGAGCGAGGGCATCGTCGCCGGCGCGCTCCAGGTGCCGCCGAACGGGCAGCCGATCCTCTTCGGCGCCGACCACCCGACCACCGGTGGCTACCCCGTCATTGGCGTCGTCGGCCCTGAAGCCCAGGCCGCCGCCGCCCAGGCAAGGCCCGGCACGAAGATCAGGTTCGCCCCGATCCCCATGCCCCACTGGAGCAGACGCGCCTGATCCGATTCCGAGCACGACTGCGGACAGTCCGGACCGCGTCATCCCGCAGAAGCGGCCGCCGCGAAGGTGCTGCACACCGCACACCGCACACCGCACACCGCACACCGCACACCGCACACCGCACACCGCAACTGCCAGCAAACACCCCCGCAGAGCGCGTCATCGGTTCGGCGAGCAGCGTCGTTTGGACACGGACCGCGGTTCACTGCGGAGCATGGCCGCCGCAACCTCGACCCGCAACGCGGCGGGCTAGCGGGCGAGCTCGCCGCCGGGCAGGCGGGCAGGCGGGCCAACAGCGTCTCTGCTGCGGTGCCTTGCGCCGCAGCGGCAAGCGCGGCCGGGAAGTGCGCCGTCCACTGCGGCCGTTTCGCCGCCGCAGGGTCGGAGCGGACGTACAGTCAGCTGCGACGTCCCGCCGCCTCGGCCCGAGCGGATCCCGCGGCCGCCTCCGGTGCGGTGCGTTGCCCGCCGGACCGGGTGACCGTCGACTGCGGCCTTCTCGCAACCGCAAGGTCGGAGCGGACCGTTCCTCATGGCCGCGTCGCCGCTTGCGGTTCGGTGTGAGGCGTTCGTCGTGGCCGCGTCGCCGCTTGCGGTTCGGTGTGGGGCGTTCGTCGTGGCCGCGTCGCCGCCTGCGGATTGGGTCAGACGTTCGCCGTGACCGCCTCGTCTTCGTTATCGATCCATAGGCGCCTCCTCGCCCGCGAGGGCCTGGGTGAAGTCGGCGATGAGGTCGTCGGCGGCCTCGATGCCGGTGGAGAAGCGGATGAGGTCGTCGCCGATGCCCGCAGCCGCCCGCTCCTCGGCGGTCATCTTCGCGTGGCTGCTGATCGCCGGGCGCGTCACCAGGGACTCAACGCCGCCGAGGCTCGCTGCCGCGTAAGGGATCTCGAGCGACTTGAGCAACCGCTCAGCTGCCTCCAGGCCCCCGGCGGGGCGGAACGCCAGCATCGAGCCGAACCCGCGGAACAGCTCGGCCGCCCGGGTGTGGTCAGGGTGCGACTCGAGCCCCGGGTAGTGCACCTCGGCGATCGCCTCGTGCCCCTCCAGGAACCGGGCCAGCGCGAGCGCGTTCTCCCCCTGGGCCTTCACGCGGATCGCGAGGGTCTTGAGGCCGCGGGAGAGCAGGAACGCGGTGTGCGGGTCGAGGACGCCGCCGGTGAGCATGAGGTGGTGGCGGACCCGCTCGATGCGTTCGGCGGAGCCGGTGACGACGCCGGCGACGAGGTCGGAGTGGCCGTTCAGGCCCTTGGTCGCGGAGTGGCACACCAGGTCGTAGCCGATGCTGTGCGGCTGGAACAGCATCGGTGTGGGGAAGGTGTTGTCGATGACGGAGGTGAGGCCGTGCTCGCGACTGAAGCGTGCGAGCCCGGCGAGGTCGCCGACCCTGACGAGCGGGTTGGTGATCGACTCGACGTACAACGCCTTCGTCTCTGGGGTGAGGGCGGCGGCCCAGGCGGCGGGGTCGTCGGCGTCGACGATGTCGACGCCCCAGCCGATGCGGCGGGCCTCCTCGGCGAGGAGGGCGTGGGTGCCGCCGTAGATGTTCCCGGCGACGATGATGCGGTCGCCCGCAGCGAGGACGCTGGCGAGCGCGGTGCTGATCGCGGCCATGCCGGAGGAGGTGACGACGGCGGCTTCGGCGCCTTCGAGGGCGGCGAGCTTGTCCTGCAGGTAGTTCTGGGTGGGCGTGTTGGAGTACCGGATGTAGTCGACGCCGCCGCCGGGTTCGATCTCGTAGACCGTGCCCTGGTAGATGGGAAAGACGACGGAACGGTCGCGGGCGGGCCGGGGTTCGCCGGCGTGGACTGCGAGTGTCTCGAAGCGTTCGCTCATGTGACCACGGTACGGCTGTGGTGGGGCGGGCCGCATCTGTCGAACGACCGGTTTGACCCCTGACGAAAGTCAGGGGTTCAGCGGCGTTCCTGGTCGAGGCTGGCGAGGTAGGCGTTGTAGACCTCGTGCGGGTCGTCCTCGGGGCGGCCGGAGGCGGCGGCGCGCTCGGCGATGCGGTCGAGGCGGCGGCCTTCGCGTTCCTCCGAGCGCGTCCACTGTGCGATGAGGACGACGATGATGATGAGGCTGGGGATCTCGCCGAAGGCCCAGGCGATGCCGCCTCCGGCGCGCTGGTCGGCGAGGAGGTCGCCCGCCCATGGGATCGCGATCTGGGTGTAGAAGTCGGCGGCGATGATGTTGGTGCCCATCATGAGCGTGAGTCCGAAGATGGCGTGGAAGACGATCGACACGAAGTACAGCAGGACCTTCGCGGGGTAGGAGAGCGGCCGCGGTTTCGGGTCGGGGCCGATGACGACCCAGAAGAAGAGGCTACCGGCGGCGAGGAAGTGCGCCGTCATGAACAGGTGCCCGAAGTGCGAGCGCATCGCCCACTCGAACATGCCGGTGAAGTACATGAGGTACAGGCTCGTCAGGTAGATGAACAGTGCGACGAGCGGGCGCGAGACGAACCGCGACCAGCGGCTGTGGATCGCGGCGAGCAGCCATTCGCGCGGGCCGCCGGCTCGGTCGGGCCGGAGGGCGCGCAGCGCGAGGGTGACGGGCGCGGCGAGGACGAGGAGGATCGGGGCGAGCATGTTCAACGCCATGTGCTGCACCATGTGCGCGCTGAACAGGACCATCCCGTACTTGCTCAGCCCGGAGGACGTGGTGACGACGACGACGGCCCATCCGGCGATCCACAGGGCGGTCCGGTACCAGGGCCAGGCGTCGCCGCGGCGGCGCAGGCGCACGACCCCGGCGACGTACGCGCCGACGAGCGCGAGGGCGGCCGTGCAGAACAGGACCGACGGGTACCAGTCGAGGGCGATCGCCGAGACGCTCATCGGGCCGGGCGTGGGGAAGCCGAGGAGGGCCGTGTTCGGGTCGGGCAGCTCGCCGGAAGGCGGGGGCGTCACGGACAGGGACGAGGCGAGGCCGAACGCGATCGCCATGAGCCCCAGTTCGACCGCGGCGAGGCGGGTGAACGCGCTCCGGTCGCCTTCGGCGACCCGCGGGAGGGTGGCGCGACGGTGGGCCCAGCCGAAGACGCCGCCGATCGCGAGCACGGCGAGCTTGGCGAGGGCGATGCGTCCGTAGGCGGACGTCCACAGGTCGGTGATGTTCACATTGGCGCAGAACACGATGAGGCCCGAGAAGCCGATCGCGGCGTACGCGAACACGGCGGCGGCCGAGTACCTGCGGGCCGCGACCGCGGGGTCGCGGCGGGCGATGAACAGGGCGAACAGGCCGCCCGCCCAGAACGCGGCGGCGACGACGTGGATGAGGAGGCCGTCGACGGCGATCTGGTGGTTGCCGTTCGACGCCGAGTGCCCGGTGAACACGGGCGGGACGGCGGCGGCGACGGCGAGCGCGGCCGCGGCGACCGCGCCGGGGATCGTGAACGCGCGGGCCGCGACCACGGCGGCGGCGGTCGCGAGCAGCGCGGTCAGGCCGAGCGCCTGCCCCTGCTCATACTGGCCCACGTACGACCACAGGCCGAGGGCGGTGACGCCGCCGAGCGGCCGGGCGAACGAGTTCGCGAAGTCGACGGGGAGGCTGACGAGGGCGATCAGTGCCCAGATCCCGGAGGCGGCGGCGCCGACGCGCAGCCACCGCCACGACTGGCCGGTGAGCCGGGCGCGGTCGCCCTGGCGCCCGGGGAGGAAGCACGCGGCGGCGATCATGCAGCCGACCGCGGCGAGCATCGCCAGGTCGTACCCGTACTTGAGGAGGCCTGCGGCCCAGGTGACGGCGGGGTCGGCGGTCGACAGGCCCGGCAGTTCGGCCACGTCCACGGCCCCGCCGAGGTCGAGCGCGATCACCGCCACGGCGAGCCCGGCGAGGACCGCCGCGGCCACGGCCAGCGCACGCAGTCCCCTGCGGGGCGCGCGCGGCCCGCTTCGGGACCCCGTGCCGCCGCCAGGTATGGTAGCGGCGGTGTTTTGGCTGGTCTCGGTCGATGCGGTCACGTAACCCAGCATGGCTGATTGTTCCAGCTCACGCCCCACCGGGTGGGGTCCAGTTATCTCCGGCAACTCCAGGGTGAACCCTGCGGGCGCGTGTCAGCCGTGTCGGGGGTGTAAGGCACAGTCATAGGGCACGGTCACAGGACACGTTTCAAAACACAGTCACAGGGCGCGGTTCGCGGAGCCGCGATGCCAGTCACGGCGGCGAGAGCGTCGCCGTAGTTTTCTATGGTGGATCGCGATGGGAATCATCGAAAGACGCGGTGAGATCATGAACCTGCTTCACGGCAGCGGTGGTGTGCTCGGCAACATGCACTTCACGCTCGACGGGTCGGACGACCCGTCGAACGTGCTCAACCTGATGGCCCTGGACGCCTACGTCTCCGGCGCGCAGCCCCACGCGGTAGTGCGGCCGCTCGACATGGTCGCCGACGACGTGGACCTCATACCCGAGGGCGGTTCACTCGTCCGGTCGATTTCCGGGGCCTCTTTTCTGCAATTGGTGACCGGCGACGGGTGGACGCTGCGGACGCAGCGCTGGCGCGACGGCTCCGGGCAGGCGGTCGTGACGGCCGTGACGCGCGAGCGGGCCGAGGAGATCGCGGCGTACCTGACCGACCGGACCGGCTCGGTCGAGGAGGTCGGTGAGGACAAGGTCGACATGGGGTTCTGGTACCGGTCGGCGCGCGGGCCGTTCCGTTCGACGCGGTCGATCAGCGCACCGCGCTGGCCGGAGATCGAGCGGAACTACTCGTCGAACGCGGGGTCGGCGCTGGGCAAACTCATGGCGACGCAGGCTTCGGACGTGACGGGGCGGCTCGTGCTGTTCCACGGCCCGCCGGGGACGGGGAAGACGACGGCGCTGCGGGCGCTGGCGCGCGAGTGGGCGCCGTGGTGCCAGGTGGACACGGTGCTCGACCCGGAGGCGTTCTTCGCGGACCCGTCCTACCTGATGGAGGTCATCATCGGGTCGGAGATGGACCTGGTGCTGGACGCCGACCTGAACCCGGACGAGCCGCGGCGCGGGCACTGGCGGCTCATGGTCCTGGAGGACTGCGACGAGCTCATCCGCGGTGAGGCGAAGGAGGCGTCGGGCCAGTCGCTGGCGCGGCTGCTGAACCTGACGGACGGCCTGCTCGGGCAGGGCCGGGAGATCATGGTCGCGATCACCACGAACGAGCGGCTCGACCGGCTGCACCCGGCGGTGGTGCGTCCCGGGCGGTGCCTGGCGCAGATCGAGGTGGGGGCGCTCTCGGCGCTGGAGTCGAGCGACTGGCTCGGCGGCGACGCGGTGCGCGAGCCGATGACGCTCGCGGAGCTGTACGCGCGGCGCGGCGGCACGGACCCGACGACGACGGAGCCGCCGATCCCGCAGCAGCAGATCGGGCAGTACCTGTAGGCAGATGCCGCATCTCCGGCATCAGCCTTCAAATCGGACACCCGGGGACCCCCCGATTCAATACTCCCTGACGGGTACGACATGCCGGTGGGGCGCAGCGCATCCGCGCTGCGCCCCACCGGGCGTTTCGCGAATCAGGTTCGGCTTCCGGCGTCGCGGGCGGCGAAGACCTCCCTGGCGGCCTCGACGGCGTTGATGGCGGCGGGGAAGCCCGCGTAGACGGCGATCTGGACGAGCGCTTCGATGACCTCGGCCCTCGTGCACCCGGCGTTGAGGGCGCCGTTGATGTGGAAGCGCAGCTGCGGGGCGGCATTGCCCAGCGCCGCGAGGGCGCCGATCGTGACGAGCTCGCGGTCGCGCAGGTCGAGTTCGGGACGGGTGAGGACGTCCCCGTAGGCGAATTCGGCGATGAACCGGCCCAGTTCGGGGGCGATGTCGGCCAGCGAGGAGACCACGGTCGGCTCGGCTTCGCCCGAGAGGTGCTGCAGGGTCTTCAATCCGCGCTCGTGGCGCTCATTGGGATGCTCCATGGGGAATCCTCCGTTCAGGTGAGGGTTGGATTCGCTTGCCCCACAACGCCAATCCTCCATTAGGTGCGCATCAGCCGCAACCTCCGCACCATTCGGCGCGGGGCGTCGCGGGCCGCAGCGACGGCGAACTCCGTCCAATCCGGGCGTTTCACCCCACCCGACCCGTGCCGCCGTTGTTACGCTCAGTCGCGGCTCCCCCCACCAGCCGCCGACCACCGTCCACTCCAGGGGGAACCGCATGCCGCACACCACTCAGCAACCGAACCGCCAGGCGGGCCGCCTCGCGCTCGCGGGGGCCGCCACGGCTTCAGTCGCCGTCGCGATCGCCGTCGCGGGGACGATGCCCGCCGCGCAGGCGGACGTCGCCGATCCGCTCGCGCCCGCGCTCGGCTTCAACTCGTTCGTCGAGAACGAGACGGTCCTCGCCTCGACCGAGTCCGAAGGCGGGATCGCGACCGGCGGGAACCTCGCCGTCGCCGGGTCATACAACGTGAACATCCACGACGCGAGCACGTTCACCGCCCCCGGCGACTCCGTGCCGAGCGCCCTGGTCGTGGGCGGGCAGGTCGACTTCACACAGTTCCCGGGCAGCCATGTCGTCCAGGTCCACGACTACATGAAGGTCGGCGACCTCACCGGCGTCGAGGCGCGCAACACCGACTTCAACAGCGCGTCGGTCAACACGCACCTGGTCGTCGACGGCGCTGCCTACGAGTCGGTGCCGCGGATCGAGCTGAACACCCAGCAGCCGCTCGACTCGGTCGGCCCGGCCTCGCCGATCGACTTCGCCGCGGCCTTCACCGAGCTGCGCGCCAACGCCGCCGACCTGTACGCGTGCGAGGGGCACGAGGTCGAAATGAAGGACAACCAGGGGACGGTCGTCCCGAAGGGACAGGTCGCGCAGGGCCAGCAGATCCGGATCGAGCTGGCGACCGGGCAGACGAACGTCCTCAACGTGACCGGCGAGGACCTGAACAACATGGCCGACCTCGTCTTCCTCAACAAGCCGACCGCCGACACGCCCATCCTGATCAACGTCGACACGTCCGGCACCGGCGGCGAGCTCGACTGGGACGTCAAGAACCAGGCCAACGCGGGCGGCGACACCGCGCCGTACATGCTGTGGAACTTCCGCGACACCACCCTGCTGCGCCTGACCGGCGCGACGGTCGAGGGCTCGATCCTCGCGCCCGACGCCGACTACTTCGACGACAGCTCCTCCAACGTCGAGGGCCAGGTCATCGCGAAGAACGCCCACCACGGCAACGTCGGGGTGAACGGCGGCGAGATCCACCACTTCCCGTTCGACGCGTCGTTCGAGTGCATCGATGTCGACCCCAGCATCGACGGCTCCACCGACGCGCCGACGACCGACGACGCGACCACTTCGGACGGCGACGACGGGACGACCGGGTACGACGGGACGACCGGCGCGGGAGGCGAGGGCCTGGCGACCACCGGTCAGGGCGTCGGAGGGTTCGTCGTCGCGGCCGCCGTGCTCATGGGCGGCGGCGCAGCCGCGCTGATCGCCATGCGGCGCAGGCGGGCAGACGCGGCGGAGTAACGGGGCCCGGCGGCGGCCTCCGCAGCGGCACGCCGGAGCGACCCGGTGCAGGCGGGCGGACTTGACGGAACAGCGGGACGCAGCGGCGGCCTCCGCACCGGCACGCCGGAGCGGCCCGACTCGACCCGGCGCGGCCCGGCAGGGCCGGCGCCGGGGCGCCGTTCGGCGCGCGCCGACTGGGGCGTAGGCGACTCGAGCGCTGTCGCGACCAGGAGCCGAGCGCGGGCGCGGTCGGCGGGTCGTCCTGGAGGCGGTTCCTCATCGGCGTTAGCCTGGGGCGCATGTGGCACCGCCTCGACCCTTCCGCTCCAGCACGGCCGCAGCGAGACGGCCGAGACGGCATCGCCGGATGAAGCCCGCGACGCCCACGCCCGCGCACGCCTGGACCGCGCTCGTACTGACCGCGATCGCCGGGGCCGTCGACGGCGCGGGGTTCCTCAGCCTCAGCCAGCAGTTCGTCGCGAACCAGACCGGGAACGCGGTCCTGCTCGCGGTCGCCGTGTCCGGCGAGCTGACCGGCCGCGACGACGGGCTCTCCCCCGTCGGTCCCCTGTGGTCGCTCCTCGGCTTCTCGGTGGGCGCGGTCCTCGCGTCGTTCGCCACGCGCCGCCACGTGCTCACCAGCTTCGGCGTGCCGCTGCTCCTCGTCGTCGAAGTGGTCATGCTCGCCCTGGCCGGGCTAGCGCACAGCTTCGAGCTGGCGATCGCGCTGGCGGCGTTCGCGATGGGCGTGCAGAGCATCCACGCGGCGCGGATCGGCCTTTCCGGCGTGTCGACCACAGTCCTGACCGGGACGCTCATCGCGCTGTTCGTCAACCTCTCGGGCGGGCGCCGGGGCCTGCGGTCGGCGCGGCTGCAGGCCGGGGTGTGGGCGGTGTACCTGGTCGCGGCCGGGCTCGGTTCGGTGCTCGCGCACGCGGTGTCGTTCGGCGCGGTGTGCTGGACCGCGGCGGCGGTGGCCGCCGCGATGGCGGTGGCCGCGTACGTCGAGGCGCATCGGGGCTCGCTCGTGTGAGGGCTCAGCTGCCGGTGAGGGCCCTTACGGCTTTGAGCCCGGGGCGGCGCACGAGCGGCCACTTCCGGGCGGCGGCGGTGCGTCGGGCGAGGTCGTCGGCGGCGGATTCCCAAGCGGGGTAAGAGAACGCGAACCCGGCGTCCTCGAGTCGGCCGGGGATGACGCGGCGGCTCTTGAGCAGCAGCTCGGTGTCGCTGCGGAGCGCGAACGCGCCGATCTCGGCCATCCACTTCGTCGCGGGCAGGCCGAAGTGGCCGCCCCAGGCGCGCCGGATCGTGCGCATGAGGTCCTTCTGGCGCAGCGGATGCGGCGCGGCGAGGTTGACCGGGCCAGCGAGGTGCTCGTGGTCGATGAGGAACTGCACGGCCCTGACGAAGTCGGCTTCGTGGATCCACGACACGAACTGGCGTCCGCCCGCGACGGGTCCGCCGATGCCGAGCAGGGTCATGCGGGAGAGCATGTCGAAGACCGAGCCGCGGTCGGTGCTCATCACCATCGCGGAGCGGAGCGGAGCGCGACCTTGCGGGTGTGCGGGGTGTCGGCCTCGTCGAGGGTCCGCTCCCAGGCCTGCGCGATGTCGATGCTCTTGCGCCAGTATGCGGGGACGTCGGGTTCACTGCCGCCGATAACGCCGGTGGCCTCGTCGTTCGGGCGGTCGAAGGTGTGGGCGTAGATCGTGGCGGTGCTCATCTGGAGCCACACGGCCGGGGGCCGGTCCGCCGCGGCGATCGCCTCGCCGACGACGCGGGTGGAGTCGACGCGGGAGTCCATCATGGCGGCGAGGTTCTCGGGGGTGTAGCGGCAGCTGACGCTGCGCCCGGCGAGGTTGACCACGACGTCCGCGCCGTCGACGGCGTCGGCCCAGGGGCCGAGGGTGCGGCCGTCCCAGTGGACGTGGTGGGGACGGGAGGGGTTGCGGGTGAGCACGACGAGGCGGTGGCCTGCGGCGAGGAGGCCGCGTTCGAGGACGGCGCCGACATGGCCGGTGCCTCCGGGGATGACGATCTTCATGGGATTCCTCCTTCCCCGCCAAGCCTACCGTGGTTCTTGAACACGTTCAAATACTTTGCGCCGTCGCGGAGCGAGACGGTCCGCACACTGGGACCGGTGATCGCCGGGCCCCACACTGGACACCGGCTCGGTACGCTACGCACAGTGAACCCCTGAAGGACCCCACGATGACCGACATCCCCCTCGACAACGACCACGACCACGACTTCGACGAAGACGACGAGCGCACGCCCCGCACCTGGATCGTGATGTTCGTGCTGCTCTTCGTCACCGTCGGGATCCTCGCTTACGTGCTGCTGCCCTCCGGCGGCGACGACGGCGGGTCCTCGGCGTCCGCCACGACCTCGCCGGCGGCCGAGACCGAGTCCGAGAGCCCCCGGCCGACGCCGAGCCCGAGCGAGGCGACGCTGACCGAGCCCGAGCCGACTCCTGAGGCGACGACCACCAGCGCGGCCGAGACCACGGGCGCGGCGCTGCCGACCGTGCCGGCCTCGGCGCACCCGCCGTGCACCTCGTACCTCGACGGCGGACCGGCTTCGGCCTCGGAAGTCGAAGCGGCGCTTGAGGACGCGGCCGACACCCAGTTCTGGACGAACTCGAGCGTCGACGTCCCGCACGACCTCGTCAAGGCGGTGGCGTGGATGGAGAGCGGCTGGCAGTCGGACATCGTCGCGTGCGACGCGGGGACGGGCCTCATGCAGATCCAGCCGGAGACCGAGTCGTTCATCAACGACCGGTTCGAACTCGACCTCGACCGCACCGGGGTCGAGGAGAACGCGATGCTCGGCAGCGCGCAGCTGCAGTGGCTCGCGAAGTACTTCTCGGTCAACTACTTCGACGGTTCGGACCCGGGCAGCTATTCGCTCGAGGACGACTGCGGCCGCGACGATTCGGTGCCCGACCATCTGGAGCGGTGCCTGCTCAACGCGGTGATCTCGGCGTATCAGGCGGGCTTCGGCACCGTCGAGGCCGTGCTGGACGCGGGCGGGGACCCCGACTACACGAACCCGCAGTACATCGAGACGGTCAGGGCGCTGCTCGAGCTGCGTCCTTGGGAGTGACCGGGGCGATCCCGGAATGCGGGTGTCTCCTGACTGCCGCTGCCACTACTGTCGACCGGGCCGTCTCCGGCGCGGCTGACTCTGCGCGCGACGGTGCGAGCCCTGGCAATCGCGGCCCTACCGGGTGCAGCGGCCTCACCATCCGCCGATGCGGCCTCTGGCGAGCGACCCCGTATCGGGTCGCGGGTGCCTCTCGTGCCTCTCACTGCCACTGCATCCCGCTCGGCAATGGGGCCCTACCGGGTGCGGCTGCCTTTCGCCCGCCGGTGCGGCCGTTCGGGAACCAGGTCCTGTCGGCCGCGGTTGCCCCGCCGTCGATGCGCTCCGCTCGGCGACCAGGGCCGCGGTTGCCCCCGCCCGCCCGATGCGGTGGTTCGGGTGCGACGCACGCCACTTTTCGCGCGCTCGCGGGCGCGAAATTGTCGGCGTGGTCGCGTAGCCTGCCGGGGTCACGATGACCTTGGAGGCTCGGTGAAGTTCAGGAAGATCGACGACAAGCGATCCATGCGCAGGCCGCTGTGGGAGGCCGAGCGGCTGCGACCGCTCGACGAGGCGCCCGAGCCCGACTTCGAGCTGACCGAGCGCCTTGTCGACGGCCTGCGGTGGATCGAGGGGCAGGGCGACGGCAGCCTGGACCAGTCGCTGCTGCGCGGTGTCGACTTCTCGGGAACGGTGCTGTCGCCGTTCGAGGTCGTCGATGTGACGGTCGAGCGTTCGGTGCTGGCGAACGGCCGCTGGGAGCGGGCGACCGCGCGGCGGCTGGAGATCACCGACAGCCAGCTGGTGGGCTGGCAGGCGCAGTTCTCGCTGGCGCAGGACGTCTACATCGCCGACTGCCGGGCGGACTTCGCGGGCATCTCGATCGGCACGGCCAAGGGCCCGGTGGTCTTCGAGCGGTGCCGGTTCATGAACGCGACGTTCCTAGGCGACCTGTCGAAGGCCGTGTTCGTCGACTGCGCGTTCCCGGGCGCGGACTTCTCGCGAGTCGCGAACGCGAAGGGCTGCGACCTGCGGCGGGCCGAGCTGTCGGGCATCAACGGCCTGATGAGCCTGCGCGGCGCGCTGATCACCGCGGACCAAGCGGTCGAGATAGCGGGCGAACTGGCGACCGCGGCAGGCTTCAAGCTGGCGTAGCCGTAGCGCCGTAGCGCCGTAGCGCCGTAGCGCCATAGCGCCATAGCGCCATAGCGCCGTAGCGCCGTAGCGCCGTAGCGCCGTAGCGCCGTAGCGCCGTAGCGCCGTAGCGCCGACCGATCCTGACCATCGGCCTCCGCTTTCTGCCACTGAGTTCGTGGATTCACGGAACCCCCGGCGACCGATTTCTAACCTCTTACTTCACCTCCTCGAACTTTCCACCGTGCACTTCACCGGTCCTGCCACCACCCTCGTCCATCGACCAGAACGCGGTGATCCTCTTGGCCTTGAAATCCATCAGATGCGTCACGACCATCCCCGAGACCTCGTTCCAGCCCACCAGGTACATCCGCGGTGCGACCTCGGCGACGTGCAGCTCCACCTCCTCCGAGGCGCCTTCCGCAGCACCGTCGATCCGCTCGTAGACCATCTTGTTGCCTTCGGCGGCATACGTGTTGTGGAAGACGACCCCGTTGTCCAAGTGGATGTCGAAGGCCTTCCCCGCGAACTCGAAATCGGTCATGACCGTCTCCTTCGTCGACTGCGCCTATGGTCCGCATCTGCGCGGACCGTCCTGGCCGCCTTCCAACCTAGGAGATCAACGGGATCGGCACCGGCGATTCGTCGAGCCTGGCATGGTCGAAACCGGTCAACGACCTCCCTCGGATTCGATGGCCGCCCGCGCCGTCTCCAGTCTGGTCCTGAAGTCCGGGTCGTCGGTCTGGGCCAACTTGTCAAGCGTGGTCCCCCGCCGCCGCAACGACCCTTCGAGCCAGTTCCGCCAGTCCGGCGTAGCCTCCGCCGTCGCGATGGTCGCGGGCCGCCACACCTGCATCGGTGCGCCGGTGGCCGAGAATCGCGGGTTCGGTTTCAGCCCTTCGGGTTGCGGAAGGAACTTGCGGACGGCCGCATCGGTCCAGCCTCGTGAGCGCAGGATCGGCTTGGTCACCCAGACCGTGTCGTCGCCCTGCCGCACGAACTGCGGCCTTGGTGGCGCGGGCGGTCCCTGCCACTCGAGGAGCGGCAGCAGGTCGGGCTCGAGCGCTTCGCAGCCGGGTGGACCGCTTTCGAGCAGATCGCTTTTGAGCGGCTCAGCTTCTGGTGGCTCGTTCTCTGGCTGCTCGTCTGCGGGCGGATCGCCGAGCGGCGCCGATTCGAGCAGGGGCACCGCGGCGGTGCGAATCGGCTTGGATGCCGGTGCAGCCCTGGCGCTTTGCGTCGTGCCAGATTTCAGGGGGATCGCCTGTGGCGGTGTCTCGGGTTCGACGCTCGGGAATGGACCGAGCCGGTCGGCCGTCACCAGGAAATCGAGGAGCCACCGGGCGAAATGCGCTCGCAGCGGCTCGTCGGGAATGGTTTCGAACGGCAGCGCCCGGGTGATGACTCCGAGGTCTGCCTGGTGCCGTGAACTGTCTGATGGTTTCGCCATCGCATCGTCCAATCGGTTCTCGCGCCCCGCCCGTCGGGCGTTGCGCGCGCTATTCAGTTGCCTCCGTAACCGTAGGAGGCGGGTACGACAATTCCCGCCTTCTTCTCGCCCATCGGTGACCAGGCTCACTGAGCGTTGTATCCCGGCGACGTCGTCAGCGGCCTGTCAGCGCCGCGTCAGCGGCGGTGGCGATGGTTCTCCCAGTCACCGACACCGGGAAGCACCCGGTACAGCCGCGAAGGGAACCATCATGAGCGCCACCGAACTTCACGAGATCGTCGCCAAGTCGGCCGCCGAGTACGCGGTGCCCGGCGTCGCCGTAGGGATCTGGCACGGAGGCCGCGAGATCTACGCGTCTCACGGCGTCACGAGCGTCGCGAACCCGCTGCCGGTCGACGAAGACACGATCTTCACGCTCGGCTCGACCTCCAAGAGCTTCACCGCGACCGCCCTCGTCATCCTCGCCGAACAGGGCAAAGTGGACTTCGACGCGCCCGTGCGCCGCTACCTTCCCGACCTCCGACTCGCCGACGAGCGGGCCGCCGCCACGATCTCGGTCGGCAACCTGCTCAACCACACCGCGGGCTTCGACACCTGGATGCTCCGCGATACCGGCGACGGCGACGACGCCCTCGCGACCTACGTCGACCACCTCGACGAGCTCACGCTCATCGCCGAGCCCGGCGAGCGGGCCTCCTACAGCCAGGCCGCGTACAACCTCCTCGGCCGCGTCATCGAGGTCGTCACCGGCAAGACCTACGAGCAGGCCGTAAGGGACCTCCTGTTCGAGCCGCTCGGCCTCGAGAACACCACGTTCTTCGCCGCCGAGGCGATGACCCGCAAGTTCTCGCTCGGCCACAGCATCGACGCCGAGGGCCCCAAGGTCTCCCCCACCTGGAAGGTCCACCGCGCCCAGAACCCGGGCGGCGGCGGTGCCTCGTCCGCCCGCGACCTGGTTCGCTGGGCCCGGTTCCATCTCGGCGACGGCCGCGCCGAGTCGGGCGAGCGGATCGTCTCCGCCGAAGCGCTGCAGGCGATGCGGCGCCAGACCGTCGAACTGCGCGGCAGTTCCCTCGGGGACGGGTTCGGCATCTGCTGGTTCCTGCGCGAGATCGACGGCGCGGCGACCTTCGCGCACGGCGGCTCATCGGTCGGCCAGTTCGCGGACTTCATCGCCGTGCCCGAGCACGACTTCGCGATCGCAGTGACCACGAACGCCGAACCCGGCGGCACCCCGTGCAACCTCGCGATCATCCGCTGGGCGCTGGAGCACTACCTCGGCCTGGTCGACCGCGACCCCGAGCCGGTCGCGTTCGACGCGGCCCGCGCCGCCGAGATCACCGGCGAGTACGAGGTCGACATGATGATCGTGAGCGTGGTCGACGAAGGCGACCACCTGAGCCTCGCGGCGCGGATCCGCCCCGAGCTGCGCGCCGCCGCGCCGGACGACATGCCCGCCGACTGCGAGCCCGCGCACATGGGCTTCCTCGGTGAGGACGGGGACGACTACATCGTCACCGAAGGGCCGCTGCAGGGCCAGCGCGGATATTTCGCGCGGGACGAGCACGGCGCGGTCACCGCGATCGATCTCGCCGGACGCCAGTTCCGGCGGGTGAAGAGCGCGGGCTGAAGTCGAAGGCGTAGTCCCTGAGTCCGCCGCCCAAGCCGGGCGGCGGACCGCGCGGCGTCTGAGGGGCGGGGTGAGGCGAGCGGGGCGTGGCTCGTCGGGCTCCGCTTGCTTCTCCGATACCAGTCCCGGGCACACTTGCTCTCATGCGCGTACTCCTGCTCGGTCCCTTCGAGATCCGCGATGCCGATGACCAGCCCATCGACCTCGCCGGGGCGCGGTTGCGCGCGCTCGTGGCGCGGCTCGCGCTCGAACCGGGGCGCGAGGTCACCGCTGACGCGCTGCTCGACGCCATCTGGGAGGACGACGCGCCTTCAGCGAATGCGCTGCAGGCCTTGGTGTCCCGCGTCCGCCGCGCGATCGGCGCGGAGAACCTCACGCGCGGCGCCGCCGGGTACCGCCTCGCCGTCGAGCCGGGGGACGTGGACGTCGTCCGGTTCGAACGCCTCTCGGAGACCGGCCGCCGCAGCGGCGAGCTCGGCGCGCTCCGCGAAGCCGAGTCCCTCTGGCGCGGAACGGCCCTCGCCGACCTGCGGCAGCTGCGGTTCGCCGACAACGAAGCGATCCGCTTGGAGCGCTTGCGGAACGAGACCACCCGCGAACGCCTCGCACTCGAAGTCGCCACCGGCACCGACGTCCTCGGCGAACTCGAGCCGTTCGCCGAGGCGAACCCGCTCGACGAACGCTGGCAGGCGCTCCTCATGCGCGCCCTCTACGCCACCGGCCGCCCGGCCGAGGCCCTCGACGCCTACGAGCGCGCCCGCGAGCGCCTCGCCGGCGAGCTCGGCGCCGACCCCTCCCCCGAGCTCGCAGAGCTCCACCTGCAGATCCTCCGCCAGAGCGCGGCCCCGCCCGCCCGCGTCGAGAAGCGCAGCAACCTCAAGTCGCAGCTCACCAGCTTCGTGGGACGCGAAGCCGACCTCGCCGCCCTGGCCGAAGCGGTCGCCGCGTCCCGCCTGGTCACCGTCACCGGATCGGGAGGCGCGGGCAAGACCCGCCTCGCGGTCGAGGCCGCCGCGAAGATGGCTGCGATCGCGCCGCAAGGCGTCTGGCTGGTCGAGCTGGCCGCGGTCGGGGACGACGCCGACGTCGCGCCCGCGGTCCTGCGCGCCATCGGCGCCCGCGAGTCCGGTCTGCTCGAGCCGTCCGCGCACGACGCAGCGTCCCGCCTCGAGGAGTACTTCGCCGATCAGGACGCGCTCATCGTCCTCGACAACTGCGAACACCGCATCGACGCCGCCGCCCGGCTCGCCGCACGACTGCTCGGCGCCTGCCCCGGCCTGCGCCTCCTCGCGACCAGCCGTGAAGCCCTCGCTATCGGCGGCGAGCGCTTGTTCCCGATCCCGCCGCTGCCGATCGACGGCGCGACGAGCCCGGCGGTGCGACTGTTCTGCGAGCGGGCCTCCGCCGTGCGCCCGGACTTCAAGCTCGACGCGACGAACACCGAAGCGGTCGTGGAGATCTGCCGACGCTTGGACGGACTGCCGCTGGCGGTCGAGCTCGCCGCCGCCCGCATGCGGGCGCTCGACGCGCCGCAGATCGCGGCCCGCCTGGACGACCGGTTCGCGCTGCTCGCCGGTTCCGACCGCACCGCGCCCGAGCGGCACCGGACCCTGGAGGGCGTCATCGCCTGGAGCTGGGACCTGCTCTCGGATGCCGAACGGGCCCTTGCCATGCGCATGTCCGTCTACCCCGGCGGCGTCGGCCTGGACCGGGTCGGCGACCTCGACGCATTGGCCGGTCTCGTCGACAAGTCCCTAGTGGAACGTTCTGGTGAGCGGTACCGGATGCTGGAGACGATCCGCTCCTACGCTGCGGCGCAACTCGATCCGGAGACGGCCGAGACCGAGCGGGACGCCATGGCGCGCTTCTGCGTCGACCTGGCCGAGCGCGCCGACGACGAGATCCGCTCGGCCGCACAGATCGAGGCGATGTCGCGAATGGACGTCGAGCACGACAACCTCCAGGCGGTGCTCACACGCTCGGTCGCCATCGGCGACAAGGAGACCGGGCTGCGGCTCATCGCTACCTCGTTCTGGTACTGGCACCTGCGCGGGTTCCGCAGCCAGCTCCAGCACTGGTTCCCGGCCGTCCTCGCGGTCCCGGGCGAGATCCCCGCCCCGCTCGTGCCCGCCGTCCTGCTCATCACGGGCATGGGCCAGACCGAGCTGGGCGACCCTGAGGCCGGGGCGCGGTCCATCGCAGAGGGCATCGAGCTGGGCCGCAACGCGAACGGCCCCATCGCGGGCCGGTCGCTCCTGGCGATCGCCCCCGCGTTCCTCTCCGACCCGGCCGTAGCTGCGGATCCCGACGCGGCCCACGGCTGGGAGCTGGGCATCATCCTGCTCACCGCCGCCGCCGTCGGCGAGGGCGCGAGCGGGCTCGCGGGTCTGGACCAGATCGACCGCGCCGAAGCCGAGTTCGCGAAGCTCGGCGAACGCTTCGGCCGCGCCTCGGCCCTGCGGATGCGCGCCGAGATCTGGGCGCGACAAGGCGACCACGACGCGGCCTCGGACGCGCTCGCGCAGGCCGCCGGCCTGTTCGACGAGCTCGGCACCGCCGCCGACGCCGCCGAGACCTACGCCGAACTGGCGCTCGTCATGGCGTTGCGTGGTGTTGTCCAAGGCGCTGCCGGTCGTGCCGGAGTGCCGAGCCAGCGCGGCCTAGTCAAAGGCGGTGCCAATGGAACCGGGGAGCCGGTGCAGCGCAGCAAGGTCGGGGGCGCCGTCCACCAGGCCGGGGTACCTGTGCAGCAAAGCGAGGTCCGAGACACCACCGGCAGAGCCGGGGACCCGGCAGTGCACAGCGAGGTCCGAGGCGCCGCCGGTCAGGCCGTCGAGCCCTTGCAGCGCAGCGGGGTTCGGAGCGCCATCGACCAAGCCGAGGAGGCGTTGCAGTGCGCCCTGGACCGCGCCGACGCCGACCGGGACCCGCACACCACGGCGTACGTGCGTCTCTGCCGCGCCCAAGTCCTCCTGCACGCGGGCGAGCGTGAGGCCGGGCTGACCGAGCTCGCCGCCGCCGAAGCGGTCTTCAGCCGCACTGCCATGGACTCGCGCGTGCAGGTGTGGGGCATCGCGCTGCGCGCACTGGTCGCGCTCGCCGAAGGCGACGCGGCGCTGGCACGGCGTCGGCTCGAGGCGCTCACTCCCGAGCAGGTGCAGATCGCCGTCGGTCCGAACCTGGCGGTGGCCGCTCGTGTCGGCGCGGCGATCGCCATCGAGGAAGGGGATGCGGCTCGCGCGGCGGTCCTTCTCGGAGCCTCCACCTCCCTCCTCGGGATCGAGGACCGGCGCGGCTACGACGCGTCGCTGCGGACTCCGGAGCGGGCACGGGAGTCGCTGGGCGACGTGGCGTTCGAGAAAGCGTACGACGAGGGTGTGACATTGAGCCGAGACGCGGCGATCGCCCTGCTCACAGCGAAGGCATTGCGAGGCTGAAATTCAGAACCGGGCGGTCACGAGATCGCCCGGAGCCGACCCGGCGACCCGGACGGGCCGACGGGCCGACGGGCCGACGGGCCGACGGGCCGACGACGATGTCAGCGGGGTCGGCGGTCCGAGCGGGCGGCCCGCAGAAGATCAGCGCATCAGGGACCTCACGGACCCGGGCACTGCCCCATCCCAACCATCGCGTCCGGATCACCGGCGGCCCGCGCGGCCAGCCCCACCGCGCCGCCAAGCCCGGACCTCACCCACCCGGCCACGGCCGCACCTCCACCACCGCGCTCGTCGGCAGCGGACCGTACAGGTGCGGGTATTCGGGGAGGCCCGGGCCGGGCGCTTCGTACCGGATCGGCACGTCGACCAAGTCGGGGTCGATGACCAGCACCACCAGCGGCCCGGCATACCCGCCATAGACGAACCCGGCGACCGCCTCGACCTGCTCGGGCAGCGAGCAGTGGATGAACCCCACCTCGGCAAGGGTCTTCCCGCGCGTCGACATCTCGTACTTCCCGGCGGCGAGCGCGGCCTCCCACAGGGCCGGTTCGGTCAGGTGCAGCAGCTCGGTCATGCCCGCACGCTACAACCGCGCAAACGAGTGCGACCCCGCGCATCACACGCGGGGCCGCACTCGTCGCATCTAGCTCTTGCGGAAGTACGCACGGGCCGGGCGCAGGGCCAGCAGGACCACGCCGAGGACGCATCCGGCGATGACCACCGCGAGGCGGACGCCTTCGAGGGCCGGGAGCCAGGCCGGGTACGCGGCGAACGCGGCGTCCAGGATCGCGGCGGCGTCGAGGGAGCGGACGGCCGCGTCGTCGGAGGCGTCGAAGAGAGCCTGGACCTTGGCGGCGGCGGTCGCGTTACTGGCCATGATGAGCGCGTTCCCGGCGAGCACGAGCGGCAGCACGATGAACGAGAGGACGCGGCCGAACCGCTTACCCGCCACCAGGACGAACCCGAGGGCCGCGATCGCGGCGGCGATGGTGAACGGCGCCCAGATGGCGACACCGTGCTCGTCGAACGCGAGTCCGTTGGCGGCCAGCAGGTCCGGGTCCTGCCCTTGGCGGGCGACTTCGGCTTCGGCGGCGGCCTGCACGTCGGCGCCGTAAACGAGGCCGATGAGCGGGATGGAGGCGAACGCGAGGGCGATCGCGAAGTGGAGGATCGCGGCGAGGGTGACGGTGGCGGGGCGGTTCTGCTTGGCGGACATCGGAGTCTCCTTGTCTTGAGGGGCTTCGGGCTGGTCGCCCGTGCTCATGCGAATACCTTCGCGGCCTGCGCTGACACCGCGTTGACACCCGGCTGACAGGCGCGAAGACGCCTTGCGCGGCAAGGAGAGACGCCGCTGTCCGCGACCGGAAGCCGGTCGCGGACAGCGGAATGCGTGGTGCGGGTCTAGCCGGCGTAGCGGACGGTGAGGTCGCCGACGCCGGTGTTCACGGTGATCACGTAGTCGGCGCTGCGAGACGGGTCGGTCGCGATCTGGATGTCCTCGCTGCCCACGCCCGAGGCGAACACCACGTCGAAGGTGGTGCCGTCGTCGGGGACGACGATCTCGACGTCACCGGTGCTGGTGGTGACGTCGATGCCGCCGCGCACCTCCGCGAACTCCAGGTAGACCGAGCCGACACTCGATTCAGCCACGGTCTCGGTGGCGCGCAGGTTCTCGCCCTCGATGTCGCCGACGCTGGTCTCGACGTCGATCGTCCCGTCGAGCCCGTCCATGGTGACGTCGCCGACCGAGTTCTCGGCCTTCGCGGCGGCCCCGGCGGGCAGCGCGAGCGTGTAGTTCACCTCGCACTCGTCGCCGTCCCAGAAGACGACGAGGCGGTCGTCGCACTCGCCGACGGCGGCGAACGTGTCGCCGTGCCAAGTCTCGGTGGGCTCGGGTTCTTCACCGCGCCAACGGGTCTCGCGGTCGACCACGAGCGTGGAGTCGGCGGAGGCGCTGAGGTCGATGTGACCGACCTCGGTCGCGACGTCGACGCCGGCGACGGCCTGGTCGTACGTCTCGGTGCGGGTCTCGGACTTCTCGGGCGAGGCGACGGACCAGATCCAGACGCCGGTGGCGGCCAGGGCGAGCAGGAGCACGGTGCCGGTGACGGCGGCGCCGACGATCCACCAGACGGTGCGGGAGGTGCGCTGGGCTTCGGGTGACGGGGCTTCGGTGGTCTGCTTCTCGGGGGTGTCGATCATGACCGGTCCTTCGGGTTGCCTTGCAGGAACTTGAGAATGGCGAGCACGCGGCGGTTGCCGCTGTCGGTGGGCGGGAGCCCGAGCTTCGTGAAGATCGAGTTGATGTGCTTGCTGACGGCGCCTTCGCTGAGGACGAGGACCCCGGCGATCCCGGCGTTCGAGCGGCCTTCTGCCATGTGCGACAGGACTTCCCGTTCGCGCGGGGTGAGCCGGTCGAGTTCGCTGCCGTTGCGGCGCACCAGGAGCTGCGAGATCACCTCGGGGTCGAGGGCGGTGCCGCCGTCGGCGACGCGGCGCAGCGAGTCGAGGAACTCGGCGACGTCGGCGACCCGGTCCTTGAGGAGGTAGCCGATGCCGCGCATCTGCCCGGTGAGCAGTTCGACCGCGTACCGCTCCTCGACGTACTGGGAGAGCATGAGGATCGCGAGGTCCGGGTACTGGCGGCGCAGGACGAGCGCGGCCCTGACGCCTTCGTCGCTCTGGTCGGGCGGCATCCGCACGTCGGCCACGACGAGGTCGGGGCAGTCGCGCTCGACCGAGCGCAGGAGCGCTTCGGCGTCGCCGACGGTGTCGATCACTTCGATGCCGCTGATCTCCATGAGGCGGGCGAGGCCCTCCCGCAGCAGGACCGAGTCTTCGGCGATCACGACTCGCATGGCAGCTCCGCTTCGATAACCGTGGGGCCCCCGAGGGGGCTGCTGATGTGGAAGGCGCCGTCGACCGAGCGGACCCGGTCGCGCAGGCCCTGGAGTCCGGTGCCGCCCTGGGGGTCGGCGCCGCCGCGGCCGTCGTCGGCGATGCGCAGCCGCAGCTGGCCGTCCTCTAGGGAGACCTCGACGGCGGCGTGCGCGGCCTCGGAGTGTCTGGCCACATTGGTCAGCGCTTCGGAGACGACGAAGTAGGCGACGGCCTCGACGTCGCGGGCGACGCGCCGGTCCATGTCGACCCGCACCCGCACCGGGACCGGCGAGCGGGCGGCGACCGCTGACAGCGCCGCGTCCAGGCCGCGGTCCTCAAGCACTGCGGGGTGAAGGCCGCGCACGAGGTCGCGCAGGTCGGTGAGGACCTGCTTAGCCTCCTCGTGCGCCTCGGCGATGGCGCGGGCGCCCTCCTCAGGCATGTCGCTGAGGGTGGCGCGGGCGATCCCGAGGTTCATGGCGAGGGAGGTCAGGCGCTGCTGCGCGCCGTCGTGGAGGTCGCGTTCGATGCGGCGGCGCTCCGCGTCGGCGGCATCCACAGTGGAGTTCCGGCTCGCGGCGAGGTCGGTCACCCGCGCCTCCAGGGCTTCGGTCCGGCTGTTGCCCAGCAGGATCCGGGCCAGGAGCCCGTCGAGCGCCGCGAGGCCCTGGGTGATCCAAGGTGCCGCGAACGTCACGACTATGCCTACGCCGCAGAGGATCCAATGCCGCGCTTCGAGTCCGGACCGCTGGCCGAAGAGCGGTGCGAAGGCCATCGCGGGGCCCATCGTCCACGCGGAGACGGCGACCGCCGCCACCAGGAAGGCGGAGCACCCGGCGATCACGTGGTAGGAGAACTGCCGCCATGTCTTGGGGCTCTTCACGATCGCCCAGAGCTCGCGCGGCGCGAATGTCACCGGCTGCGCGGACGGCCCTGGGGGCCACTCGGCGTCGAGGAACGCGCTGTGGCGGCTGCGCTGCACCCAGGTGAGCGCGCCGCTCACGACCAGCAGCGTCCCGGCCGCGATGACCGGCAGCACGATCGTGAAGAACCCGGCGACGCCCACGACGACGAGCGCGAAGATCGCCACCCCGCCGGCGACGCCGACCACGGCGCCGGTGACCAGATGCATGAGGGAGCGCCAGGTCGACCCCGCCCAGAAGGCCCGCACCGCTGCTCGCGGGGCTCTGCGCCAGGGGATCGGCGGCGCGGCTGAAATATCCATGCCTTGAACACTAGGTTCGCTCGCGCCGCAGGACATTGCCGCTGGTGCCCGACTTCACGGTGAAGTTTTCTCCACCCCGGAGGAGTCGCCCGGAGCTCGGGGAGAGTACGCGAATCCGCTACGAGTCGGTGGAAATCTTGCGAGAGTGAGTCATCACCGGGGTGAATCGGCCTCGGTCCTGGCTCGAAGGAAGCGCCATGTCGTTTTGGGATTACTTCTGGCTGCTGCTGATCTGGCTGCCACTGATCATGATGTGGGCGTTCGCGCTGCTCGACATCTTCCGTCGGGACGACCTCAAGGGCTGGCTGAAGGCGCTGTGGGTGGTGATCGTGATCCTCCTGCCGTTCTTCGGCACGCTCATCTACCTGATCGCCCGCCCAGCCGGTGCCACCGCAGCCGAGCGGAAGGCCCTCGACGAGAGCAGCCGGGCGTTCGTCGCGAAATACGCTCCGGACAACGCCGCCGAGCAGCTGCGAGTGCTCGCCGACCTGCACGACCGCGGCAAGCTCACCGACGAGGAGTTCCAGACCGAGAAGGCTCGAGTCCTGGGGCCGCCGGCATCCCGTGAAGGATGAGGACCGGAACGTCGAAGGGCAGGGCGACACGGCCCCGCCCCTCCTGCTTCGCTGTAAACACTGCTGCAGACACAGTCAGGGCCGGAATCCCGAAGGTGGGAGACCGGCCCTGAGCTGTATCTTCATCTGTCGGGTTGACAGGATTTGAACCTGCGACCCCCTCGTCCCGAACGCGATTTGTCGTATAAACAGATCGCTCGGAAACACCCCAAAATCTGACTATCGTCCGAGGTCACACGCGAAACATGCATGACATCGCATGTCTTTTCGTGTGGCCCTCTGTCCGTGCCTGACGGCACGTCCCCCGGACAGATTTCGGACGAGACAGATGGAGGACCACCCCGTGGGTTACGCCAAGAAACGATGCCTCAAGAAGGGTATCCGCTACACCGCCGTGTTCGTCGACGCCGACGGCTACGAGCGCTCCGCCGGCACCTACGACACCAAGAAGGAAGCCGACAAGGAGTGGAAGGCCGCTGAGGCGAAGGTCAACGAAGGCCGCGGCCAGCACCTCATCCGAGGACGCGTGCTCTTCCAGACCTACGTCGAGAGGGACTGGCTTCCGAACCTGACCGTCGAGGTCAAGACGCTGGAGAACTACTTCTACCAGCTCTACTCGAAGATCATGCCCACCTTCGGGCAGATGCGGATGCTCGACATCTACCCCATCGACATCAAGCGGTGGCTCACCAAGCTCAAGAAGGGCGGGGTCTCGGCCGCCACAAGGAAGTACCTCAAGATCCTGCTGAGCACCATCATGACCAGCGCGGTCAGCGACGAGGTCCGACTGAGCAACCCGTGCCTGCTGGTCAAGACCGACCCGGTTCCCAAGAAGCCCTTGGTGATCGTCTCGCCGGAGCAGTTCGACGCCTTCTACAACTCCTTGCCGGACGACATGTCGAAGCTCCTGGTGGAAACCGACGTGGAGACGGGGATGCGGTGGGGAGAACTGACCGAGCTCCGCGTGCATGACTTCGACCAGGACACCAACGTCTTCACCGTCCAGCGGGCCGTCGTGATGGTGAACTCCCAGTTTCACCCGGAGGGGAAGCGGTTCCTCGTCAAGGAGTACCCGAAGGACAAGGAATACCGCCTCATCAAGGTCGACCCGATCCTCGGCCAGAAGTTCAAGGCCCACATCAGGAACCACAACCTGAAAAGCAACGACCTGCTGTTCTGGTACGACCCGCCGAAGCCGCCTCCCGCAACGGACCTCGTCCTCGCCAAACCAGGCGCCCTCGGCCAAACCGAACCAAACGAGAAGGGCCGCACCTATCAACACGGCACGCTGAGCGGCTACACGGCAGGGAAGTGCCGTCTCGACTGCTGCAAGGCCGCAATGGCGGACTACCGCCGCAACCGCCGCGCCGAGGGCAAGGATAGCCCCCGGCGGCCGAGGGTTTGGGACACCGACGGGCACATCCCCTCGCGGTGGTTCCGCGACCGGATCATCAAACCCGCCTTGCAAGTGGCCGGGATCAAGATCGACATCCGGATGCACCTGCTCCGCCACGCGCACGCCTCCTGGCTGCTCAACGGCGGGGCTGACCTCGTGGTCGTGAAGGAGCGGCTGGGGCACGCCAGCATCATCACCACTGAGCGCTACCTCCACACGCTCAGCAACGCAGACGAGACCGCACTGGCGGCACTGAACAAGGTCCGCAAGCAGCGCTGCGACATGCGAGACCTCTCGGCAACCGGTGTCGCCAACACGTGCCCGGAGCCGACATCGATCACGGAGGTGCTCGCCGAGATGGCCCGGCTTCAGGAAGTCCTCGGAAAACTCGCCGCACAGGAAGGAGGGCAAGCAGTATGATCGGTCCGCTCAGCCTGCTACGCAATCTCATCCGCAAGAGGCCCAGCACGGACGGCCCCGAGCAGCGTCCAACGGCCGCCGCCGAAGTCGGCGCTGGCACCGTGATCGAGTCACCGCGCATCGGCCCTGGCCTCCTGTTTCCGGACTTGCTGCCCGAGAACGTCTGGGGCTCGAACCTTCGCGGAATCCTCACCCGAGCCGAGTGGGATCGGCTGCGTATTCCGGCGTGCGAGCGCGCCGGGAACGTCTGCGAGGTTTGCGGCCGTGCGGGATACGACCCAGTCAGCGGACGACGTCGTCGGCCAGACTGCCACGAGCTCTGGTCGTTCGAGATCCGGGGCGACCAGTTCGTGCAGCGGCTCGACCGGCTCATCGCGCTCGACGCGGGATGCCACCGCACCCAGCACATCGGTCTCGCAGGGATCAGGGGCGAGACGCATTTGGTCCGTCGCAGACTCGCAGAGGTGAACGGCTGGGACGCTCGGGTGTCCCAGTCCGCAATCGAAGAAGCGGTCGCAATCTACCGCCGCCGAGCGAGCTTCAATTGGGACCTCAATCTCTCCCTGCTCCAAGGCCAGATCCACGTCGAAGGCTTCCCTCAGCTGTTCATTCCCGCCGAGGAAAGACAACGGTTGGGGAATTCCTACTTTGGCGGATAGAACTAGAGGCCAAGGGGGCCAGGAACACCTAGTGTTCCTGGCCCCCTTGGGGTGCCGCGGCTTGCCCGGCTGCGGCTTTGAGCGAACACGGATGGCAAATGCCCCGAGCTCTTCGTGCTCGGCACGGTACAGGATTCGGGAACCAGCGATTTGGCTGGGCATGTCGAGGTTCGGGTAGATCGCCCTCGCTCTCGTAGTAGCTGTAGCGTGCGTTCCCACTTCTCGGGGAGTCAAGATTCCTGGTCAGCAAGTAGTGCCGCTCAAAACGGTGTGCGTGACGACAATCAACCATGAGTCCCAGCGACGGCAGCCTCGTGTGAGTACAGGTCTTCTCAAGTAGGACTATGACAACGGGGGTTGTTCGATACTGGACCGCTGCCACTCGGCAGTGATGGTGAAGTTGGCCTCGGCTGCAGCCTTCGCAAGGATTGCCGTCGTCTCTCCAGTGATCTTGACTCCGAACTGGATGGCAATTCGGTCCGGCTTCGACGGAGTGCCACGGAGCTGCTCCACCACTTCCTCGACTGCGGGCGTGATCTCCGAGAACGCCTTCCGCAGGGTCCGGACAGTGGTAGCAGTCGCGTCAGCAACCCGTCCGACCGGCTCGATGAAGGCTTCAGAGTTGTCGGTGATCTCAATGTCGACACTGCCACCACTCTCTAGCGGCATGGTCACGATCCTGGTACTCACGGTTGCTGTACCGTCCCTTGAGATTCGCGTTGGTACGATCGTGGATCAGTGTAGATGCCGGCCACCCCTGTCACGGCCCGCTGGCGGATCGGAGCCACATCCCTATGGCCCAAACACCACGCTTGCCGAGCCCTCTCGGCACGGTAGTCGCACGCATACTCGGCTCACACGATCGCCCGGTCGGCACCGCGTTCCTCGCAGCCCCTGATCTCTTGCTGACGGCCGCCCATGTCGCGAACCTGTCGCTCGGCTACGAAGTGGGCAGTACAAGACGACCGTCTGGCATGGTCGTGCTCGATTTTCCCCTTTTGGCACCAGGACGGCGCTTCCATGCGGAGATTGAACACTGGGTACCTCCAGGAGAAGAGCGACTCAGCGACATCGCTGGACTGCGACTGGTTGCGGGACCGCCCCTACCTGCTTCACCCGCTCCCATCGTTGAAGCTGAGACGTCCTTCGACTTGATGGCAACCGTTCTGGGGTTTCCCGCCCGCGCCGACGACGGCGCCTGGAGCATCGTTCGCCTACGCGGCGGCCAGGGCACCGGCAGAACACAGATCGATCTCGACCAAGTCAGCCAGTTTCCCATCGAGCAAGGCTTCTCTGGGGCCCCCGTATGGGATCCCACGCGAGGCACCGTCCTTGGCATGGTGACACACGCATGGAGCCGCGGAGGACCCCAGAGCGCATACATGGTCCCTGCCGAAGGCTTGTTTGAGGCCTGGTCAGAGTTGAGGGATCTCGCGCGTCCCCCGTCACCGTACCCTGGCCTTCGACAGTTCACCGAAGGTGACGCTGAGGTTTTCTTCGGCCGAGAGGCCCTTGCTAACCAGATCGCGGAGCTGTCGACGACAAATCCGGTCGTCACGGTAACGGGAGGATCGGGAGTCGGGAAATCCTCACTACTCGCGGCAGGTGTCATTCCGCGTCTGCGAAACAGGACCGACACCCTGACAGTGCGTTGCATCCCTGGAGAGGCGCAGACACCAGTCCGAGCACTCGCGCTCGCCCTAGCAGAGGCATACGAGCCAGATGCCGACACTGAAAAACGCTACCAAGCCGTTAATCGGTACGCAGATGCGATGCTGCGCGGCCAGACTGCCGAGATCATCACTGATCTGCTCCACCGACGGAAACGCCGCCAACTGGTGGTGATCGTAGACCAGTTCGAACAGGTACTAGCAGGCTCCAAGGAGCAGATCGCGTCCTTCGGTGCCGTGCTGGCAGCCCTCGTCGCCACAGACGGGCGCCCCTGCCTGCTGCTTGGCATCCGACACGATTTCCTTCCGATAGCAGGGAAGTACCAACATTTTGACGAGTTGATCGCGCGGGCCTATCAAATCCCTGTTCCCGAGCTCGACACCACCGGTCTTCGCGAGGCCATCGAGCGACCTCTCCAGCGGTTGCAAACCGTAAGGTTCGAGCCGCAACTGGTCGACCACCTCATCTCCGAGGTAGAGAACCAGCCAGGAAGGCTTCCACTGCTGCAGTTCGCGCTGAACCGCCTGTGGGAACGGCAGCACGACGGCCTGGTCACGTACTCCTCCTATCGAGAGCATGGCGACCTTCGCTCGATGCTCACCGACTATGCCGATCGAATCTGGGAGGGACTGACCGAGTCCGAGAAGCCACTCGCTCGGCGCCTCCTTTCCCAGCTTGTCCACCCGATGCCAGGTAATGACCGAGCGTTCACCCGGCGAATCGTGCAGCGCAGCGACCTCAGCGATGAGCTGTGGGCTGTCGCTGGCCGCCTCGCCGCTGACCGCCTCGTCCAACTCAGTTCCGCTGATTACCGCGATGAGCATGCCGAGTTTGCTGTCGAGCTCGCGCACGATTCTTTGATCGTCCACTGGAATCGGCTGGCGGCCATCGCAGTCGAGGACCGCGAGTTCCGGCTCTGGCAGGACGCCATACGGCATCGGGCTGATCGGTGGGCACAGCGTCCTGCAGACCGGCCCATCTCGTACTGGAGCCAGGTCCTGCGGCCTCACATTCCCCGCAGGAGCGATTCAGCAGGTTCCAGGGCGCGACTGATGTCGATTGGGGATCTTTGGGAGGCCCGGCAGTGGCGGACCCGTCGCGACGATCTCAGCGATGTCGAGTTGAAGTACCTCGCGGACAGCCGAACGCGGCAGTCCGTGTTGTGGACCCGCGCTGCTGCCATAGTGGCGATCTCCGCGATCATTCCGCTTTACTTGATCGTCGATGCCAACCGCGAATTGAGCGAGATCTACGACCTGAGGAGGTCGCAGGAACTGGCCGCTCAGAGCACGGAAATCGCAGCCACCAACGGGCCCCTTGCGCAACTGCTCGCCGCGTCCGCCTGGCAAGTCAGCAAAACTGACGAGGCATGGAATGCTATGAGTAACGCTGTTAACAACCCGATGATCGGACTGCTCGACGGCGGCCACCGTGCGCCACTTACTACCCTCGATCTCAATTCGGATGCCACCACCATGGCCACGGGTGACGACGACGGGGCTCTGGTCCTCTGGGACACCGCGACCTGGATACCGACCATGATTCCCGAACAGCTCGGTATCGGAATCGAAAACCTCGAATTCAGCCCAGACGGCACGCATCTGGCGGCCGTTTCGGCTGGAGAAGTGCTGATCTGGGATGTAGCGAACGACAGCCTGCTGCACCGGTTTAACGCAGACGAAGGCAATACCTACGATACTTCAATCGCCTACAGCCGAGACTCAACCATGCTGGCGACCGGAACGAACGACACCACAGGAGTACTCCGAATCTGGAACGCGGCAACCGCCGAGATGGTGACCGAGATTTCCACAGGCAACGGGATCACCGAGCTAATGTTCAACTCGAAAGGCGAGTCGATTCTCGCCGGTCAAAGCGATGGTATGCTACGCCAGTGGGAGATCGCGACCGGCAATGAAATATGGCAGGACGACCACCAAGCGCCTGAGCCAATTGAGTCACTTGTATCGAGCCCGACAAACCCAATGCATATCGTGGACTGTGGCACGTACTGCATGTTCACCGATGTCGAACAGAACAGGGCCACAGTACTGTCGGAACGTTCCGGAGGGCGCAGTCTCTTCAGCCAGGATGGGTCAATGATGCTGGTGCACAACACGTCAGGAATTGCCATCTGGAATGTCGAACAACGCTCGATTATCGGCGTCGCGCCGACCGATATTCGAATCTCCGACCTTGATTTCGGCCCTAACGGTGTCATCACCGCAGCAACCGACGACGGAGTACTGCTCTGGAGCATTGACCGGATGCAGAAGGTCACGATGTTCGACATTGATCGCACAGGAACCGGCAAGGACCTTGAGGTCCTCGCCGATGGAACCGGCGTCGTGACAGCGGGTGACTTTGGATCAGTGACTGCAGACATCGTGACTGGAGAGACCGAGGTCGAGCACAGCCCTACCGCTGGCATGACTCTTCTGTCAGCCCAGGCAAGCCCAGACGGTTCGAAGACCGCACATGCATTCGTCGGAGCTGGTGCCCCAATCACAATCACCGATATCAGCAGCGGCGGCGGGATGCTGACCATCAACGCGTACCCCGTCGATACAGAGGCACTGCTGAACTACATCATGACCATGGAATTCAGCCGGGATGGAAGCATTCTCGCCGCTGGGTTCCGAAACGATTTCTCCAGCGCCCCTGAAGATCTCCCGCAATTGAGCCTTTGGGATACCAATTCCGGCGAGTTGATTGCGCCACTGGGTGAATTCGATCTTTCCGGACTGAAGGCCGTTGCCTTCAACCACGACGGATCCTTTATTGCAGCAGCGGATGGAAATGGCATCGTTCGTATATGGGAAGTCCGTAGCGGAAATCTAATAAAGGAGTTCCTTCCCGAAAGCTCGGATGTGTTCGCTCTCGAGTTCATCGGAAACACGCCGGAGCTAGCCATCGGGACCGGAATTGGATTGACAATCTTGAACCTACACGATGACGAAGCCATCAATTATGATCTCGGAGACGATGAGATGGTCGAGGAAGTGCGCTCCTCACCGGATGGGAGGTACCTGGTACTCAATCTGTGGATCTCCTTGCAGACGGCAATCTGGGATACTTCAACGGGCGAAATTGCGGCCACATTTCACCTGGGTACCTTTCCGAGATTTACCCCCAACAGTAATGCACTGCTGATGCTCACGGACGGCTACATGCACGACATTGACATCTCGTTCCTTCGCGACCCCTATAGCGCCGTTTGCGGTCAGTCTGGGCGCACGTTCACGGACGATGAATGGGATCTCTACCTGGGCGACTACGATCCCTCGTCGCTAAACGTTTGCGGCGCATAGGGTAGACATAGTTGCCGACCTCGCGCAACTGTCAACAAACCACACCTCGCCTCTTCACCGCTCCGCCTGAAAGTTAGACTCGCGACCTTGGCATTAGTGGGCTTCCCGGGTTGAGCTCTGCAATCTGTTGAGGATCTTCACCCGGTACCGCGGCACGGTCGGACCACATGACGCGCAGATCAGGCATGCGGTCGGCGGAGGTGCGAGCCCTGCTCGACCGGCGCGTTCACGAACCGCTCGAGCAGGGCTCGCACCTCCGCCTCGAACCGATCGAGCTTCTTCGGCTTCTTGCTCTGGCTCTTCCCCAATTCGTTTCTACCTGCCTTTCAAACGCGCCGCTCTGACACACACCTTCCACAGGTCGCCCACGGCGTGAAACATGTTATCCACAGGCCGTGAAACAAGTTATCCACAGGGATCTAGCTGCACTTACGCGAATCGGGCTACATATGCGCAGGTCAATGCCCCAGTGTGGGACGTTTTCCTGTGTCACGGCCGTTAGGTACAACGGAGAGATGGACTTTTCGACGCTCTCTCTCTGGATCGCAGGGGGTTTGGCCGCCCCAGCCGCAACTGTCGCGTTCGTCTCGCTGCTCGCGCTCCGCGGCTCCAAGCCTGCGGAACGGGCAGAGATTCTCCGCGCACTCGCGGTTCTCGCCCTAGCGCTCCTGGCCCGTCGTGCGGGGACGGCTACTCGGCCCCGGAGAAAGAATTAGGCCTTGGGCTGTACTCCTTGGGCGCTATGGAGCGAGTTTCGTGTGGAGATTTCGGTAGAGGATCGTGGAGCTGGCCTTTTGTTTGTCGAGGAGGGCGATCGCGGCGGGGGCTGTGACGCGCATCCATTCGGTGTCGTCGTTGATCCACCAGTGGCCGAGGTATTGGACGCAGTTGTCGATCTGGGGTGAGAGCGGGGTGACCTCGCCTCGTAGCCAGGCGATGCGGATGCGCTTGGTGGTGATGACGTGCGGGAGCGGCTTCGGGGTCTGGGCCCGTTTGGTCGTGGTCTGCGGCTGGCTCATCGGAGGCCTCCGCCGTGGCCGGGCAGGTGCGTCTCTGTGGCCTGCGGGCCGGGTGCGGTCGTGCCGAGGTTGAGGTTTTGGGTCGCGGTCAGGTCGTGTTCGAAGGGTGAGAGGGCCGTGGAGTACTCGGCGCTGACGCGGGCGTCTTGAGCGGCGATGGCGCGGGCGGATTCGGTGCCAGTGTGGACGGCGGTGGGGGTCTCCCGCAGACGCTGCACGTAGGCGGCGTCGGGTTCGGGGTAGTCGGGCTTTTCGTATCCGGCATTGACGAGAAGTTGTTCGGCGCGGCCGAGTTGGTAGAGCAGGTCGAGGTCGGAGGCCGCATCGCGGTTCCAGGCCATGGAGGCGACGAGTTCGTAGACGGTGCGGCTGCGGAAGTCCTGCAAGGTCTCGGGCGGGGCGATCTCGACGACGGTGCGGGCCTGCTCGGGGTTCGCCAGGAGCGAGGCCACGAGCTGTTCTTCGAGCGCGGTGCGGCTGTCGTTCATGGGCGCGGGTCCGCTGTCGGTGCTCTGGGTGTAGTCGCGGTCGAGCAGGTCGAGGCGTTCGCCGCTCTTGCGTTCCATGAGTTCGAAGTCGCGTTGATGTTCCGGGCTCAGGATCACACCGTCTCCGTGCAGCGTCTCCCGGGCGAGTTCGCGCCATTCCCGCATGAACGCGGCTTCCTTGACCATGCCCGCATAGGAGAGGAGGTGTTCGCGGTTGTCCGGTGCCTCAGCTCGCATGAGTTCGAGAACGGGTTGGTCGATCCCGGGGACGTCGGCAATCTTGGCGACTTCGGAGGAGAGGTCGGGGCCTTTGCGGTAGCTCTTCTCGCGGACGTAGCCGATTGCGGCGTAGACCGCGCCGTAGGCGGGGTTTGAGAAGTCGTCGGCGGAGATCGACTCGCTCAGGTCGATGCTGCGGTCGGCGAGCATCGCGCCGAGCAGGCGCCGCTCGGCCTCGGTTATGAGGGTTGACATCGTTCCTGCTCCTCCTTGTCTGGTGTCAGGGCCTCAAGCATCAGGCCCCGTCAGGGCCGTGACCATCGATCTGCATATTTGACAAATCCTGGGGCTCGGAAAGCTTCGTATCCTCGCCTTCGAAGTCTTCGGCGAGGAGGTCGAGTTGTTCGACAATCCGCTCGTCGTCGACGCGCTGCCACATGCCGGTCTCGAGGTTGCCGATCCACCAGTGCCCGCGTGAGGCAACGACGCTGGGCAGGCCAGCGGGGTGGACCTCGGCTTCGCCGCCGGTGATGCGGCGGCGCATGTCGCGCTCGGTCAGCTCGAAGACCGGCTCGGGTGCGGGGTCGGGTGCTTGGACGCCGCCTAGCGGGTCGGCCGCGGCCCACTTGGTCCGGAGGTCATCCTCGGGGTAGTCCTCGGCGAGGGTTGAACGCTTGTGCCCGGTCAGGCACTTGGGCGCGTAGAACTTGATCTGCGCGGCGAGGGAGCGCAGTTCGTTGTGCCAGCCGCGGGTGTAGAGGGCGAGCGATCCGGCGCGGCGGCCGTGGGTGACGCCTTCGTTGGGTTTGGTCGTGTACAGGGCTTCGCGCCAGCATTTGAGCGACCAGAGTTCCTGGACCAGGCCGGGGTGTTCGGGCCAGCATTTGGGGAGTCGGTATTCGCGGCCGAGCTCGTAGGTGTCGTAAAGCCAGATGACCCAGTCGACCAGGTCGCCCCAGTGTCGCTGGCGGTCCTCGGGCTCCAAGGCGTGCCACTCGGTCAGGCGCCCTTGGATCGACAGGACCGCCGACTCCTGCTTCTTCTCGTCGTTCTCGGCATCGGGTGGGGGCGCGTCGTCGGGGCGCCCGCGCTCGTCCATGATCTCGTTGCTCACCAGCGCCGCCCAGGCTCCTCAGTCGTGACGGGCTCTGCGACAACTGCACCGCGACCCAGCAGCTGCATGGTCTCCTCGACGGAGGCGGCGTAAGTGGCGGCGTCTTTGGATTTGTAGTGGCGGACCATGCGGGTCTTGACCGGGGCGACGCCGCCGGCGATGACGAGGGCTTCGCCCCGGTCGGCGTCAAGCTGGCGGACCTGGGAGGCGGTGATGACGTCGCGTTCCCGGTCGGTCGGGGCGTGGCTGGTGCCGTTCGGTCCGTACTGGACGCCGGGGACGTGCTCGCGCCATTTCCCGGCGAGGTCGGCGAAGTCCTCGGCTTCGTCGCCCGACAGGCCGCCGAGCGCGATCTTCACCGTCGCTGCACCCCAAAGCATGTCAGCGCCGTCCCTTCCCCAGCCGGCGCGGGCCTGGGCGCTGTTCTGCAGAATCGCGGCGATGAAGATCCCCGAGCCGGCGGCGTAGGACATCAGGTCGGGCAGCCGCTCGTAGGGGGTGACGTTCTTGACCTCGTCAAGGGCCATGAGCAGCGGCGGGTCGAGCCGGCCGGTTGATGCCTTGTTGGCGAGGTCGGTGGCGATCTCGGTGACCTCGTCGACGAACGCGGTGATGAGCGGGGCCATCTCCGAGGCCTTCGCTTCGGGAACGAGGAGGTAGGCGGTGCCGGATTCGCGTAGGAACGTCACGATGTCGAAGTGCTCGCTTGGGCTCGGGCAGAACACGGCGCGGGCTCGCGGGGAGAGGATCGGGGTGAGCGCGGTCTGGACCGTGGCGTAGAGGCTGGAGCGCGTCTCGGGGGCGAGGTTGTAGAGCCCGTCGACGTTGCCCGCGACACCTCGTGCGGTCCCGGGGTGCTGTTCGAGGATGACGGCGGCTTGACGGTCAGTCTCGTCGAGCGCCCATGCGGCGATGTCGCCGAGATCCTTACCGTCGAGGGCGGCGGCGTGGAGCCAGGCGGCCAGGAGGTTGACGGCGTTGGCGCGGAAGAACCCGGCGTTGTTCGAGTCGGTGCCGGACTTGCCGACGGTGACCATGACCTTCGCGCGGCGGCGGGCCTTGTCGTAGTCCTCGCAGCCGATGACCGGCGACCACCGCAGCTGGTCAGGCCAGGCGATGTCGGAGATGTCGAGAACGGCGACCGGGCCGAGTGCCTTGCGGTGATTGTAGGTGTTGAGCACGATGTCGGGCCGGACTGAGGTCGCGAGCGCCGGTCCCTGCCAGTGGGCGAGCCAGGGAATGACGACCTGGGACGACTTGCCCTGGCGGGGCGCGGCGAAGACGAGCACCGAGTTCTCGATGTCTGCCGCGAGGCGCATGCCCGCGCCGATCGCCTTGCCGAGGCTGACCGCGACATGGTCGACGGTGGCGCGCACCGCAAGGCTGGGCCGCAGTCGCTTCGCCTTCTTCAAGGCCGCAGCCGGGGAGAGTTTCCTACTGAGTTGCGCGCTGGTCGCCATGCCGCGTTTGCCCCCACCGCCACCGAGGCGACGGTAGACCTTGAGCGCGCCGACGAGGCCGATGACGGTGATCGCGAGCGCGAAGACCGCGGCGACGGCGAACCCGGTCTGTCCAGGGAGGTGCGGGCGGGTGTGCGCGGGCCATGCTGCGGCGGGGTCGCCAAGATTGGCCGGGAGGGCGAACGCGGCGGAGAAGACCTCGGTGAGGCCCACGTTGATCCAATGGAATCCGAATAGGAGCCCGGCGATCTGGCCGGTCAGCCACACCCACACCACTAGGCCGACTACCAGGCCGGTGCCCAGGAAGAGCAATGCGTCGCTGGGGGTGATGACCATCTTCGTATTCGACTGCGTCACTTCGACACCCCGTTGTTCTGACCGATGGCCATGCGCGCGTCCGTATCCACCAGGGGTTCTTCGGCGGCCGAGAGGATGGTCTGCACGACATGGGAGTGGTCCCTGCCCACCTTCCACAAGGCTCGGCCTTTGGTGAGGGCTGAGAACCCGGCGATCTGGGCGGCCTCGGTGTCGGTCAGGCCAACCTCTTCGCGGATCACCTTGAGCGGCTTGGTGTCCTGGGCGAGGCAGACGCGGATGTCGCAGGAGGCGACGATGCCGCGCGCGATGGCGACTTCCTCGGAGTCGGCGGCGCCGACCGCTTCGAAGTCCGAGAGGCGGTGTGTGCTGAGCAGTTGGATGGTGCCCTGGGAGCGGGAGAGGCGCAGGTCGGAGTCGAGCTTGCGGACCATCGCGGGGATGCGCATGGGCCGCCACAGCTCGTCGCGCACAATCAGGCGCAGCGGCCCTCCCGGTTCGTCGATGGCGGCTTGGCCCCAGGTGGAGACGCACGCGAGCGTCATCGACACGGTCTCGTCAGCTCGTCCGTCGAGCCGGGAGATGTCGACGGTTTGCAGGAAGGCGTCGAAGTCCGGGGCCACGGTGGTGGGGCCGTCGAACAGCCCGGCGAGGGACCCGGAGACCATGATGGCGAGCGCGTCGGCGGCGGGCCGGATCGCTTCGCGCAGCTGCTCGACGTTGGTGAAGCGCAGTTCGGCGGCCATGTCGTCGGTGGGGTCGCGCAGCAGCGTCCACACCTGCGGGATCGTCGGGTCCTTGAGGGTCGAGTTGCCGTCGTGCTCGCCGGAGGCGTGGCGGATCGCCAGGGAGACAGCGACTTCTTCGGTCGGCTCCAGGCGGCGTCCGAGCCGGACTTCGAGGAGCGACGCCAAGAGGGTGAGGCGGCGGCGGTGAATGTCATCGAGGCGTTCGCGCAGCTCGGTCGGGTCGGTCGGCAGGTTGCGTCCCGCTGGGCCGGCGTCGAGCGGGTTGATGCGGTTGCGGATGCCGGGGCCGAGCTCGACCGGTTCGACGCCGACGGCGCGGGCGAGCGCGGAGTACTCGTTCTTCAAGTCGCCCAAGACGAAAGCGCGGACGCCGCTCGCCATGAGCCGCAGCATGAGCACCTTCAAGAGGGCGGATTTGCCGACGCCGGGGTTGCCGGTGATGAGCAGGTTCGGGTTGGTGGTGATGCCGCGTTTCAGCCATTCGACCGGGTGGGCGGAGAACGTGCCGCCGGAGAGGACGTCGACGCCGATGTAGACGCCGAGTGGCGGGAGCGGTTGCCCGTACAGATAGGGGTAGAGGCCGGAGACCTGGCCGGTGCTGCCGCGGTGGACCGGGACGGCCGGGAGCAGCGGGGCGCGCCCGGCGTAGGGACGGGCCCAGCCGCGACCGGGCGGCGCAGGTTCGGTGAACGGCTTCGCTTGCGGCTTCGACGGCTTCGCTCGCTTGGCCGGTGTGGTGTTCTGGGACCATTCGGCGAAGCCGAGGTCGGCGGGGCGCAGTTCGCGCTCGGCGCGCGGGAGGCGGGTGCGACTCACGTTCACCACCGCTTCTTCGGCAGGCCGAATCCGAGCGGCAGCGACCCAGCGGCGAAGCCCATGTCCTGCCCGTACCACATCTTCCGGATCTCGATCCTGGCCGCGGAGGCATCGGCTTCCAGTTCCGCGCAGGCTTTCTCGAGGTCGTCCCGGTCTTCGACCGTGACCGTCAGGTAGGCGTTGAACCGCACGAGCCCGTGCCCGGCGGCGCGTTCGGCGTCCTGGCTGATCGCCCTTTCCAGCGCGGCCTTCTCGTGTTCGGGGACGACTTGGCCCGCCTTTTCTCGCATGCGTACGGCCACATCGCGTTCGGTGCGCTCGCGCATGACTTCGCGTTCGGCCTGGCGGGGTCCGAGTGGTTCGTAGTGCATCGAGTACGACCTGCGGTGCTCGCCTTCGCTGAGCAGCGGGGCGAGGACCGTCGCATGTGTCTGGGCGCGGGGCCACTCGTACACCCAGTAGGTCACCGAGAAGGCGCCGTCGTGGGCGTAGTAGCCCTGGTGGGCTTCGGCAGCAGCAGGTCCGGCGGCGCCGGGGTCCACGCCCGGTTCCATCCCGCCCGTCGCGACGCGGCGTTCGGCCATGAGCCGGGATGAGTGCGGGTCGTATGCAGTGCGGATGACCTCGGCGAGGCCCCGCACGGTCAGCCAATGGTCGACCTGGAGGTCGGCCACGCCGACCATCGACGTCAGCGACCGCAGATGCCGCGAGAGCACGACCATCGCGCCCGCCGAGCCGCCTCCGGCCTGGCGGATCGCGTGCTGGGCCTTCTTCGAGTCGAACACCACGGCCAGATAGGTCTGTCGCTGCGCGGTCGCCTGCGTAGCGGTCGACAGCAACTGCTCGTTGACCTCGCGGGCGATCGCGGGCGCGTCATCGGCGAGATGGTCGGCGTGCCAACGGCGAAGCGCCGCGCCGCTCTCGGGCACGAGCCGCTGGAGGACTTGGACGCGCACGATCGGGGAACCCTCAGCGCACAGTCCCGCGAGCAGACCGCCCCACCCGCCGACGCGGGCCTCACGCCGCTCCGAATCGACCAGGCCGATGCCGGCGAACCGGACGCTCGCAACGGCCGTGTAAGTGCCGTCGCGACGGTGCCGCACGATGGCAAGAGGTTCGGCGTTGTGCAGCCGTTCACCTTCAAGGATCTCCAGCGGAGCGAGCACGCCGGGGAGGTCGGCCCTGCGGCGGCGGCGCAGCCTGAAGGTGAACCAGCGCTTGCGCGACGGTTCGTCATCGGACGAGTCGGTCCCGGAGTTCGCAGTGTTCTCGTCGGCCTGGTCTTCGTCCGCGAGGGCCGCTTCTTCATCCTCGACGGCGACCGCTTCGACCATCGTGTGTTCAGGACTGAAGGGCCCGCCCGCGAAGCGGTGCCAGCTCAAGGCACGCCCGAGGTGGTAAGTCCCCCACGCGGCGATCCACTCGTCGACCGTGCGTCCGGCGAGCCGCATGAAAGCGCACCCCGTGATGAGGAAGGCCAGCGGCCAGCACACCAGGCCGAGCTCGAAGTTCGCCGCACCCAGCGGCCAGGCCGCCATCAGCACCGCGAACATCAGCATCAACGACCGGGAGACGGTCAGGCCGAACAGGAAGTTCACTCGTTCGGTCTGCCAACCGAAGTACGTCCTGGGGGTCTGCGCCCGCTCGGGATTGCTCATGATCGGACTCCGTCCTTACTTGTCATTGCCGGGTAGCGAAGCGTTGGGAGGCGTCGGCGGCACCGGGGGCGGTGCCTCGGGGCCGCGTGGCGCGCCCGAACCTTGCCGTTGATCCCCGTCTGCGGTTCCTCGGTTGGCTTGGGCGGCTTGGATAGCCGAAAGATTTTGGAAGCTCTGGCCTGCGGGGAGCGCGTACGGGTTCGCACCCTGCACGCCGGCGTGACCAGCCATCTGCTCCGTGCGCTGCACCAGCGTGTTCGCTCCCTTTTGCACCACTGATAGTCCGGCAGCTGCGGCCATGCCCCAAGGCCCGGCGAACTTCCCAGCACTAGCGGCCTTCCCTGCCGCACCGCTGGCTCCCGCGCCGCTTGCGGCGTGCTGCGCGCGCGCGACCGTGCTCTCGTTGCGGGCAGCGGAGGACTGAGCGAACTGGGCAGGGGCGATCCCCACCGGGCCGGCGACTTGCGTCGCCGCGCCTGCTCCGGCCCCGGCAACTGCCGCAAGCCCGGCACCACCACCCACCGACGAGGAGGCGAACGTCATGAACCTGGCAACTGCGGGCCATGCGAGCGCGGCGAGCAGCAGCACCAGCATCCCCGAAAGGGTTCCTGCGAGGTTCCCGCTCTCGGCTTCTCCGCCGAGCAGCCAGAAGCCGACTCCGAAAATCAAGGCGATGAGCGGCTTCAGGATGATCAATTGAATGGTGGTGCGGACCAACTTCGTCCACCACTCCGAAGTTCCCGAGCCCACCTGGCCGGCAGCGGCGATCGGGGAGGTGGCGATCAGGACGGCGATTGCGGCGTTGCGCAGCAGCAGCTCGAACCACAAGACGAGGGTGAGCACGATCCCGGCTATCGCCAGGATCAGCACCGATGCGATCGAGACCCCCGCGTTCGCGGAATACAGTGTCGCGAACTGCTCGCGCAGCACCTCCCCACCGCTCTGGTCCTCAGTCCCGAAGGTGAGCTTGATGATCTCCTCAGCGATCTGATCCGATGCCGCCAGCGCGGTCGTCGCGAAGGTCAAGGTCAGGATGAAGGCCATGAACGCCTTCATCAGGCCGATCAACCCCTGGGCGATCGGGCGGCCCGAGTGTGTGAAGGCCGTCATCCCGATCTGGACGAGGAACAGGATCACCGCGACGAAGATGCCCAGTCCCAGCGAGATCGCGTAAGCGCCCTGGAAGCCTTCGCCCGTGAAGTCGAGTTCCGGCATCGCGGTGAACGCGTTGGCGAAACCCTCCAACATCTCCACCGCCGCGTCGGCGAAGGAGTAGCAGATTTTTTCCCACGCGTCCTGGAGCCAGCCGGCGACCAGACCACCGTCTTCGGTTTCTCCGGCGGCACTCACGCAGGCTTGTGCGGTTTCTTTGCAGCTCATGGCAGTACAGTCCGGTTACCAGATGAGTTGTTGCCAGCCGAGGTGCTTGGCCTCGTCGCTGTACTCTTCGCCGACATCGACTTTGAGCGCGGTGTAGTCGGCGCTCAGGTCGTCACCGGAGTCGGCCCAGTCCTCCCCGGTCCAGACCAGCTTCATCGACTGCAGGGTGTTCGCCGAGGTCGACCCGTAGGGCGACGTAGCGGTGAGCCGGACGAGGAAGACAACCTCGATGCTTTCGGGTGTCGCGTTCCTGGTCTGGTAGGCCATGGGTGAGGCGTTGAGCCCCCATCCATCGGGCACCGATCCGGTCGAACCGAGGCCGATCTCCTCGCGACGCTTGAGCGGCCAGTCACGCCAGTCGTCCGGATTTTGGTTGGCGTTTTCGACCAGGACCGCGTCGCCGAGCTGTTCGGCGTAGTCCGGGTCGAGCGAGCTGCCGAGGGCGCTCAGCCAGTTGAAGGCCGCCGAGACAGCTCCGACGTAGCTGCGCTCGTAGCCATGGAAGATGTACAGGTCGCTGTCGTACTCGGCGCCATCGACGACTGTCAGCGGGTCGTAGACCTGGTCAGCACCGGGCAGCCCTTCGGCCCCACCCACGGAGTCCGACTGAGCCGCGCCGGGTTCATCGTCCGAGTCAGCTCCGGCACGGTAGGCCACCACGATCGCGGCGGCGATCACCGCCAGCACTACGACCGCCGCAACCGCTGCGCCGATCGGCTTGCCGATCTTTGGCTTCTCGAAGAACTCGGACATCGCAACTCACCTAGCCCAGCGAGTCGACAAGCGCATTGATCATGGGAATCGCGGTGAAGGTCAGTACCACGCAGCACAGCGCCACTGGAATACCGAACTTGCCGTTCGACAGTGCCTTCGGGTTGTCAGCGAACCGGCCGAAGATCAGGTAGTAGATCGAGATCAGCGCCCCGACCGCCGCGGCAAGAACGGCCCCACCTTTGAGCATCGCGAGCAGCACGGTGCCGCCTTCAGAACCGCCGGTGGGATCGACGGGCGCAGGGTTCTCGACGAATCCGGCTGCGATCGAGGCGCTGTCGAGCAGCGAGTTGGCGGCGTCCGCCAGGGCGAGAGCGTGGAAGACCACGGACATGGGGCATCTCCTTGAGTTATCAACCTGGGGGGTGGCCTCACACAGGAGGCCGAGCACGTTCAGCGAGAATCACTTGCTGTAGTCGCGGCGGGGGAAACCGTAAATGGCAAATGTCCGCATCGTCCAGCACCCTCAGGCGTAGCGAAAATTATCGTGATCGGATAGTTACATAAGATTCGGACATTCGATGCGCCTGCGCTGCATAGGTTTTGGCCCACGCGACATCGGCAGGCGAATTGCATGGATGGCATTCGCGCCTGTCAGCCCTCAAGCCAGTGGGCGCGGATCGGCGGGCGCTCGGTGAGATCTAGGTCTCTACTGACGCCTAGGCGAGGTACCTGTCGGTAACGAGTTGGCTTCATTCATTGGCGGTGCTTTGACCTGCTCTTACCGTGGCTCTCCACTGGGCTGCGCCGTCCCCGCGAGGTCTCCCCGCCTCTGCTGCGCGCAGCTCGGCGTCGTTCCCCGTTCCCCGGAAGCGAGAGCCGGCCTTCATGTCGAAGATCCCCGTCGCCGTCGTCGGCGTGATCTGCACGCTCGTGCTCGCCGTCGCCATCATCGGCGGCGGCATCGCGATCGACGCGGGCTTGATCTTCCAGGCGTCGAGCACGACCTCCAGTACCGGCGGCGAGTACGAATGCGAGATCGAGGACCGCGACGCTCTGCGTTCGGCGATCACCGGGAACACCGGCTGGGACGAGGCGCAGCTCGACAACGCGATCGTCGTCTACCTGACCGCGGCCCAGCGTGGTCTCGGTGACCAAGGTGCGATCATCGGCATCATCACCGCCTATACGGAGTCGCACCTCTACACGTATGCCAACTTCAACGTCGAGGAGAGCTTGGGGTACGAGCACGACAAGATCGGGGAGGACCATGACTCCGTCGGTGTCTTCCAGCAGCGTCCCAGTGCGGGCTGGGGCACCGTCTCGCAGCTGATGAGCACCGACTACGCCGCCGGAAAGTTCTACGACAAGCTCGTCACGATCGACGGCTGGCAGTCGATGCCTCCTGGTGAGGCCGCCCAGGCGGTCCAGATCAGTGCCTTCCCCGACCGATACGCCGATCACGTCGACATGGCGACCACGATCCTCGATCACTTCAAGACCTACGTCACCTGCACTCCGGTCGGCGGCGACTGGGTGAACCCCTTGCCCAGTGGCACCTTCTGGGGCGGGTATCGAACCTCGGACCGACCGGACCATCAAGGGATCGACATCGGGGCCGACAAGGGCGCCGAGATCCTGGCCGCCAGTGCCGGTACCGTCGTGACCTCCAAATGCGACGCGGAGCTCCACGGGAACGAGTACTCGTGCGACATCGACGGTTCGGGCGAGGTGCTGGGCTGCGGATGGTATGTGGACATCGAGCATGCGGGCGGTTTCGTGACCCGCTACTGCCACATGGTCTCTCAGCCGCTGGTCGCGGTCGGCGACACGGTGTCGACGGGGCAGCTCATCGGCTACGTTGGCAGCAGCGGGAACTCTGGGGCAGCGCATTTGCACTACGAGACCCATGTTGGCGGAGCACCTGCCACCAAGGCAAATTCGCGTGAGCCCTTGGCGTTCATGGCCGAACGCGGGGTCGACCTCGACTAGTCCGCTCATGGCCGCCACTGACACTGGTAGAACACCGAGGTCAGGAACGCGTGCACCAACCTGTCGGCCAGCTCTTCCCCGTATCCCGAGCTCTCGCAGATCGCGCGGATCTTCTTGGAGTCGCGCCGTAGCCGCTGGCGCAGCTTGTAGTCCGAAGCGTAGTCCTCGCGCATGATCGGCTTCGGGAACACGTCCGCGATCGACTTCCAGTAGGCGCCGCAGTCGGCTCGCCCTGCGTCCCAGATGAAGTCAAGCGGCTGGTCGTGCAGGTATCCCGGATCAATGTCCGGGAGCAGGTCGCCGATGAGGTGGTATTCCTCGAGCGCGGTCCAGTCCACGTCGTTGTCCTCCCACTCGCCTTCCTGGTAGAGCTCAGGCAGCGATGGCATCGGCCGCAACGCCTTCCAGTGCGACGCGGTCCTTGCGCAGCACGCCCTGCACTTGGTTCAGGTGCTGTTCGATAGCCTCGACGGCGTGTTCGAAGACGGTCCAGGCCGAGCCGGTGAAGTAGAAGCAATGCTCCCACGATCGGCGTGGCTGTCCGGTCTGGCAGAGCACGCCAGCGGTCCGCAACTGGCGCATCAGCTCGGCGCGGCCCCACTCCCATCCGCACCGGACCCGCAGGAGCGCCGCGAGCTCGGCGAACGTCAGCGTCGGCGTCTCAGTTGCGGCCTCGTTGTACAGGACGTACGCGCCTGAGCGTCGTAGACCCGGTAGGACCTCGTCGAAGACCCACTCCTGGAACCGCTCGACCATCGCGCGAAGGTCCGCGTCGGCGATGCGGGAGGCCAGCCGTTGGGAGATGAGGCGGTAGAAGCCTGGCTCCGTCACGGCGGCGACCTGTTGCGTGCCGCCGGGAGTCGCGATGATCGCGGTCGTCTGATGCTGCTCCGGCAGCATCCGGATCATGTCCCGGTGGCGGGAGAACCCGAGTGCAGTCGCGAGCGCCGCTGAGGGCACTTTGAAGGACTGTCCTTCATAGATGATTTGGAGCTTGAACTCCTCATTGGACATTTGCTTGACACAGATCACTCGGGGAAGCCCTTTCATTGAGGTGGTGGGGATTCAAGCTCGGACGGCGGAGAGGGCCGTATCGATGTAGGCGCGGACGAGGCGGGCAGTGAGCCCCTCGCCGAGTCCCGCGTCCAGGCAGACGGCCCTGAGACGGGCGGCGTGTTCGCCGAAGCGCATCCAGCGGCCGGTCAGCTCGGCCAGGCCGAGTCGGCGGCCGAGGTCGTCGAGTTCTTCGAGAACCCGCGCGTAGTCCTCCGGGTCGCCGAGCACGCCGGGCTCGAGCTCACAGTCGTCTTCGTTGAGGTGGTCATTGCCAGTGAGGGCGGCTTCGTAGTAGTTCACGCCTGCCCTCCGCGCTCGGTCTCGTCGAGGTAGTCGAGGAGCCCTTGGACGGTGATGAGGTACCGGCCACCGATCTTGCGAATTGGTGTCGGCCATTCGTTCTCGCGCGCCATCCGGTAGGCCAGCGTCCGGCCGATCCCGATGATCTCGGCCGCAGTCTCGACCCCGCAGGTCATGCCGAGCGCCTTGATCCTCTCCCTGGTCCAGGGGCCGCTGTAGCGGCGTGCCTTCGTGGTGCTGAGCGCCATCGTCGTGCCCTTCAATCGTCGTCACCGGGGAGTCGTTCTCCGTGGTGCGACCAATCCTGTCGAGAGAACAAGTCCCCTACAAGACCGAAGGGGTTAATCTGTTTATATGACAAATTCGGACGAGCAAGCCGGGATAGAGCCGGGGCCGACCGTCCTCACCCCCAACGAGGTGGTCGTCATGCGCATGCGCGATATCCGCAAGGCCCAGGGCCTCACGGTCGATGACCTGGTTGACCGCCTCGCCGATATCGGCCGCCCGGACATCACGAACCACCGGATCTTCAACATGCAGGCCGGCCGCGTCAAGCCCTACTTCGACGTCGTCCTCGCGATCGCCAACGCCCTCGGCGTCTCGCCGCTCACCTTCTTGACAGTCCCCGACGACGCGAGCATCTCCATCGAGGTCGCTCCGAGCGTTGAGATCTCCCCGATCCGCTTCAACGCCTGGTCCACTGGCGCCCGCCCGCTCCCCGGCGGCGACGAGGAGGTGTTCGCCGAGTACCACCCTTACGGCACCGGCCTGACCAGCCGACAGGGAAACCCAGAAGAGAGGGCGCAGGCACTGGTCACCCGCCTTACCGCTCGGCTCAGCGCAGTGAACGAAGTCGTGGCCGCGCTCGAAACCGAGGCCTCCGAGTTCGCGGCCGGATTGCAGGAGCTCGACGGCGAAGACCTGCCGGAGGAGCAGCGCCGTGCCATTGACGCCCTCATGAGAACTCTACGAAGCAGCTCGCCGAAGTCGGGCTTGCAAGGCATACAAACACCTACCGATTTTGCAGATTGATGAACTGGCCCTGCCCTCCGACCACGGATTCGATTCGGACAATGTAGCTTCTTCGATGGCAATTGCCCTAGGGAGCGGGGCTATCGGTTCAGCGACACATCGCCTCGCCCATCTCCCATTTTCGTAGTTGACTGCAGCGATCACGCTAACCTGCTGCGTCGCCTACGAGATCCGGGATCGGCTGTCGTTCCTCGAGTGGGTGGGCACCGACGAAAACTGGCGGTACCAAGTTAGCGACAACTATCGAGTCCTGCTCACCCGAGAATCACCGGCCGGGGCCGGGCGATAGCAATCTTGATAAGCCGTCGATTCAGCACTGTTCCTGGGAAGTAAATTCCCTGCGGCAGCCTAGCCACGTTCTCGTGGATGGATTCAAGCGGTCGGAACGAGTCGAGAACGTATGCATTCAAGACGTCGGCCTCAGATGCGCACCAGATGCTCTCCTCGGTAGGGCGCCCAAATCCGTCCAGCTGGCTGAAGAACAGGTTACCTTCATCGCGCCCGACGAAGTGGTGGTAGTTCGGCTGACCTTCAACTGCGAACCGCACCTCCTGGCCGAGCACCAGTGACTCCACCTGTCGTTTCACATCAGTACGAGTCTTCACGTCAAGTCCTTGCCAGGCTTGGTCTCTAGCAATAGCATCAGCGATTGTGCGTTCTTTTTCTTTGGCCTGAGTTTCTGCCTCCCTCCGAGCCTTATGTTTCGCTAGAGCGGCTTCAGCCTCAGCTAGTACCTTCGCGGCAGCATCCATTACCTCCTGTGCCTTCGCTGCAGAGACGGCCTTGGCGGCGTCACGTTTGCTTCGTTCTTCACGACTCCAATGAAGCGCGTTTCGAATGCGAGACAACCTGGCATGCAGCATCGTCGCTCGCTCCTTCGGAAATTTTCGCCGAACGTTCGCAACGCCTGGCAGTGACCCTTGAATCCGATCAATTTCCATAATGGCTTGCTCAACAACCGAAGGATCAGTCTCAACAAGCTTCGCCTGGACTTCGGAGGCAGACGCTGGAAGCGATTCGCCAACAAACCACCGGAAAAGTGGACCGCGACCCGTGTCGAACTTCCTAGCAACAACCTTGATCTCGTCAGCGACATCCCGGTATGGAATGAGCTTTTCGCAAGTTCCGAGAACTAGTGTAAATGACGCTATCAATAGCACGACTGATTCGATCAAAATTACAAGCACCAGCGGCACAATCCACCATGCGCTCTGCTCGCCGCCAAACGAGTACACGCCCATCACTACGCCGCCGACCGGGAGCACCAACAAATACGGAATTCCGAACCATTGATTGTTTTGATCATGCATGATCCGGCACAGCGCGAATGCAAACGCAGTACCCGAAGCCACGATCGCAAATGCAACCAAAATAAGACTTGTGTGCCCAAGCGCACCCCAGAAGGTCAAGTCGCCCTCCGATACCCAGGCCCACAGCCGGGTTGCGTCCAAATTCGGCTTGTCATCCGCTTGAATCTCGTCAACGTCCGGCAAGGTGGCGGCAACTTCGATTTGCGGTGATCCCTCCTCCGAAGCATCGTTTTCTGCCGATTCGGAAGATGCCCGCTTATCTTCGGGCCCAGAGGAAGCATCGGATGTAGCCGAGTCCATGGGCTCAGAAGCATTCGAATCCGCAAGCATCCCTTTTGCCCACGGTACGCCTCCGAGGTCGTTGAAGACCATCCATGCGGTGCCAATAAGGGTAAGAGCGGCCGAAACAAGTGCGATTTTCACAGCGATGCGGGAAATACGCAGTGTTTCCTTGTTGAACTCGTCCTGGCGCATCGCGCGCTGCCTTCCAATTCGGGATCGGGCAAGTTGAGTTTCCCAGGCTTCGGTCACATCATGTGACCCGGACCCGTTGATTCCAAGATGATCGCACTGCCACAAATAGACTTAGCACTTGTTCTGCCACAACTGAATCTAGCTGAATAAGGAGCACCACCCTTATGAGTGAAGTAACCGCTCTCGCGCGCCGCTACGCCATCGACATCAACACCGGCACGACTGCCGCGCCCGCTTGGTCGCGTCTACTCGGCGTCCGCGAGTCCTCGACGCGTGGCTCGCCGAGGACCGGCCGCGCCGGTCAAGCGCGGCGTCGCCGAGGGCCGGGCCGACATCGCCCGCGCCCTGAAAGGCCAAGCCGTCTGTCGCACGGAGGAAACGAAGTAACCGGACGTAGAGCCCACCACATCCGACTCTGTTCCGCGATGCGCTACAGTGCGAGAACAGGCGTTGACCCGGCCATCACCGGTGAGCCTCCGGAAGAACGGTTCCAGTGGAATCTAGTAGAACCGGACGGGAGCGGCCCGTGACAGCCGTCCAACGAGCGGTTGCTCCGAGCGAGCAGCAAAGTGAGGTGGTACCGCGGATCGTCGGGGGTGGCCCGGCGGTTCGTCCTCGCACGGATTACACCTACCGATGCCGAGGACCAGAATGCCTGCCGAGCCCGTAGTGCGCGCGTTGCCCGCTCGAATCGACCTGCCCGCCGTCGACCACGAAATCCTTGCGTTCTGGCGTGAGCGCGAGATCTTCCAGCGGAGTCTGTCCCAGACCGAGGGCGGCCAGGAATGGACGTTCTATGAGGGCCCGCCGACCGCCAACGGCCGCCCCGGGGTCCACCACGTGGAAGCGCGGGTCTTCAAGGATGTGTTCCCGCGCTACAAGACCATGAAGGGCTTCCATGTGACCCGGCGTGCGGGCTGGGACTGCCATGGCCTGCCGGTGGAGATCGCCGTCGAGAAGGAACTCGGTCTCTCCGGGAAACAGGACATCGAACGGGTGGGCATCGCCGAGTTCAACGCTCGCTGCCGGGAGTCCGTCCAGCGTTACGTGAGCGACTTCGAGGCGATGACCGAGCGGGTCGGCTACTGGGTCGACCTGACCAAGCCCTACCGGACCATGGACCCCGAGTACGTCGAGAGCGTGTGGTGGGCGCTGCGGCAGATCCACGACAAGGGGCTGCTGGCGGAAGACCACCGGGTCGCCCCGTATTGCCCCCGCTGCGGAACCGGCCTGTCCGATCACGAAGTCGCCCAAGGCTATGAGATGGCCGAGGACCCGTCGGTGTACGTGCGTCTCCCGGTAGAAGGCGAGATCGCCGGTGTCGCTGGCGCCGAGCTGTTGGTGTGGACGACCACCCCGTGGACGCTCGTCTCGAATACGGCGGTCGCCGTCCACCCCGAGGTCACCTACGCGGTTGTCCGCAGCGAACGCGGCACGTTCGTGATTGCGGAAGCTCTGGTCTCCAAGGTGCTCGGGGATGAGGCCGAAGTCCTCGCGACCATTGCCGGGCGCGACCTAGAGAAGATCCGCTACCGTCGACCGCTCGACTTGATCGAGGTGCCGGACGCGCACTTCGTGATCCTGGCCGACTACGTGACCGTCGAGGACGGCACCGGCCTGGTCCACCAGGCCCCGGCGTTCGGCGCCGACGACCTCGCCACCTGCCGCCGCTACGATCTGCCGGTCGTTAACCCGGTGAACGCCGACGGCACGTTCGAATCCGGGATCGAGCTCGTCGGCGGCCTGTTCTTCAAGGACGCCGACCCGGTGCTGGTCGCCGAGCTCGACCGCCGTGGGGTGCTGCTGCGGGCCGAGACGTTCGAGCACAGCTACCCGCACTGCTGGCGCTGCCACACGCCGCTGATGTACTACGCACAGCTGTCGTGGTACATCCGCACCACCCAGATCCGTGACGCACTGCTGCGGGAAAACCAGCAGACCGGCTGGCACCCCGAGCACATCAAGGACGGGCGCTTCGGCGACTGGCTAAACAACAACATCGACTGGGCGCTCTCGCGCAACCGCTACTGGGGCACACCGCTGCCCTTGTGGCGGTGCGAAGAAGGCCACATCACCTGTGTCCAGTCCCGCGCCGAGCTCGGCGAACTCGCCGGGCAGGACCTGTCCGACCTCGACCCGCACCGCCCGTACATCGACGCGATCCACTTCGCGTGTCCCACTTGCGGTACGGACGCACAGCGGGTGCCGGAGGTCGCTGACGCCTGGCTCGATTCCGGTGCGATGCCGTTCGCGCAACTGGGCTACCCGTGGGTCGAAGGCAGTGAGAAGGCGTTTGCGAAGTCCTATCCGGCCCAGTTCATCGCGGAGGCGATCGACCAGACCCGCGGCTGGTTCTACACGCTCATGGCCGTCGGCACCCTCGTGTTCGATCGTTCCTCCTACGAGCACGTCCTGTGCCTCGGCCACATCGTGGCCGAGGACGGACGCAAGATGAGCAAGCACCTGGGCAACGTCATCGAGCCGATCCCGTTCATGGACAAGCACGGCGCGGATGCGCTGCGCTGGTACATGCTGTGCGCCGGCTCCCCGTGGGTCTCCCGCCGCGTCGGTGACACCGGGCTCGAGGAGGTCGTCAGGAAAGTCCTGATGAGCTACTGGAACACCGTCTCGTTCTTCACCCTCTACGCCGAAGCCAACGCCTGGGACCCGAACACTGCTGTCCCCGGGTCGGACTTCACGCCGCTCGACCGGTGGCTCCGGGCCGAACTCCATCACTTGGTGGGCCAGGTCAGCGAGGCGATGGAGGACTTCGACACCACGAGCGCCGGGCGTGCGCTCAACCAGTTCATCGACGACCTCTCCAACTGGTACGTGCGTCTTTCCCGGCAGCGGTTCTGGGCGGGTGAGCCCGCCGCACTCGCCACCCTGCACGAGGCGATTGACGTCCTCACCAGACTGCTCGCCCCGTTCACGCCCTTCATTACCGAACAGGTCTGGCAGCAGGTGCTCCGCCCTGTCAACCCTGCCGCCGCTGAGTCGGTGCATCTGGCGTCCTGGCCGGAGCAGGACCGCGCCGCGCTCGACAGCGACCTGCGCGAATACATGAGCGTTATCCGGTCGATCGTCGACGCCGGCCGGACCGCGCGCAAGACCAACAGCCTGCGGGTCCGTCAGCCTCTGGCCCGTGTTCTCGTCGGTGTCCCTGGTCGGGAGCTTCCGCCGCAGGAGCTGCTCGCCTATGTCGCCGATGAGCTGAACGTCCGCGTGGTCGAAGCGCTGGAATCGGGCGGCGAAGTCGTCAACGTCGAGGTGAAGCCCAACTTCCGTGCCATCGGCCAGCGGTTCGGCTCCCAGACCCAGCAAGTCGCCGCGGCCATCAGGTCTGCCGACGCGGCTGCCATCGCGGCCGCAGTTGAGGCCGGCACGACCATCGAGCTCGACGCCGATGGCCAGGCAGTTCAGATCGGCGCTGATGAGGTGTCGGTAGTCCAGACACCGCTCGAAGGCTGGGCGGTGGCGACCCAGCGGGACGTGACGGTAGCGCTGGACACCACGATCACTCCTGAACTTCGTCGCGCGGGGCTCGCACGCGAAGTGGTCCGCCTGGTCCAGGAGGCGCGCAAGCAAGCCGGCTTCGCCGTGACAGACCGCATAACCCTGGTCTGGGAAGCTGAGGGCGAGATCGCTGCCGCTGTCGAGGAGTTCGCGGCCGACCTCGCCGAAGCGGTGCTGGCGGTCTCCGTGGAGCGATCGGACCCGGGCAACGATGCCGAGGAAGCCGACGAGCTTGACCTGCGGTTCGCAATCGAGCGGGTCGAGCAGACAGGCTAGACACCTTAAAGGCGGCGGGGCCGTGGAACCGATATCGGTTCCACGGCCCCGCCCTTGCTCGGCTCCTGGTCAGTTGCTGCGGCCTAGCGCTGCCATGTATAGCGGCGAGTGGTCGACGTCGGAGACGCCCAGCGTCTTGCACATCGCCATGTCGTCGATGGCCGGGGTGGCGAACGACCGCAGGCCGATCGCGTTGGCGAGCACCTGGACCGTCTGCATGAACGCGCCGCATTCGGTCAGCGCGAATCGGTAGGCCCTCGGGAACCGGTACTTCCACATGTACTGCTGCCAGTCGACGCAGATGACGAGCATTGCCGGGGCGTCGTTGACATAGGACTGGCTCCACATGAGGTCGTCCAACTGCCCGATGCCCGTGTCGGCTTGGACGAGGCCGAGCGCATGCTCGACGGGGTCGTAGTGGTAGACCGCGAAGTCCTGTCGGATCTCGGGCGGGGCTCCGGAGCCGCCCGTGATCACGAAGGCGTTGAACGGGGCGCCGAGGCTGTAGGACTGGGTCGTGTACAGGTACGGGGACGATTCGGGGAATCGCGGTTTGAAGGTCAGGCCAAGGATCGTGGCGAGGTCGCCGAGGTCGATCGACGTGCCGCTGAAGTTGCGGTGGGTTCGCCTGCTGTCGTGGACGTCCCAGAAGTCCGCCGGGATCGGGCCCGGTGCGGGAAGCGGCAGTGATTCGGTGATCGACGCCCGCCAGCGTTCGGGTCGGGGCGTGTCGGGTTGGACGTTTTGGTCGACCAGGTTGCGGGTCATGACCTGTGGGGAGCCGCTGTAGTCGTGGCTCCAGATCGTCCTGCTCGACGCGCGGTGGTAGTCCAGGGCGTCTTCCCAGCCCAGGCCGATCCAGGTTTGCTCCCCTGTGGAGAGGCCGCTCGGTTCGGTGCACCAGTAGCCGTAGTCGAGCAGGTTCCGGACCACCTCAACTGCGGCGGTGCCGGAGGCCCCAAGCTTCTCGGCGATGAGCTGCTGGGCCCGCGCGGCGCTGACGGTCTGCGGCATGGAGATGAGCAGTCCGGCGAGGTCGGCGGAATCGGTGGCGAAGTACTCGCGGTCGGAACCGCGGCCCCAGGCAAGGGTGTAGCCGTCCTTATCAGAGGATTGAAGGACGATGCCGGCGGTGAGGTACAGCGTGGTCTGGTCGCGGAGTGCAGGCGTCATCATCGAATCCCTTCAGCGCCGATGCCGATGGCGTACAGCGGGCCCTCGATGCCGTCGTCGTCCAAGCCGAGGAATTCGAGCATGGCCGCGTCGTCGACGGAGGGGCAGTGGTAGGCGCCGAGCCCTCGGGCCGCCGCGGTGAGATTGAACGTTTGGACCAGGTGCCCGAGTTCGAGCATGATCATCCGGTAGGACCGCGGGTAGCGGTACTTCCAGCTGTGCCTGAGCCAGCGGCAGGTGACTACCACGACGGCTGCGGCGGTGGCGATGCCGCCCTTGCCGAAGCAGATCGTGTCGATCTCCTCGGGTGCGCCGGCGCCGGGGACGGGCCTGAGCCGGTGGTCGGTCGGCTGGAAGTGGTAGACGCCGCCCGGCATGCCGTTCAGGTGTTTGGCAACCACATAGCACTCCAGCGGGTGGCGCGCGCCGCCTGAGGGATGTGCCTTGATCAGGTGTTCCCCGAGGGTGCCGCCGACGGTCCGTTGGGCCCCGGCGGCGTCGCCAAGGAGCCCCACCACGTCGGCGGCATCGAGCATCGATCGTTCGAAGTGGTTGATCGGCATAAGGCCGTTCAACACCGTCTCGGCGGCGACGGGAACCCTGTCGGTGGGTTCGACCTCGACCGGTTCGCCGTAGAGGTCGACGGGCTTCACCGCCGGGGGCTGCTCGCCGACGTCCTGGCTGTTTTCGAGCAGCTGCCGGTAGTAGGTCGGGTAGTCCATGCCGTCGAGCGTGTCGGGGTCGAACCGCTGTCCGAAGGTCGCCGAGTGGAATGCCGCCGGATCGAACCAGCCGAACTCCTGCCAGCGCTCGGCGCGCACCCGGGCGAGGTCGCTCGAGTCCTTTTCGATGAGCGCTCCGGCCTCGATCAGCTCCTTCAGGACCTGTTTGGCCGCATCGGTTTCGATACCGAGGTCGGCGCGCAGCGACGCGAGCAGCCCGGATTCGGTGGCGGGGCGGCTGGCTTTCAGCAGCCAGGTGATGAGTTCGGCGGGTGACGGAGCGTCGACTTCGACGCCGTAGCGGTCGTGTCCTGAGCCCGTCCAAACGAGCGGGGCATTGCCGGCCCGAAGCCGACGCACCCTGAGGTCCGGTGAATGAACGTACTCGGTTTCCATGACTGGCACCTGAGTCCTTCCTGCGAGGTGTATCGGCTCCGGGTTCCGGAGGCTAGTTGTTCTGCTGGATGGCGAAGGTCGCCGAGGTGTTGCGGCGGGTCAGTCGGATGACGCCGGACTCGGTCGGGATCACGGTCGAGACCGCGGCCTTCTTGAGCTCGGGATCGGTGTCGGCCTGCCCGGCCTGGGTCGGTGAAGTGGCCATTTGCCCTCCTCTTCGTGTTGTCGGATGCTTTTCAGTCTCGGACGGTGTGCGTGTTCGGGGAAGGGAGCTTTGGGGGGATGCCTATGGGATGCTTGTAATCTCCCCCGGACCGGCAGTCGCGATCCGCTGCCGCGAGTGATCGCAGGAGCCCACCGTGAACAACGCGTACGCGAACAACCGATTGCGGCGCCTTCGCGAACAGACACGCTCGGAGGAGGCCCCGGCACAGTCCATGTCCCGCATCGAACTGGCGGGTGCGGTGAACGCATGGGTCCAGGCTCGACGTGGGCGTGAGTGCGACCTCGACGCGAACTACATCGGGAAACTCGAGCGGGGCAATATCCGCTGGCCGCAGAAGGACTATCGCGATGCACTGCGGGCGATCCTTGGCGTCGACACCAACGAGGAACTCGGGTTCCAGCCTCCGCAGCGTCAGGTACTACCAGCAGTATCCGAGGAAGAGCAGCAACGGGAGTTCACGCCCGTGAACAGCTCGGGGGCTAGACCGTTTCCATCGTGGGGCGAAAGCAGCCGGGGTCGCACTGCGCACCTCATGAAGCAACTGCGACAACATCACGCGCGTCACTACCATCGGCCCGAACCGGCGGTTGCAGCCTTCGACAGGTTCCTGGCATCTGCCGACCGGGCGCTCCTCGTCACCGGTCCGGCCGGCACCGGGAAGACCAGCCTTACTCTCCACCTCGCTGAGCGCCATCACACCGAAACAGTGATCCAACTCCACAACGGCAGCGAGTGGGACTCCAGCACTGACCTTGCCCGCGAGATCCTGCGATACGACTCCCGGTCCTGTGGAGACGATTCGCTACTTTCCTTGGAGCATGCGCTCTTCAATGCGGGAGCGACGACGGTCATTGTCATCGACGGGCTGGACACCCCCGAACGCCTCGACACCGCCGCCCGAGGGTGCGACACCCTCATCCGCTACATCTACGACCACCGCCTGCGCTTCGTGCTCTGCTTCAGGACCCCGCCGATCCCTGACCTCTCTCGTTTCCCGCTCCTGCAAACCAATCTCCACACCGTGGGAACCGAATCAGGGATCCTCCTCGACCGCTGGACCGAGGCCGATGCCCGCCGCATCTGGTCTGAGCACGCCAATCCCCATGAACCCGACTGGGACCGGCTTCCTCCGCTGATGCGCCGCATGGCGCGAACACCGCTCTTGATGCGCATGATCAAGACCCAGCTCCCCCAAGGACAAGCCCGCGAAGGAAACACGTATACCTTCATCGAGCAGTGGCTGAACTCGCGGCACTTGAACGAGCCGGTGATAATCGAACACGACGTGCTCGACGACTTCGAACAGGCGCGTCGGCACCTAACCGAACTGCAGGTTCTGCGTGAACCCGGTCGCGCGATCCAGAAGCTCAATGCGCTGGCCACCACGAGCCTGACTGACGCCCGCTCACGTGTAGCGCTCGCCTTGACCCTTGCCGGCCTCGCATTCCACCAACCTGAACTACTCAGCAGTGCCGCGCTCACCCCCGGCTGCGATCCCGAGACCACGCTTCCGATGATCCTCGAGATTGCAGCCGAGCACGACCTGGAACTCAATCGGGAGGTCATCCGCACCGCCGCAGGCCAAGCGCTCCAGGCCGACCGCGTGAGGTTGGCTTCCGCCCTCCTGGGATACCACCGACCCGGCCTTAGCGAAGCTGAACAAGCTCAGTGGATCTGCGACGCCCTCAACCGCTACGGCAGCCAGCTCTGGCCCGCGATCAACCAGTTCGTCGCCGAGTCGGCAGGGCCAGTGGCAACAGCCCTTCTGACGAAGCTCAACCTGAGCAACCCCTCGCATGCGATCTACATGGCCCGCTACCTGGGTGAATCGACCCCACTCGGCGAGCACGTCATTTCAGAACTGCAGACCCATCCGGATTGGCGAGTCCGCGCCGCACTGGCGGAAGCCGCCGCCGACCACCTCTCGACGAACACCACGAGCTTGACCGCGCTTGCGCACGACCCGGATTACAAGGTCCGCAGTAGACTTGCCGCAGCGGTCGCTCGCACGTCCGGCGGCCTGGCCGAGTCGATCACCGAAACCCTTCTCTCGGACCCGAACTGGCATGTCCGCACCACGCTCGTGCAAGCCGTCGCTCACGAAGCCGACCCGCGGCTTGACGCAATCATCCTCAGCCACTGCCAAGGCCCGGAATGGCGTCGTCGTCCCCCTGCCGCAGCAAAGGCACTCGGCGAGATCACCGCTCGAGGCGCCGCCGATTCCAACCAACACGTCCTTGCGACAGAACCTCGCAGCGATCGGCGGATCGACCGGAGCGGCTACCGCCGCCTGAGGGTACGCAGATCACTCCAGATCGCCCTGGACCTCTACGACCTCGAACGGGCCCGAGAGGTCGCATCCGCAGTAGCGAAGGCCGGCGTCGACCTCATCGAAGTCGGCGACCCGCTCATCAAGACCAACGGTGTCGCGGCGATCGAAGCCATCCGACAATCCGCACCGGAATCGCTGATCATCGCCGAGATGATGTCGGCGGACTGGGGCCGAGACCAGGTCGAACTGGCCGCCAAAGCCGGAGCCGATGCCGTTCTGCTCATCGGCCCCGCCAGCTTTGCGAGCATGGATCAGGCAGTCACTGCCGCACGTAAGTACGATCTCCCGGTCACCATCGACATCCCCGACGCCCATCGCAACCGAGAGTGGATTCAACAGGCTGAACACATAGGCATCGACGGCTTCACCATCACCACGAACATCGACCTCGGCATCGCCGGACCAACCCCGCTTGAGCAAGCCAAACAGGTCAGGTCACTCACCCAACGTCCGATCGCGGTAAGCGGCGGGTTCAGCCTCAGCGACCCCGAGCTCGTCCTCCGGGGCGGCTGGGACATCCTCATCGTCGGCCGGGCCGTGGTCGACGCGGTCGACCCAGCCCAGGCTGCGAGGCAGCTGCTCGACCTCATCGACCAACCAGCGACACCAGAAAGAAGGCACAATGGAGCTGACGACACTCCGTAAGGAACACATCCCGGCCCTCACTCGGCTCATGGAGCAGGGGGAGCCGTACGTGCGTGTCCGCGGCGAATCCGACTACTGGCTCTATTCTGCGCTCTTCGCCGATACCTGCCCGATCATGATCGAGGACGGACAGGTCATCGGCGCGGTGCTCGCCTTCCACTCGCAGGTCGATTCGTTCGAGACATATATCCAAGATGTCATGGTCCATCCTGATCATCGCCGCAAGGGCATCGCATCGAAGCTGATCGCCGTTCTTGCAGATCGGACACGTGACGCCGGGAGGACCCTGATCTATCTCACCTCCGAACCCGACAACACCGCCGCTCACGAGACCTGGACGCGACTGGGATTCCAGAACAGGCCAGGGACTCGCAAGGACGGTGCCATCGAGATCATCGAGAACTTCAAGGGCGCTGGCAAGGATCGCGCCGTCTACGATCTGGATCTATCGACTCCGACCGCATCATGACCTGATCCTCGCTTCCTTCAGCCGAAGTAGGCAGAAGGGTTGGGGCATTTATACGGAGCTGCCGAAGATCGGGGGGTCGGCGAGGCGCCCGTAGTCGCCGAACGCTCGGTTGACGGTGGCTTCGTCGAGGCCGTAGCGGTCGAGGGTGTACTCGTGGGGGCGGCCGGGGCCGCGGTCGGTGGCCGCTTCCACGCGGGCTCGGTCGGACGGTGTCCATTCGAGCCCGAGGGTGCCGAACAGCTTCTCGACGGTGCCGAGCGGGTCGGCGGTAAGCTCGGGGTAGCGCAGGTCGATGACCTGGTGCCGGGGAATCCTGGTGCGGTCGTCCCTCCCTTTGGCGACCAGGGCCGACATGGTGGCGATGGCCATGCGGCCGATGTCGTGGAGGTCGTCGGGTTGGAGCCGCCGCTGGTGCATCGCGCGGCTGGTTTCGACCAGGGAGGAGATCGAGCCGACGACGGTGACCGGGTCGCGGTGGGTCCACACGATCGTCGCGTCCGGGAAGAGTTTCAGGATCAGGTCGAGGCGGCCGAGGTGCGTGGGGCACTTCAGGACCCATCTCCTGTCCGCGCGGTTGTGTTGGAGGACTTGGAGGCCCTGCCGCAGATACCGATAGTCGGGCTCGAAGTCCCGTTCGCGCAGCCACGCCTCGTACCCAGGCAGTGGTACCCGCGCGAGGTGCTGCTCTCCGTGCGGGAGGAAGAAGGCGCATTCGTCTGGGCGCCTTGCGACTTGCGGGTGGATGTCGCGCATGGCCGGCGCGAGTGTGGTGACGAGGCGCATCGCGTTGTCGACGCTGCGGATGACCTTGCGCTGCGCTGGGGCGGGCAGCGGGACGCTGGTGTGCAGCAGCTCCCACAGCATCGGGCCGCGGGCGCCGGGGGCTCCGGCGAGGATGTTGTGGGCGAGTGTGGTCGCGGTGCGCGGGAGGCCGACGACCACGATCGGCCGGGCGATCGGTTCCTGTTCGATCTCGGGGTGCGCGGCGAGGATGCACAGCACTCTGGCCCGGTTGCGCAGTCGTCCCTCGATGTCGCTGTAGAACGAGAGCCATCCCAGGTTCGAGAGGCGTTCGACCCGGGTGACCTCGCGGAGCAGGAGCCGCATGTCGTTGATGAAGTCCGGGTCGTCTTCTTCCCGGATGTTGTTGCGGCGCAGGATCTTCTGTATGAGCCGGTTGGCGTCGCGCGGGGGCGTGAACGGTGTGAGTCCGGCGCTGAGCACGGGGGTGAGCGGACTGGTGCGGGGGTGCATCGAGTCTGGCCTTTCAGGAGTCAGGCGAGGTAGGTGGTGGCGTAGCTCCAGGCGCCCACGATGGCGGCGATACCGGCGCCAGCCCAGGCCAGCTGCGCGAGGCGGTACTTCATCTTCGCGCGTGCGTAGGAGCTGAAGATGTAGAGCGCGATGAGGATCATCGCGATCCCGGCGATGATGCCGGGGGATGCTTCGAGGTCGCTGATGAGTTGGTCGTAGTTGCTTTCGTCCATGGTGGATCAATTCCGGTCGGGGGTCTACAGGTTCGGTTGCGGGGGTTGGGCGCGGCGGTACTCGCGGACATTGCCGACGGCCCAGGTGATGCAGGCGGCGACGCCGAGCGCGATCACGGCGAGGAAGGCCAGGGCGTATTCGCGGTCGAGGGCGCCGTTCGCGGTGTCGAGCGCGACCTGGATGCCGCAACCGGCGAGGACGGCGCAGGCGAGGATGGGCCAGAACAGGTGGGTCAGGTACGGTGCGGCCCGCAGCAGGAGGGCCAGGATCAGGCCGCCCATGCCGCCGCCTCCGTCCCACGGGTCGGCAGGTCGCTGGGGATCAGCGAGCGCGGGTCGGGGGTGAAGTCCCATTCGCCGTCGAGGCCGTCGCCATCGAGGGCGGCGGCGATCTCTACAAGGAACCGCATGAGCACCGGGCCGCCGGCCCCGGCCAGGCCGAAGCCGAGGCGTTTGGCGTCGGCGTTGAGCCCGGGGTAGAGCATGCCGCCGCGGGTGAGTCCGACCTCGCCCAAGGGCGTGTCCGACACGCTCCCGCCGAGGGAGCGGATCGCGAAGCGGCGGGTGCCGTTCTCGGTTTCGTCGTAGGTGACGTGCAGGTCGTAGCCGAATGCGTGGAGGACACCGAGGTCTGTCGCGGTGGGGTCAGCGGTAGTCGGCATGGCCGGTGCGCCTCCTCGCGGGGAAGGTCAGTGGGTTCAGGCCGGTGAACGGGATGAGCGCGTTCGCGACTGAGGTGAGCCCGAGTGCACCGAGCGCCTCCAGACTCAGGCCAAGGAGGGCGCAGGCGGCGGACCAGCCCGTGGCGGGGGCGAGGCCGAACAGTTCGCGCAAGGCGACCACCATGAAGACGGCACCGGTGGCGAAGACGAGCGCGAAGATGATGAACAGCACCATCGCGACGGTGAAACCGACGCGGGTGAGCTGCGGTGGAGGTGGTTGATCCATTCGGGACAGACTCCGTTTCGAGTTAATGGGTCGGGTGCGGCGGCAACGGCGGGCGGATGGGAATCAGGGACCGCCGTTCTTGGGAGGCGCCGCCGCACCCGAGCGGGTGACGGGTGGCCGGTAGCGGAATTCGCGATGACCTTCCGGGCGTGGGAGACCTGGCCCGGTGATCGCGTCGCGGGGTCGCTACCGCGGTATGTGGTCTGGTTGTGTCGAGGCGTCCGGCTCGCGGTCGCTTCCGGCGGCCGCGGCCTCAGCGATGACCCGCTGGGCCTGTAGTTCGATCCAGGGCCGCCACCAGTCCAGGAACCAGCCCGAGAGCCAGCCCGGGGAGGTGTACGGGTTGTAGATGTGGCAGACCGGGATCGGGACCGAGTCGCCCTCGCGGGCCTCGACCCGGTGGACCTCGCCGTCACGGCGGAGGGTGAAGACGTACTGGTCGCGGGTGAACTCGCCGACCAGGTCAGCGTCGTCATGCATCGGGACCCCTCCGGTTCGCCTGGTTCGGCAGCGCGGCCGGGCACCAGCGGTGGGCCGACCGGGCGAGCGTGGAGGCGGCGCGCGCGAGCCGGTACCGGGCCGCCTGGCCCGTCTCCCCGATGACGTCGGCGCCGAACACGTCCTTGTAGACCGGGCTGGTGGAGATTTGGACCTGCATGTAGTCCTTGTGCAGCGCCGTCAGGGTGGCGACCCACCGCGGTTCGGTGCCGTCCTGCTCGTCCACGACACGGACGACGCCCGATCTCGCCTCGGTGGACATGACGAACACGAAGTCCCCGAAACGGATCGACGCGGTCACCCTGAGAGCGCGGCGGTAGGCGTTGACTATGGCGGTCTCAGCGAGGTCGGCGTTGCCGTTCGCTGCCCAGGCGGCCGGGAAGGTGAACTTCGTGCGGTGCTCGTCGTACCTGTCGAGGCGTGTCGCCTCGGCGATGCCCTGGCCCCGTTCGGGGTCGGGATAGACGCGGTTGACCTTCACCGCGTTGTCGTCGTGGAGGTACATCCGGTACGTCCACCCGCCACCGCTGGCGGTGTCGAGGTGGAACTCGCCGATGTTCAGCCCCCGGGTTTCGTGTTCCGGTCCGGCCTCGGGGGTCGCGGTCTCACTCATGCGGCACCTTCCTCTGCGTGTCCCTAGAGGACCGCCACACGTTCCCGGCGGCCTCCTTGATCTCCTGTGAGAGGTCCGAACCGCCGAAGCGCGCGGCCCAGTACACGGACTTGAGCCACAGCTCGGTCTCGGCATCGCCGGCATCACCGACGCGGCGGGCCTGGCCGATGTAGCGAGGGGAGCCGACCGCGGTGTGAAGCGAGACCGCTCGGTGCGCTGTGTCGGGCGTGAACGCGATGCGGAGCCCGTCGACGGTGAGGACCGTCGAGTCCTTCCCTGGCGCGAGGATCAGCGGCGGCGCAGGCTCGGCCGGTGCCGCTGCTTTGAGGGCTGCCATCGCTGCCTCGTATGCGGCATAGGCGGCCTCGCGCACGTCGCGGCGCTCGTCGGTGGTGAACGCGGGGGCGAACTCGGTCTCGACCCGGAACTGCGGGCGACGCAAGTGCAGGGCTGAGACCGTCCCGGCGAACTGCGGCTCGCCGCCGGTCGTGGAGACCGTCACCAGGCCGTCTCCGGCGAACACCCGCAGGCGTACTTGCCGCTCCCGGTCGCCTTCACCGATCGTGACCGTCTCGGTCGAGGGAGCGATCACGGCACCGATCTGGTTCATCGGATCGACCTCGCCCGCATCGTGTTCCGGTAGTGGCGTTGCGCGGTGCCGCGGATCTCCCGGCGGTAGTGGGCGAGCCTCTTGAAGTAGGCCGACTCGAACGCGACGCACGGGTAGTCGCCCCCGGCGAGGCCGTTGATCGCGCCGACCAGGGCGTCGTCGGCGTCGGCGTCCGCTAGGAGGACGTGGTCTAGACCGGGGAACGCGATGTAACGCAGGCGCATCCGGTCTTCCGGGCCACCCGAGACGAGGACCACCTTCGCCACGGGTTCGTTCTCGCCGCTCATGCGCCCACCCCCGCCGGAGACTCGCGGCGGCGATCGGCACGGGGCCGAGATGCGTCTCGTCGTTTGCGGCGGTGGGCCCGCGGCGGCCGCTGCTCAATCGGCGACGGCGGGCGCTGCGCAGGGATCGGTGCCCTCGGCACCGGAGAGCGACCGACGACGGTGTGGAGCTCAGTGTCGGAGAACAGACCGGCGTACGGCTGAGCGGTGTACTTGTCGCGGTCGCGCTCGTCGGCACGTCTTTGGAAGTAGGACAGCGCTTCGCGGCGAATCTCGCAGCCAGCGCGTTTGCAGCGCTCGGCGCACCACTCGCAGCGCCACAGACCGAACACGGTCCGGTACGGCTGGTGCAGGTCGATGTCGATCAGGGCGACGCCGAGATCGACGTAGGATTGGGTCAAGGTCATGAGAGAAGGCCAATTTCTCCCGTGGCCGCTGAGCGGCCCACGCCAGGACGGATCTCCGCAAAAAGTTCCCGATCTGGCGTGGGCCGCCGTCTTGTGTGCGGCCGTGGATACGAACACGTCTGCAGTTTTCGAGGTGGCCCGCCCGCCCCACCGTCTTCGTGACCAACGTCAGAAGCGGGCGGACCATGGGCCGCATTTGCGGCGGGGCGCGTCAGCCAGTAACCCCTCTCGACCGGCTGGCGCTGTCAGCACCGTTCCGATCTCGCAGCCCTGAATCAAGTTGTCGATGCCCTGGGCCCTGCTATCTAACGCGTAGCCTCAAGGCGCACATCCGAACGAAGTTGGTTACGGCTGCCTCTGGCGGTGGAGGCCAGCTTTGGACTGACTTGCTTGACCGATATGGAACGTCACTACGGGTACTTGCCACAAGGCATTCCTTCGGAAGGTTGCCGGAAACTATGCGGAAGTCCTTCCGACTCTCCCTGCGCTACGATCGAACTCTGCCTGGTCTGAAAGCCTATGGAGCGCCAATGTCCGAGGAACGCACCGCACTGGTCAAGCGGCGCACGCTCGTCGGGCACAGTCAGGAATCACTTGCCAGAGCAGTTGGCTCCACCTCCCGTTCAGTCCGGAACTGGGAGCATGGGATTAGCACTCCCAGCCCCCGGCTTCGTCCCTCGATTGCCAGAGCGCTCGAAATCAGTCTCGAAGTGTTGGACCGCCTGCTGAACGAGGACTCCCAGCCCTCAGTCCCAACTCCGAATCACCTCGTGCCCATACCGGCGGATGTGCATCCAGCGCCCGAACTGGAATACCTCTTCGCCAAGCTCATCTCCCGCTCACACCAGTCCGAGATTCCGGAGGTCGAGACCACATCCCCGGGTTCAATGTTCGAGCTCCCTGATGGCACACCGCTGCCGCTGGACTCGCTCGGAACCACTAGCGATCTTGACGAGCTACTGCTCGGACCGTTGGCTAGCTGGGCGGCAGCTGACAACAGAATCGGCCCGCATCCACTTCGAGGCCTCGTAACCTCTCACTTCAGAGTCATTGAGTCATTCCTGGACAGCGCCCGTGGGACCGACTTCAAGCAAGTCACCTACGCAGCCGCCCGTCACGCTGAGCTGGGGGGATGGCTGGCTCAAGATGCTGGAGATCTCCCGGCTGCCGCGGCTTGGACCAAGAGCGCTCTCGATGCTGCGCGGATCAGCAGCAACCGTGAACTCGAGTCGTACATCCTCATGCGGCAAAGCAACATCGCCACCGACCGAGGCGACGCCAAGCTCGCCATCGCGCTCGCTGATGCCGCGTGGCAGACGGCCCGGAGCCAATCGGAAGCGCTCCATGTCCTAGCGCTACGTCAGCGCGCTCATGCTCATGCCGCTCTCGGGGATTCTGCAGCGGCACTGCGCGATGCAGAACGCGCTCGTACCCTGCTGCTGCATGACTCTCCGGAACTGAGCGACCTAACCGGGTATTGCACGCTTGAATTCCTGACCATGGAGTCCGCGTCGTGCCTGGTGGACCTTGGGTTCGCAGCCGAGGCGATTCCGATTCTCGAGAGTGGCCTGCAGGATTGGGACCCGACGCGTAGAAGGGATCTCGGCCTGTGCCTGGCGCGCTTGGCGCTGGCGTATGCTCACTGCCGCGAAACCGAAATCGCAATGTCAATATCGCAGCAAGCCGCTGACATCGCAGCCACCACTCGTTCTCACCGTACTCTTCGTGTGCTCCAGCGGGTTTGCGACGAGTTCCAGCGTCTAGGCTCCCTGGAGCAGATGCGAGACCTTCGCACAGTGCTGGGAACCTGACGCCGATGTTGAGGGAGATACCCCGTGGCACAATTGCCGTCAATCACCGCCGCTGACATCGCCGAGATGAACCCACCCATCGCACTGTTGCCGGTCGGAAGCTGGGAGCAACATGGCGATCACCTTCCGCTAGCGACCGACGCGCTCATTGCCGCCACCATCGCAAACCGGATCGCCTCCAGATATCGACTACTCGAGTTGCCACCGGTCACGATCGCCTGCTCCCATGAACATGAGAACATGCCGCAGCGCCCGGGGACGGTCTCAATCTCGGCGACCACGCTCGCTGCGCTCATCAACGACGTTTACGCTTCCCTCGCCAGGTCGGGAATCCACAAGCTGATCCTCGTCAACGCTCACGGCGGAAACTACATGTTGTCGAATCTCGTCCAGGAGGCGAACGTCGCCGGCCAGCGCAACATGGGTCTTTACCCAGGCAGGTCAGATTGGGAGGCAGCGCGAGCAGCGGCGCGCATGGAAAGCGACCATGTTAGCGATATGCACGCCGGAGAGCTGGAGACCTCGATCCTGCTGAGCGAGCACCCTGAGTTGGTACGCGACTCGTTCAGAAACGGCGATTTTGAGGCGACGGAACGACCACATCTCCTCGTCCTGGCTATGGCCGGATACACCTCTACCGGCGTCATCGGGAAGCCTTCAGCCGCGACAGCCGAAAAGGGCGCCCTCGCGCTTGAGAGTCTCACGGAGCGCTTTCAGCCGCTTCTGCAGCTGTTCGACGAAAAACCGACCTCCTGAACCTGGTCATAACGTTGAGACAGGGTGGCTTCTCCGGCGGAAGGAGGCCATCGTGAACTCAGACTTCGGACTCGAGGCTCACAGATCCGCGAGGTCGGCGATCTCACCCTGGGCGAGCACGGCGGCGAGGTGATTATCCCGGTTGTACTCAGCAGGGTCAGCGAGTGTGGCGCTGAGCTGCGTCCGACCGCCCGGTGCGCGTTCGATCAATACCTCAGCCTCACCGAAAACCAGAAGGCCTGCGAGATCGGCAGTCTCGTTGAGCTGCTCGACAATCGCACTGAACAAGTCGTGATCGGCTCGGTTCTCTTCTTCCGCGGAGAGGCCCTTGGAGGGTTCGAAGATCACCATGACCATGTCGTTGACGTCGACGCCGATGCGGGCGGCCTCAGACTCCCAGTCCTCATCCGGATCGTAGGTGCGCACCCACCATCGGTCGCTCTTCAAGGGGAACGGGGAGTCGCCTTCGACGCGCGTCAGCTCCAGCCGCTCTGCGAAGTAGGTCGACAGGTCCTCCTCCGGAACGGCAGGACGGTAATAGGTGTAGTCAGACAACATTCAGTTCACGCTCTCAGTTTCAGATCGTGGACATGACCGTCCTTGATCACCTTGAGTTCCTTGAGGTTCTCGAGGGGTTTCCGTTGCAAGAGTCCCTCGATGTCAGCCGGCGCAAACCGTGATCGCTCAGCTTCGGGCCCCGCGTCCAGATTCACGACGATACGGTGCGCCTGTACCTTCCCGTCCTTGGGGTTGACCTTGCTCTTGATCGCTCTGCGAACTTGATCCAGGTTGCCGGTATGCGGCGTGTAGCAGTCCCAGTAGTCGCCCTCCATGAGGTAGTCGGGCTCTTTGCCGTTCGGCTTCGGTGGCGGATTTTGCTCAATCCGATAGCCCGAGCGAGCGAGCACCGCCGCAGCATCGTTCTCGGACTGGATGTCGAGTTGCTTCGACAGCTTGGCGCGTTGCGGGATTGGAGTATGGCCTCTATCGGGCTTGCGGTCGAAGTCTGGTGGAAGCGAAGGCTTGGTGACGTGGCCAAGGGGATGATCCGACCCTGTCGCAGTGCCGGACTTTGATTGTGTCGCTGGAAGCGTCGCAGGAACAGCACTCGGCTTCCCTCCTGCAGCCCGGGGCGAGGCCAGTAAACCGCGCCAGGACTCGATCTGAGATTGCAGCCCGTCAAGAGCATCGGCGATTCCGTTGGCTTGGCCGCTGAGCGCCTCGGCGCTCTCCTGCGCGGCATTCGCCTCGCTCGCCCTGGTCTCCAGGCCGATCGCTGCCATCGCACCGGCCAAGGATTCTATGGTCTCTTTCGACGCCTGGATGCTGGCGGCGAGTTCACGCGCCTGCTCGGCGTTGCTACCAACAGCTCCGGACGCCTCGTCGATGCTCGACACGGAGGGGGCTCCTCGATCAATGGGGGACGGTCAGACTACTCGATCGCAAGGTCGGGAACCGGACGGGACTTGGCCTGCATGGAGAACGAGGTCGCCAGCCCTCCCCCCAGTAGCTGTCGGTCTTTAAGGTTCGCTCGCTCGCGAGACGTCTAACAGGTCGCCCGCGCGACACGACCCTCACCCACGTCCATCCTTCCGACACCGGTGACATCGGGACAACTTCACAACAGGATCGGGTGTATCCGCTGGTCGCTGGCGCGGATTGCCGCCGCCAGGATACCCGGCGGCCGGTCGGGCACGCTGCGCTCGCACCGTCCTCGCTCCTTCGTCGCGAGGCATGCGCGTCCCTTCCTTCCCCGCCGGGTGGGCGGACGGGTCAATCCGGCCGCGACCGATACGGGTCGCGACCCCGAACCCGGAAGGAGTCGAACATGTCCGACGACATAGGGACCGCCAAACTTCGTGACTGCGCGGACCGCTTCGCCGACGGCCTGTGCGAGCGCCTGGAAGGCGCATGGCATCGCACCGACCAGGCGCAGACGGTCGTGAGCATCACCGACGGCGAGCGTGAACTGTGGCTGTGGGGATTCGAGCATGCGGGCAAGGTGCGCCTGCGCGTGCAGGCGCAGCTGCCGGATGGCTGGACCCTCCTTGAAGAGCCTCCCGAAAGGCCGGAGATCACGGCCAGCTCCAGCCGTTCCGTCGAAGCGGTCACCACCGAGATCACCCGCAGGCTCCTCCCCGCCCAGGCTGAGGCCGCTGTCGCGACCAAAGCCCTGCTCGACCGCGACGCGGAGCGCAACGCCGCCCGCGACAAGGTCCTGAACCACTTCCTGGCGCAGCTACCCGCCAGCGAACGGAACCTGTACAGCCCATACGGGTCGGCCAACAGCCACGGACCCGGCCCGTTCACCGCCGAGATCCACCCCAGTCAAGACGGGCAAGCCGCCGATCTTCGACTCCGCTACGTCCCGGCCCCGCTCGTGCAGCGCATCGTCTCCTTGATCGGCTCCGAACTGCGCGACGGCGACGACCCTGCCAGCTCCGCCGGGGTGCTCGACGATCTCGCGAACGCCATCACCGCGCTCGCCTCCGCCAGGAAGACCATCGAGCTCAAGCACCTTCTACGCGAGACCGCGCTGAATGTCCTCATCCTCTCGCGCATCGCCTCGAACCGGCTCCCCGACCGCATGCGGCGCGAGGAGATCGAGTCCGCCACCGATCACCTGATCACCCAGCTCCGCCACGCCTCGTGGGAGCTGCCGGTCCACTCCACGTCCGACCTGCCGCAGCCCGAGCAGTCCTGATCCCGTCTGGAGCATCCAATGTCCGAGACCAATTCCTGGATCGTGGAAGAGCGACAGCGCCACGCGATCGCCGAGCGCTGCGCCGCCGGCCTCGTCGAGCACCTGCCCGATGATTGGGTCCGCTGCGACCCCAATGAGTACGTGGTTACGATCGCCTCGGACGACCGGCGCCTGGTCGTCCGCCCCGAACGCACCGGCACGCTCTGGCGCGTGGTGATCGCTACCGGCCTCCCGGACGGCTACCGCGAGCACACCCGTATCGAGCCCTCCCAGACCTCCGTCGCCGCAGACCGCCCACCAGCGCACATCGCCGGTCAGGTCCGGCGTCGTCTGCTCACACCCGAGTACGACGCAGACATCCAGGCCGTCCACGCGGCCCTCGCTGCCGAACGCGACCGCAAGGCCGCGCTTGCGGTGGCGCTCGCCGAAATCGAGGCGTTCCTTCCCGGCGCCGGCCCGTACCCGCACGACGGCGAGGGCTACACCCGGTTCACCGGCCCGGACCTCCTCCGCGGCTCATTCCGGTTCACCCACAAGGCAACCAAGGTCGACATCAAGCTCGACTGGGTCCCTGCCGACCTCGCCCGGGACATCGCCGCGCTCATCGGCAAACACCTCAGCGCGTACACCGCCTCCAGTACCGAGGAGTGAGCACAAGACCCGAACCCGCAACCCGATCGCTCATCCGGGCCGACCAGCACCCGCTGGTCGGCCCGTTCCCGTCCCTGCTTCCTAATGGAGTATCCGCATGTCTTTCTCTCCCATCTCTGTCGGCGAGATCGTCAAGGCCAGGCCTCGGCTGCGCGCCCCGCGCAGCCCTTCCAGCGTCCGCGAGCTGGTCTGGCCCTTCCACTACCCCGCCCGTGTCACCGCACTGTTCGGCGAAGACGGCGCGCTCCTCGAATTCCTCGACTTCGACCCCCGCGGCGCCCGCGACACCGTCATCACCCCCTGGGAACGCAGTCAGGGCTACTCGCTGCGCGAACTCCACACCCTCGACTGCAACTGCGGCACTTGCGACCCCGACGATGTCCTCCACGACCCGAGGATGCGCATTGACCAGCTCGAAGCCGCGCTCGCTGCCGATGCCGACCAGGCCACCACGGCACTGCAAGATGTCGGATACGCCGGACGGCTCCTCGTCCCCCGGGCCGACGCCCTCGCCCGCGGCGACTTCCTGCTCTTCCCCCAGCAGCACGTCCACGAGGTCACCGACGCGCACGGCGACATCCGCCTGTCGCTCTGCTCCGGGAGTCTCGTCGTCGGTGCGGCCAACCGGTTCGTAGTCTTCCGACCCGAGCACCCCGCGCCGGTCTGCGACCCGAGCCGCCCCAAGTTCGACGCCGCCTACAGCAGCGGCCTCGGCAGTGAGGACACGACCGCTTTGGAGCAGGCCGCACTCGTCGGTATGGCCATGCTTGGCCTAGTCTCGATCCCCGCCGGTCCGGTGGATAACGCTGTGCACGAGGCTTCCATCCCGGCGGTCGTGCCCCACGGTGGTTGATCGCTGTCCCATCTCCGACTGCGGGAAGCGGTCATATGCTCTCCGGCAGGAAGCAATGAGCACCGCCACCGGCATGCCGGAGCCCGCCGAGCGGCCTGAACGGACTGCGCGACCTGGCCACAGAAGGCCACTTTCGACCACAGGCTCCAGCGGCCGTCATGCCCGTGTGGAAGGCTCGATCAAGTCAGGTACTCGTCTTGGACTTCTTCGGTGCCGAGCGCCGTGATGATGCGGATTCGGGGTGCAGTCCAGGCTGGCGTCATGTCTCCGACAGCGTCTTTGATCGCATCCAGACTGGAAGCCTCCCATGCCTCCCGTGAAGTAGCGAGGACAATTTCGTCCGCCTGCAGTGTGTTCGCAAGTTGTACCCGCTTGCGCGCGGCTTCGCGCCTGGCTCCGCTCTTCGAGCCCAAGTTGTTGGAGCTCTTCGCTTCAGCAACCAGGACTCGACGGTCGCTCAGTGCAATGAGGTCGGCCTCAGCGATGGGCTTCTCCCCCTGGAGGAGTTCCATCTCTGGGGCATCGGTGTAGGTGGACGACTTCTGCCGGAGATGGTGGGAGAGAAGGACAGGGACTTCGCCGTTTTCATTGAGGAAGTCTCGGACTATGGGGTGGAGGTCATAGAACCATGTCGGCTCGATCCCGTCCCTATTCCAGCTTGAAGCGGTGAGTGGATTCGATCCGTCGCAGCGCACGCATCGATTGACCTGCGCGAGCCGGCCAACCGGAATGAACGCGACACGGCGGCAATGTTCGCAACCGAGAACGAGACCGCGTATCAGGATGCCGAGCGTAAGAAGGGCGTCAACCTCATCTCGCAGGGCCTCGGGCTCGCCGCCATGGAACTTCGCGATTCCCTTAAAACGCAGGAAACCCTCCTTTGGCTGGCTTGTCGACCCGCCTGAGGCGAGAACGACGCCTTCGCCGTCTGGGTAGCCAGTTATGGACATCTTCGCTGGCGTGTTGAATGCCTTCAGCGCCTTCAGCATCGGGCCAGCCATCGTCGATGCTACGGCTTCGGACGATCCCCAGAGTCGTGCCAGACTCATGAAACGCGATCCAGCCGTCGAGTAAGCCATAGACATTCCGAACGACTTTGCGGCAAGATCGGCCCATGTCGCGAGGCTCGGCCTGCGAAGCCTTGGGTTGGCAAGTTTCGATGCCCTGGACCAGCCTGCCTGGATGAAATCCCATCTCCGAGACTCGAAGGAGATGCCATCGCGGCCGCTTCGCACCCACGTGAGATAACGATGCTCGTCGCTGGCGAGCAGATCGTGGCCGTCGACTCCCCTGCCTGCGGGCACCGTGTGAGGGACGAAGGAGACGTCGACCTGCCACTGGAGCGCGTCGCAGCCGACCAGTGCTGGATGGGCGATGTCCGGGTATCGTTGCCCCGCAATCATCTCGATGCTGTCTCGATCGCTGCGGTGGACGCCAACGGGGAACTCGATGTCGAACTGCTCAGCTACGGCCCAGCGCATGGCCGAATCAGGATCCGCAATCACGGGTCGTACATTGATTGCGTCATTATGTCTCTGGGCCAGGTCTTGTTGGCGTTCAGGAACCATCGCGTTGAGCGCTGAGTTTCGAAGGTATTCTGCCATCCCCTCCAGGCTCTCGTCGGATTCTGAGAGAGAGGAGATCGAAAGCGCGTTTCGTTCACGAGCCAACTTGGAGATAAGCACGTGGAGATGGTGAAACCCAGCCCGTACGGACTCCTGGTCCCACACAGCTCGCGGCATCCATACGGATCCGCCGTACAGGCGCTCGGCAATGTGTGCCAAAGCGAAGTCATCAGCAGTGTCACCGAGAACTAGGTTCGCGGTTCTTCGGATTATTCCTGATTTACCAACTTGAACGAGCCCGTTCAACGTTTTTGAAAATACGAGCGGAAACTCTGTATCGCTACTTGCCGCACTAATCTTTTCATAATCCCAGGTTGCCATCTCCTGCACAATCGGCGCGAGCCGGTCAACCTTTCGATAGTCGTTCCCGAGTAGCCAGTTCCAGAGCTGACGTGTCTGATCCTCATCAAGCTCGGGCTCGGCCCCTGCTACCGGTCGCCGCGAAGCACCGCATCGAGCGGCGAACGCGACTCCGAGGGCACCACCCCAGTCCCCAGGCGCAGATATGTGAACCTCACCCCAGTCGGGACTACTAGTGGCATCCTCCACTGCCGTGAATCGTTGCCATGAATTCGAAGCAGAGATGTAGCGAACATCATCATCCCATCCTCCATCCCTGTCCCTACGCCGATGTGACCAGCATATGTTAGTGACCACCTTCCGTGCAATTTCACCAGCCGCATCCGGCAACGATTGATCACCGATCATCTCGAGGTATTGCTGTCGCTCCGTTTCCTCCTCAGGAAGCGGGATCGATCCTGGCTCAATCTGGTCGAGGTCAGCAAAGGTTTTTTCAAGCGCAACGACATAGTCGGGGTCATATGCGCGAATCAGCGGAAGAAGCCCGGATCGCACCTCTCCATTGTGATGCGGGATGACGACGAAGCCTTGCCCACCCCACATCCGCGTAGCGCAATGCAGAGCCATTCTCGCCCAGTAATGCCAGTGCTCACCCCCATCGAAGATGATGACGGCGCGAGGGGGTCGCAAAGCAACCCGGACCGGGACGTTGTCGAACTGCATTTCAAGCTCCACTCGACGAAGGGATTCTGCAAAGGCTACCTTCCGTCGCGCCATTTCGCCGTTCGTAAAGCACAGGCTCCCCCTACCGTCCCGCTCCAGCGGGACGCAGTCCCACGGGGTTTACCTGGTTTCGCGGCGGCGCTTGCTGGGCCGGCCCAAGGGTAGCCGCTTCGCGGCTGGGGACCGGGCCCTCAGCAAGCGCCGCCGACCCGATCGGGAAGGCGGCCGAACCGAAGGAGACTTCCGTGGAACTCATACAGATCCCGCCCGCGCAGCTCGCCCCGCACGAGAACAACGCGCACACCGAACTACGCGACATCGAATCGCTCGCGCAGACCGTGGCGAACTACGGCATCATCCAGCCGCTCGTCGTCCTCCCCGCCGACGAGGAAGGGCGCCACACGATCGTGGCCGGTCACCGCCGACACGCCGCCGCCACCCAGGTCGGCCTGGAGACGGTGCCGTGCGTGGTCGTCGACGACCCCGGCGCGGCCGACCAGGTCGTGACGATGCTGATCGAGAACCTGCACCGCGACGGCCTGACCCTCGCCGAGGAGGCACGCGCCTACGAGCAGCTGGCGCTCATGGACTGGGAGCCCGAGCGCATCGCCCAGGCCGCCGGCCGCGACATCGAACGCGTCCAGCAGTCTCTGACCCTGCGGGGACTCCCCGAGCACATCCAGGAAGCCGCGAACGCCGGAAGCGTCGACCTGGTCTCGGCCGCCGCGCTCACCGAGTTCGCGCATGACCCCAAAGCGATCGAGCGGATCATGAAGAAGGGCGGCGGGCATTGGGGCTACCAGCACGCGATCGCGGACGAGCGCGCACGCCAGAAGGCCAAGGACGCACTCGACCGGCTCAAGGCAGGACTCGTGCTCGACGGCGTCAAACTCACTACCCGGCCCCAGTTCGTGCAGGAAGGCGGGAAGGCCCTCCTCATCGAACAGCTCGTCGACGCCGCCGGCGACCCGGTCGACCTCGATGAGGTCAAGACGAAGCCGGGGTTCGCGGCCTACATCAACCGCGACTACACGCCCAAGCCGGTCTTCTACTGCCCCGACCCCGCCGCAGTCGGCCTGCGTCCCGCGCCGAACACGTATGCGGCGCAAAGGATCGAGCGGGAAGCGCTCGAAGCCGAGGCTGCGGTCCGCCGTGCGGCCTGGGAGACCGCCACGACCGTCCGCCGGGACTTCCTGCTCGCGCACTTCGCGAACGTCAAAGGCGCCAAGCGCCTATTCCGGCCCGCCCTGCGCAAGCTTGCCGCTGCCCGGGTGAACATGCCGTTCAACACGCTCCGCGAGTTCGCCGATGCCCTCACCGGCTGCCCTATCGATGACCTGCCCGAAAACGCGAGCGTCGACCGGCTCTCCCGCGCAGCCGTCGCCCGCTGGCTGGCCTACAACGAGGAGAACCTGAAGGAAGCCGCGTTCGGCCGCTGGGGCGACTTCGAAGAGGCGATGGCCTACCTCGACCTGCTCACCGGCCAAGGATACGAACTCGCCGAGATCGAGACCCAGCTGCACCAGTCGATCACCGACAGCCTCGCCGAGGAGGACGCCGAGTCAGAAGCCGACGAGGACGAGGAAGACGAAGAGGAAATCGAGGACGACCCAAAGGCAGGGACCGACGTGGACGATGAGGTCCATGTCGATCTCCAACAGGAGCACTCAGCCGAATCTGAGCCCACCGAGGCGCTTACAGCCGCCTAGCGGACCCGGGGCCGGTTTCGCGACCTTCGGCACCGGTCCCGGCGAGTACACCGACAGGCTCAGGCCGCGCAACGATGAGGGCGGCACCGCGATGCGGTGCCGCCCTTGATGTTTCAAGCAGTATGCCTTATCCGGCGTGCGCTTCGAGGAACGCGGCCACCGCGGGACGCAGCGCCTGCGAGGCCCACCCGCCCCATTGGCCCGTGAACCCGTGGTGCGCCCAAGGCAGGTCCAGCTCGGTGACCGGAACGCCTGCGCCGGTGAGCGCGTCGGCCAGAGCGCGGCCCTGCGCCATGGGGACGAGCCGGTCCGCCTCGGCTTGCACGATCATCGTCGGCGGCAGGCCGCTCCCGGCGTGCGTCAGCGGCGAAGCGGTCTCGTAGCGGCCCGGCTCGTCCTCCAGGGTCGCGCCGAGGAAGTCGGTGAGGTAGCCGTCGGCGCTGGCGGGCATGTCGGAATCGGCTTCGAGCGTGGTGAGGTCGGTCGGAGCGAACCAGGTCATCACCGAGGTGACCGGTGCTTCTTCGGCCTCGCAGGACGGAGCGAACTCGGGGTCGCCTACGGTGTAGGCGGCCATCATCGCGAGGTGCCCGCCCGCGGAGTCGCCGACGAGGTTGACCGACGCGGGGTCGGCGCCGTGCGCCGCGGCGTGGTCGCGGACCCAGCCGATCGCGCATTTCACGTCGCCCACGGCGTCCTGCCAGCGCGGCGGCGGCGCGAGCCGGTAGTCGATGGAGTAGACGGCGTAGCCCTGGTCGGCGATCCAGCGCTGCCACGGCGCGCTCTCGTCGCGGGACCCGCCGGACCAGCCGCCGCCGTGCACGTAGACCACGGTCGGGACGGGGTCCTCGGCGTCCTCGGGCAGGTAGACGTCGACCTTGAGCGCTTCGCCGTCGACGGTCGCGTAGGTCTCGGTGGCATCGGGTGCCGTGGTCGGCGCGGCGTCGAAGGACGCGGCCAGCGAGACGTCCGCGACGCGGGACGTTGCGGCCCAGGGCATCACGACCATGAGTGCGGCGGCCGCCGCGGTGAGCGCTCCGGCGGCCGCGAGCGCCTTCCGCCGCTTCCAGGTGAGCGCCGCGGTCGCGATGCCGATGAGCCCGAATGCGATGAGCACCGCGGTCATCCATGGGACCAGCATCGCGGTGACGCTCACGGCGTCCTCGGCGGGCCCGAGCGGTACGGGCGCGGCGAAGTACGCGAATCCCAAGAGGACGGTGAGCGCGGCGACGGTCCAGGCGATGACGCGCCCGGTCCCGGCGAGGAGCCGCGCGGCGAGCGGGTGCCGTTGCGGCGCATCGATGGTCGCGGTCGTTTCGCGAGCGTTCATGGGGTCCTCCTCAATTCGCGCGCACAGTGTGCGCGTCATGCGAACACTGTACCCATGAAGGTGGGAGATGCGCAAGGAGGGGTCCCGAATGCGAACCGGCGCAGAGAAAAAGAGCGGCGCCGAGGCGCCGCCCGAGATGGATGCGGCAGGTCAACCCTTGCGCTGCAACCGGGCCTCCAGTCCGTCAAGGATGAGGTCGAGCCCGAACGCGAAGCTGTCGTCGCGGTAGACGGCCGGGTCGTCGTACTCCTGCGCGGCGGGGGTCTCGTTCAGGTGCGCCTGGACCTCCTGCAGGCTCTCGACGAGCTCGCGCTCGCTCTTGCCGCTGCGCGCCACCATCGCGAGCCACGCGGACTCGCTCGTGACGGTGCCGACCACGAAGGCCACGATCGCGCTCATCGCCCGATCGGCCTCGCCCGCATCGAAACCGGCCGCCGTGAGCAGGTCGGTCATCCGGCTCGACGCCCGCGCGAGGTTCGGCCCCAGGTACGACAGCCCGACCTGCCCGAGTACGCCGGCCACCCACGGGTGGCGCAGCGCCATGGCGCGCAGGCTCCCCGCCGCCTCGGCGGCGTCCTCCCGCCAGCGCCCGGACGGGTCCCGGACGTCGACCTCCGCGTACACCTCGTCGACGACGAGTTCCACGAGTTCGTCCTTGTTCGCCACATGGCGGTACAGCGAGGTCGCGCCCGCGTCGAGCCGCTTGCCGAGGGAGCGCATGCTCAACGCCGCCAAGCCCTCCGCGTCCAGGAGTTCCAGCGCGGCCGCGACGATCCGCTCCCGGCTCAACCCCTGCGGCCGCCCGGCCTCGCGGACCCACACCGACGGAATCGACGACTCGGCCATGGCACCTCCCTGAGTAGGCCACAGGATAGCGCACACCGTTCGCTCGGCCGCTTCAGCCGGTCACGAGACGGGCACTGTGGACGGTCAGTCTTGGCAGGCGTCGGCCAGCGCGCCGAGGAGTTCAGCGGCGGTCACCGCGTCGATCGCCTTGCCCGGATCCGGAAAGTCCGTGGAGCGACAAGCGCACGCCCATCTGGGTCAGGGCAGAGCTTTCAGATTGCGCCACAACAAGTGTGACAATCCGCTCGCAGAGCACTAGGCTCCAGCAATTGAAACGGGTGTTCGAGAGAGGCTGGGAATTATCGTGGCGCGGACGGCAGCGAGAGCGACGCCCGCCGAACTGGCGGAGTCGCTGGGGATGCGCCTCGGTTCGGAACTGCGAGCCGGTGCACTGCCCGTAGTGACGGGCATCCCGCCACGGCGCCCGGTGTACCCGGTTCTCCAAGCACTCCAGCCGCTGCTGCCTTCCGGCGGTCTCGCCGGTCAGATCGGCGTCGACGTGAACCACCGGGGTGCGACGAGCCTGCTGTGCTCTCTGGTCGCGGCGGCGACGACGGCGGGGCTGTGGTGCGCGGTCCTCGATCGGCCGAGGCTGTACCCGCTCGCAGCCGTTGCAGCCGGCGTCCGCTTGGACCGGCTCGCTCTCGTTGATGTCCCCGACATCGAGAGCCGATTGGACGCGCTCGGCATCCTCTGCGAAGGCATCCCGGTCGTGATCGCCTCGACGCGAGGGTTCACGCCCCGGCAGCTCCAACGCGCTTCAGCCAGGGCCGCACGGTCGGGTACCGCCGTGATCTGGCTTGAGCAACAGCCGGTGCCGCGACTCGACGCCAGGATCGCCGTCACCGCATGCACATGGACGGGACTCCGACCGAACCTCGGGCGGCTGTGGGGCGCCGGTCGACTGGGGACATGCCGCCTGCGAGTGACCTCGACCTGGAGGGGCGGCCAGCGAGCGATCGCCGAACTCTGGCCGTACGGACGCGGCTCATCGATGGAGTCCGACACGCGCTTCTAGAGCACTGGTGTTCTCCGCTCCGCCGGGCGCACAGGCTTTCTTGCCGCGACGGACTTGTCACCTCCCCACAGCGACAGCGCGCTGCTGTAGGTGCGGCGCTTCCCGAGCTAGCCCAGGGCCACCGGGGACGAGGCCCGTGGTGCGCGTGCGACCAGCCTCAATTCGGAGCCGGCCCAGGTGCTCCTTGTCGTGCGCCTGACGCGGCCGATGCGTCTGCCCGGGTGTGCAGCTGTGGTGTGAGCACGCTACCCGACGGCCGCGAGCGCACCGCTCCTCCTTCGTCGTCGCTCGCAAGGGCACCGGCGCACTTTCTTCGCCGGGCCGCTCCTTCGTCGCTGCGAACAAAGTGCTGGGCGCCCTTGACGTCCCTCGCTTCCCCGCCGGGCTTAACGCGGTCTCACCACAGCGGCACACCACCCGGGGCAGGACCCCGGCCACCACGTCAGCCGGCATCCGACAAGGAGTCAATCCGATGGACCTCACCTGCATCATCGAAGGCCAGATCATCAAGCACGACCCCAAGAGCTTCGAAACCTCCGGCGGCAGCAAGGGCGTCCGCTTCGAGATCGCCCGCAAGCCCCGCTACCGCGACACCTCCGGCAAGTGGGTCGACGGCAAGACCGAGTTCTACGACATCGCCTGCTGGGGCGCCCTGGCCGACAACGTCCTCGCCAGCTTCAAACGCTACGACACCGTCATCGTCACCGCCTCCGGCCTCTACCCCTACGAGTCGGGCGGGTTCGCGCACCTCAAGGTCACCGCCTCCAACGTCGCCGCCTCACTCCGGTTCACCACCGTCACCCCCGCCCGCAAGGACCGCGTCGAGAACGCCGCCGTCCGCACCCCCGACGGCGAAGACCTCCCCGTCCGCACCGAAGACCCCTGGGCCACCGCCACCCCGGCCCGCGTCCCGGCCGCCGCCTAAACCCTCCCAGCGGGGCGGCCGAGAGGCCGCCCCGCGCCGCTCTCCAACAACCTTCTCGACTACTCGGAGATGTGCCATGAACGCTCCCGCTCAACTCAAGCTCAACGGCCCCGCCGACCTGCTCTCGGCCGTCCCCTACCTCCTCGGGTTCACCCCCGAACACTCCCTGGTCGTCGTCGCTCTCAAACGCGGCGAACTCCAGTGCACCTTCCGCGTCGACCTGCCCGGCAGCGTCGACCACCTCGACCACCTGCCCTCCCTTACCAAGCAGCTTGAGAACAACGACGCCGACACCGTCGTACTGATCGCCTACGGCGAGGACGCGATCGCCACCGCGGCCGTGCAGCGGGCCGCCATGGAACTCGACCTCCGCGATATCACCATCTTCGACCAGCTCCGCGTCACCGACGGCCGCTACTACAACCTCGGCTGCACCGGCCCCTGCTGCCCGACCGAAGGACAACCGTTGACCGACAACTCCGCCATCGGCACCGAACTCATCGCCTCCGGGGCGGTCAGACGAACCGACCGCAACGCGATCACCGAACTGTTCGCTCCCGCGCCCGCCGAGCAGCGCGCCGCCGTCACCCGCGCCATCGACGACGCCCTCCACACCGAAGCCGACCTGGACTGGGCCGAGCAACGCCGCCACGACCTCGCCGTCATCGACCGCTGGCTCGAAGCCGACACCCTCCCCGAGCGACCGGAAGACATCGCGACGCTGGGTCTGGCGGTCAGCGACCTCGACGTCCGCGACTACACCCTCCGCAACACCGACCCCCACCGCGAAACCGCCTCGGACCTGTGGCTGTGGGTCGCCCGCCACCTCGAAGACGACTTCCTCGCTCCCGCGCTCACCATCGCCGGCTGGTGCGCCTACCGCACCGGGAACGGGGTCGTCGCGATCGAAGCGTTCACCCTCGCCCTCAAGGCCAGCCCCCACTACCGGCTCGCGCAAATGCTCATGGCCGCCGTCCAGGCCGGCATCCCGCCCCGCGCCCTCGACTCCATGAGCGCCATCTCCGCCACCGCCTGACCCAACGCGACGGAGGGCCCGCCGTTCGGCGGGCCCTCCGTCATACCCCCAGCCATTCACCAATCCGTTCAGGAAGGACAACCGCATGAGCTCCTGCAACCCCGACGCCAAGCACCTCGACCGCGTCCGCCAGCTCCTCGCCATCGCCGAAGACCCCGCCACCTCCCCCGAGGCCGCCGAGGTCCACACCGCGAAGGCGATGGAACTACTCGCCAAGTACGGCATCGACGCCGCGCTCCTAGCCGACACCGGCGAACGGCCCGACACCGTGCAGGGCCGTCAGATCGACCTGCCCGCGCCGTTCGCGCTCGACAAGGCCCACCTGTACAACGCGATCGCCCGCGCACTGCGCTGCCAGTTGATCGACATCACCGCCCCAGTGGGCCAAGGCCACCGCCGCGTCCACGTCTTCGGCTACACCGCCGACCTCGACCGCGCCGCTCTGCTCTACACCTCGCTGCTCCACCAGAGGGAGATCGCGCTCATCGCCGCGCCCGGACCACGGGGACGCGAATCGAAGGCCGCCTACAAGCGCTCGTTCTACCAGGCCTTCGCCGGCACCATCGGCCGCCGACTCCGCGAAGCCGAACACCGCGCCCGCTCCCAAGCCGCGCCCGCCACAAGCGGCAGATCGACTGACCTGGTGCTGGCTGACCGCACCCGTGCTGTCACCGCCATGTTCAACCAGTGCTACCCCACCTACCGCAACAACGGCCGCCGCCTGTCCGGGACCGGCCGCGAGGCCGGACGCGCCGCAGGGCAACGGGCCGACCTCGGGGGCGAGCGCATCGGCGCCACCCGCCGCGCCATCGGCTCCTGACCTCGAACACGAACGAGGCCCCGTCCGCAGCACGTGCTGCGGACGGGGCCTCTCACATTCTCGATGGGAGGTTCCCGTGAACGCCACCGCCCCCCGACCCGCTCGACCACCTGGCCGCCGCCGAGGACGCCTTCCAGTCCACACGAGACCAACTGCGGCAAGCCGAGGCGGAGCGGTACGCCTCGAACTGGGCCGCCCTCACCAGCGGCGCCGACCTGACCGAACTGCGCGCCGCACTCCCGGCCACGGTCACCTCAAACTCCCTGCGGGCCGCTGTCCGCCGCCACGCGAGCGGCGACACCGATACTTCCAGCCCGAACTGTTCGGAGACGCCCCGGAGCGGGACGCTGAGGCCTCAGCTGAGTTCAACGAACCCGCGACCTCCGCACCCGAAGCACCACACTTCGAATGAGCTCGTCATGCTCGCGGTACCGGTGACGGCTGAAGAGCGGGTGCCGCTTGCAATTCCATCCCCAAGTCCATGTCGGCCGTGGGCACACCGGGCGTCGCCGGACTCGCTTGGAGTGCGGTCGCTGCTTCGATACCGGTTTTGGCGTTGACCGGGGTGTGCGCGAGCCGGTAGACGAACGCGGTGTCCTGCTCGTTCCGCTTCAGCTCCTCCGGAGTGCGAATCGGACCGTAGCCTGCCCGGAAGGTCGGTCCGCGCTTCCACCGCTCGTATGAAAGGCCCGAACTTCGCGTCGGGGGTTTCCTCACGTAATGCGGTGATCACGTCGAAGATCGCGCCGAGGGCAGGGTTCTGGAAGACTCTGCCTTCCAGGTGGGGCGCTGTCTGCGGCTGCGGCGACCTCATGAACTCAGCGACGTAGCGGCTCTCGACTTCGTCGAGCACGGTGTACACCTCAGGCTCCCTCGTCCGCAGACAACGCTGTTTCTACCCGTTCCCCTTGGAGTCCGCCCGTAGTCGCGGTGCGCGGCGCCCGGGCTCCGGTCAGCGCGAGCGCGGCCCGGACTTCGGTGAGGGTCATCTCACACAGGTCCGCGATGTCCCTCTGGCTCTCGCCCATGCGCCGTAGCTTCGCGATATCGCGGGCGGCGGCGTGCTCGGCGTCGACGGCGATCGCGCGGTTGGTCGCGATGTCAATGACGGTCTCGGTGATGGCGTTCTCTCGTTCGCGAGCGGCGCGGATGCGGTCGGCCCGGCGATGCCGTGCCCGTTCGATTGCGGCTTGGCGGACGGTGCCTTTTGTGGATTGCTTCGATTCGCTCATGCCTTCGAGGTTAAACACTGGAACCGCTATTCAGCAACCACTCGGTTTCACATGATCGACAGTTCTCGACAGCCTATGACAGTGCAAGTCAACGAACGCCAGCCAATGATAGTAATTCAGTCAGTTATTGACAGTACATGCTATCTACCAGCCTATTCATCAGATCAGTAGGTTAGGATGCTGAGATCCACACACCTCTTGCACGTTTCGTGAATAAGGATTCTACGACAGGACGGAGCCCGGTTTCCGGGGCTATGTTTGACCATCGTGAATTGTCTGTCGAGTGGCCTGAGTGGGGGTGGTGTGCGTTGATGACGGTCCATAAGCTCTCGGTCGGGGACGGCTACACCTACCTCACGAAGCAGGTCGCCGGCGGCGACGTCCAGCGCGCCCCGGGCCAGTCCGCCGCGGACTACTACGGGCAGGCAGGGAACCCCGAGGGCCGCTGGCTCGGCTCAGGCCTGGCCACTCTCGACCTCGCGGCCGGGCAGACGGTGCGCGAGGACCAGATGCGCAACCTCTTCGGCTCCGGCATCCACCCCGACGCCGAACAGATCCTCGACACCTACCTGGAGCAGCATCTCAAACCGGGCGCGACGAACGTGCAACGCGACCGGGCGTTCGCAGCAGCAAAGCGCGCCGTCAAACTAGGCCAGAAGTTCCCCCAATACGAGACCCTGGAGCCGTTCAAGGACCGGGTCGCGAAGCGCCTCGACCTGATCGCATCCGAAACCGGGCGGGCGGCGACGGCCGCGGAGACCGCGGCGGTCAAGCGGGAAGAGGCGTCCCGGCAGCGGACCTCGGTGGCGGGCTATGACCTGGTGTTCTCGCCAGTGAAGTCAGTGTCGATCCTGTTCGGACTCCACCCCGACGAACACATGCGCGCCGAGGTCAAGGCCGCCCATGACGCCGCCGTGGCGTCGGTCATCGGCATGCTGGAGCAGCACGCGGCGTTCACCCGTTCCGGTGTCGGCGGCGTCGCGCAGATCGAGACCACCGGGTTGATCGCCGCGGCCTTCGATCACTTCGACTCCCGCTCCGGCGATCCCGACCTCCACACCCACCTGGCCGTCGTCAACAAGGTGCAAGGCCGGGATGGGAAGTGGCGGTCCCTGGACGGGAGCGCGCTCTACGCGCTCGGGGTCGCAGCCTCGGAGACCTACAACTCCGCGATCGAAGCCGAACTCACGAGCAGGCTCGGCGTCGCGTTCGCGGACCGTCCCGGACCCCTCCGCAACGGCCGTCCCGTACGGGAGATCGTCGGCATCGACGAGCGCATGGTGAAGCACTTCTCGGCGCGGCGCAGCGCCATCGAGCACCGCTACACCGAACTCCGCTCCCACTACCAGGCCGCTCACGGGCGCGAACCAGATGCGAAAACCGCCTACGAGCTGGCACAGCAGGCCACCCTCGAGACCCGCGGCGCAAAAGACACCGTCCGCTCCCTGGAGCGGATGCGCACGGACTGGACCGCCGACCTCACCGGCCGGTTCGGGCGAAAGTCCATCGACCAGATCGCAGCCGTCGTGGGCACCGCGCTGGAGCCGGTAGCGGCCTTGGAGACCGAGCAGGTGCGCGAACTCGCAGGCCGCGTCGTCAACACGGTCGCTGAGGAGCGGGCGACGTGGACGCGGTGGAACGTCCACGCCGAAACCATGCGCCAGCTCCGCGCCGAACACATCTTCACCAACCCCCAAGCGCAACAGGAAGCCGCCGAACAGGTCGTGGCCGCCGCGCTCGGGGACGGTGTCTCGATCCGCATCGGCATACCCACGCCCGTCGAGGTCCCGGAAGCCCTTCGCCGCTCCGACGGGGTCTCCGTCTTCGAGAAGCACGAGGGCAGCCGGTTCACCTCGCAGCAGATCCTCGACGCCGAGACGCGCCTGGTCGACGCCGCCAGCACCGCCACCGTCTACATCGCCAGCGCATCGGCCGTCCGTGAACGACTCGATGTCTTCGAGCAGCAGGCTGACCGCGCACTCGACGCCGGGCAGCGGCGCCTGGTCGAAGCCTTCGCCACCGACGACCGGCTCCTCACGGTCGGCATCGGCCCCGCCGGGTCGGGCAAGACCACCGCGATGCGCGCCTATAAAGAGGTGCTTGCCGCCGACGGACGTCGTCTGGTCGGCCTCGCGCCCTCCGCGAAGGCCGCCAAGGTTCTCGAGAACGACTTGGGCGTCCAGTGTTCGACTGTCGACATGTTCCTGTGGAAGATCAGCTCCGGCAACCACCTCTCCGGCCCCGAACTCGCCACGTCCCTCCGACAGGAAGCTGTCTCCAGTGCTGACCAGGAGGGCGCGGGCCGGGCCCGCGCTGGCGCGGATCGATCCGCCCCCCTTGGCCTTGACCTGCTCGGACTCCGGCCAGGCGATGTCCTCCTGGTCGACGAGGCCTCGATGGCCGGGACGTTGAACCTCGACCGCGTCACCGCTATCGCGAGCCTCGCGGGTGCGCAAGTGCGGTTGCTCGGGGACACGCACCAGCTCGGTGCGGTCGCCTCGGGCGGGGCACTGCGCCTCATCGCGGCGAAGGCCGGAGCAACCGAACTCGACGAACTCCACCGCTTCACCGACCCCGAGTTCGCTGAGGCGTCCCTGCTACTGCGTGTCGGGAACGGCAACGCCCTCGACTACTTCGAGCAGCGCGGGCGCCTGGTCGGTGGGACCGAGGACGCCATGACCGGCGCACTCTATGAGGCGTGGAAGGCCGACACCGCCGCCGGGAAGCGCAGCCTCATGCTCGCCAAGGAAAACAAGGTAGTCACGGCGCTGTCCGCGAGGGCCCGCGCCGACCTCGTCGCCGCAGGCGAAGTCCGCGCCAAAGGCGTGGCGCTCTATGACGGAAATGTTGCTGGTCGTGGGGACTGGGTCGTCACCCGAGAGAACGACTCCCGGCTGCGGTACTGCCGGGGCAAGGACACCGTCCGCAACGGCGAGACCTGGACCGTCATCCGCACCTACCGAGACGGGTCCATGAAGGTCAAAGCCGACGACTCTCGTGCCGTCACCACCTTGCCCGCTTGGTACGTGGAGAAGAACGTGGAGCTCGCCTACGCCTCCACCATCGCCCGATCCCAGGGCATGACCGTCGATACCGCCTACCCGCTGCTCACTCCCGGCATGGACCGCAGCGCCCTCTACGTCGCCGCGACCCGCGCCGCCGAGCTCACGAAGCTGTACTCCGTCACCCACACCCCGCTCCCCACTGCACCGGACGACCGGAACTGGCGTCCCGGCTGGGACCCCGACGCCACCGCCGCCCGCGAAATCGCCGAACAAATCCTCGCCAAAGAGCCCGACGACCAGGCCGCCACCGCGGGCATCGAGCAGGCCGCCCATAAGGCCGAATCCCTCTCCACCTTGGTGCCGCAGTACCGGTACTCGGTCGACCGGATCGCCACCGCCCATTACGCCGAGCTCATCGAACAGAAGCTCAAGCCGCTCCTCGACGCCGAGGTTTGGACCGACCTGAAGGACAACGGGCACGGCGCGCTCGCCCGCACCCTCGCGACCGCCGAAGCCAAGGGCTGGCGGGCCGAACAGCTTCTCGACCTCGCCTGCCGCCGGTCGCTCGACGACGCCCGCTCCCCTGCCGCGGTCCTGACCGCGCGGGTCCAGAAACTCACCGCCGACCACCCCGCACCCCCGCCCGGACTCCAACCCGAGGCCCGCGACGTCGCCTACTACGCCCGCCTCATCCACGACCACCACCCCCGCCTCCATCTCGACTCGGGGACCGCACTCAACCCGCCCGCCACAAAGGCTCCCGCGACGAACGCGAACCGTGTACCCGCGCAAGCGAACGCCGACCGCTACCGCACCGAGCTCGCAGAAGTCCTCGGCGAGCAGCAGGCCGCCCGCATCCGCGACGAGCGTGCCTGGCCTGCCGTGGTCGGGGCGCTCGGCCGCGCCGAAGACACCGGCCAGCACTCCATCGAAGCGCTCCGCCGCGCGGTCGCGCAACGCGAACTCGACGAGGGCCGATCCCTGAGCGAACTCCTCGCCTGGCGCCTCGACCGCCAGACCCGCCTCATCGCCCACGACCCCACCCACTCAGGCCAAGCATGGCCCGCGATCGCCTGGACCTTGAAAGCATGGGAGACCCACACCGGGTCCGACGCCGCCTACCTCGTTGACGCCCTCTCCCCCGGACGCGGCCTCGACAACCTCGCCGTCGCCATCAGTCACACCGCCACCGAGACCATCAACCGCGACAACCGATCCGAGAACCCGACTAATCTGCCCTGGCTCGACTACCCCACCCACGTCCTCACCAGCGACGCTGCCGAAGACGGACTACCGAAGTTCGCCGCGAACCTCGCCGACGCGATCAAGCAGCGCACCGACGCACTCGCCGAAACCGCCTTGACCGACCGGCCCGAATGGACCCGCGCGCTCGGCCCCGAACCCGCCGACCCCACCCAGCGCGAAGCACTCGAAGCCACCATCCGCCTCGCAGCCGCCCACCGCGACCAACATGACACGACCGACAACGACCCCGCCAACCCGCTCGGCCCCTACCCGACCACCGGCCGCGCAGGACACCAGGAATGGTGGGCCTCAGCCTCCGCCGTCCTCGCCCGCAACACCACCGACACGGCCACCCCGACCGGGCTCAGCGTCACCGTGGAACAGCACCTCGCTGGCGCCATCGCCCGCGACCTCTACAACGCCGTTCCCGAACCCGAACGCCCCGAACTCCACGCCGCGTTCGCCACCAAACTCGACTCGGCCACCGCCGCCGCGCTCGAGCGCGGCCCCGCGACCATCGCCAGCGACCCGGCCAACGCGAAGGCACTCCTCATCGCCCTCGCCGAAACCGGCCACCTCACCCCGCAAACCGCCGCCGACCTCGCCATCACCAAACTGCACCTCGACGAGAACCGCATACCAGCAGTGCGAGAGAACTCCTCTGGTGGGCTGGAGACCGAGCTGCCTGAGATCGGACAGCCCTCAAACTCAATGGCAAGCCGAATCTCCGGCCCCCGACTTGTCTAAGCGCTGTCCCGGAAGCAGCGTCACGAGAGGTGAAGACTTGCCTTGTTCCTGGGCGAGGCCCAGGACCCGAACCTTTGAGCGTAGAGGTGACTCCATGGGGGCAAGGAAACTCACGGCCGACCCATCGTATGTAGTATCAAACCCACTGCCGGAGTTGAACTCTTGTTAGGCTATGGTCCATCTTGGCTTAGCTTGACGATACGAATATCATGTAAAGCAAGAGGATTGGCCTCCCCACGATCAGCAAAGCTAGTAGTTCAAACGCGAGTTTGATCCCGACGTCTACGCAGCGCGACGTTCGACCCGGTCCAGACCTGGGGGCCACAGGAGCCCCAGACGCCTAACTTCCACAGGAGCGAAGGCCATGCCAAAGCCCGCGGTGAACTCACTGCCTGCCCCCGATGTCCAGTCTTTTCGGTTGAGGCTGGACGAGGTTCTCGATTTCGAGGACGACCAGGGCAACGTCTGGGCCAACGCCAAGTGGGGGGTCTATGCTTTCTACGACTATGATGGGGAACCCATCTACGTTGGCCAGACGAATGAGCAACTTCGAGTCCGAGTGCGGCGGCATCTGACCAATCAGCGGACCGACGCGGTCGCCATGCGAATCTTGGACCCCTTCGAAGTCGCTGAGATCGAGCTATGGCCGTTGTGGGAATACGAGAGCATCGGCACCAAGGGCCCTCTCGGAGCAGCAGCGAAGGCACAGCTCAACGCCCTTGAGCACAGCGTGTATCACTGGGCTATCGATGAGAGCAAATTCGGTGCGATCCTCAACGAGAAGATTCCGCCAGTCAGTCCTCTGATCGAGCTGCCTGCCTCTATGAGGGCGAGCCTACTCACCGATGCGGTGCGGGCTGAGCGTGAACATCCCGACATCCGCATCGCTCGTCGCGCCGACACGCTCGCCCGCCTCTCCGCCGTCGCACGCGAACGCGGAATCGTCACCCCTGGTCTCCGCAGAGTGATTGTCGTGCAAGCCATGCGATTGGCATACCTCGCCGGGGCACGGTTGGCTTTCGCCGAGGGTCGTCCCGCCCCGGACCCGAGGGTCATCCAATCAGGGCCCCTATTCGGCGACGTCACCGAGGAGACAGAGAATGGCAGCGAGGATGCATTAGCGCCGAACAACAGGCGAACGATCCGTCGATGGCTTCGTCCACAATCGTGTGGTAACAGGTTCTTCGGGATTTCGATCATCAGCGAAGGATCGGTCTCAACTGAACTGACCCGTCGATTATAGGTCTCCAATAGTCGCTTCAGCTCTTTGCGAATCCCCTCCGAGCTGAACTGGGCAATCTCCTCAACGTTGGTTCCCACGAAATCCTCGATCGACTGGACTGCCACCTTCGCTCTCAATCCTGCTAGGTCCGCAATCTGGGTAGCCGCCTGGACCATGTTCTTTGGCACAAGGACTCTAGGCCGATATCCGTCATCGAGGTTGCGCGCGCATCGCTCGGAAAATAGTGCCTCACTCGGGCTCATGGTCACATGGATGCCGGTGTCGCCAACCTGAAAATCCCCGGCTCGCCCCGTCGGATCATCGGCCGTTGTATAACTCTCGTTTGCGATCTCGATCTCTGGGAAACGGAGCTCCAGTTTTGCGCCGACTAGATGCTGCGCGACAGCTCCAGATCTATTGCCCTCCCTGGCGCGTCCGGCATCGAGAAGCGCCGAAACCACAGTAGACAAAGGGGACCTGTAATCAAACTCGACCTTGAGACGCTGCTTGTCCAAGAAGTCCGACCGAATCTTGTCTACGAACCATCCTTGCAGCACGTTGGCAACAGAAATCCGGTCCTGATCACAAAGCGTGGGGGTACCGTTCGGCGCCATCATCTCTTCGTTAAGGAGATCCGCCAGACTCGCCAGCAACGGCACTGTCTTCCTCGTTGTCCGGCCAGCCTCAGAGCGGAAGCGTCTATCCTCGCCGAATGCAGCGAGGATCTTCTTCATTCTCGTTCCAGTCGCAAACCGTACCTGATTGCCTTCGGTCAGGTAGACGGCCTCCGTAAGCGGAAGCGTTGCACGAAGATGCTCAGCAACGAAGACACCAGCAGACATGACGTTGGTGTTCATCTCGCCTTTGGGTTTTCGCTGAGCTTCATACCATGCGTCAACTTTGGGCCGCAACCGAACTAGCATGGCCGCCGCAGCAGGAGAGAGGGCTGGAGATGTGTCCGCGATCATGGATCCTTCCAGAAGCGCTCAAAGGGTTCGATTTGCGGCTATTTCCGCTATAGGACGGAGATATTCCTTGCCCAACCACTCGACGACTGGAACGCACACCGCGTCCCCGAAACCGAACAGCGCCTGGTTCTTACGCGCGTCGCTCAGTTCGTATTCGCCGGCGCCCATCAACCGCGCGTACTCGAGTGGAGTGAGCCAGCGAGCTCGAAGCGTCCGCCCTCGCTGAATCCGAACGACCGCCTGCTTGGAGGATCCTCCACGAGCCGTCCGCAGGCAGCCTGCGATGTCATCAGCGCGAACCTCCCAAGCGGGAACACCATTGCGGGTCCGACGATAGGCAGTCCGGTAGATCGGCTCATCGGCCGTCTTCCTGAGTTCATCGAGACGATCCTTCTGGACCTTCGACAGCTCCTTGGTGAACGCGGACATCCGCTTGGCGTCCCACCAACGGTCGTCCTTGGTGTCGAGATCCTCGACGAGGCCGCTGAATCCGGCTTCGAGCGGGTTTCGCAGGGGTGGGAGGTCGAAGTGATGGGTTTCGAGGTCATCGTCTGCGAAGAACTTGTCGAGCCAAGCTGGTCGCAGGCTCGAAGCTGTCTCTTGTACGAGTCCGGGTCCCGAGCTTGTCGATCTCAGCGGAAGCCCTGCCGCTGTGGCCTCCCGCACCAAATCCTGCTGTACCGCGACGACGAACAAGCGCGGCCTTGACTGTGGAACGAAGCGTCTGGCATCGATGGTCATGACGTCGACTGAGTAGTCAAGCTGGTTCAGGGTGGAGATGGCGACCTTCAGATCTTCACCCTTGTGGCTGGTAGCGAAGCCGTTGACGTTCTCCAGGGCGACGACGGCAGGGCGGGTGTCGAGCTCTTTGAGAATCCGAGTCAGCTGCCAGAACGTGCCCGAGTGTTTCCCCGCCAGTCCGCTGCGTTTGCCCGCCAGAGACAGGTCAGTGCAGGGGAAGGACGCCCATGCCAGCGACAGTCGTTCCGGCAGCTCGCTGCCCTTGACCTCAGCAATGTCCTCCAGTCGGTATTCGGCTTTCGCCGATTCACCGAACTGGCTGACGTACATCTCCTGTTTTGCCTGTTCGATGTCGTTCGCCCAGGTCACTCGGAACCCCGCACTTTCAAGCCCAAGCCGCGCCAGTCCGATCCCCGCGAAGAATTCGGCTACCTCTAGAACCTGCTCATCGGGGGCAGGATCCGTATCGTCTGCGACGGTGGGCTCGCTCAGGACATCTGTCACAGAAGCGATCGTAGAGCGTCGGAAGTTCTCGGTCGACATGTCGCCCCCATGATTCTCGACTCCGCCGTTTTCGCAACGGTACTGTCCGGCGCCGACAGCCTGGTCCGCATCATGGCCGTGCCGTGGGATCGGTATCGTCGAAACATGGGTCGTTCGGAGGGATCGTGGGCGTCGAACGACGCCGTCCGCGCCAGCATGCGTGCCAACCGCAGTCGCGATACGAAACCGGAGATGCGGCTCAGAAGAGCCGCACACGCGCTGGGGCTTCGGTACAGGGTGGCGTATCGCCCGATACCCGGCTTCCGTCGAACCGCGGATCTCGTCTTCACACGCGCGAAGGTCGCAGTGTTCGTGGACGGATGTTTCTGGCATGGCTGTCCGCAACACCACACCAAAGCCGCCGCCAACGCCGACTACTGGAGCGAGAAGGTCCGGCGCAACCGCGAGCGGGATCTAGAGACGACCGCGCGACTGGAGTCTGAAGGCTGGGTAGTGCTGCGGTTCTGGGAGCACGAGGACCTGGCCGCGGCAGCGGCACAGGTCGCGGAACTCGTTCGAGCACGGAGCGCAGACCCAAAGCGGGCCAGATCAGTCGTCGCCGGGGGCGTCGACGATCGCGGAGCCTCCTGCGTGACGGGTCCTGAACCGAACCTCGGGCCGGCCGCTGTTCACACCAATCGGAGGGACAACCGCCAGCCCGATGACGAGCTTCGCAGGATCGACCGCACCCGTGCCCGAGAGCAGGAGTCGCTCTGAAGGCTTCTCCGCAACCATTGGGTAGGCGATCATCACGCCTCGGCGGGGTCCGATCTTCAGGGAGCCGTCGAAGTTCACCCCATCGCGAGCGTTTCTTACCAAGTCTTCCGCTATGACACGGTCATTTTGTGTGGCAACCGAACCTCGGACTCCGAGCTTGCCCAAGCCGGACCGCACGCTCAAGCTGAACAGTCCGTAGGAGCCGATTTCGAAACCGCCGGAGACGCTCCGGTTGAGCTGAGGAAACAGGACCATCCAGTCCTGGATCGGACCGTCGGGCCCGCCGTGTTCCTTCAAGTCACGAAGGTGCGGGGCGACCTGTTTGCCTCCGTCTTCCCACGCCAGTCGCTCCAGGAGGTCCGTGAGCATCCGGTGCTCGATCACCCCGGTCTTCATAGTCGCAGTCCGCCCAGAGGGAGTCTTGATCTCGACCGGCTCGGCTCCGATCAATTCCAGGACTGGAGCCCAAAGCTCGATGTTCGCGGCTCTCGACGCGGAATCGGTGGGATACATCTTGAACTCGACGGCCTTGCCGGGCGCGGACATGGAGACGAGTTCGGCGTTGTACATCTTGTTCGACGCCGTGGGCTTCAGCCAAGGAAGTTGCTGACGAACAAGCGGCGGGACCTCGGCAGGAGTCACCTGGGGACGTCCGTCGATCAAATAACCGAACCGCCGGAGCTGCTCGCGGAAGTCCTCTTCGTCGAGGCACGCGGCCTTGAATGCCTCGTGGAGGTCGACCGAGTCCCGCCCTCTGACTTCATCGCGGCCTATGTACAGCCGAACGAGGTCGGCGTATCCAGGCCGGTAGCCGAACCATCGGCCCATCTGCATGAGGGTGTCGGCTTGGCTTGTGGTTCGTCGGTAATACGAGATCGTCAAGCCCTCGACTGTGAATCCGCGGGAGAGTTTCGTCCCCCCGACGATGATCTTCCAGACGTGTTCGGATCGATCGAAGTCGACGTCTTCGTAGTCTTTGTCCTTGCTTCCGTTAACGACCCGGACCGGGCGATCTTCTGTGATCCGTCGACGAGCCTCGCCGATGCACTCTCGCAGGTCGGCGAAATCGGACGGCAAGGGCAGCTCGGCAGCCCTGACGGCGCTGACTTCGGCGAAGTCACGCAAGTAAAGGTCTTCCAGCCGGGCCATGCCCTGTCGGGTCAGCGGGGCCGATTCATGCCACATCGCTTCGATCCTGCGCGCTAGCGCCTCATGCTCGACGACTCGCACCGAGTCGTGGACGAGCATGGTGTGATGCCGGAAGCGGTCTTCAGGGAATCCGTGACGCGCACGGTACAGTTTCAGCGCTCCAGTAATAAGAAAGGCATCGATGGCTTCCTGCAGACGGTCGTCGTGGTCCCCCCAGATGTCACGGATGTACGCCTTCTCGTTCGAATCAGCATAGGTCCGTTCGTTGTCGACGGCGGAATCGTGGAGGTCGTAGAACTGCGCCGCACCCATGTAACCGGATGGTGTTGGCAACGAGAGCACGTAATCGCCGGGGAAGACGTCCTCGCTGTCTTCCGGGTCGATGAACACGTTGGCGAAGGGAGTCGCTGTGTACCCGATGTATTGCGCTCGGGGCATCATGCGCAGCAGTTGCGCGATGTGTCCGTTGATCGCGGTGCGGTCTTTCTGATCTTCCTTCCACTTCTTGGGGTTGCTCGTGTTGACCGAAGCTTGATCGGACTCGTCGTCGATGATGAGCACAGGCAGGTCAGCAAGCAGAGACTTCACCTGTTTGAGATCGGTCACCAGCCGCTTGAGGACGGTGGAGTTCTTCTTCACGATCGCAATTCGGGCCGCCGAGCTGTGGAGGTTGACCGGCTCGTACAGTGGCGCTCGCTTCTCACGCTTGTCGTACTGAAGCGCCTGGATGCCTCCCTGAAGGCTCTGGTAGTCCTTCTCGCGTGTGGTGAGACGCGCGATGTTGAACGCGCCCAGGCGCTCCGGTCGGTCCCCGAACTTGATGAAACGGCGCCATTCATGGTCGTCTAGCACGTAGTCGACGCCGATGCAGTCTTCGAAGATCTCAGGGTCTCTGTCCAGCAGGATGTTCTCCTGGCCGATCAACTCCTTGTCGAGGCGACGCTGGGTCTGGCCGCGTAGCAGATTGAGGGTGCCGCTGAGCACGATCACCAGCCTGTAGCCGGCGTCGATTCCCCGGGCGATGACTCCGGTGAAATTGGCGGTCTTGCCCGACTGCACGTGTCCGACGACAAGGCCCTTCGTCTGGCGCGGCTCGGCTTGCTCCGGATCGGCCAGCCGCTCAACGACCATGCGGGTGGAGTTGTTCAGGTCCGCGATCGCGCGCTCGTCGAAGCCCTTGTCGTCCAGATACTGCTTGTACCTCGGCCAATAGAAACGCCCGTTGGCGTGGTCGTCGGTGTACCACGGGGTGAAGTCTGTGACGGCGATCAAGGTACCGTCGTCCTGGGCGTACAGCGGGACTGCGGCGTCCAACGCACTGCGAAGATCTTCACCGATCTTGAGGCGGGCATATACGGCTTCGCGTCGTCCTGATGTGCATTTGGCGGTGCCGTCTGCCCATTCAGGCGACTCCTCGATGTCCCAGGCTGCTAGTTTGCGCGCCCACCGGTCCAATAGCGCTGAGTCACCGGCTTGGACCCGAGAGAGGATCGCACGCTCATCGAAACCCTGCCCGAGCTCATCGACCTCGAGAACTGCCTGAACCATGTGCCTGAGGCTTCGGGGCGTCGACATGTCCTGCAGCGCGGTTGCGTATGCCTTGTCGAGTTCGTCGTTCACAGCTACTGAGTCTCCCCCCTCTTACCGCATCATCCAGTCCATCTGGGTGCGAACTGCCGCGAGCAGGATGGTGTTCATGTACTCGAGCTGATCCTGACGCTTGCGCTCCCAGCGGTTGATTCGAAAGAACTCCTCTAGTTGTAGATACAGGAGGCTCTTCAACACAGGAGCGTCATTCAGTCCTCCGCGTCGACCACCGTTGAAGGCGTCCCGATAACGACGGTTCAGTCGGATGATGTGGTCGTCGCGGTCGAGCTCGAAGAAGCGGTCGTCGGGCAACGGCACCCAGACAAAGGACACAGGCTCTTCGCCCTTCGCCTCTTCGAACTCGTTTTTCACCGATTTGCGCACCTTCGGTTCCAGCCCTTTGCCCGGGTAGATCCTCGGGACCCGTTCGGGCGCTCTGCTGCCTCCCTCCCGATAAACGGCCTGCGCATCGTCGAGGTACTCCTGAAACGTTCGCCCCTGGGCGTCGCGCGCCTTGTCCAAGCCTCTCGAGAACGCAGGGCTGGCTGTCACGCCATCCTTCTTCACGTTCAGACGGAAGACTTCGCCTCCATCGTTGGGCAGGTCGATCGAGACTCGAGCAAGATTCAGATGGGTCTCGGCGACGCGATAGCCGTTCCAGCCGCCGGCCTGCACGAGTCGTTGATTCCGATAAAAGTAGAAGCCCTGCCGGTCTTGAAGCGGTCCGCCCCTCCGGAACTGAGGCTCCCTGGACTTCGCAGGCCAGATGTGGGCCGTCAGGTCGAGCGTTCCGAAGCCTTCGATCTCGGCTCGGAAGACGGACGGGTAACCGCGCCTCCCCGTCACCTTGTGTCCGAAGGGGTTCAGTGGCTCGCATTCCTCGACTTCCGAGATCTCGCCGCTGAGAGCATCCTCCAGCATGATGTCCAACCGCAGGCCCGCTTCAATGAATCGGTGGAAGCGAAGCTCAAGGTGGGTGTCGAGCGCGTCGACGGTCTCGGACAGGTATCGGGCTGTCCCACCTTTCGCGATCGTGTCGAAGGAACGGACACGGTCCCACCGGACGACGGTTCCGTGAGGCACCGTGACCTCCGAGTACCGGTCGAGCAGCCCGCGAGCGAAGTCTCTCTCGACGGTTCCGCAGCTGAAGTCCGTCGCGTACTCCCTCGACTCGAGCCTCCTCGCCGCGGCGGCGGACCCAACCGTTCGACTCGCGATCGTGAGCGAGCCCGCGTTCGAGAGCGAGGCCGCTTTGAGACCCGCTCCGAATTTCCCGAGCGATCCTGGCCGATAGTCCCTTCGCAGACCGACCGTCATAGCGGCGTCGAGTCCTGATTCATCCATTCCTGCACCGTTGTCAACGATGACCAGACTCCGAAGGTGTTCGTCGTCGGAGAGGAAATGGATTCCGACCCGGTCCGCACTGGCGTCGATGGAGTTGTCGACCAAGTCCGCCACGGCTTCGTACAGGCCGTACCCCTGGCTGGCAAGAGCTTTCCCGTATCCCGGAGCGGGAGGCAGTTGCTTGCGGTCGAGGATGGGGACCTCGTCTTGCCAAATCGATGCATGGTTCACTTGCGGAACACTCCTGTGTGACGCTGGATCGCTTCGGGCCTGCCCGCTCGGAGACCAAATCGATGACAGTCCAAAAAGAGTATACGAGCCACACTCGCCCAACACGCGATCGCAGGCTAAGCGCCGGTCTCTCGAGACTCCTGTGCGAATCGGTTGATCCAACCCCTCGGCGGACTGGACTACCATCGTCGACGACGAGGAAGAATCTCCGGACGGTGAGGAGCATCATGCCGATTCACGACGTCTACGTGTTCGAAGCGATCGACATCGAGCCGCCTGTGACCGAACCCGAGGTCGAGGCCAAGATCGACGCAGGGAAGTACCAGAAGGTCACTTGGGGGGACGACGGCAGGATCGGGGACGGGTACTTCGTCAAGGTCGGCGAGGACGGGACAATCGGACTCGCGATGACTCCGAAGGTCGACGAAGACGGCGTTCTCCGCCATCGGGGCATCTGCGTCCAAGGCAACCCTCTGGACGAGGACCACCGAGACTCGACTATCGAGGCCGAGCTTCGCGAGATCGTCGCCGATTTCGGAATCGCACCGGACGGCTCCCCCAGAAGCTTCGGAAGCGCCATCTATATCCAGAAGGACGACCTCGAATTCAAGGTCTCCGTCGAGGAAGGCCGGGTCGTCCGGGCCCAGGTCGCGCCGCCGGAGGCGGCTGCCGAGCAGGGGCCGTTGCTCAACCTCGCGATCTCCGAATACGAGGCGGAGCTGCTGCGGCAGATGGTCGCGCTCGACATCCACGATTGGAAGTCCGGAGACATGCCAACCGATCCGATGGACCCGGCCTTCGCACACCGGCGCGCCGCGGCCAGCGAAGCGCTGCTCGCGAAATTGAACGAGATTCTGGGATAAGGAGCGGTCCAAACGATGACCGATACCGTCCACGACCGCATCGGAGCTCTGGCTCGCGAGTCATTGACCACCGTCGAACCCGGCGCGGACCCGACGCTGTTCGGCGTTTGGAGGAACGGCGACGAGGTGAGTATGAGCGAGCTGGGCTCGCTTACGAAGCTGCTGCTGGAATCCGAGCGCAGTGGTCGTCCAGTCGGCGCTTCGCTTGAGCTCATCGGCGAGTTCGCCCGCGCGGAGACTCTCGAGGATCTCGGGATCGAGGAGCCGGACAACCTGTTCGCGATCGCTGTGCGAGTCGAGACCTGGGCGGTCGACACGAGCGACAACGAGGTCTCGCTCGACCTAGCCAACATGCTCACCGGCGAACGGCGCCTCAAGGAACATCCCGACGCCTTCACCGCCTACGCCTGCTGGGCACACTGCGTTGACGGCACCGGCCACGAGGCCGTCTGGCGGGAGAACGAAGCGGCGCCCCGTTGGCGACAGATCCCGCCCGGCAATCGCCGCTGGCGCACCGACCAGATCCCCAAGGGACTGCGGGCGATCCTCGAAACGGTCATCGCCCTGCGTCGGCAGCGCCCGACCGATCACTGAGGCGGTATGCCTCGCGTCCGACTGTCGAAGAGCCACTTAGAAAGAGCAACGCAGGGGCCGGACGAACTCTCTCCAATCACTGCGACTCCCTGCAGCACCGACGGCAGCTGTAGTGACTAATACCACATGTCGATGGCTCATGCTGACGGCTATGGTCGGAGCCTGACGTGGCGTCTCACGGACGAACCACGGACGACTCTGGATCTTGAAGTGTTCCAGGCCGGAGGCTAAGCCTCCGACCTGGTGTGATGGTCGGGTTGACAGGATTTGAACCTGCGACCCCCTCGTCCCGAACGAGGTGCGCTACCAAGCTGCGCCACAACCCGATGTTCTATTTTCACGCACGCTGGGCGTTCGTGTCGATTGGAAATGCTACCTGAGGGTGCTGACCCCCCTCGATCGGGGGCGGGGCGCTCCGGGCCCGGTCACACCCGGGCCCGGAGCAAGGGAGCTAGAAGGCCTTCGGGACGAAGGTCAGGAGGCTCGCCTCCGGCGCGCAGGCGAACCGGACGGGCGCGTACGGGCTCGTGCCCAGGCCCGCCGAGACGTGCAGCCACGTGTCCTCCCACGGGTGGAGGCCCTTCACCCGCTCGCGGTCGATGCCGCAGTTGGTGACGAGCGCCCCGTACCCGGGCACGCAGACCTGCCCGCCGTGGGTGTGCCCCGCGGCGATGAAGTCGTACCCGTCGCGCGCGAACTCGTCGAGCACGCGCGGCTCCGGCGAGTGCGTGAGGCCGATCGACAGGTCGGCGCTCGAAGGCACGGGCCCGGAGACCAGCTCGTAGTCGTCCAGGTCGAAGTGCGGGTCGTCCACGCCCGCGAAGTGGACGTTGAGCCCGGCGACGACCTTGTCGGCGGCCGCGTTGTTCAGGTCGAGCCACCCGCCGTCGACGAGGACCTTGCGCAGCTCCTCGGTCGGCAGCGGCGCCCCGTACTTGTGCTCGTGGTTCGGGTTGAAGTACTGCAGCGGGTTCTTGAACACCGGCGCGTAGTAGTCGTTGGAGCCGAACACGAACGCCCCCGGCGCGCGGAACAGCGGCCGGAGCGTCTTGGCGACGAGGTCGATCGCGTCCGGGTGCGCGAGGTTGTCGCCGGTGAGCAGCACCAGGTCCGGGTCGAGCGCGGACAGGGACGCGACCCAGTGGGCCTTGCGCACCTGCCCGGGCGTCATGTGCAGGTCGGAGATGTGCAGCACCCGGATCGGCTCGGCGCCTTCGGGCAGTGCGGGCACCGCGAAATGGCGGAGCGTGTACTGGACGCGCTCATAGAGAGACGCGTAGGCGAGCGCCAGCGCCCCGGCGCCGACCCCGATACCGGCTGCTGCGGCTAGTCCACGGCTGATCTTCATACCCCAACGGTAGATTGTCGAGATATGAGCGAGCTAAAGACCCAGTTGGAAACCGATATGCGAGCCGCCCTCAAGGCGCAGGACAAGGTGACGCTAGGCACGCTGCGCATGGTCCTCACGGCCGTCAAGAACGAGGAGATCGCGGGCAAGACCCCGCGCGAGCTCGATGACGCCGAGGTTGTGAAGGTCCTGGTCAAGCAGGCCAAGCAGCGCCGGGAGGCGGCCGAGGGGTTCCGTGCGGGCGGGCGCGAGGAGTCGGCGGAGGCCGAGCTCGCGGAGGAGGCCGTGATCAAGCGGTACCTCCCGTCCGAGCTCACTGAGGCCGAAGTCACCCAGCTGGTGCGGGACGCGATCAGTGAGGGCGGTTTCGCCGGTCCGAGGGACATGGGCAAGGTCATGAAGGCGGTCGGCCCGAAGACGGCGGGCCGCGCGGACGGGAAGCTCGTCGCGAACATCGTGAAGGCGGAGCTCGCGGGGTAGCGCAGCCCGGTCGTGTCGCCGTTCACGGCTATCGTTGAGGGTCGGGCCCGTTTACGAATCTTGAGGAATCCATGTCCAGCCACATCGCGGCCGAGGCCGCGCGCCGCCGCACCTTCGCGGTGATCTCGCACCCCGACGCCGGCAAGTCGACGATCACTGAGGCCCTGGCCCTGTACGGGCGGGCGATCTCGTCGGCCGGCGCCGTCCACGGCAAGGGCGACCGCAAGGGCGTGGTCTCCGACTGGATGTCGATGGAGCAGGACCGCGGGATCTCGATCACGTCGGCGGCGCTGCAGTTCGAGTACCGCGGCTGCGTCGTGAACCTGCTCGACACGCCCGGCCACGCGGACTTCTCGGAGGACACGTACCGCGTGCTCACGGCCGTCGACGCGGCCGTGATGCTCCTGGACGCCGCGAAGGGCCTGGAGCCGCAGACGCTGAAGCTCTTCGAGGTGTGCCGGGCCCGGCGCATCCCGGTGATCACGTTCATCAACAAGTGGGACCGCCCGGCGAAGGACGCCCTCGAGCTGATCGAGGAGATCGAGACGCGCATCGGCATCAAGCCGACGCCCGTGACGTGGCCGGTGGGCGTGGGCGGCGAGTTCCGCGGCGTCATCGAGCGCGTCGGGTTCGGGGAAGAGGCCGACGGACGCCGGGCCGCCGGGCCTCAGGTCCCGGGCATGGTCCGCTACGAGCGCTCCCCCGGCGGGCAGCAGCTCGCGACGGCCGAGTTCCTCGACGAGGACGCGGCGATGGCCCAGTTCGGGCCCGATTACGAACGCGCCCAGGAGGAGTCCGAGCTCCTCTCCGAGGTCGAGGCCGATTTCGACCCGAAGACCTTCGAGTCCGGGCAGACGACCCCGACCCTGTTCGGCGCGGCCCTCGTCCACTTCGGCGTCGGCCAGCTCCTGGACCTGCTCGTGGACATCGCGCCGTCGCCGTTCTCGCGCGACGACGCGAAGGGCGAGCCGCGCGACCTGGAGGCGGGCTTCTCCGGTTTCGTGTTCAAGTCGCAGGCGAACATGAACGCCTCGCACCGCGACCAGCTCGCGTTCATCCGCGTCTGCTCGGGCCGGTTCGAGCGCGGCATGCAGGTCACGCAGGCGCAGGGCAAGCGCACGATGTCCACGAAGTACGCGCAGACGCTGTTCGGCTCGGCGCGCGACACCGTGGACGAGGCCTGGCCGGGCGACATCGTCGGCCTGGTCAACGCCACGGGTCTTTCGGTGGGCGACACGATCTACGCGGGCAAGGCCGTCGAGTACCCGCCGCTCCCGGCGTTCGCGCCCGAGCACTTCGGGGCGCTGCAGATGCACGACACGTCGAAGGCGAAGCGGTTCCGGCGAGGCATCGCGCAGCTCGACGCCGAGGGCGTCGTGCAGGTCCTCTACTCCGAGCGGCGCGGCGAGGCCACGCCGGTGCTCGCGGCGGTCGGTCCGCTGCAGTTCGAGGTCACGACGGCCCGCCTCCAGGCGGAGTTCGACGTGCCCGCGACGATCGACCACCTGCCGTACCAGCTCGCGCGCCTCACGGACGCCGAAGGCGCGCAGCGCCTGCGCACCGCACCGGGCGTCGAGGTGTTCACCCGTCCGAGGGACGGCGCGTTCCTGGTGGCCCTGCCGAACAAGTACCGCATCCAGACGATCGTGAACGACTACCCCGGGCTGGTCCTGGAGCCGCTGCTCGCCGGGGGCCAGGGCTGATGGCGCGCCTGCTGACCTCGGGCGACATCCGTTCGCTGTCGCGCGGCCTGCAGATCACGCCGACGAAGAAGTGGGGCCAGAACTTCGTCGTCGACGCGAACACGGTGCGCCGCATCGCGAACGTCGCGAAGCTGGACGCCGAGGACGTCGTGATGGAGGTCGGCCCGGGCCTGGGCTCGCTCACGCTGGCGCTCATCGAGATCGCGCGGCGCGTGATCGCCGTCGAGATCGACCCGAAGCTGGCGCTCGCCCTGCCGACCACGGTGGAGCACCGCGCGCCGGAGGAGCACACGCGGCTCACCGTCGTCGAGACCGACGCGGCCCGCATCAAGCCCGAGCAGATGCCCGAGCCGCCCACGGCGCTGGTGGCGAACCTGCCGTACAACGTGGCCGTGCCGGTGGTCCTGCACGCCCTGGAGACCTTCCCGAGCCTGCAGAAGGGCCTCGTCATGGTCCAGGCCGAGGTCGGCGACCGGCTCACGGCCGGGCCGGGCTCGAAGATCTACGGCGCCCCGAGCGTCAAGATGGCCTGGTACGCGAAGGCCCGGCGCGCCGGTTCGGTGTCGCCCAACGTGTTCTGGCCGGTCCCGAACGTCGCCTCCGGGCTCGTCGCGTTCGAGCGCATCGAGAGCCCGGACGCGAACCGCGTCGAGGTCTTCGGCGCGGTGGACGCCGCGTTCAACCAGCGCCGCAAGATGCTGCGCCAGTCGCTCAAGGCGTGGGCGGGCGAGAGCGTGGACGCGGTACTCGATCGGGCGGGGATCGAACCCACGAGGCGGGGTGAATCGTTGGACATTGCGGAGTTCATCGCCCTCGCCGACGCCAAGGAGGCGCTGGGCGCGACCGCACCGTCTCAGGAGGCTTGATGTCCGGACAGACCGCGCCCGCCCAACCTGGCGCATCGATCAGCGTCGACGTGCCCGCCAAGATCAACCCGCACCTCGGCGTGGGCGACGCCCGGGCGGACGGCTACCACGCTTTGTCCACTGTGTACCAGGCGATCAGCCTGCACGACACGGTGACCGCCGAGCGGCGCGGCGAACCCGGCATCGAGATCACCATCTCGGGCGAGGGCGCGGGGACCCTGCCCACAGACGAAGCCAACCTCGCCCACAAGGCCGCCAAACTCATCGCCCTGTACGCCGGGATCGAACCCGACGTCAAGCTGCACCTCAACAAGCGCATCCCCGTCGCCGGGGGCCTCGCGGGCGGCTCGGCCGACGCCGCCGGGGCGCTCATCGCCTGCGCGCGGCTGTGGGAGGTCGAGATCGGCGACGCCGAGCTCCAGCGCCTCGCGGCCGGGCTCGGTTCCGACGTGCCGTTCTGCCTCAAGGGCGGTACCGCGATCGGCTCCGGACGCGGGGAAGAGGTGACCCAAGTGGACGCCAAGGGCACCTGGCACTGGGTCGTCGCCACCACGGACACCCAGATCTCGACCCCCGAGTGCTACAAGGAGGTCGACCGCCTCCGCGAGGACGGCATCGGCCGCTATTCGTCCGATGTGGGCCCGCTCGTCAAGGCCTTCGAGACGGGCGCGAGCGCCGACGACCTCGCGCGCCTCCTCATCAACGACATGGAGGCCGCCGCCGTCAGCCTCCGCCCGCAGCTCGCCTCGCTCATGCACGGCGGCTTGGAGGAGGGCGCCCTCGCCGCGCACGTCTCCGGCTCGGGCCCCACGGTCCTCTTCCTGGCCACGGACGTCAAGCACGCGGTCGCCCTCGCCCGCCGCATCCGCATGCGCGGCGGCGCGAAGAGCGTCCACCTCGCCCACGGCCCGGTGGACGGCCCCGCCGCCTGACGCCAGCGGTGTCAGCGGTGGCGGTGGTGGCGGCGGCTGCCGGTCAGTCGAGCAGTTCGCCGCCCGGCACGTAGTGCCTCGGCAGAGTCTTCCAGTTCTCGAGGTCCTTGTACGCGCCGATCATGTCATCCCGCAGCGCCTTCGCGGAGTCGTCGCGGCCCTTGTCGAGGCCGCTCGTGAGCGAGGTGATCGCGGTGTTCACGTGGCCCACCCACTCAGTGAACTCCATGGTCGTCACATCCGGAAACTCCAGCGAGACGACGACGGGATTGATGCTGTCCGCCAGTGCCGAGGCGACCAGCCCGACCGCGCCGACGACGACACCCGCCACCGGGAACTTGAACAGCGCCAACCCGACGAACCCGCTCGCGTCCGAGACCGTCTCAAGGGCGTCTTTGGTCTTCTTGGCGGCCTCCGCCTCGTCCTTCGTCGAACCGCCGCCGCAGGCGACCACCGGCAGCTCGGCGAACGCCTTCCGGATGGCGACCTGTCCCCAGGCCTCCAGCGCGACCGCTCCGGCGAGGTACTTGGCGATGTCCCTGTGCCGCGTGATCGCGCCTTCCAGCGGCTGCATGAACTCCTTCTGGAAGGGCTCGGCGGCCTTCTCGTCCCACTCCTCGGTGTAGTCCTTGGCCTTCTTGATGTGCGGACTCTCGTGGAGTTGGTTGAGCGTGCCACGGAAGCCGGTGTACTTCGACCACAGCTGCCCGAGCTCCGCCTCCTGGCCCTTGTCGAAGTAGGGGGTGTAGGCCGCTTTGATCGATTTGATGGTCTGTGTAGTGGCCTTTCGGGCCTCGTGCTTGAGCCTCGCGGCGTTCTCTTCCGTGTAGCCCATGGGTTTGCGCGGGATCGCGATGCCGTCCACCCAGCCGCCGACGGCCTTCCCCTGCTTGGCCTGGTCGTCGATCCACATGTTGAAGCCTTCGAGGATGAAGCGGTACTCGATCTGGTTCCTGGCCCCCTCCCAGAGGGCGTCGACCTGCTCCAGCGTCGGTGTTCCAGCGGGAAAGGCCATCAGACGCCCCCTCGGTTGTACGGCATGGGCTCGTCCTTGCGGTCGGGCGAGTTCGGCCGGTCCGCGCCCATCGAACGGTGGGTCTTGCGCTCGCCGTCGATGTCCTCCTCGTGCTCCTCGAAGGTGCGTTCCACTTCGCGGTCGGTCATCCGGTGGTTCTCAGCAAAGTCCACAAGGGTCAATCCCATGGCGCGGATGTTGACGCCGGTCTGGTAGATGAAGGTGTAGAAGATCTCGTACGCATCGTCGAACGCCAGTAGGAGCGCGGTCGACCTGCCGTTCCCGGTGAACGCCTCGGCGCGGTCGCGGGTCGACTGCGCCACGTCGATGACCAGGTCGTCGTAGGCGTCGGCCAGGGCTTTGAGGTGGACGGCTCCTGCCGTCTCGAGGTCGTCGGGGTCGACTTTCACTGCGCTGCGCCTCATTCGGGGGGAACTTCGGAGGGATGCGGACATCGGATGCTGTCATGGTCGCGAGGCCGCGGACCGCCGTCAAGCGGGGAGGGCGGCGTTCGGTGTCCCGGTCCGTCCGGGACGCCTGGAAGCCGGGACGACTGAAGGCCGGGATGCCTGGAAGCTGGGATGCCGTGAGGGATGCCGTGAGGGACTACGGTGGGCGCATGCCGACGAGCGAACCCACCCCCGCAGAGATCGCCGCGATGCCGAAGTCGGAGTTCGCGTTCCCCGGGCCGCTGCGCGACCAGCTGGTCGCCGCGATCCTCGACGGCGCCAAGACCTCCACCACCGGACTCGTCATCGACTACGAGCACGAGGACGAGCCCCTCCCACAGGTCGGCGAGCAGGCCGTGGTCGTCGACTCTGCAGACCGGCCCGTCGCGGTCATCGAGACCACCGAAGTGCGCGTCGTGCCGCTGGCGGCGGTCGACTTCGCGCACGTCGTCGACGAGGGAGAGGGCGACCGCAGCATCGCCGAATGGCGGGCCAACCACGAGTCGTTCTGGCACAGCGAAGAGATGCGCCAGGCCCTCGACGATCCAGACTTCACTGTGGACGATGCGACTTTGACGGTGCTGCAACGCTTCCGCATGATCGCCGACCTGAGAGGCGAGTAGCCGTGACCACGCTCGAAATGCGGATCCCCTCCCGTCCGCCCGTAGTCGGCCAGGCCGCCGCACTCCTGTGGACCGCCGCCGCGCTCTTCGCGTGGGCATGCGTCGCGAAATGGGCGCTCGGACGCGTGTTCAGCGAGATCGGCAGCGACGCGCAGTTCCGCGTGGCGAACGCGCACAACTACGACCCCGACCTCCTGGAGTACGTGCCGTTCTACCTCGATGTCGCCGGGTTCCTCGTTGCCCTCTGCTACACGGGCTCCGCGCTCTGGTTCGCCCTCGCCGCCCGCAGCGTCGCCCGCGGTCGGCCCCGCTCCCTCACTAGGACGGTCTCCGCGACGGTCAACGTCGCCATCGGGCTCGCCTTCCAACCGCTCGTCTGGTTCAGCCTGCCCGAATCCGGCGACGCGAAGGGGCAGCAGGTCCTCGACCGAATCGCCGAGGAGACGCCGTGGTGGGTCCACGCCGGTGACGCACTCGCCTTGGTCGCCTTCATCATCGCCATCGCCGCGATCGTGAAGCTGTGCAGCAACGACGCCCGCTGGTTCCGCGGCGCCCTCGACTAAGGACATCTACTAAGCACATCTGCTGAGGCGCCGAATAAGGCATCGACTAAGGCTCTGCCCACGGGTCCAGGTGCGGCACGGACGGCTCGCTCAGGTCGAGTTCCTTCACCGTCCAGTACCGGAGCTCGCGGTTGCCCCGCGGGGCCACCGGCCGGTAGTTCCCCGGGAGGGACTGGTCGAACAGCATCTTGCGGAACAGCGCCCCGCTCAGCAGCACATCCCCGAGGAAAGCCGACCGCGCGAAATCCACGGCGTCGTTGAAGTACGCCTCCCGGAAGCTCGCGCCCGCCGTGCACACCGTCTCCCGGAACACCGCCAGACCTCGGAACACCGCCTGGTCGAAGGCGGCGTCTGCCCTGAACGTGGCCCGCTCGAACACCACCCAGTCGAAATCGGCGTCGGTGAAGTTCGCACTGTCGCCGAACTCTGCTTCGGTGAAGAGCGCCAGCTCCGCGAACTTCGCCAACTCGAAATCCGCCCTGCCCGTGAAGACCGACCTCGCGAAATCGGTGCGGAAGATGAACACGGCCCCTTCGAAGTTCGCGTCTCCTTCGACGAGTACCTCCGTGAACCGGATCTGGGAGCATTGCGTCCGCGCCCAGCCGATCCCCTCGGCGAACCTCGCCCTTTCGAACGAGACAGGCCCGAGCAACATCGCCCGGCTGAAATCGGCACTGCCGCTGAACACCGTCTCTTCGAAATCGACTGCGCCGTAGAACTTCGTCCGCTGGAACTCTGCCGGCCCCTCGAAGCGGACGTGATCGAACCAGGCCCGATTTTCGAAGGACGTTCCCTGGAAGAACGCATAGCCGAGGATCCGGGCCCCGGTGAAGTCGGCATTCTGGAGGCGGCATTCGCTGAAGTCGGGAGAGATCAGCACCGCGTTCTCAAGATCGAGACGGGTGTGCCTCCAGTAGTTTCGCGGGCCGAGCTTGAGTTTGAGGCGCCGCCCGAGGATCTCCATCGCGAACGCCCGGACCTCCCGCTCGGGGTCATTGGACGAGGCCCCGTCTGGGGCGAAGGGACGGCGCAGGTACGAGCAGATCTCGTCGAGGACCAGTTGGCGGAGTTCCTCGTGCTGCTCGCCGAGGCGTTCCAGGTTGTAGAGGCCGCCTCTGCGGATGGTGTGATCGGACGATGAGAGTTGCTCCACCGCTTGCATTCTCAGTTCGGTGATGCGCTGCTGGGTGCTGTGGAACTCGTCATGCTGCTGACGCCGGAAACTGAGGACGAGGGCCGAGGCCGCGCCGATTCCGGCTGCGACGGTGAGGGTGGCGCGGACGGTGTCCAGCCGCATCTTCGCGATCTCCAGGTCGGCTTGCGCGTCGCCTGCGGTGCTTAGGGACTCGATCTCGGCCATCTGGAGTTCGTAGTAGGCCCATCCGCCGATCAGGATGAGGACGAAGACGAGGAGGAGGACCCAGGAGCGGATAGGACGGGGTCGCCAGGGCTGCTTCGGGATGGCGTCGGGGACGCGGCGCTCCCAGCCCACATCGATGAGCATCACGGTCCGCTGGAACCAGTGGGCGAAGGCGCGCTGGGGCATGTGCCAAGCCTACGAACCCCCTGCTTCGGGTGGGGTTCAAGCAGAATCACCAAAGCGCGCACCCCGTGTGGCAGGATGCGCGCCTCGGTCAGGTTCGCGGTTCGCTCTCGATCACTTCGGACCCGGGTAGTTTGGGTCCATCGCATCAATGCTGGACTCGCCGAATACGCTCTCCCATTGCAAGGGACCCGAAATGGTGGCGATGTGCCTGCGGACCTTGATCCAGAGCTTGCGAGAGCCGTAATAGAAGCTCAGGTGGTCCATTTCGTTTCCGTTTTCGAGCGCGGACTGGATCGTCGGCCAGACCTGATCGAAGGAGCGAGTGCAGTCGCTCGGGTACTGGCTGTAATCGACGTCCCCGTACACGCCGTTGCCCTCGAAGATGGCGCCGCGGACCAGTCTGTCGCTCCCCGGGACCGGGGTCGAGATGCCGAAGAGCGACGTCCAGCCCCCATCTGCCACGGTGGTTCCAATCCGGTCGAGCGCCTTCTTGGCGTCTTCTTTTGTTGGCACTGTCATCGCGGTCCTCGCTGCCTTCTGTCGGTTGTTGATCGCGGTACGCGGAACATCCTGCCTGATCACACCGCTTTGGGGGCCGAAACTCGCGGTCGGGACTCGTTTCAGTCTGAGCTCCGGCCGTGATGAGGGGACCTCGCTAAGGCCGGATTCGACTAGGCTCCTTCGTGTTGGTCGACTGCCTTGAAGGCAGACGGCCGGACCGCACCTAGTTCTCTGGTTTTAGAAGGGCCCCAATGGCTTCCGTCGATGAAGTGATCGCCTCCCTCAGCGCGAACGCGAACGCTGTTGTTGAGACGCAAGGACAGATCGAGGCCACCAAGCAGATGACCGAGGAGACGCTTGGGCAGTTGCAGGCGTTGGGGGTCGAGGGCGCTGCTGCGGCGCTCAGCGCTTGCAAGGATCAGATCGAGGAGTGCAGCGCGATGGTGGCCGCCCTGCAGAACAAGTTGAACGAGGCCATGGCCGCCGCCGCTGCCGCCAAGCAGAATTAGGGAAGCTCGTGGCTGGACTACCTGAGCTGGCCGCCAAGATCGGGGCCGACAAGGAGTCAGTAGAGGCGGTCGCTGGGCCCATTAACTCGTCGAAGGGTCAAGCCGAGCATGTGCTCACGGCGTTGGCCGGACTCGGTATCGAAAAGAGCTCCGCGCGTATGCGGGGTGTCATCGACCAGATCGAGGAAGCCGAGTCGATCCGGGAGGCTTTGCAAGGGGCCCTAGTCAAAGCGCAGTTTATTGTCCTGTCGGCCATACATGGGAAGATGGGACCCAGCGCGCCCGGATCGGGAGCCGTTGTCCCGCTAAAGCGAATCGACGAGCAGACAGGTGCCCCGAAGGCCGGACTCGACGCCGTCCCGCCGCATGTGCGGCAGGAGCCTACACCGAGCGGCGACGAGCTGGCCGGAGTCGACCCGACCATCGGGCCCTTCCAGAAGGAGCACGAGGACGCCGGAGCCGACCGCCAGTTGAACCCGTTCCAACGAGGCACCCGGCGAGCGGCACGGAACGTCGGAGACCTGCGAGACGCCGCAGACCAGCTTGCACTTCCGACAATTCGCGAAACGGGCGACCTCTGGCAACCGCCCGAGACCTACCCGGTCGTCGGCACGGCCGAGCCACATTCCACTTACGTGGCTCCGCCTCCAGCACACACAGATTTCCAGGGCTCAGTCGGTAACCTCGTAGTCATGACCGTGCTGGTGGCAGAGTGGGCCGCCCGAGGGCTGAAGAATAGGAAAGGCAAGAAATGAAGGCAGGCAAGCTCTTCCGCGACACGATGCGCGCTTCATCGCTCGGCGACTCCGACGAGGCGGCGCGGCTCTACGCTCAGATCCCTGAATCTGAGATCGACAACTACAACATGTTCATCATCGCCTTCTTCGCTGGCGCGCTCGGGGTTCGCTTCAAAGATGACCACAGCCTCGCTGCAATCAAGCAGTTCGCTGAGGAAATGCAGATCGACTACCGCAATGCCAAGCCACCGGTGAAACAGCTCGTGATCGAAGGCCTGATTCGTGGCATGCTCGGCGAGGAGGACCTGTTCGATGAGATTTCCCCCGAGGATCAATACCGAACCCAGCTCCTGGCGATCCGGAAGATTGTAGGCCAGTCGCCTGAGATGCAGGCTCGACTGGATGACTACCTCACCGAGGCTGAAGCGCTGTCGGATCAGTGGATCGCCGAGGCGTAACAAGGCCCGGGAGATTCACCCGAAAGACGGTAAGGCATTAGGGGGACAAGGCCAATGGCCTTGTCCCCCTTGGCATCTCATCTTGCGTCTAGACGCTTGTGTCTCGTAAGTTGACACGTAAGTTTTTGGTGAGCCATTATCGAGAGACCGGCACTCGCTTTCTGAAGCGAGCCAGGTTCTTACGTCTCGAACGGAGCTTGTTACGTCGCATCCCGTATACATAGACGCCTCTAGATAGGCCAGAATACTTCCAGTCGCCCGGTGGTCCAGGACTACCAATCACGTTCCACCGGGCGACCTAACATCAGAAGGAGTGCTTCCGTGTCGTCACCGACGATACGCTATTCGGGCGTACCTGAAAACAGCCATTCAGCCGAATCAGCGTCACACCTCAACGCCGATACGACCGCCTACATGCCCGGCCGTCGTTCCCGATACAGCCCAGCAACTTCGGAGCGCGACCCTGCCCGCGCTCATGGCTCCGATCCAGGAACCAACCCTGAAACTGAGCCCGAGAGCGATCCCGAAACTGAGGCCGAAGTCAGGGGCGAAGGCTGGACCGAGTCCGCCACCTTCACCAGGCCAGACCCGGTGGCCCGCTGGCGGGCCGCCATCGAAATCGGCCGGGAAAACCGTGCTGAGTCTGCGAGTCCTCTCGTGCCCGGCTTCACCCCGGGCAAGGCCGGTCCGATCTCCGACGACCCGCGCCACAACCGCGCGTTCCCACACCCGGAAAATCCGGGCCTGTCCGCCGAGGAAGACGGCTTCTACGACTGGGCGAACCGTCGCCTTTTCCTCGAAGACGGATCACCCGATCCGCTGACTCCGGGCGCCCTCCGGTACCAAACCCGTCCCGACCTGTGCGATCTCGACGCACCCGATTCCGACCCGTCGAGTCCGCGCTACGAGCCACCTCAGCTGCGCCACAAGCCGGGTGACAACTGGCTGATCGACAGGGCGCGTCCTTACGACGTGCTCGACCCCGGTCCGTTCGGCTCGCCCGGATGGTTCCCGGACCGTCGCACTGGCCGACACCGTCGCGACGAACTCCCCGACCCGATCCCCTGGTGGGAAGCAGAAGAGGACCCCGACAAGGCCGAGTGGGCCGAGCAGGCCGAGGCGCTGTGGGACCGTCGGACGCGTTTGACCCGCGAGCGCGAAGCGTCCGCGATGCGGCGCGATGCCGTCGATCGTGATGGCGGTTCCGGCGATCGCATCGAGGGCGACACCGCTCGGTTCGTGCGAGTGGACGGGGATTCGGTTGGGCCCCAAGGAAGTCGATCGACGGCGCGGTTCGGAGCTGAGCCGGACCGACCTTCAGGCGGCGATTACGCGGGCTCGGTCGTGACCGAGTGGGCGTCCGCGCCCGACGCTGAGGCGGAGTCCAGGTCAGAGACGAGGTCGGAGGCGGAGTCGGGGGCCGAGTCGGAGGCGGAGTCGGGTCTGGGCTTCGAGTCGGGGTCGGAGTTCGAGTCCGACTCCGGCGCGGGGTCCAGGTTCGGCTCTGGGCTTGGGCCGAGGTTCGACTCCGGGCAAAGGTCCGGGTCGTGGGAAAGGCTCGGCACTGGGGGCGGGCCCGGGTCCGGGTCAGCGCAGGGGCTTGGTTCTGGGTACGGGCCCGGCGCTGGGTACGGGTCCGGCGCTGGGCTCGGGTCCGGTGCGGGGCTCGGGTTCAGCGCCGGGTCCGGGGGCGGGGCCGAACCCGGGTCAAGGCAACGGACCGGCTCCGCTGCCGCGCAAGAGTCCGCGTCCGGGCGATGGTCCGGCTCCGAAGCGACTCGCGACCCCGACCGCGACCGCGACCGCGACCGCGACTACGAAAGCGGTCGCGGTGACGACAGTGGTCGCGAGAGCGCGAGTGATGGCGATGGCGGTCGCGAGCACGGTCGCGTGAGCGCGATCGGTCGCGAGAGCGGAGGCGAGCACGGGCGCAAGAGCGCGAGCGGTCGCGGTCATGGTCGTGAGCGCGATCGCGCGACCGCGAATGGTCGCGTTGGCGATAGCGGTCGCGAGAGCGCGAGCGCGAGCGGTCCCGGTCATGGTTCCGAGCACGATCGCAGGAGCGCGAGTGGTCGCGGTGGCGACCGCAGTCACGAGAGCGCGAGCGGTCCCGGTCATGGTCCCGAGCACGACCGCAGGAGCGCAAGTGGTCGCGTTGGCGATAGCGGTCGCGAGAGCGCGAGCGCGAGCGGTCCCGGTCATGGTCCCGAGCACAATCGCGCGACCGCGAATAGTCGCGGTGGCGACCGCAGTCACGAGAACGGCCGCGAGAGCAGCCGCGCTCGCGGTCGCGGCCTCGTTCGCGAGAACGAGAGGGATCGCGAGACCGAGAGCGGTCGCAACAACGGTCGCGGGAGCGAGAGCAACCGCGAGTACGGAGGCGAAAGCGAGAGGGGTCGCGAGCATAGTCGCGAGAGCGCGAGTGGTCGCGTGCGCGGAGGCGAGAGCGAGAAGGGTCGCGAGCACGGCCACGAAAGCGGAAGCGGTCGCGTACGCGGAGAAGAAAGCGAGAGCGATTACGCGCACGGCCACGAAAGCGAGCGCAGCTGCGAGCACAGCCGCGGGACCGGTCACCACGAAGATGCGAGTGATCGATGGCGTCCGGAGCTGCCAGAGCGTCCGAGTCCGACTCCGCGACACCGTGAACCTCGCCGTCCGTGGGCTGCACAACCCCCGCAGCCAGAGCCCGCGAGCCGTGACCGCGACCGAGACCCCGACCGAGACCGCGACCACCAGAACCGCATGCGCCCCGACGACTCCCAGACCGAGGAACCATTCCGGTTCAACAAGCTGCGTGAAGACGCGTGGGACAGGTTCATCGTCAAGTCCGCCGACCTGGCCGCCGCGCACGGGTCGCGGGGCGTCGACCATGGGACCGGCCCGTTCGTCGGAAGGGTGGCGCGGGGTCTGCGCCGTCTCAAAGGTCTGCTGCGGTCAAGAATCATGGCACCCGAGGCCGCGCAATCGCATGCGCCAGAACCGGTCCCGGGCCGAACCCCGGGCCCGATTCCGATCCCGTCGCCGGTGACGATCCCGGTGCAGTCCGGGCCGGGACGGTCCGGCGACGGGCCCAGCTCAGGTTCGGCCGCAGTCGCATCGCAGCCGGGGGTGTCCGGGGGCGGGTTGTCGTCCGCATCCATGGCGGCGACCGCTGGGCGGCCCGAGGCGACCGCGTTCCGGTCGGGCGACGTGATCGCGTCCCGGGCGGCCCGGTTCGCTCAGGCCGTGCTGGGCGCGCAGCGGGCGCGGGGTGCTCAGCGCGTACCGGCCGCCGCACCCGGAAATGGCCGGGAGTGCGAGGGGCAGCGTGAGCAGGGGCGTCATCAGCCGGGGAGTCCGGTCGGCGCTCAGCGGGGCGAACAACAGGGCGCTTCGCAGGTGCGCGCCAACTCAGCCGACGTCCCCAGACCGTTCATGGCCGAATGGGAACGCCACTTCCAACCCGGCCGCGACCTGAACGGCGGTGCCGTATGGGCGTAGGACGCCGTGCGCCGCAACGGGTCCGGGCCCGGTACGCCAAAGCGCTCGCCGAGATTCCGCTGGCGATCACCTCGTTCAGCGGGATCGATCCGGGCGGGCTCGTCACCATCGGCGAAGCCGAGATCGACGGGCGCGAACTCCACTTCGGACTCCTGTATGCGATTCCGCGCCTGTGGATCAGTTTTCCCGACCGGCTTCCGCCGGTCCTGGGGTTCGTCACCGGCCTCGACTCCGGCACGACGGACCTCCACATCACCGACCTCGACCACCTCGAATGGGCCCGGCAAGCCGGACGAGCCGCGCGAATTAAGCGCGAAGCCGTCACGGTATGGCAAGCGGCCCAACGTGAATGCGAAGGATGAACGACCATGTCCTCAGACCGCGACGAAACCACCGCGCTCTTCCGCGCCCACGCCACCGCCCGCTTGCGAGGCGACACCGCCGAAGCCGACCGGCTCGCCGCGCGAATCGGCGACGAGCAGCGCATGAGCCACATGGTGTTCACGCTGACGCTGTTCGCCCAGTACGTGCGCGAGGAACTCGGGTACGAACCCGACCGCGCGAACCTCATGGCGCTCACGGCGCGTCTGCACGAGAAGCATTACCGCCCAGGCGGTTCGTTCGAGGCGATCCGAGGGGAGGCGATGGTGCGGGCCGTGACCGTCGAGCCGATGCTGCTCACGGAGATCCCGCAGAACGAGCAGTCGGCGTACATGTGGGCCGTGATCGACGAACTCGCCGAAGTGGCGCCGACCGACGCCGACCTGGCGGAACGCTTCGCTCTCGCCGAGGAGTACGGAGCCGACATGTTCAATGACGCGCTGGCCTCGCCGGTTTTCGAGGCGATGCGGCGGGAGGACGCGCAGACCGGTTCGCCGCGATCCGAAGCGGCGCAGCCTGATCGGGAACCGGCCGGGGAGGAGCAGTCGGTTCGGAGGTCGGGCGAGGCGGCGCGGCCGGACCAGGAGTCGGCTGAGGCGGGGCGGCTGAACCGGGAGCCGACCGAAGCGGAGCGTCCGGATCGGAAGCCGACCGAGGCGGCGCGGCCGGATCGGGCGCGGGTCGATTCGGCGGGTGCCGGTGCCGAGGCTGGAGCCCCGATCGAGTCGCGGGTTTCGTCAGCGGCATCGTCCCCGGCCTCGTCACCGAGCTCGGCACAGTCCTCGTCGCAGACCTCGACGCCCTCCTTGACGCCGTCCTCGTCGCAGACCTTGACGCCGTCCTTGTCGCCGTCCTTGTCGCCGTCCTCGTCCTCGTCGCCGTCCTCGTCGCCGGACACGTCCTCCGGTGCCTCCCCGAAAGGAACCGAAGCATGACACTCGATCCGCTCCACCACAACCACCTCACCGCACTCCTGACCGGCGATCTCGACGCCGCCGCGCGGCTCCGGCAGCAGTTCCGCGCCGATGACCACGGCACCGCCACCGAACTCCTCAGGGCCGCAACCGCTGTGACCCTCGAATACCGCTTCGGGCCCGGTGCCGGGCTCGGGGCGTCGCCGATTCACCACGGACGCCTGGCCGCGTTCATGTCCGAGCTGCGGCTGGCCGGACGCGCGACCCTGCCGCCGCCGGACTACCTCGCCGTCGAATCCGTCGCCCGTGCGCTGTACGGCGAACCGCATCTCGTCCAACCGCTCTCGGACCAGCGGCGGACCCGGGCGATGTACGCCGTCGTCGACCATGAGCTGGCCCGTTACGCGTGGCTCCGGCAGCATTCGGGGCATCTCGTCGACCAAGCGCGCCAACGCATGACGACTTGGATCCTGGTCTGAACCGGGGCCGGGCCCGCGTCCCGCTTCGGGGCGCGGGTCCGGCCGTCCCCGGCCCGTTTCGCGGGAGGGTGCGACGCACGGGTGGCGCTTGCGGCGGGAGGCCTGAAGTCCGAGGATGAAGTGATGTCAGTCGAGATCATCGCGCTGTTCGCGGACTGGGGCCCGGCCGTGGAGGCGTACCGGGCGTCGGGCACCGACTTCTACTGGGACCCGTTCCAGCGCGGGGAGGAGCCGTCGTTCGCGGAGGTGCACGACCTGGGCGGGTTCAAGCGGTTCCTGCGTACGGAGAGCTTTTACCTGGACCTCGAGGAGAAGCTGGCGGCGGCCGACCGGGAGCGCGTCGAGCCGTTCATGCGCCTCATCGGCGCGTACAGCAGCCCCGAGGACTGGAAGGGGTACCCGGCCGACGACATCGTCACGGACTCGGACGGGCCGACGCCGGAGGACCACATGTTCTCCATGCGCCCGGCGAAGGTGGTGCATGCTCTCGAAGTGGCGGAAGGGATTCCGTGGCAGGCGATCGAGGCGGCGTGCGAGCGGCTCGACCTCGCGTCGGGCAGGAACGACGTGTGGACCATCGGCTCCTACGACGAGTTCGCGTGGATCCTGTCGACCTACATCGACTGGATGAAACGGGCCGCCGAGGGCGGGCGCGGGCTCATCGTGCTCGCCAGCATCTAGGCGGGCGGGCACGATGAGCGCCGTCAGACGTTGCGGTCCCAGATCATCCTGAGGCCGTGGAGGGTCAGGTTCGGCTCGTAGTGGGTGACCGTGGCGCACTGCTCGATCACGACCGGGGCGAGGCCGCCGGTGGCGACGACCGCCGTGGGGGTCGTGCCGAGCTCCTCGGTGATGCGGGTGACGAGACCGTCCACTTGGGCCGCCGTGCCGTAGACCATGCCCGACTGCAGACACTCCACAGTATTCTTTCCGATAACGCTGCGGGGCTTGACGAGCGGAATCTTGAGCAGGTTCGCGGCCCGGGAGGCGAGGGCGTCGATGGAGATCTCGATGCCCGGTGCGAAAGCGCCGCCGAGGAAGTCGCCGGTCTCGGAGATGACGTCGATGTTCGTCGAGGTCCCGAAGTCGACGGTGATGCAGGGGCCGCCGTAGAGGTGGAAGGCCGCGTGCGTGTTCGCGATGCGGTCCGGCCCGGCCTCGCGCGGGTTGTCGATGCTCAGGCGCACACCGGTCTTGATGCCGGGCGCGATCTGCACGAGGTGCGCGTGCGGGTAGTACCGCTGCACCATCTTGGCGACCTCGGCCCCCTGCTGGGGCACCGTGGAGGACAGCGCGATCCCGGTGAGATCCACGCCGTCGCCGTCGAGGAGGGCGCGGAAGGTGAGGCCCAGCTCGTCGGCGGTGGCGTGCGGATCGGTGCGGATCCGCCACGAGTGCTTGAGGGACTCGCCCTCGAACACGGCGAGCACGGTGTTGGTGTTACCGATGTCGACGCACAGCAGCACGTTCTACTCCTCGAAGTCGAGTCCGATGTCCAGAATGGGCGAGGAGTGGGTGAGCGCGCCGACCGAGATGTAGTCGACGCCGGTGGCGGCGTAGTCGACCGCCGTGTCGAGCGTGATCTGGCCGGTGGCCTCCAGCTCGGCGCGGTCGCCGACGGCCTCGACGACCTCGGCGAGCTCCTTGGGGCTCATGTTGTCGCACAGGAGGAACACGGCCCCGGCGGCGACGGCTTCGAGCGCCTCGTCGAGGGTCTCGACCTCGACCTGGATGTCGATCTCCGGCTCGGCCGAGCGGACGGCCGCGAAGGCCTCGCTGATCGACCCGGCCGCCTCCTTGTGGTTGTCCTTGATCATCGCCACGTCGTACAGGCCCATGCGCTTGTTGTCGCCGCCTCCGGCGCGCACCGCGTACTTCTCGAAGCCGCGCAGGCCGGGCGTGGTCTTGCGGGTGTCGAGGACGGTGGTGTGCCAGTCGGCGAGGACGTCGGCGAAGCGGCGGGTGTGGGTGGCGATGCCGCACATGCGGCACAGCAGGTTGAGCGCGGTGCGCTCGGCGGCGAGGAGCGAGCGGGTGGGGCCGGAGACGCGGGCGAGGACCTGGCCGGCGCGGATGCGCGCGCCTTCCTTTGCGAGGTAGGTGAACTCGACGTCGCCGGGCATGGCGTGGAATACCGCGTGCGCGACCGGGAGGCCCGCGAGGAGCCCGTCGGCGCGCGCCGTGACGGCCACAGTGGACTTGTGCTCGGGTCCGAAGATCGACTCGGAGGTGACGTCGCGGCGGGCGTGCGAGAGGTCTTCGTCGAGGTAGTCCTGGACGGCGACGTACACGTCCTCGGGGTCGAGGCGGAGGGCGAGCAGGCGCTCGTCCAGTCCGGTCCCGCCGGGCGCTTCGGCGAATCGGCTCATGCGATGGGCTCCCATTCGGTTTCGAGCTCCCCGTCGGAGCTGATGGAGAGGTTGAGGTGGCCGAGCCAGTCGGGTTCGGCGTCAGGGAAGTCCTCGCGCCAGTGGCTGCCTCGGGTCTCGCGCCGCCGGTGGGCGGCGGCCGTGACCGCCGCTGCGACCGTGAGCAGGTTGGTGGCCTCCCATGTGGCCGGTCGCGGACGTCCGGACACATTGTCCCCCAAGGCGGTCAGCGACGCTGCGGTGGCCTCCAGTGACGATTCAGAGCGCAGGACCCCGGCTCCGGCGGTCATGGCCTCCTGGATCGGGGCGCGGGAGGTCGTGGAGCAGACGTCGCCTTCGCCCTCGGGCGCCTCGGCGACGCCGGGGCTGGGCTTGCGGTCGGCGAGGTCGTCGGCGATGCGCTGGGCGAACACGAGCGCTTCGAGCAGCGAGTTGGAGGCGAGGCGGTTCGCGCCGTGCAGGCCCGTGCAGGCGGCCTCACCTGCCGCGTAGAGGCCGGGGACGCTGGTGCGGCCGAACAGGTCCGTGCGGACGCCGCCGGAGGAGTAGTGGGCGGCGGGCGCGACCGGGATCATGTCGACGACCGGGTCGATGCCGAGGGCGCGGCAGGACGACGTGACCGTGGGGAAGCGCGTCTCGAGCATGTCCTTGCCGAGGTGGCGGGCGTCGAGCCAGACGTGCGACCTGCCTTCGGCGCGCATGCGGGCGGTGGCGGCCTTGGCGACGACGTCGCGGGGCGCGAGCTCGGCGAGCTCGTGCGCGCCGAGCATGAAGCGCTCGCCGGTGAAGTCGCGCAGGTGCGCGCCCTCGCCGCGGATGGCCTCGGTGATCAGGGGTTGTCGGTCCCCCCCGATACCCTCGAGGAACAAGGCGGTCGGATGGAACTGGACGAACTCGAGGTCGGTCACAGTTGCCCCGGCCCTGAGGGCCAGCGCCACACCGTCGCCGATGGACACGGAGGGGTTGGTGGTGGACTGGAAGATCTGACCGAGGCCGCCGGTGGCGAGCACGACCGCGCGGGCCTCGACGCCGCCCACGCCGTGCTCGACGCCTTCGCCCAGGACGTGGAGGCTGACGCCAGCGGCGTGGCCTTTGGCGTCGGTGAGCAGGTCGAGGACCATGGCGTGCTCGATGATGCGGATCCACGGGTCGCGCAGGACCGCGGCGTGCAGGGCGCGCTGGATCTCGGCGCCGGTGGCGTCGCCGCCTGCGTGCACGATGCGGCGGGCGCGGTGGCCGCCTTCGCGGGTGAGCTGGAGTGAGCCGTCCGGGTGCCGGTCGAACTCTGTGCCGAGGTGGATGAGGTCGGCGATGCGGGCGGGGCCTTCGGTGACGGTGACGTCGACCGCGGCCGGGTCGCAGAGGCCGACACCCGCGATCTGGGTGTCGCGCGCGTGGGCTTCGGGGGTGTCGAGCGGGTCGAGGACGGCCGCGACGCCGCCTTGGGCCCAGCGGGTGGAGCCGTCGTCGATGCGGACCTTGGTGACCACGGTGACGTGGAATCCGGCGCGGCGCAGGTTGAGGGCGCAGGTGAGCCCGGCGACGCCGGAGCCGATGACGCACACGTCGGTGGTCTCGGTCCAGGACGGGGCCGCGGCGCGCATCCGCCGCGGGAGGCGCGGCAGGGTCGGGAGCGGCACTGAGTGAGGCATGGTCGCGGGTGACACGTGCCGTTGCCCTTCTAGCGGTGGACGCCCGGTCGCCCGGGTGCCGGTTCGGTGTGTGCGCCGCCGATGGGCGCGGCGGACGGCTCAACTGTGCCCCCGCGGGCACGGTGGGTGCCAACCGGGTGTGGCGTGCGTCCCGCATGTGGGACGGCGGCGGTGGCGGATTCGGGGCACGCCGACGGTTCATCGCGGCGCTGAGAAAGGGCCCCCGGTTTCAACGCTAGCGGACCGAACCTGAAGGAGACCTGAAGCGGGTCGGTGCGCAGCCGGGCCCGGCCGGTGCCGCTCGGTGCGACTCCTTCCGGACCCGGATACGCGTGCATCGTGCTGCTAGCCCCGGTTCGTCGAGCGCTGGATGAAGTCGGCCAGGTCGGCCGACTGCTGGACGCGCGACTCCTCGTGGACGTACATCATGTGCCCGGCGGGGTACGTCTTCGTCTCGATGCGCTCGCGGTCGGCGAGCGGGATCTCCAGGTGGTCGAGGGTGTACTCGATCGCCTCGATCGGGACGCCGCCGTCGTACCGGCCCATCGCGATGTGCACCTTGAGGAACGGGTTGAGCCGCATGGCGTTGCCGAGCTTGCCGATCACGTCCACGGCCTCGCCCTCGAACTCCTTGTACGACCACGGGTGCACCGCGCGCGAGAGGCGCTCGTACACGTGCTCGTTCTCGTATTCGAGCTCGGAGCGCAGGTAGTACTGGAGCGCGGCCGTGTACGGGCCGTCCGTGCCGACCAGGAACGGGTCGTACGGCATGCGCTCGTGCGTGTAGTGGTCGGCGGGGCCGGTGAAGCGGGTGTCGAGGCGGCCGGTGACGAGGCGCTTGTGGCGCAGCAGCTCGGCGTAGTACCGGGTGTGCTCCAGGCGCAGGTTGGCGCGGTCGACGTAGTCCTCGCTCACCCCGGCGAGCGAGGCGATCTTGGCGACGGCGGCGGCGCGGGTCTCCGGGTCGAGGTTCTGGCCCTTGGCGAGGATGCCGCGGAACTCGTCGGCGTAGGCGCGGGCCTCGTCGACGACCTCTTCGAGGGTCCGGTCCGGGTGCAGCCCGTGGTAGTGCGCGGTGGCCGCGTACGTGGGGAGGAACAGCGGGTCGGGCAGCTCGGAGCGGCTGGCGTGGTAGAGCGTCTCGGTGTTGAACGCGGGCGCGATGAACATGACGCCGTTGAGGAACAGGCCGAAGCGGCTCTGGAGGTACTCGGCGAGGGCGCCGCCGCGGGTGCCGCCGTAGGACTCGCCGATGAGGAACTTCGGGGAGAGCCAGCGGTTGTGGCGGGTGGTCCAGAGGCGGATGATCTCGCCGACGGACTCGATGTCGCGGGTGAACCCGTGGTAGTCCTTGGCCTTCTCGCCTTCGACGGCGCGCGACCAGCCGGTGGAGACCGGGTCGATGAAGACGAGGTCGGTGTGGCGCAGGAGGGACTCCTCGTTGTCGAGGAGGCCGTAGGGGGGCGGGGTGAGGTTCCCGGCGTCGCCGGAGTCGACGCGGCGGGGGCCGAGGAGGCCCATGTGCAGCCAGATCGAGGAGGAGCCGGGGCCGCCGTTGAACGCGAAGGTGACGGGGCGTTCGGTCACGTCGGCGTCGTCGAGGGTGTACCAGGTGATGGAGACCTCGGCCTTGGGCTTGCGGCCGTTGAACTTGTCGTCCTCGGTGATCTCCTCGCGGAGCACGATCCGCCCGGTGGTGGCGGTGTAGGCGAGGTCCCCGAGGGTGTGCTGGGTGGTCTTGAGGTCGTCGGCGGGCTCGGCCTTGTCGGCCTGCTTCGCGTCGTCCTTTTCGGCGCCGTTGTCGGCGTCCTCGTGCTTCGGTTCGTCGGTCATGCGAACAGAACTTACCGCGCGGCTAGTGGGGACGCCACAGGGTTGCCCGCGGTGCCGGGCGCGGGGTGCGCCTTGTCCGCGTTGACCTCGATGATCTCGTTGCGCTCGTTCACGTGGACCACGGTGGGTTTGAAGGCGCGCGCTTCGGCGTCCTCCATCTGCGCGTAGGAGATGAGGATCACAAGATCGCCGGGTTGGACGAGGCGGGCAGCCGCGCCGTTGATGCCGATGACGCCCGTGCCGCGCTCCCCGGCGATCGTGTAGGTCTCCAGGCGGGCGCCGTTGGTGATGTCGACGATGGCGACCATCTCGCCGTCGAGGATGTCGGCGGCGTCGAGCAGGTCCGCGTCCACGGTCACGGAGCCGACGTAGTGCAGGTCGGCCTGGGTGACGGTGGCGCGGTGGATCTTGGACTTGAACATGGTCCGGATCATCGGGCGTCTCCAATTGCTACGGGGGCGTTGTCGATCAGGCGGGTCGTGCCCGCCTTAGCGGCGATGAGCAGCCTCGCGGGCCCCTGTGCGGGGGCCTCGCCGAGGTCGTTGGCGCGGACGACGACGTAGTCGAGGTCCAGGCCGGGCTCGGCGGACAGGGTCTTCTGTGCCGCGGCGAGCGGGTCGGGCGAAGCCTGAGCGGCTTCGATGGCGCGCGGGATGGCAAGGGCGGCAGCGCGTTCGGCCTCAGAGAGGAACACGTTGCGGCTCGAGCGGGCGAGGCCGTCGGCCTCGCGGTCGGTGGGGACGGCGACGACGTCGATGCCCATGTCGAGGTCGCGGACCATGCGGCGGACCATCGCGAGCTGCTGGAAGTCCTTCTCCCCGAAGCAGGCCGCGTCGGGCCGCGTCAGGTGGAAGAGCTTCGAGACGACGGTGAGCACGCCGGTGAAGAACCCCGGTCGCGATGCGCCCTCGAGGATCTCGCCGTCAGGTCCAGCGTGGACAGTGGTGAGGCCGTCGCGGCCGTCCGGGTACATCTCGTTGACGCTGGGCGCGAACACGAGGTCCACGCCCTCGGCCTCGCACATCTCCAGGTCGGCGTCGAGGGTGCGCGGGTACTTGTCCAAGTCCTCGTTCGGCCGGAACTGCAGCGGGTTCACGAAGATCGTGACGATGACGGAGTCGGCGATCTCCTTGGCGCGCTTGAAGTTCGCGCGGTGCCCGTCGTGCAGGGCGCCCATCGTGGGCACGACCGCGACGCGGCCGGGCAACGCCGCGCGGGCCAACGCCTGCTCAGCCTTGGTGTGAACGACCAGCGTCACGGCGTCTCCTCCTTCTCGGCGTTCGCGAGGACTTCGAGCAGCCCTTCGGCGTCGGCGCTCTTCAAGCGGCCCGACGCGAGGGCGCGTTCGGCGGTGCGGCGGGCCATCGTGCGGTACACGTCCTCGATCCCGGTGCCCGCCAAGGCGTCGAGGTGGCGCGCGACGGTGCCCGCGTCGCCGCGCGAGACCGGGCCGGTGAGCCCGGCGTCGCCGTGGCGCAGCGCGTTGTCGAGCGACGCCGACACGAGCGGCGACAGGAGCCGCTGCGGGTTGGCGACGCCGATCGCGCGCAGCTGCTCGGTCGCGTCGTTCACCAGCGTCATCAAGTGGTTGGCGGCGTAGACGAGCGACGCGTGGTACCGGGCCCGGTCGGCCTCGTCCACGTGCTCGGGGTCGCCGCCCATCTCCAGGACGAGCGCTTCGCCCACGAACCGGGCCTCGGCCTCGCCGGTGACCGCCCACGAGACGCCCGCGAGGCGCTCCAGGTCCTCGTCGCGGCCGGTGAACGTCATGGCGGGGGCCAGCGCGATCGTGAGGGCCCCGGCGTCGCGGGCGGGCCGCAGGACGTCGGCGCCGAGCGCCCCGGAGGTGTGGACCCAGATCTGGCCGGGCCGGACCGGGAGGGAGGCCACGAGGGGCGCGATCGCGTCGTCGGGGACGGCGACGAGCACGAGTTCGGACGCGGCGACCACGTCGGGCGCGGGGAGGACCTCGGCGCCGGGGAGGTGGCGGGCGGCGCGGGCGAGGGAGGCGTCGGATACGGCGGAGGCGGCGACGACCCGGTGGCCGGCGCGGGTGAGGGCCGCTCCGACGATGGAGCCGACCCTGCCTGCGGAGACGACCCCGACGGCGAGCCGTGAGGCGGGCCGCTGCGGGGCTGCGCTGCGCTGCTGATCCATGATGCTGATCCAGTCCTTGTGGAGGTACCGGTCATTGCTTACGCGTTAATTGTGCTTCGCAGGATTGCTAACGCCAGTCTGGGAGGCTCCGAGTGGCAATTCTCACTCGGGCGCTATGGTTCGCGCCATGACGGGGTTCGAGCGCTGGGGCGCGATGATGGCTCGGACCCTGTACGGGCCGGGCGGGTTCTACACGCGTGAGCTGCCCGGACGCCATTTCGCGACGAGCGCGCAGACCCCCGTGTTCGCGGAGGCGGTCGCGCGGCTCGTCGACGAGGTCGACGAACGCCTCGGAAGGCCCGCGGCATTCACCGTGCTCGATGTCGGGGCGGGCGGGGGCGAGCTGCTGGAGCGCCTCGCGGGGCTCCTCGACGAGCGCATCGCGCTGCGGGCGGTCGAGCTGCGGCCGCGCCCCGAGCACCTTCCTGCGCGCGTCGCGTGGGGCGCCGAGGTCCCCGAGACCGTGGAGGGGCTGCTGATCGCGTGCGAACTGCTCGACAACGTCCCGTGCGACGTGGCGGTGGTCGACGCGGACGGCCGGATCCGCTACGAGGAAGTGAACGGGCAGGGCGAGACGCGCCTGGGCGGCCCGGTCAGCGCCGAGGACGCCGCCTGGCTCGCCGAGTGGTGGCCGATCGGCGAACCGGGCGAGAAGGCCGAGATCGGGCTCCCGCGCGAAGCGAAATGGCGCGACCTCACCGCCCGCCTCGTGCGCGGGACCGCGCTCGCGATCGACTACGGCCACATGAAGGAACGGCGTCCTCCTGCGGGGACGATGAACGGCTTCAGGGACGGCCGCGAGATCCCGCCGGTCCCGGACGGCACCCGCGACATCACCGCGCACGTCGCCGTCGACGCCGTCGAATGCGACCACCGCGAGCGCCAGCGCGACGCCCTCCTGCGGCTCGGCCTCGACGCGACCCTGCCGCCGGTCCACCTGGCGTTCCAGAACCCCGTCGGATACGCCCACGCGCTCGCGGCGGCGAGCGCGGCGGCGAGGCTCACCGACCCGGAGGGCCTAGGAGCCCACTGGTGGCTCCGAACCGACCGGGACTAGAACAGCTCCTCCACGGTCTGGACCGAGGGCGCCCGCATGACCCAGGCCTCCAGCATGTCGAGGTCAGTGCAGTCCTCGATGCGCTGGCGCGCCCCTTCGCTGACCGGGACGCCCCGCATTTCGAGGAACTTGAGGATGATCCTCGCCCGCTCCTGCGCCATGGTCTCCAGCGCGAGCTGCGAGCCGAATTTGTACCGCATGGTCTGCATTATCTGCCCCCAGAGGTCCTGTGCGCTCAAACGGTGACGGGGGTGCGTTCCTGCTTCCGGTATTCGGTGGGGCTCTTGCCTTTGCGGCGTTTGAAGGCGTTGCTGAAGCCGAACTGGTCGGCGTAGCCGACGGTGCGGGCCACTTGGGCGACAGTGAGATCGGGGTCGGCGAGGAGTTCCTCGGCGAGCTGCATGCGCCATTCGGTGAGGTAGGTGAGCGGCGGTTCGCCCATGATCTCGTTGAAGCGCTTGGCGAGCAGCGCGCGGGAGACGCCCGCCTCGCCCGCGAGGTCGGCCACCGTCCACGGGTTCGCGGGCCGGGTGTGGATCGCCTCGAGCGCCGGTCCGGCGACGGGGTCGGCGAAGCCCCGGTACCAGACGGGCGCTTGGCGGCCCTGCTGGTCGAACCAGGTGCGGAGGGTGCAGACCAGGCCCCAGTCGAAGAGGCGGTCGATGAACGCCTGCGTGCCGGGCTTGCGGCTGGCGAGGTCGACCGCGGAGGAGTCGAGCCAGAGGCAGATGTCGGCGTCGTCGTCGATGACGAGGACGGGCGGGAGGGCCCGCAGGAGCCGTTCGTGGCGGCGGCCCGAGGCGCGGTAGGCGCCGACGAACAGGGCCGTGGCCGCGCCGTCCTCGTCCACGGGTTTCGGCGGCGCGATCTCGGCGCAGGCTTCGGGGTCGAAGCAGGTGAGCCAGTAGTCGAGGTGGGGGCGGTCGACGGACGCGGGCTCGTCGGCCATCCGGAACGGCTCGCCGCCGCTCACGACGGCGGTCTGCCCGGCCTTGACCGGGACCCGGGTGCCGTCGGCGAGGAGGATGACGCCGCCGCCGCGCGCGACGGTGACCATCGTCATCGGCGCGCGGTCGTCGAAGCTGACCACCCAGGGGGCCTTGAGGATCGCGTCGCTGAGGATCGCGCCTTCGGCGCGGATGCCTCCGAGGAGTTCACTGAGCGGGTCCATGCCCCCCATCGTAGACGCACGCGCATGGATCGGAGCGCCACGGCCATCGTGCGTCCACGCGTTCGGCGCTGGAATGGAGGGACACCGCCACCACAGGAGGACTCCATGGCCACCGCGCTCGTCGTCGTCTCGCACCACCGCCCCGACTCCCTCACCGCCCACATCGGCGACGTCGTCGCCGCCCGCCTCAAGGAGGCCGGGTACGCCGTCGACCTGCTCGACCTGCGCGCCGAGGGCTTCGACCCGCGCATGACCGTCGCCGACCAGCCCGACTGGGACGACCGCGAGAAGGCCTACTCGCCCGAGACGCAGGCGCACATGGAGCGGATCCTCGCCGCCGACGTGATCGTCCCGGTCTTCCCCGTCTACTGGAACAGCCCCCCGGCGCTCTTCAAGGGATGGATCGACCGCGTCTGGAACTACGGCTTCGCCTACGGCCGCAGCAAGCCCCGGCTCGCCGGGAAGCGGATGCTGTGGCTCGGCCTCGCCGGGGCGCCCGAAGGCGACGAGTACTGGGACTCGCTGCAGGGCATCCTCGACAGCACACTGCGCCAAGGAATCTCGTACTACACCGGGATCGCGGACGCGGCCGTCGCGGTCCTGCCCGACGCCGAGGGTGAGCCGCAGATCGTCGACGCCGCAGGCAACCTCACCAAGGGCACCGCGCTCACCGGCGCGCAGCGCGCCGCCCACTACGAGGCCCTCGACCGCCGCGCCGAACGCCACGTCGAAGACTTCCTCGGCCTGTAACGCACTCCGGCACCCGCTGTCGCCTTGCGGCGCAGCGGGTGCCGGACGGTCAGGCTTCGAGCCGCAGCGCGCTCGCCGGGCACAGGCGCACCGCATCGGCCACGTCGTCGTCGCAGTCCTCGGCCTCGTCGGCGAGGAGCACGACCCGGCCGTCCTCGTCGTCCTGGTCGAAGTACTCGGGCGCGGTGAGCGCGCACATGCCCGAACTCGCACACGCCTCCGTGTCGGCGATGATCCTCACCTTGACTCCTCCCTACCAGGTCACCGGGAGTTCGGCGACGCCGTAGAAGCTCTGCCCGGTCACCAGCGGCACCTCCGCGGCGGGAACGGCGAGTCGCAGGCCCGGGAACCGCTCGATGAGCCCGGCGAACGCGATGCGCATCTCCATGCGCGCCAGCTGCTGCCCCAGGCACTGGTGCACGCCGTGCCCGAACGTCAAGTGTCCCTTGGCGTCACCGGTCACGTCCAGCTTGTGCGGGTCGATGAAGTGCGCCTCGTCGCGGTTCGCGGTCTGCACCGACACCGTGACGTACTCGCGCGCCTTGATCAGGTGCCCTTCGAACTCCACGTCCTCCTTCACCTGCCGGATGAGTCCGGTGTGGATGATCGTGAGGTACCGCAGCAGCTCCTCGACTCCGCCCGCCATGAGCTCGGGCCGCGTCCGCAGCAGGTCCCACTGGTCGCGGTTCTCCAGGAGCGCCATGGTGCCGAGGCCGAGCATCTTCGCCGTCGTCTCGTGCCCGGCGATCAGCAGCAGGATCGCCATGCCCGCCACCTCCTCGTCCGTGAGCTCCGGGTCGGCGGCGAGGTCGGAGAGCACGTCGTCGGTGGGGTCCGCCCGCTTGGCCGCCGCCAGCTCGCCGATGAACCCGAAGAGGTTCACGATCGCGTTCTGCTTGCCCTCGCCGGTCTCGTCGGTGGTGAAGATCGCCCGGCTGTCCGCCTCGAACCGCTCGCGCTGGTCGTACGGGACGCCGAGCAGTTCGCAGATCATCATGGCGGGCACGGGGACCGCGAACTCGGCGACGAGGTCGGCGGGCTTCGGCCCGGCCGCGAGCGCGTCGAGGCGGTCTTGGACGTGCGCGGCGATGCGCGGTTCGAGCTGCTTCATGCGCTTGACGGTGAAGACGCCGGTGAGTTTGCGGCGCAGGCGGGTGTGGTCCGGCGGGTCCATCTCGATGAACATGCCGGGCGTGAGCGGGAAGTCGCCCTCGAAGTCGAGGTAGCCCTCCAGGCCCGGCATGGGGATCGGCACCTGCGCCGGGCTGCCGAGTGTGGAGCTGAACCTCGTGTCGGCCAGGACCTTCCTGGCCAGGCGGTGGCTGGTGACGAGCCAGCCCAGGCGGCCCTCGGGGTAGTAGCGCATCCGCCGCATCTCAGTCCCCCGGTGGAGGGCCATGACGGCGGCGGGCGGATCGAACGGGTGGTCGCGTTCGAGCGGGATGCCGTAGGGCGCTTCGGTTTCGGCAGTGTCGGGTGTTGACATGCGGTCTCCTCGGTGGTGTCCGATCGCGCTGCGCACGATCTACGTATATCTACACTATACGTATATGCGCAAACCGTGCAAGCCCCCTCAACCGGCCAGCAGCTTGTCCACCGCGCCGTCGGCGCGCGCGAGCAGCGCCGCGAAGTGGCGTTCGCGCTCGTCCCCATCGAGGCCCTTCCCCTCGCTGTCGAACAGGGCCGCGGTGTGCACGTCCGTGACATCGCAGAACTCCGCGATCCCGCGCCGCAGCGCCCCGTCGAGGAGCGCAAGGGTCAGGTCCGAGTTCGGGTCGTCCTCGGTCAGGCCCGCCAAGCCGAGCCACAGCATCCGCTTGCCCGCCATGGGCTTCTCGCGCCGCCCGTACGTCAGGCCGTAGTTCCAGACCCGGTCGATCCAGCCTTTCAGCAAGGCGGGCAGGCCGAACCACCACACGGGAAACACCGCGGCGACCACGTCGGCCGCCAGGAGCCGCTCGGCGAGCGCGTGCACCTCCGGCGAATACCGCTTGTCGCGGTTCCCGTAGTCCGGCTCGTCCTCGACGCGGTTACGCGGATCGAACCCCTCGCCGTGCAGGTCGAGCAGGTCGACGCGGTACCCGGCGGCTTCGAGCCGGACCGCGGTGCGGCGCGCGACCGCCGCCGTCAGCGAGTCGGCGCGGTGGTGGGCGAAGACGACGAGCGCGGTGGGCCGAGTGTCCATAAGGGTCTCCTTCCGGTGGGCCGCCCCTGCGGCGGCGCCCTTACAGTCAAACCCGGATCTGGTGGACGGCCCATGGGCGAGAGACGGCGAAACCTTCGCGATCGTCTACCGTTGCGGCATGGACCCGCTCAGCGACATGCTCGCCGACATCCGCGCCGAAGGCGCCTCCGCGCACCAGACCGCACTCGAAGCGCCCTGGCGGCTCCGCTTCGACGACGACTCGCCGCTCACCATGGTCACCGCCGTCGCCGGGACCGCCGAACTCGTCCTCGCCGACGGGACGGCCCACCGGCTCGCCGCCGGGTCCACCGCGATCGCCCGCGTCCCGTTCGACCTCGTCGACGAGCTATCCACACTCGACAGACCAATACAGGGCGTGCCGATCTCCGAAGCGCCACAGGCGAAGGACGCCACAACCGTCCTCATCGCAGGGACCTACCGGCCCGCGAGCGCCCGGCACCAGCGGCTGCTGCGCGCGCTCCCCGAAGCGCTCGTCCTCGACGAGGAGGTCGACGACGTCCTGTGGCTCCACTCCATGCGCGACGCCTTGGCGCGCACCGGGAACCCCGGCGGGCAGGCCGTCCTCGACCGCATCCTCGACTGGGGCCTGGTGTGCACCCTCAGCTGCTGGTTCGAACGCCAGGAGGCGGCCGCGCCCGGCTGGTACCTGGGCGCGCTCGACCCCGTCACCGGCCCCGCGCTCGACGCGATCCACCGCGACCCCGACCGGGACTGGACCGTCGCGGCGCTGGCCGCCCGCGCGCACGTCTCGCGCGCGCACTTCGCCAAGCGGTTCACCGAGGTCATGGCGCAGCCGCCGCTGCGGTACGTCGCCGAGCGGCGCATGGAGATCGCCGCCGACCTGCTCGCCGACCCGGGGGTGCCGGTGGCCGCCGCGGCCGCCGCCGTCGGCTACCGCGACCCGTTCGCGTTCTCCACCGCGTTCAAACGCCACCGGGGCCTGAGCCCCCGCGCCTACCGGTCACAACGCATCGAAGCCGGTCACAGTCGCGCCACGAGCCAGCCGATGCCGGCCAGCAGGGCGATGAGGCCGAAGAAGACGTAGATCGCCAGCTCGACCCATTCGCTCGCCGAGCCCGGGCGCCAGAAGCGCCTGCGCTGCCGCCCGGGTCCGTTCCGGTCAGGGGTGTCGTTCATGCGTCCAGCGTAGGCAGTGGACCCCACCGAATCCAACACCGCAAATGACTTTGACGCCGTGCCCTTGGCCGCACAGAATCGGGCGATGGGATACGTAGACCTGTCCGGCGTGCGGTACGGCCTGAGCGACGGCACCACATTGTTCGAGGACGTGTCGTTCCGTGTCGGCGAAGGCGCGAAAGTGGCGCTCATCGGCGCGAACGGGGCGGGGAAAACGACCCTCCTCAATATCGTGACGGGCGCGCTCACGCCGGACGCGGGGTCCGTCGCCCACGCGGGCGGGCTCGGCGTGATGCGCCAGCTCGTCGGCATGCGCGAGGGCGGGCGTCCGCTGCGGCAGCTCGCGGTCGACCTGGCCCCGCCGCAGGTCAAGGCCGTCGCCGAGCGCCTCGCCAAGGCCGAGCGGCGGATCGGGGAGGGCGCGGAGAAGGACCAGCTCGCGTACGCGCAGGCGCTCGCCGACTGGGGCGAGGCCGGAGGCTACGAGTTCGATGTGCTTTGCGACACGGTCGCGGTCGCGATCCTCGGCAAGTCCTGGGAGGAGGTCAAGGAACGTCCTCTCAGGACACTGTCGGGCGGGGAGCAGAAGCGGTTCGCGCTGCAGCTGCTCCTCCAGGGCCGCGACGAGCTGCTGGTGCTCGACGAGCCGGACAACTTCCTCGACGTCCCGGCCAAACGCGAACTCGAGCAGGCGATCCGGGACTCGGACAAGTCGATCCTGTTCGTCTCGCACGACCGCGAGGTGCTCGCGAACGCCGCGAGCGCGATCGTGACGCTGGAGGCGCGCACGACCTGGACGCACGGCGGCGGGTTCGCGACCTGGCACAGCGCGCGGGCCGCGCGCCACGAGCGGTTCGAGGAGCTGCGGCGGCGCTGGGACGAGGAGCACAAGAAGCTGCGCGAGCTCATGCTCATGTACAAGGCCAAGGCCGCGTACAACTCCGACATGGCCTCCCGGTACCGGGCCGCGCAGACGCGGCTGCAGAAGTTCGAGGACGCCGGGCCGCCGCCCGCGCCGCCGCGCGAGCAGGACATCCGAGTGAAGCTCGAGGGCGGGCGCACGGGCAAGCGGGCCGTGGTCTGCGAGCAGCTGGAGCTGGAGGACCTGACGTTCCCGTTCGACCTGGAGGTCTGGTACGGCGACCGGGTGGCCGTGCTGGGCGCCAACGGGACCGGCAAGAGCCACTTCCTGCGCCTGCTCGCGCAGGGCGGGTCGGACCCGGAGGCCGGGGTCGCCGCGAAGCGGAGCCTGGACCCGGTGCGGCACAGCGGGACCGCGCGCCTGGGCGCGCGGGTCTACCCAGGCCACTTCTCGCAGACGCACGAGCATCCGGAGTTCGACGGGCGCACGCTGCGGGAGATCCTGTGGGAGGGCGACGAGGACCGTCCCTCGCTCGACCGCTCGAAGGCGATGAGCGCGCTCAACCGGTACGAGCTCACTGGACAGTCCGAACAGGACTTCAAGACGCTGTCGGGCGGGCAGCAGGCGCGGTTCATGGTGCTCATGCTGGAGCTGTCGGGCGCGACCTGCCTGCTCCTGGACGAGCCCACGGACAACCTCGACCTCGCCTCGGCCGAGGCCCTCGAGCAAGGGCTGAAGGCCTTCGACGGCACGGTCCTGGCGGTCACGCACGACCGCTGGTTCACGCGCGGCTTCGACCGGTTCGTGGTGTTCCAGAACGACGGCGAAGTGGTCGAGTCCGACGAGCCGGTCTGGGACGTGCGTTAGGGCGCGGCCGGGGCGCCGCTGGTGGAACGGTGCCCCGGCCGCGCGTCGATGACCCTGTGCGCCAGGGAATCAGCGGGGCGGGTTCACCAGTTGACGGGCAGCGTGTGGACGCCGTAGACGGCCATGTCGCTGCGCATCGGGATCTCCTCGGAGGGCACGGCGAGCCGCAGTTCGGGGAAGGCCTCGATGAGCTTCGCGAAGCCGATGCGCATCTCCACGCGCGCGAGCTGCTGGCCGACGCACTGGTGGACGCCGTGCCCGAAGGCCATGTGCCCCTGGGCGTCCCGTCCGAGGTCGAGTTCGGCGGGCCGCTCGTACTTGCGCGGGTCGCGGTTGGCGGCCTGGAGGACGACGGTGACGTGCTGCCCGGCCTTGACGAGCTGCCCGTCGATCTCGGCGTCCTCCTTGGCGATGCGCATGATCCCGTTGTGCGCCACGGTGAGGTAGCGGAGCAGCTCCTCGACGGCGGCGGGCATGAGGGCGGGGTCGTGGCGCAGCCTGGCGAGCTGGGCGGGGTGCTCCAGGAGCGCGAACGTGCCCAGGGCGAGCATGTTCGCGGTGGTCTCGTGCCCGGCGACCAGCAGGATCAGGGCGATGCCGGCGGCCTCGACCTCGTGCAGGTCCTCGTCGGCGGCGAGGGCGCTGAGCATGTCGTCGCCCGGTTCGGCGCGCTTGGCCGGGACGAGCTGCATGAGGTACCCGAAGATCTCGGCCATCGCCTTGTTGCGGTCCTCCACCGACAACGAGAGGTCGAGCATGTTCGCGGAGTTCGCCTGGAACGCGTCGCGGTCGGCGTACGGGACCCCGAGCATCTCGCAGATGACCAGCGAGGGCACCGGGAGCGCGAACTCCTTGACGAGGTCGGCTCCGGGCCCGGCCGCGCGCAGGTTCGCGATAGCTTCGTCGACGATGGCCTCGATGCGCGGTTCGAGGTCTTTCATGCGCTTGACGGTGAAGACGCCGGTGACCTTGCGGCGCAGGCGGGTGTGCTCGGGCGGGTCGAAGAACAGGAAGAATCCGGGCGGGACCTGCTCGGAGATCGAGACGAACACGTGCGGGAGCTCGGTGGGCGAGCGGGTGAACCGCTCGGCGGTGGAGAAGCGCGGGTCGGCGAGGACCTTGCGGGCCTCGGCGTGCCCGGTGACGAGCCAGCCCTCCTGCTCGTCGGGGTAGTACCTGATGGGCCGCAGCGGCTTCGACTGCAGGTCCATGACCCCCGCAGGCGGGTCGTAGCGGGTCTCGCGCAGGTAGGGCATGCCGTAGGGCAGGGCCTCGGCGGCGTCGTCTCTGACAGTGTCTTCAGTAGACATGTGGGAGCTCCAGGGAGTGCGGCAGCACGGTCGACGACACCGGAGTCGATTGCGGCGCAAGGCTTTTCAGTGCGCGCGCCGCCGCCGACCACGGTCTCGTGGTCCCCACCACATCGGAGCTTAGGGCTGAACGCACTGGCGCGCAACAGCCCCTGACGTTCCTGTCAGGAACCCGACACCCTCAGTGCGTTCCCTTGTGGCTTTTGCCTACAGGAGTTCGAGGAGTGCCTCGATGTACTGGGCGACGCCGTCGTCGTTGTTGCCCGCGGGGGCGATCTCGGAGGCGGCGGCCTGGACCCACGGGTGGCCGTTGGGCATCGCGACGGAGTGCCCGGCGGCCTCCATCATGCTGAGGTCGTTGGTGGCGTCGCCGAAGACGAGGACGTCGGCCCAGTCGATGCCGAACTTGTCGAGCACGACCTGGATCCCGGCGGCCTTGGTGACGCCGACCGGGCAGACCTCGAGCATGCCGACGCCGGACTCGGTGACGGTGACGAGCGCGGGGTCGATGACGTCCTTCGCGGCGACCAGCAGCTCGGGGCCGGTGTGGTAGTCGGACACGAAGTAGCCCTTGACCATCGGGCCGGTGAAGGCGACCTCGCGCGGGGCGGTCTCCAGGGTGACGGCGGTCCAGGGCCAGTCGGGCATGGCGTCGCCGGTGATGTGCCGCGCGGGGTCGGCGGGCTCCGCGAGCGCGCGCACGGGGCCGACCTCGGCCTCGATGAGGCGGAGCGCCTCGAGGAGCACGGTGCCCTCGACGGAGCGGTCGGCGAGTTCGACGACGGTGTCGTCGTAGCGGCACTCGTAGACGAACGCGCCCTGGCCGAGCACGAGGAAGTCGGCGGAGGGGACGTCGTTGCGGCACAGTTCGAGCAGGCGCGGCCCGCGCCCGGTGGCGCCGACGAGGATGACGCCCGCGGCGGCCAGGCGCTTGAGCGCGGCCATGGTGCGGGGTGAGACGGTCTCGTCGGAGCGGACGACGGTGCCGTCCAGGTCCGTCGCCACGAGCCGGGGTACCCGGTCCAGTTGGATCATGCGTCCTCCTCGGGGTCTCGCTGCGATCGCTTCGGGGAACTAACACTGCCACATCGGTCAGTGGAGAACCATTGGCCCGCTTGGTCTCGGCGGTGTCAGAACCATCGCGCCAGCACCTTCGCCACCCCGTCCTCCCACACCGAGGGGGCGACCTCGTCGGCGGCGGCCCGGACTTCGGGGACCGCCTGGCCCATCGCCACGGACCAGCCCGCCCACGCGAACATCGTCAGGTCGTTGTGGGCGTCGCCGAAGACGACGGTGTCGGCCGATGATACGCCGTAGTGGGCCGCGATCCGGGCGATGCCGGTGGCCTTGCTGACGCCGGGCGGGCCGATGTCGACCCAGCCGTTGTAGCCGACCTCGACGTGGTAGTCCGCGGCGTCCAGGGCCGCGCCCGCGGCGAGGCGGATCGCCTGCGGGCAGCGCTCGGCCCCGCCGTAGCGGTTGTTCGAGTCGACGCGGGCGACCAATCGCGGCGCGGGGCGCGAGACGAGCTCGTCGAGGGTGATCTCCCCGGCCCAGCGGGCGGGGAAGTCGCGGCGGAAGCCCTTGGTGTGACGCCAGCCGTCGAGGTCCCATTCGACCGCGAACTGGACGTCGGGGTCGGAGGCGAGGAACGCCTCGACCGCGACCTGCGCGTCCACGGTGTTCTGGTGCGAGATCGCGCGGGCGCCGAGGTCGAATTCGCCGGCCCCGTGCGAGGCGGACGCGAAGCCCTCGTCGAGCCCCAGGTCGTCGGCGGTGTGCACGGCGCCCCAGATGGCGCGGCCGGTGACGACGGCGACGGGCACGCCCGCGTCGCGGACGGCCCGGAGGGCGTCGATCACCGCGCGGCTGGGCTTGGTGGCCTGCTGGTCGTGGTAGTCGACGACGGTGCCGTCGAGGTCCACGGCGACGAGCTTCGGCGGCTCGACGCGGATGCCGAGCGGGGCGGCTGGGGCTGCGGCTTCGGAGGCGGGGGCATCGGGGGCGGAGTCTGGCACAGGTCAACCGTAACCCCGGCCGGGTGAACGCCGGGGTACCGAGCGTTTGAACTCACGCCGCCGCGCTCATGACAAGCTGCAATCACACCAAACCCACCCATCGGGGCGGCTTGCGGCATACGGTTCGACTATGGGCGAGATCATGATCGAACGCGTCTACGACTACCGGCAGGACCCGCAGCGGGCCGGGGCCGTCTTCCTCGTCGACCGGCTCTGGCCGCGCGGCGTCAGCAAGGAGGACCTCGACGGGGTCACCTGGGCGCAGGACGCCGCGCCGTCGCCGAACCTGCGGATCTGGTTCGGCCACATGGCCGACCGCTTCGACGAGTTCACCGGCCGCTACCGCAGCGAACTCGACGGCCACCCCGAACGCGCCGAACCCCTCCTCGAGGCGGCACGATCGGGCCCGGTGACCCTCCTCTACGCCGCCAAGGACACAGAAGTGAACCACGCACTCGTCCTCAAGGCCTGGCTCGAAGAGCAGCTCGCCGAGCAGGAGTGAGTGTCGGACCCCTGTGTCAGGGTTATTGACCGGGGGCCCAAAGGTTGGTCGGGTCGCCGAATCAACCGGAAACGCCCGAACCAGTACGGCCAAGACAACGCGGCCCGCCGACCTTCCGGTCGGCGGGCCGCTCACGTTTCGCGCCTACTTCTTCGGCTCGAGCACGTCCTTGCCGAGGAACGGCTGCAGCGCCTTCGGCACCGCCACCGAGCCGTCCGGCTGCTGGTGGTTCTCGAGGATCGCCACGAGCCAGCGCGTGGTCGCGAGCGTCCCGTTCAGGGTCGCGGCCACCGCGTTCTTGCCCTCCTCGTCGCGGTACTTCACATTCAGGCGCCGCGCCTGGAACGTCGTGCAGTTCGAAGTCGAGGTGAGCTCGCGGTACCGCCCCTGCGTGGGCACCCACGCCTCGCAGTCGAACTTCCGCGAAGCCGAGCTGCCGAGGTCGCCCGCGGCCACGTCGATGACCCGGTAGGGCAGCTCCATCTTCTGCAGCATCCGCTCCTCATAGGACAAGAGCTTCTCGTGCTCGGCCTCGGCGTCCTCGGGCCTGCAGAACGAGAACATCTCGACCTTGTCGAACTGGTGCACCCGGATGATGCCCTTGGTGTCCTTGCCGTACGACCCGGCCTCGCGGCGGAAGCACGACGACCAGCCCGCGTAGCGGCGCGGCTGCGTCAGCTCGCCCAGGTTCTCGCCCGAGTGGTACGCCGCGAGCGGCACCTCCGACGTGCCCACGAGGTACATCTCGTCGCGCTCGAGGTAGTAGATCTCGTCGGCGTGCTCGCCGAGGAAACCGGTGCCCTCCATGGCCTCCGGGCGCACGAGCACCGGCGGGACCATCGGCGTGAACCCGGTCTCGACGGCCTGCATGATCGCGAGGTTGAGCATCGCGAGCTGCAGCAGCGCGCCGTCACCGGTGAGGTAGTAGAAGCGCGCGCCGGAGGTCTTCGCACCGCGCTCGGTGTCGATCAGGCCCAGCGACGTGCCGAGCTCCAGGTGGTCCTTCGCGTCCTCGAACACCTTCTTCTCGCCGACCTCGCGGAGCACGACGTAGTCGTCCTCGCCGCCCTCCGGGGCGCCCTCGGCGACCAGGTTGGGGATCGACTTCCCGGCCGCGTCGAACGCGGCGGCGGTCGCGGTCACGTTCAGCTCGGCGGCCTTGACCTCCTCCGAGAGGGTCTTGGTGCGGTCGAGCAGCGCCTGCTTCTCGTCCGCGGCGGCGCCGGCGATCCGCTTGCCCAGGCCCTTCTGCTCGGCGCGGAGCGTCTCGAAGGACTGGAGGGCACTGCGGTGGTCGCGGTCGGCGGAGAGCAGGGCGTCGACGGCCTCGACGGAGGCGCCCCTCTTGCGCTGGCTGTCGCGGTAGGCGTCCGGGTTGTCTCGCAGTGCACGCAGATCAATCACGCGACCAGATTACCGGCCTGCCCGCCCCGCCCCCGAGCGCATATTGTGGGCGTGTGGCGGTCGATATGGGCGAGGCGGAATTCGAGGCGGCGGTGTCGGACGCGCTGGACGCGGTCCCGCAGGAGCTGATGGCGATGCTCGACAACGTCGTGATCCTCGTCGAGGAGGAGCCCGACGGGCCCGACAAGGAGCTGCTGGGCCTCTACCAGGGGACGGCGCTGACCGACCGCGGCTGGGAGTACGGCGGGGTCCTGCCCGACACGATCACGATCTACCGGGGGCCGACGCTGCGGATGTGCGCGACGCCGGAGGAAGTGGTCGACGAGGTCGCGGTGACCGTGGTGCACGAGATCGCCCACCATTTCGGGATCGAGGAGGACCGCCTCCACCAGCTCGGCTGGGGCTGACCCGCATCTGCGACCCGATCCCTGTAACAGTCTGGTGAATACGAGCCGCATCGGCTGTGTATCCTCGCATCCGCGAGGTTAAGCTGAGGCTGTGACGACGTTTCGCATCGGGGAGGCCGCCGAGCTGCTCGGGGTCTCCGCCGACACGGTCAGGCGCTGGATCGACTCCGGGCGCCTCGCCGCGTCCCGCGACGACCAGGGGCACCGGTCGGTCTCTGGCGCCGACCTGGCCGCGTTCGCGCGTGAGCGGGCCAGCGCGCCCGACGCCGGGTCGGGGACCTCTTCGGCGCGGAACCGGTTGCGCGGCATCGTCACCGCGATCACCAAGGACCAGGTGATGGCGCAGGTCGACCTGCAGGTCGGGCCGTTCCGGGTCGTGTCGCTCATGAGCCGCGAGGCCGTGGACGAGCTCGGGCTCGAAGTCGGATCGCTCGGGACCGCGGTGGTGAAGTCCACGAACGTGGTCGTCGAACGCGCGGACCGCTGACCCCCACATCACCAAGGAGTTCCATGCGCGCCAAGGCAGCCCTCGCCGCGACCGCCCTCCTCGGCCTCGCCTCGCTGGCCGCGTGCGGCACCGGCGAGGAGGCCGAAGGCGACACCGTGACCGTGTTCGCGGCCGCGTCGCTCACGGAGGCCTTCACCGAGATCGGCGACCGGTTCGAGGCCGAGCACGACGGGGTGACCGTGGAGTTCAACTTCGCCGGGTCCTCCGACCTGGCCGCGCAGATCACCGAGGGGGCTCCGGCTGACGTGTTCGCCTCCGCCGATGAGTCCAACATGGACAAAGTGGTGGAGGCGGGTGCCGCCGACGCGCCCGCCGCGTTCGCGCTGAACCAGCTCGTGATCGCCGTCCCCGAAGGCAACCCGGACGGCGTCACCGGCCTCGCGGACCTCGCCGGACTCGACTTCGCCGCGTGCGCCGAGGAAGTCCCGTGCGGGGCCGCCGCGCAGACCGCACTGGGCGACACCGGGCTCACCCCCGTCACGTACGAGGCCGACGTCAAGTCCACACTGCAGAAACTCACGCTCGGCGAGGTCGACGCCGCGCTCGTGTACCGCACCGACGCGATCGCCGCCGACGACGAGGTCGACGCCGTCGAGTTCCCCGAGTCCGCCGCCGCCCTGAACACGTACCCGATCGCGGCGCTCACCGACGCTCCGAGCCCGGACCTCGCCGCCGAGTTCACCGCGTTCGTCCTCGCCGACGACGCCCAGTCCGTCCTCGAAACCGCAGGGTTCCAGCGGCCGTGACCACCAGGAACGCCATGCCCGCCAAGCGAAGCCGCCGACGCCGCCGCGTCCCGGCCGCGCTCCTGGCGCCCGCCGTGATCGGCCTGGCGTTCCTCATCCTCCCGCTCGCCGGACTGCTCGCGCGCACCCCCTGGACCGAGCTGCCGGCCCGGCTCGCGGAGCCGGAGATGCTCGCGGCCCTGCGGCTCTCGCTGCTCACAGCGAGCATCGCGACCGTGCTCTCGCTGCTGTTCGGCGTCCCGATCGCGTGGCTCCTCGCACGCGGCGACTTCCCGGGGCGGAGCGTCCTGCGGGCGCTGGTGACCGTCCCGCTCGTGCTGCCGCCCGTGGTCGGCGGCGTCGCGCTGCTGCTCGTGTTCGGCCGCAGCGGCATCGTCGGGTCGTGGCTGCACGAGCGGTTCGACGTGACGATCCCGTTCTCCACCACGGCGGTCGTGCTGGCGATGACGTTCGTGTCGATGCCGTTCCTGGTGGTCTCGGTCGAGGGCGCGCTGCGCGGGGCCGACGTCAGGTTCGAGGAGGCCGCGGCGACGCTCGGTGCGGGCCGGTGGACGGTGTTCACGCACGTGACGCTGCCGATGGTCGCACCGGGCGTGCTCGCCGGCGCGGTCCTGTGCTGGGCGCGGGCGCTCGGCGAGTTCGGGGCGACGATCACGTTCGCGGGGAACTTCCCGGGGCGGACGCAGACGATGCCGCTCGCGGTCTACCTTGCGCTGCAATCGGATCTGGAGGCCGCGATCGTGCTCAGCGTCATCCTGCTGGCGGTGTCGGTGATCGTGCTGGCGTCGCTGCGCGACCGCTGGACGGCCGCGCCGTGAACGATCACGAAGGCCTGGACGCGCACCTCGTGGTCGAGCGGGGCACCGCCGGACACGGGACGTTCCGCCTCGACCTGGAACTGCGGGTCGCGCCCGGCGAGACCGTGGCGCTCCTGGGCCCCAACGGCGCCGGAAAGACGACGGCGCTGCGGGCGCTGGCCGGGCTGGAGGCGCTCTCGGACGGCCACATCGCACTGAACGGCGAGATCCTGGACCGGCCGGGGACGAAGCACTGGGTGGCACCGGAGGCGCGGCGGATCGGGGTCGTGTTCCAGGACTACCTGCTGTTCCCGCATCTGACGGCGATCGACAACGTCGCCTTCGGGCCGCGGCGGCGAGGAATGGGGCGGGTCGAGGCACGGGCGCTCGCGGCGGACTGGCTCGGCCGCGTCGGCTTGGGAGACTTCGGGAAGCGCCGTCCGAGGCAGCTCTCGGGCGGGCAGGCGCAGCGGGTGGCGCTGGCGCGGGCGCTCGCGACCGATCCGGCGCTGCTGCTCCTCGACGAGCCGCTGGCGGCGCTCGACGCCCGCACCCGGCTCGACACCCGGGCCGAGCTGCACCGGCACCTTGCGGGGCACGCGGGCCCGGCGATCGTTGTGACGCACGACCCGGTGGACGCGCTCATGCTCGCCGACCGGCTCGTCGTGGTCGAGGACGGCCGCGCGGTCCAGGAGGGCGACGCCGAGTCGGTCACGGCCCGCCCGCGCACGGACTACATCGCGCGCCTCGTCGGCCTCAACCTGTACCGGGGAACGGCGGAGGGCCGCCAAGTCCGCCTCGACCGGGCGGACGGCGGCCTCGCCGCCGCGGGTCTCCCAAGCGGCGGTCCCGCCAGCGCCCGCACGGCCCTCGCGGAGAGCTCCGGTCTCGGTGCGCCCATCGTTCTCGTCGCCGCGGATCCGCTCGACGGCCCGGCGTTCGCCGCGTTCGCGCCGAGCGCGGTCGCGCTGTATCCGGAGCGGCCGGACGGGAGCCCGCGGAACACTTGGCGCGCAACGGTTACGGGGGTCCACCGCCACGGCGACAACCTCCGCGTCCAGCTCGACGGCCCGCTCAAGGCCGCCGCCGACGTGACTCCGGCCGCCGCCGCGCAGCTCCGGCTCGGCCCGGGCCGCGAGGTCTGGGCGACGGTCAAGGCCTCCGAGATCCGGACCTATCCCGCCTGAGCGGCGACACAGACAGTCGCGGTCTGAGTCCGGCCAGAACTTCCGGCATGAGGGGTGCGAGCACCGCATTTCGGATCCGGCCGAAGCTCCCAGCCAAGAGGACACGAGCGCCGCGATCCGATTCAGGCTCACGCTTGGTCCCCCGAACAGATGAAAAAGGGGGCCCGCAGCGCGCTGCGGGCCCCGGAATTGTCACACCCTCGCGCGACGCTGGGGGCCTTCCTTTCCCCTGGGTGGGTGGGGGTTAGGTGTTCTGTCCGGGGAGGTTGTGGACGCGGTCTGCTGGGGTTTGGCCTCCGAGTGCGGTGTGCGCGCGGTGATGGTTATACCAGTGCAGGAATGTC